>JAQBRS010000004.1 GCA_028286395.1 Candidatus Saccharimonadota bacterium
GAAAAGATTTTGTGATGCCATATTGGATATCTACTTCTTTTCTTCTCTAATTACTTGTTGCCAGATCGACCATGACGACAGTATTACGGTGAAGAAGAGAGAATATCTATGGTGAGATAAGCGCTCGACGCCACTTTGGTACGCGTTGTGCTTCTGAACAGTTATTAGTTAAGCATATTCTCAAATATATTACTAGTGCGACCTCTGACAACGAACACTTGTGCTTATGGTAAAAAGGAGGCATAATGACACTATGCTGATGCGCATGGGACAAAGTCTCTGCGCGACAAAATAAACATGTTTCACAAAACGGCGTCCCGGGTGGGCGCGCAGCAGCCGAAAGCGCGTCTCCCCTTAAACGGAGGCGTGTTTTTGTTTTATTCGTATCTCTCTGCGCTTAATCTATGCGATAATAGATCTAATGTTTAAAACGTTTATCCAACGCAGGCTTGAGGGGTACGTGAAGAAATATCTTCATAGGCACCCTGATATTAAATTAGTGATTGTCACCGGCTCGGTTGGTAAGACCAGTACAAAAGTGGCCATTGGGACAATTCTTTCTGAGAAATTTCGTGTCCGCCTGCATGAGGGCAACCACAATGCGGAACTGAGCACGCCACTAGCTATCTTGGGTATCGAGTACCCGGAGAACCTTAAGAGTATTGGCTCATGGCTTGAGATATTTAAAGCCGCGCGAAAACGAATACATAGTCCAAGTGATATTGATGTGATTGTCCAAGAAGTAGGAAGTGATGGTATTGGCCAAGTCCCCCATTTTGGCACCTATGCGAAACCATATATCGCTGTGGTGACTGCAGTATCCGAAGAGCACATGGAATTCTTTAAGACAATTGACGCCGTTGCAGCTGAGGAACTTTCTGCGGCTAATTTTAGTGAGTACGCACTGATCAATCGTGACAATATTGATGGGAAATTTGCGCAAGATCTGACTAACGCTCACATCAACACCTACGGTATTACCGAAACAGCCGAATATCACTTCATGGAAGAAGATTTTACACTCGAGAATGGATTTACGGGACTCTTTAGTGTTCGCGGTGAATTCGACATGGGGATTAAAGTGACGCTTAAAATAGCGGGTGAACATAGTATTCGTGCTGCAGTTGCCGCCGGCGCTGTTGGTATCCGCTTGGGAATGAAAGAAGACGAGCTCCGTCGTGGCTTCGCAAAGATTCGCGCAGTGAATGGTCGTATGAATATTCTTCGCGGCGTTGAAGACACAATTATTATTGATGATACCTACAATTCAAGCCCACTTGCTGCTTCGTCCGCACTTGCAACGTTATATCAATTATCTGTTCCGCAGCGTATTGCAGTTTTAGGAAGCATGAATGAACTTGGGGATGCATCTCCAGCTGCTCATGAAGCAATCGGAAAGATTTGTAATGCTAATGAACTTGCGCACGTTGTGACCGTTGGCGAGGAAGCCGAAAAGTACCTCGCACCAGCAGCTCGCTCGAACGGCTGTCACGTCGTCAGCTTCAAGACGGCACTTGAAGCAGGCGCTTTCGTACACAAGTCACTTGAACCGGGTGCGGCAATTCTTTTCAAAGGCTCACAAGGCGGTATCTATCTCGAAGAAGCAGTGAAGATAGTGCTTCACTCGACAGAAGAAGAATCAAAGCTGGTTCGCCAATCTCCGGCATGGCTTCAAATCAAACAGAATTTCTTCTCAAAGTTCAACTAAACTTTATTCTCCATAACGCCTCTGTTAACGTCGGTAACGATTTGCTATACTTATAAAAGTTATGCAGCGCTACAATCCGTCTGAAATCGAACCGAAGTGGCAACAAATCTGGGAGGACCAGAAAGCCAATGAGGTAAAAACCGACCCATCGAAACAAAAGATGTATGTGTCAGGTATGTTTCCGTATCCAAGTGGTGCTGGGATGCACACGGGACACGCTTTTAGCTGGGCGATTGTTGACGCGATCGCACGCTTCCATCACCAACACGGTGAAAATGTCCTTAACCCAATTGGGTGGGATACGTTTGGACTTCCTGCTGAAAATTATGCGATCAAAACGGGGACTTCACCAAAAATTGCGACAGCCACGAATATTGCAAACTTTAAAAACCAATTTAAGCGAATGGGTGTGAGTATCGATTGGTCTCGTGAGATTAACACCAGCGATCCTTCGTATTACAAGTGGACACAGTGGGTATTTACGAAATTATTCGAACGGGGCTTAGCCTACCAAAAGGAATCACTGCAATGGTGGTGTCCTGTTGATAAAACCGTACTTGCAAACGAACAAGTCGAAGGTGGTCATTGTTGGCGTTGTGGCAGTCTTGTTGAAAAGAAATTATTGAAACAATGGTTCTTTAGGATCACTGATTACGCAGATTCTTTGCTTGATGAAATTGAAGACCTTGACTGGCCGCAAAAGATTAAGACGGCACAGACAAACTGGATCGGCAAATCGGTTGGCGCTGAACTTGAGTTCAAGGTTGAGAATCGTGACGATGTCGTCACTGTTTTCTCAACACGCCCAGATACCATTTTTGGCGCAACGTTTATCGTCTTGGCGCCGGAACACCCGCTTTCGTTGCAACTTGGCATTGGAGATTTTAAAGAAGACCTTGAGGAATATGTCAAAGCGGCTGTAAAGAAGTCTGAAATTGAACGCACGAATGACACGAAAGAAAAAACAGGTGTCTTTACTGGTTCGTATGCGATTAACCCGGCAAGTGGCGAAAAAACGCCGATTTGGGTCGCTGACTATGTATTAGGTGGCTACGGAACAGGTGCAATTATGGCAGTGCCTGCACATGATGAACGCGACTTGGCGTTTGCCGAGAAATTCCATCTTCCTGTTATTGCCGTTGTTGAGCCCGAAACCGGTGTTCCACAAGAAAATCCTGAATTCCGTCAAAGTATTGTCGCCATTGTTCGCGATCCTAGGACGAATACGTACCTTTCGATTAACTGGGGCGCAAAAAACGGCGGTAACTTATTCGTCGGCGGTGGTCGTGAAGAGAACGAGGATATCGTTGAAACAGCCATTCGCGAAATCGCCGAAGAGACAGGCTATGCCAACGTTCAACTCGTCAGCCAAACGGGCAAGATGCACCATAACTACTTTGCGCACAGCAAAAACGTGGCCCGTCGTATCGAAGCAAATGCATTGCTATTCGATCTCATTGATGATGAAAAAGTCGAGACTGCACTTGAAGCTGATGAAAAAAATAAATTCACCGTTGAATGGTTGAACGAAACCGAAGCGCTTTCAAAAGTCTCCGACGAATTACACGCAACGAGCTTTGAGCTATTAGTCGGCGGCAAAAATTACCATGGCGAAGGCGTCATGATTAATAGCGGCAAGTTCGACGGCATGCAATCAAGCCAAGCTCGTGAAGACATTGTTGCATGGTTGGAAGAACAGAAACTTGGTCGTGAAAAGACGACGTACAAAATGCGGGACTGGCTGATTAGCCGTCAACGCTATTGGGGTGCGCCGATTCCTATCATTCACTGCCCTGATCACGGTGCAGTTGCCGTTCCTGAAGACCAACTTCCTGTTGTCCTGCCTGAAATCGAAGATTACGCACCAAAGGGTGACGGGCTTTCTGCGTTGGCACGTGCAGAGGATTGGGTAAACACAACCTGCCCCGAATGTGGCAAGCCAGCCAAGCGCGAAACCGACACAATGGACGGCTATGCGTGTAGTAGCTGGTATTTACTTCGCTACGCTGATCCTCAGAACACAGAGCAAGCTTGGGACCCCGAAGCGGTTAACTATTGGAACCCAGTCGACGTCTATGTTGGGGGTGACCACGCAGTCGCTCACTTGCTATACGTCCGTTTCTGGACGCACGTTTTTTACGACATGGGTCTCGTGAACTTTAAAGAACCAGTTAAGAAGCTTATCTATCACGGTTATATTAATGCCGAAGACGGTACAAAGATGAGCAAAAGTAAGGGCAACGTCGTTGACCCACTTGATGTGATCGATTCTGGCTATGGTGCCGATGCGCTCCGAACGTACCTCTTGTTTATGGGCCCTATTGAACTCGACGCGAGCTGGAGTACCAAGGGAGTTGCCGGCGTGTATCGATTCTTAAATCGCGTTTGGACCGTAACGCAACAATATCTTGAGGCCGATAAAACAAGCGAAGTAAACGACCAAAAACTTGCTGTTGCATTGAATAAGACGATTAAAAAAGTGACCGATGACATTCGCCGCCAAAGCTTTAACACAGCAATCGCCGGATTGATGGAATTTGTTAATGATTTGTATAAGCTGAAACTTGATGGCTTCTCTGAAAAAGCGTGGCACGATGCACTCGTTGCATTAGCACAAATGATTGCCGTATTTGCGCCCCACATGGCGGACGAGCTATGGGCACAACTTGGTGGTGAAGGGCTTGTTCAGAACGCGACGTGGCCACAGTGGGATGATGCTTTAATCGTTGAAGATACGATCTCAATCGCCGTTCAAGTAAATGGAAAACTTCGTGGTGAAATTACGATTGCCAAAGATGCCGATCCTGAAGAGGTAAAAACTCAGGCGCTTGCACATGAAAATGTTACCAAGTTTGTCGGCGATCAAAAACCGGCCAAGATCATTTATGTTCCAGGCCGGCTCGTTAGTATCGTTCTATAGATTTAGTGAGTATCTACGGTAGGGATAGTTGAACCATCACCGTCGGGTGTACTCAATTGCTGTTGCTGTAGCTGCTCTGCAACGCCAGTTGCGTCTTGTACGATGAGTGTATCTTTACCGTCAATTTTTGCTTTAGTTTCAACAAAATTATCACCAAGATTATAAGAGCCTTGTGCTTTGCCACTTTCTAAAATGGTATAGTCAATAAAATCTTTTGTCGCTTGATCACCATGTATGTACTCAGGTTGGCTATGAGCAATATCAAGGCTGATTTGATTAATTGTGTCACTTTGTTCATTAATCATGAACATGCCGACAATATTAGCTGGGTCTACTTTTGCTAATGCATCTGAATGAATTTCAGTGAGTACGGTAGTATTGTGTGTATTTTCTGCACTCAACGAACTTGCACGGTCATCCTTTTTTATCTCGTTTGAAATAGTTGGTCCAAGTACGACCGCCCCTGCCAAGACAACCGCACCGCCAGCGAGTGCCGCCTGACGTGGTGTCATTCCTAGAATTCGTCGTGCTGCTAATGTTTCTTCATCTTGGGGTGTGTTTGTTTCGTTTGGCATATTAAAACTATCATATAACAAATGGCGCTATAAGCATAACCACTTGAGTAAGGGGGCGATAAATAGTATAATACGAACAAGTTTTAATAATACCTATATAAGGAGCACATTTAATGGGACAACCAAAGAAACAGAGTAGCCCGCGCAAAACCGGCCTACGACGTAGTCACTTGCGCCTGGTTCTCGCTCGTCGTGTAAACGGCAAGTCACCAGTCAAAGCAACTGCAACACGTAAAGAAACTGGTAAAAAAGTAGCAAAGGCCACTGTTGCACCAGTAAAACCAGCAACTAAAGCAGCGAAGTAATCCTTCGCTTCCTTGCTTTTACACCTTAAATTACAATAAAAGAGAAACAAACGCATTATGGCATCTAATCGTCATCTCGGTCGCATCGTTGCCTTACAGACACTTTACGAGTTCGAATTTCGAACCGAGTGTGGTGACACAACTGTTGATGTAGCAGAAGTTCTAGGTCGAAACCTGGAGCGCTACGAAACAGCTATTGATGACACTGACTTTGTCGATGCGTTGGTCCGCGGAGTTCTAAAAGAGCAAAAAGGCATTGATGAAAAAATTCAGCCTATTGCCCCGGACTGGCCAATCGATCAGATTGCACGTATTGATCGCAACATCCTTCGTATTGGCGTCTACGAATTGCTGAATGAAGCAAAAGTCGTTCCACCGAAGGTAGCAATCAACGAAGCAGTCGAACTTGCTAAAGCGTTTGGTTCCGATAACTCGAGTAAGTTTGTGAACGGCGTTCTTGGAACAGCCTACCGCACGCTTGTAGAGGGAGCCACTGATGGCAGCACCACAGTTTGATAAGTTTAAAAAATACTTTACACGAAAAAAACCATCAATTCAGGAGATAGTTCGCGAGCCAACGGCCGGGGGTATCGTTTTTCGTCGTGGCAAAGAGGGAATTGAGATTCTCTTAATCCAAGACGCAAAAGACCGTTGGACAATTCCAAAGGGACACATCGAAGAAGGTGAAACCGCACAGCAAACCGCACGCCGAGAAATCGGTGAAGAAGCAGGTCTTAAGACAGTTGATGTGCTTGGATGGCTTGGAAAGATTCATTTCCGTTACCGCCGTATCGATAAGCTCGTCCTCATGACGACTCAAATCTATCTTGTCCGTGCGATGGGAGACACAAACGACATTCAAAAAGAAGAATGGATGAACGGCATTAAGTGGTTTAAGTTCCACGATGCTCTCGATGCAATTGAATACGAAGATATTGGTAAATTAATGCTTCTTGCTATGAAGCGCATTAGGCAGGAGAACCTCTAGTGTCAGGAATGCAAACGGAACCGTACCAAGCATTTGCTCGTGAGAGCCTTGGCTTTGAATTTGAAAACCTCGATCTTTTGATTACGGCTTTCACGCACCGAAGTTATGTCAACGAACATCGGAAGAGCGTGACCGAGCATAACGAACGTCTTGAATTCCTCGGCGATGCCGTGCTTGAGCTTGTGGTTACTGATTTTCTTTTCCGAAATTATTCAGAAGCCGAAGGAATCCTTACGAGTTGGCGTGCGGCACTTGTTCGTACCGAGAGCATTGGGGAAGCGGGAGCTTTGCTTGGTTACGAACCATTGATGCGTATGAGTCGCGGTGAGAAGCAGGGAAGTGATCGTGCGCGTATGCAGATCCTCGCTAATGCCTTTGAGGCATTGATCGGTGCAATCTACCTTGAACGTGGCTACGACGACGCTGCGGTCTTTATTACGAAGCACATTAGCTCTAAGCTTGATGCCATTCTTGAAATTGGGAGCTGGCGCGATCCTAAATCTCACCTGCAAGAGGTGATGCAACGGAAAGATGGTGTCACACCTCGCTACGTGGTGATTGAAGAAGTCGGTCCTGACCATGATAAGATCTTTACCCTCGGTGTGTATTCTGGCGATCGTTTGATTAGCAAGGGAACTGGTCCAAGCAAACAAGCCGCACAACAAGTAGCAGCAAAAGAAGCACTCTTGCAGTATCACGCGTAATCATCCTCGTTTACCCCGATATATCGATTGACTTACAGAGTAAAACAGTGTAAAATCAATCGAGAGTTAAAATTATTTTAAAGTGTTAGCTAATACCGCTAACCAAAGAGTCAAAGGAAGTTCTGTTTTATGCTCGCAATTCGATTGCAACGTGTTGGACGCAAAGGATACGCAACGTATCGTTTAGCTGTTCAAGAATCTCAACGTCACCCATCAAGTGGTCGTGTCGTTTCTTATGTAGGTAGCTACAACCCACACACTAAGGATGTGACCGTTAAAGTCGAAGAGGCACAAAAGTTCCTCGACAATGGTGCACAACCAACACCTCGCGTGGTCAAGCTCCTTAAAGACGCTGGCGTCAAACTTCCTTCATGGGTTGTTGAGCCAACGACTGACAAGACAAAGACGATTCGCCACAGCGACAAGCTTCGCAAGAACCAACCAGCTCCAGAAGTTGAAGAAGTTGTTGCCGAAGAAGCGCCTGAAGTTGTCGAAGAACCAACTGAAGAGCCAGTTGCCGAAGCCGAAGTTGCCGCTGAAGAAGCTGCAACCGACGAAGCAGAAGCATAGATCATCCTTTGAACTATTACAACTCCCACAAGCGTGGGAGTTTTTTGTATCGCGCATATGCTACAATTAAATTACGATAACATTGCGCGTGACCGTAAGGCATTAAGGGGGAACATGTCCACAATTGACCAGCAATTCATAGAATATATCGTAAAATCTGTCGTCGGCCATCCTGACGATGTCGTTGTCGATCGGATCATTGACGAAAAAGGGGTGCTTTTGTCACTTACCGTCAATCCAGAAGATCTTGGCCGTGTCATCGGTAAGCGTGGAATTACTGCACAGAGTCTTCGCACCCTCCTTCGTGCACTTGGCACAAAAAATGACGCTCGATATAACTTAAAAATCATTAATAATGATGCGCAAGACGGTCCAATTATTGCTTCGTACACACCACCTTCGAAGGATGACGTTGATGCAAATGCGTCGGATGAGCCAGTCGAAGAGCCACCTGTGGAAACTTCTACAGATGAGCCTGTGGACAATACGTCTGACTACTCAAAAAAGACGCGAGCAGAGCTTGCGGAACTCGACGACCTTGATATATAATTACGCTTAAGTTCAGAACATCTTGAACTGCGAGACAAAAGCTCACGCGAGCAACGAATCACCACATTTGTTGAGAGCCTATGTGTATAAGAAACTGCCTTTTTTAGGGCAGTTTTTTTATTTCTAGCGTACACTGGTAACAGATGAAAAAAATCCAAGTTATTACCTTATTCCCCGAAATGTTCGACGGCGTTTTAAATACCTCGATGTTATGGAAAGCCCAGCAACAAAATGCTGTCGAATTTTCGATGGTAAATCTTCGCGACTTTGGTATAGGTCCGCGTCAGCAAGTTGATGATACACCGTATGGTGGGGGTGATGGGATGCTTTTGAAGCCCGAGCCATTGTTCGCTGCCGTTGCAAAAGCTAAGGAAGCTGACCCAACCGCTAAAGTACTGCTTATGACCCCACGAGGACAGCGCTGGAAGCAGTCACTCGCGCAAGAGTATGCCGATGCGGATCAGGGCTATATCTTTATCTGTGGGCGCTACGAAGGCTACGACGAGCGGATTGTGACATTGGTTGATGAACAAGTGAGTGTTGGCGACTATGTATTAACCGGTGGAGAACTACCAGCAATGACGATTATCGACTCGATCGTGCGACTTATTCCTGGAGTACTTGGCGGCGAGATGAGTGCAGAGATTGAAAGCTTCTCTGACGGCGAAACACTTGAGTTCCCTCAATACACGAAACCATCTGAATTTAATGGTCTCGAAGTCCCTAAAATCCTTCTGAGTGGTAATCATGCCGAGATTGCCAAGTGGCGCGCTGCCAATTCTTTAAAAGCTGAATAACGTCTAAAACGAGTCAAAAGAAAATACCGCCTATTTTGAGCGGTATTTCCTTTTTTGTTGTGGTGGATATCGTATAGCGAGTCAGTCACAACATATGGAGCTTTTTGTGCTTTTTTTGGAGTTATGTTTGTTTTTGTAACTTTCGCTGGTTGATACTGTAATGGACTACAGTCAAAAGCGCAAGCGTAATATCAAAAATGACAACACTATATCTTTGATAGTTCACGCCTGAGGACGAAGGTGTATACTTTTAGCATGAGTGTATTCGCACAGACATCTTCCAGCCCAGTTCCAAAGACCAAAGACGTGAAACGAATGGCGACATTTTATGCGGTTATTCTTGTCGTTATGGCAGTTGCCCAGTTGTTCAGTTTTGATGATTTCTTGAAACTTGTCACTGATTTTGGTTTTCCCGGAGGCGCGCGTACTGGCTACTTCTTGGCCTCTTTCTTAGTGACGGTTGAAGTATTTGCGATACCGTTCCTTCTTCGTATGCCACTTAGTCCTGCATTTCGCTGGGTGAGTATGGTCTGTGGTTGGCTCGTTGCTTTGATTTGGGCAAAGATTACGATTTGGTTGGTTATTAAAGAAGGCATTGTTGGTAATGTTGGCTTTCTCGGAACGAGCGTGCAGGTAATGCCTGGAGTATGGGCGGTATTCATTAGTATCGCGTTTGGTATTCTCGCAGCATGGGCGTCATGGGGCATGTGGCCGGGACGTCGTACATAGTTGCTCAAACGGCCGTGAAGCGCTATTATTGAGCTAATTAACAAGGAGTTATGATGGAGTTGATCAACAAACTTGAGAAGCTAGTACTTGGATGGGCGAAAAGTGTCCCACACTTACCTGCAGCGGGACAGAAGTGGCTTGGAAGTAACGTATGGTGGATTGCACTCATCGGTGCGATTCTTAGCGGGATTGCAGTACTGGTCACTGCCGGCGTATTGTTTACAGCGATTTCGTTACTAGGTGCAGCCAGCAGCGTCTATTACGTTTCAGGCTCTTACACAAGTATCGCAGTTCTTAATGCGGCAGTGAGTCTCGTGTTCTTGGTCGCTAACGGTATCTTACTTGCGCTCGCTGTCAAACCATTACAGACAAAGCAGAAGAAGGGTTGGGTGCTTTTATTCCTGACACTTCTCGTTGAAGCTGTTTCGGTTGTCGTAAATGCAATCTTGAGCTTTAGTGTCCTCGGCTTCATCATCGGTATCCTCTTTGGTGCAATCGGTCTTGCGATTGGCGCGTACTTCATCTTTGAAATTCACGGACAATTTAGTCGTCCACCAAAAGCGACAATCAAAAAAGCCTAGTGTATCGCTAGCTACTTGAGCGTTGACCCCAGTTAGTGTACAATTTGTTGGTGCACGAATCGTAGACAATGGGGATTCGCCAAGTGGTAAGGCACTGGTTTCTGGTACCAGCATTCGGGGGTTCGAATCCCTCATCCCCAGCCAAGCATAAGCATTATGCTCATAAATAACCCCTGATCAGGGGTTATTCTGTTTTCTATCGGTACATCGGTACATTAACGCTTTGATCATATTTAGGCCCTGACCAGGGTTTTAATTGTTTGAGTCCCGTTAGGTATTTTGGCCATCGGTACATGTTTTCGCCACATTCGTCACCCCTGTTCGATGTACCGATGGTGTTGCTATTTCGACCACGGAATGTGTCGAAATGAGCTCAAAGTTCGAGCCGCTCGTGCTTGCAATCATGGGGGAGTGGCGCATAGTAAATAACTCGCTATGCCAAGACTTACTAACTCCGATTTTCACACCCATCGCCAGTTCCTTATCCAGGAATGGGAAGAGCGCGATGGCGCAGCTTTCGCAGACCTCCCGATGCAATATCAGCGTGACCTTCACGACTATTACGCCCCAACAGTTTCATTCACAGCAAAGGAATCCCTGGCGCATAGAGCAGCAATGACTAGTGCCTTCCCCCCACTCCCGCAGAAGGCCGGCCGCGCATATCAAGCTATACAGGCAGCGGTCGACGGAGTACCGAATCCGATTGTCGATAGCCACCGCGAGGCAACCACATCCATCGAGATGATTGGCGGCAAACGCCGCACACTCCGAGTCACGGGTGTGGCTCGGCCGACCGTTGATCACTATCGGTTGGCGCGGGCGCTTGTTGGGCTTGCGAAAGATCCAGTGTCGTCCGCAAGACTAGACAAACTAGTCGGAAAAAAGCGACGACGGCAGAGTGGACTTTGAGCGGAGATGGTCGTGCTTGACAGCACTGTTAGTACTGTCATAATCAGGCTCAGAAAGCGAGGGTCGTTGGGGGATGACTGCATTCAAAAAAGTGTTCACGCGGCGATTCAAATCGCCAACCACATCTGAGTTACCTGCATTTATGAGAACCGACGAATCCGTCGAAAGATCGGAGCGTCCGTTATGAGTGCCGAAGTGCGAGTAACGACCCCTCAGCCACCGCGTCCGGCAGGCGCTGAAGGTCTTACTGTTGAGCGTTTCCGAACAATGGTTCAGGATTCGCACCTGAACTTTCTGATCGGCGCTGGAACTCCGAGCAGCTTTTTCGGCCAGCTTGGCGACATCGAAAAGGTGCTCACTGCCCTCGATATCTTTGTCGCTCCCGAGGATGAAAAAAGGCTCGTACGGGCATCTATTCAGGGCTACTTCTACCGACGCGTACTTTTGCCAAATCAACAGCTGATCCCGCTTCACCCTGAAGCCGTTGAAGTGGTCACTTCTTACGCGAAGTTTCTGAGAACTCTGAATCACATACTCCTCCGTCGTCGATCGTCACTGCTGGGTAAGCAGGCGAACATCTTCACTACGAATGTGGACATGGCGTTTGAAGTCGCTCTGGAACAACTTGGAATTGAACTCATTGACGGTTTCAGTGGCAAGATTCGTCCACAGTTCGACCTTGGGGAGTTTGGGTCGACTCGCTTCCGCCAGACTGCTCGGTACGAGCGACGTTCAGAAATCCCTGTCGTTGACCTCTATAAGCTGCATGGTTCCGCAGGCTGGCGGGTTGAAGAGGCTGACAGTCTCGCTGAGCGGATCTATTACGATCACGGACTCCAACTTGTAGCCGAGGTTGGCGCAGCTTACGAGCTTGCCACGGAAGACTTGCTTTCCATCGAGACAGCCGAAGGTCTGGACGTCACAGAGCTCCTGAAGAGCGCAACAGGAAAGGCGCCGTCGGCTGCAGTAGTTGCATTCACCACTGAATACAACAAGCTCGCCATTGTTAATCCTGAGAAGACAAAGTTCGCCACCACAGTTTTGAACGAGACGTACTATGAACTGATTCGTCGCCTGGCTAACGAGCTTGAGAAGGAGAATAGCCTCCTTCTCGTGCACGGATTCTCATTCCGTGACGAGCATATTCGTGATCTTGTGTTACGCGCCGCCCGCACGAATCCAACTCTTCAAGTCGTCATTTTCTGCTACAAGCGCTCAGACCGAGATGACTACGAGGATCTTTTCCCTGAAGCAGAGGTCAAGAACAGCAACGTGTCGTTCGTTGCACCGCTTGAACCCAAAGAGGGTGAGGACGAGCTTGTACTTAACCTCGACCAACTCCATCAGACCTATTTCAAGCCGCTTACGGCCGATGCGGTTCCCGTTGCCGACCAAGTAATTGCGCTCGATATTCGCGCAGTCCAGGATCCAACCACTGATGCGTGAAATTGACGCAGAGCTTCAGCGTGATGCGGTTTTTAGAGTTGGTCATGTCGTATCGGTCGAAGGCCGCAGGATCACAATTCTTGTCGACAAGCTCAAGAACGGTGCCCATCTCCTGTATCGGGGTGGGGTAGTCCGCAACGTCGCAGTCGCAAGCTATATAAAGATCACCAAAGGCTTTGTTGAGTTGATTGCGAAAGTCGATGGCGAGCATATCGATGAAGATCGCAGCGCTTCTGGTTTCTACAAGACCAGCGATGACGGAATGCTGAGAAAACTCGACGTTAGTTTGATCGGGTATCTCGAGGGCGGCAAGTTCGAGAGAGGCGTCCGAGAGATGCCCCTCTTGGACAACGAATGCTTCATTCTGAGCGAGGCTGAATTTGGTCTCGTCCACACGTTTGTCGCTCCTGGCGCGCCTTCGATCGAGATTGGGACTCTTGCCATGGAGCCCACGCAGCAGGTGGTTGTTGGTGTAGATGAAATCTTTGGAAGCCACATCGGCATCTTTGGAAATACCGGGAGCGGGAAGTCCTATACGCTCTCAAAGCTCTACCACGAGTTATTCGAGTCATTTGGCGCAGACCTTGGTTTCAGGGCACGATCGCAGTTCGTACTTATCGACTTCAACGGAGAGTATGTCGACCGTACACCGAAAGGTGGCAGCGTTCGTTCGTCGTCGGTCATAACATCCTCAACGAACAAAGAAGAGTATGTTCTTTCAACTCGCCTCCCTGCCGGCGGAGCACTCGTGCCCCTTCCTGCATCTGCGGTAGAAGATGTCACCTTTTGGTCAGTCCTACTCGACGCCACAGAGAAGACCCAAGCCCCGTTCTTGGCTCGCGTTCTCTCTAGCGATTTCTGGGAACGGCGTCTCGCAGACCCTACAGATCTCCTCGACGTGATCGGTGAGATGGTCCTTCGCGCCACGAAGAGCAACGACGTATCTATTGATCGACAGACGATCTTCAATCTCCTTGTCGAGGTTCAGACCTGTCTTGGGGCAAGCGCCCCACAAGAGTTGCAGGACGTTCTTGATGACTTTCAAGCGAATTTGCACTACAACAGCACGCTACGAAAGTTCTACTGGGGAGTCTGGAGTTCACGCCCAACCGATCCAGACGATCCCAGCTGGTCAAGTTTGACGAAGGACAAGATCACCGCCCTGCCAATTGATTTTTCTAACGTCAAAGCTGGAATTGATTTGGTGCGATTCAAGATCGTTCTCCAGTACTACAGCGACATCATCAGCGGCTTCTCGAACCGTGAGCACCTGTCACCGCTTATCAAGCGCCTCGAAACTCGCGTCCCTGACATCAAAAAGCTCATTGAGATTTCTGATCGGCCACTCTCGACGAAGCCTCTCGCGGTGATCTCCCTGCGGGACGTAAATCTGTCAATGCGCAAGGTGGTGCCGATGCTGCTTTGTAAATATCTGTACGACCAGAAGAAAGAAACAGATCCATCCAACGAGCGATATCTCAACTTGATCATCGACGAGGCTCACAATATTCTCTCGACTGACTCATCGCGAGAGAGTGAGGCGTGGCGAGACTACCGGCTAGAGACTTTCGAGGAGATCATCAAGGAAGGCCGCAAGTTCGGCGTGTTTCTGACGATCGCGAGCCAGCGCCCACATGACATTTCAGAAACGATCATCTCGCAGCTCCACAACTATTTCCTCCATCGCCTGATCAATAATCTCGACATTCATGCCGTCGAGAAAGCTGTGGCGTACTTGGATCGTGTCTCGTTCGAGTCGCTGCCGATACTTCCAACTGGAGCCTGCGTCATCGCGGGTGTCTCAGCGCAGGTTCCTATCGTCGCAAAAATTTCAGAACTGCCAGAAGAGTTCGAGCCCAACAGCCGAACAATGTCAGTGACATCTGAGTGGGCGAAAGGCCTGATAGAGCTTCCAGAAGTTTCTGGTGAAAGCATGGTCGAAGTTGGATCAGCTGCTGTGATCGAAGAGGCAGATTCTGACGACGACGAGTTCCCCTTCTAGCGAGTCAGTTTCGCTTCTGCCTTGGTGCCTTCGCTCGCATCTCAACCTTGGATCGATGCAGCGATCGAAGGACTGCGCCATGCGACAGCCCGTGCTCCGCTTCAATCTCGGCCATCGTCATGCCACTTTCGTATTCCTGAGCCATCTGCTGCTCCTGGTCTGGTGTGACAACTTGCTGGCGGATGATGACTTTCCGTTCGCGTAGGAGCCGTAGTAGGGCAGAGGGTGCGATGCCGAACTCGGCCGCGAGCCCTCGGGCGCTCTCCCCAGATTCATAGCGCTGGATCACACCGTCGATCTGTTCCGCACTGAGTCGGGCCGACAGGCGATGGATCTGGAACTCGACGGGCGCAGAAGGGGCTTCGCGGACCCCCTGCGGAATGGCCAAATTCCGCAATCCATCGGGGGTGAGGGCGAGATCCGAATTGTTTGATAAGATGTCGATAATGCCAGCCAAGCATGAGCATTATTCAGGTATTTAGAGCATCTCTAACAGGGGTGCTCTTTCCTTTTTTGCCACCTAAAAGAGGCGATCGGTACATCGGTGGGTCAAAATGCGCCGAAGCGCCACCTCCGGAGAAGGGTTCGAGTCCCGCAAGGTCTTTGGTATCGGTACACGTTTTCACCTATTTCGCCACCTCTGTGGGATGTACCGATGGTGTTGTTGATCTGACTACGGAATGCACCGACGACTCGGCTGGATAGGAGGCCGACTGTCTCGAGGCTACTGGCTCTTGACAGTTTGAGCGTCATCTCTCATTATGAGGCTGAGTAGTCGTCAGCAAATGGAGGAAAGATGAAATTCACTAAGCGAATGGGGCCAGATCCGCACCGTCCTAACGGAAAGGGCAAGCCAACTAGACGGACTCCGAATGCATCCGGTTGCCCTGACATCTGGGAGCTCGACAATGGAGACTTCGCAGTTATCGGTAGACGCGAAACAGTGACCTTGAGTTCGGTCCTTCCGGCGACGGCGGGATGCGGCCATGACGAAGAAATCGTTGTAGTTCCGAGAAGTATTCTGCTAGATGCCTTGCCGGATTTGATCCGCTTGGAAGCCGTATAGATGGTGTCGTTTGGCGCCTTCCGAGACAGATTTTCGGTTCTTCCAGCCGAGGAGCTTGAGCGTCAGTTCGTGGAGTCGTGGGGCCGAACGTCGGAGAGGTTCGCCAAGCTGGAAGTTGCTCCGGTGTACATCGAGCAAGGCAGTGACAGCTTCGAGCTTTTCGCGGCAGGTGAATTTTCGGCAGCGCGAGCGAGCGTAAAAAAAACGGTTCTACAGCAGCGCGAACTCTTTGAAGACCTGCAGGCGCGTGGCGGGAGTATTGTCCGGCTCAGAGTAGTTGGGGTACCGCTTACTTCCTATATCGCCGACTACGAACGCGTGGTTTATGACACCACCTCTGTAATCGGTGAGCACACGTCAATCATTGATGAGTCGTCGCTGACGGCGGAAGAGTTGGCGCTTACCCAGGACTTTCTATGCTTCGATCAGCGCGAATTAATTGTCCATGACTATTCGCCTTGGGGGCGACTACGCGAGGTTTGGTGGACCGATGATCCCGAAGTTGTCGCACTGGCGATAGGTGTATTTGACGCCTTACTGGCGAAGTCAGTACCAGCGGCCGAATGGCCCTGGCCGCCGCCTCAGCTTTAGTCTCCGGAGTGTCCTTTGATTCTTAATGCAGTTGCTGTTCCGGTCGTCTTACCTGCAACCTCTGTCGCTATCGCTCAGCTGATCGTTGTCGTGATCGGAGCATCCCTCACGATCATCCAGATCACTCGAAACGTCACCGCTAATCGAATCGCAAACTTGCTAGCGGTCACCAAAAATCATCGTGAGATCTGGTCCATGCTGATGGACCGAGATGAATTGCACGAGATCATGATGACATCGAGCAAGATCCGAAAAGCAAACGAGCTTTCGACCGAACAAAGACTGTTTCTAAATTTCTTGCTATTGCATATGGCAGCAGCGTTCGCTTCCACTCGCTCGGGCTTACTGACGCGGAATAAGAGCGTTTCGACTGACGTCGGTGAGCTGATGTCTTTACCCGCCCCGTTTGCTTTCTGGTCAGAGCAGAAGAGATTTCATCACAAGCCATTTGCTCGTTTCGTCGATCGATCGATAAAGAAGTACGGCTCACTAAGCAGTGAGACTGCTGCACGTGGCGGCTAGCCTGACTTTCGCCGTGGCGCCTTGGCCCGCATCTCGACGCCGGATCGATGCAGCGATCGAAGCACCGCGCCGTGTGAGAGTCCGTGTTTTTCTTTGAGCTCTGCTACGGTCATCCCGGCTTCGTAATCCCGAGCCATCATCTCCTCTTGGTTCGGTGTGATGACTTGCCGGCGGACGACGACGTTCCGCTCTCGTCGGTGTCGCTGGGCGATGTTGGAAGTCCGGTTGGAACCGTCGGAAGCCTCGTCGGAACCGCGCTAGTCGGTGCCGGGGATGTGTTAAGCCCCGGTCTTTTCAGACCGGGGCGTGGGGGGATTGGCTGGTTTCGAATGGGTGGTGCTCGTGCCTAGAACTGCACGCGGTGCGTCGCGGGATCGCTGAGGAACGGCACGATGAGGGCAACGCGAGTTGCCCTGTCGAGTGTCGCCGTGAAGCGGTAGAACTCGGGCGATATTGCCAGCGGGATCGCGTAGGACGCGGCGCTGATGTATTGCTCGTCTTCACGCTCTGGGTGTTCTTCGGAAGGCACGAATGGAGGCGGAAATAGTGCCTCCCTCGCAACCCGTCCTTGGAACGAACCCGGCATGTCGACGAACTCGGCGAACACGATGGCGACGGTTTGCATGTAGAGCGTGTAGTCGTTCATCGTGTTGACGTGTGCGCCACCGGTGAGCAACCAGAGGTGGAGCTCGTCCGAGATGTAGCGCAGATCGTTTGCCTTGTCTCCGGCGCTCTTTGATGCTTCCTGCAAGAGGAGGACGACGTCCTCCGGATTGCTCTGTCCATCAAGGAACTTGATGAACTGATCGGCGGCCCGTTGGGCCATTGAAAACTGCATGATTAGCCTCCTAGTAGGTAGGCCAATCCCCAGCTGTTGGTTATATCATAAACATGAGGGAAAGTCAATGAAGTTCTCGTGGGGAGATCGACTGAGCGCAAGCGCCGAGCGCATGTGGTGGAGACGGCTTCGTTTACGACAACTAGGCGGCTACGTCGAACGTCGTTGCTGCTTCCTCTGCGAGCTGGTGTTTAAGGCAGGAAGTGAACTTTGACATCTCGGATTGCCGGGATCGCATGAGTTCGACGAAGAGCGCATCCTCGACAATGCCGTCGAAGTCGGCATGAACAAAGCAGAGGCGAAGGCGGCTGTGGCCGACAGGCCGCAACTCGAGGAGAGTAGTCGCACCAGCAATAACTCTCTCCAAATTGAAACGCTCGATCTTCTTTTTGAGGGGAAGCGCTTCTCGCTGTGCAACGCGCTGCGCTTCGCGAAGTAGCTCTTGTTCGCGAACCGTGTCGGATTCCCGTTGCGCCCTCATAACCAGGTCATGTGTCGACTCTGATTCGAAGGTCACATAGGGGCCAGTAGTCCGTCGATCGACATGCCCGCCGCACGACATGACTGTTTTGTATCCCAGCAATCGGAGAGCCACAACAGTTGTCTCGATCTCAGCATCGACAACCATTCCGAGTTGATCTCGTAGTCCATGGACCAACTCAAGTTCATCTCGCCAGCGACGAGACTCGGCAAAGTCGGGTGTAAAGGATTTCGGAACATCACGCATTACTGTGGCCTACTATGTGCCTCTCAAGCTGGGGCGTCAAGTCACCGACGATCCTCACCCACTCGTGCGGACCCAATGATTTTCTCGGTGAAGCGAAGGACATAGATGGATCCCTGAAAGCAAGCAATTCCGCTCGCCGTCGATGGCAAGCTGCTCGCGAGAGCAAAGAAGCTTCGCGATCGGCAATCACACTGATTTCTTCCGTGGTGCCTTGGCTCGCATCTCAACTTCGAGTCGATGCAGAGCCCGAAGTACTGCACCATGCGAGATGCTGTGTTTTTCTTTGAGCTCTGCCACGGTCATCCCGGCTTCGTAATCCCGAGCCATCATCTCCTCTTGGTTCGGTGTGATGACTTGCCGGCGGACGACGACGTTCCGCTCTCGCAGTAGTCGGATGAGGGCAGACGGTGCAACACCATGTTCTGTAGCGAGCGTCCTGGCACTTTCCCCTGCCTCGTAGCGCCGCACAACATCGTCGATCTGCTCGCCACTGAGTCGTGCCGACAGACGATGGATCTGGAACTCTGCGGGCTCAGAAGGGGCCTCTCGCGTGCCTTGTGGGATGGCCAATTTCCGCAATCCATCGGGGGTTAAAGCGAGATCCGAATTGTTTGATAAGAGGTCGATAATGCCAGCCAAGATGATTATGCTTAAAATGACGAGAAATCGTCATTTTTTGTTTGCTATACTGAGCCTATGCCTGAAATACTAAATTCGACCTACTTCGGAAACCCTATTCTTCGAGAACAAGCAAAGAGACTGACGCGTGATGAGATACTTTCGGATGAAGTCCAAACTCTTATTGATAATATGTACTTCACGTTGAAGGAAAAATCGTTAGGTGTCGGTCTTGCGGCTCCGCAGGTGGGTGCAAGAATTGCTCTGAGCGTTTTGGGTATCAAGCCAACACCAACTCGACCAAACCTCGAACCTTTTAGTACTGTCTTAATTAATCCGATCGTTGCAGAGACTTTTGGTAATCGTGAACAAATGTGGGAAGGATGCGTGAGTTCCGGTGAAGGTGACAGTACTCTTTACGCGAAAGTACCTCGTTATAAAAAAATCCGTCTGCAGTGGTTAGACGAAAATGCACTCGAACACGACGAAGTGTTAGAAGGATTTGTTGCACATGTCGCCCAGCACGAAACCGATCATTTAAACGGTATTCTTTTTGTTGATCATGTAAAAGATACAAAATCGTATATGCTAGCAACTGAATATAAGAAGTTGATTTTGGGCAAGTAGGGCAGATCTTTCCTGGAACACGACCACTAACCCCAACCAAGCATAAACGCTTTGAATATCAAGGCGTTTTTGTTTTGCATAACTCGCTTAAGTTTTTATTTAAAGAGAAACTTTTCTATAATGAACCGATGACCGAGTTTGCTGTGCAATTCCGAGATGATGAACTAGATGAAGAGGATCTATTATTACATACGGCGCTCCGCGACCTTCAGGCGATTGTCACCGACTTTATGTTAAGAGCGGGCAAGTCAATCAACGAGCTTACGGAGGATGAGCAGCAAGAGCTTGTCGATCGCATCGATCCTCATTTAGAGTTCGAAATACAAATTTCGAAGGACATCTATAAAGGAATGTCGATTGTCGTAAACGGTGCGGGTGCTTTCTTGATTACAGACCAAGAGGGCACGCTGGGAGGAGCACAAATCACTTTGGCTGGCGACGTCATTACGGGAGTAGTAAGTGACGTACAGGCTTATCCGGTACCGAGTCGTGAGATAGTTCGTAGTACTGGATTAAATGATGCGATTCCTACCTATGATATGTCCCTTTCTGCTGTAATCATTATTGAAAATGCTACATTCTACACGTCACCTTCCCCTAATGGTTCGTTTCAGGTTACCCACGACCTTGGAACTTCTAGGGTATTAATTCCTACGGTATATGGCATGGATACTCGCGTTGCCGATATTGACAGATAGCCTCAGGTAATACGCGTAATCCCAGTAATATTTACGTCACGGGGTCTTGTTATGTGATAATAAAGATATGAGTGCAAACAAGTATACGAACGGTACATATACCGCCATCGGGGCATATGCTAAAGGCAAAAATAGTATTGATGTGACGCTGAGCCTCAATGACGATGCTATAGAAAGCGTTGAAGTTGTTCCTATGGCGACAGTTAAAATGTCCCTTGGTCTTCAAAAGAAGTTCGCTATCGCTATTTCAGATGAAGTCGTCGGACGACCAATCGACGAAGTGCATCTTGATAAACTTGCAGGATCTAGCCTGACGACGCAAGGGTTTAATGATGCAGTCGAAAAGATTAAGTCGCAGGCTGAAAATTCTTAAGAAATACACCTACGTGGGTTACTGAGGTCTGGTGCGTGATGATAGAATCGCCGAGCCAATCAGTATGATGCCGACGCCTCCAGCAATAACTTCAGGGACATGAATAAAAATACCAAAGAGTAAGACGGCGGACAGAACAAGCACCGTGTAGTGCGCGCCATGCTCGAGATACTTATATGAGTTAAGTGTGCCACGTCGCACCATGAAGATCGTTAGTGACCGTACCCAGATTGCACCAACGCCAAGTCCTAGTGCGATTAGCAAAACGTCGGTCGTAATCGCAAACGCTCCGACCACGCTATCGAATGAGAAGCTGGCATCAAGAATTTCAAGGTAGATAAAGCTCGTGAACGCGACCATGCCAGTTTGGACGACGAGCTTTGAGGTATGATGCTTTTTGTCACCTCGAGATTTCATTCTTTCAAAAAGTTTAATGATAATCTGAAGGACGCTGTAGGTAGCGATGCCGATCACGCCTGCGATGAACGTATTCAAATGATGTTCGTTGACTGGTAATAGAGCGAGAATACTGACGATCAGCAGCGCAATAACAGCCGGCGCCCAGTTGGTCGAGTTGCGTTGGAACCATCGCTCGAAACGTTTGATCCATAAAACTTCTCTTTCATCGTCGAAAAAGAAATGGAGCGCTAACATTAAAAGAAACGCGCCGCCAAAGGCAGCAATTTGAGGATGAGCCGCGTCAAGCGCCAGTGAATATTCCTGGGGGCTCTTAAACGCCAAGTTGATGACCGATCCCCAGTTGAGGCCAGTGGTGATCATGACAATGACAATCGGAAATACAATACGCATGCCGAAGATGGCAATAATAATACCAATGCTAAGGAAAATGTTTTGCCAGAACCTTGATAATTTTGCCAGCACCTTTGCATTAATAACCGCGTTCTCGAAGCTAAAGGTAATTTCGACGATAATCAGGATGACTGCGATAAAGAGTGCGTCAAAGCCGAGTCCGAATGCTAATCCAACTAATGTAGCGATCGTTGCAATGGCTGAAAACCAAAAAATGCGAAACGGATGGTGGGAATGAAGCAGCTTATGCATTACTCCTAGCTTAACAGATTGGTCGACTATTCTTGTTTCCAAGCGGGATGTTTGCTATCGAAGATTGCAGCAACCGTCCATGCCTGAACTTCCTGAGGAGGTTGCTCGACAACGTTTTTGCGGTTTGCTACTCCGTCCCAAAGTGTAATCGTATCTTGATTTAACGCAATCTCCTCCTGTTCGCCACGAACATACTCCGGGAACAGTCCGGTCGTATTCGCGATATCAATTAGGTTGGCATCGATTTTACTGGAAACATCAGTGTAGCCATGATGACGTAACCCTTTTGCGATATAGTGTGTGTCCCAGATCCAGACACTGCCGTTATGATAGGCGCCTGGCCTAAACCGTACTTCATCTGACGCGAGGGTGCGTATACCGGCTTTACACCATAACTCTGGCGACAGCATGTGAGCAATGACGGCCGTCCGTTTTTGAACAATTTCCGCATCATCTCCCTCGAGCAGGCGTGAGTTAAGAACGTGCCCCATATTAGACGTGCGAAGCTTTAATTGCCGCAGAGCACCCTTACTGTCTCGGTCAGTTCCAAGTACAAAATAGCCGCCTTTTTCATCGGTCCAGAAATGCTCAAAGATAGCTTGCTTTAGTTCGCTCGCTTGGACACGAAGGGCTGTTGCTCGTACGTCATTATCGATGAGATGGTCGTATAAGTCGGCAGCATCAAGGAACGCATCATAGGCAGCGACTTGTACTTCAAGTGAGGCAATACCTTTTTCGTGGTTTGCAAGCGTCCCATCGCTGTGATGGTAGGCATCCCATGAATCTTTCCAGACCTGATTTTCGATACCATGAGGCAGCGCAGATTTAAATTCGATCAAACCTTCCGGGTTTTGACTGCGACGATGAGCGATCCAAGTAAGTGCGCCATCAAGGGCGTCGTTGACGGTACGCTCTTTACCACTTCGATCAGTGTAGTGCTCTTCTAGGAAGCTATAATTTCCTGGTTGAGAAAGCGTGTACGCCGTCAGTGTTCGTATAAAATCTGGAGTTGCATCAACTGATCCATAGTACGGCCAGTGCCAGCCCCGTTCAGCGGTCAATTGTTTTGCCTTTGGATCTTTATCCTCGCGCACTTCATGGACAATACGACCCGGTTCTTCTTCCCGAGATGTGTCATACGTGACACCCTGTAGCTTCGTGAGCGCTAAGAGAGTAGAACGAGCAAGTTCTGGATAGGCGTCAATAAGATCACTGGCGATCCGTAGAGAATCACGACCAAAAACCGTTTCGTACAAATGAAGGTGTTCAGAAGTCTCGGCTGATACATCGGTATCGGGCGACATTGCCAGTGAAGCCAATGCTGGACCGGCAAAGCCGATGTCGCCGATATGGTCTGATTGAGTCAGGCGAAGCAGCTGTTGTACCGAAGACGGCTTTTCGTGATAGGTCCGAGTTGTATGGTGGGTGGCAGAAAGCAGTTTTTCGCCAGGAAGCAATGGATATGATTGCATAAGTTCAGAGTTGTCGTCGTCATGGTTGCGAAGGGTATCCATGTGGTTAGTATACCTCGGCTGTGCTACAGTGGAAAGTGAGGCCATGATTCATAAGAAACTCCGCATTGCTGTAGTTGCACCACCTTGGCTCGCACTCCCTGTAAAGGGATACGGGGGTATAGAGTTAGTACTTCAGGGGCTTGTCTCGGCACTAAAATCTCATGACAACATCGAAGTCGAACTATTTGCAAACGGGCAGCGGAAACTTCCTGGCATTAAGACGCACTCTTTATTTAAAAAAGAACAATTCGAGCATATCTATGAGCCGTATTTTGAGAGTTATGGCATTGTTATGGCGCACCTTGAGTTTGCCTACAACTATATAAAAAAAGCGGGCAACTTCGACATTATTCACGACCACGTTCCACACGTAGGACCAGCATTCTGGTCGATGGCGTCAAGTCATACCAAAGATCTTCCGCCAGTGCTTCATACATTCCATGGCCCTCCGTTCACTTCGACAGTCGACAAGGATTTTGGATCCGCCTATAACACGAAAGACATTGAGCAAATACAGGATTTTGGATCTTGGTATGCTTCCTGTATTTCGGAGATAATGGCTTTGTCTGCGCCCGAGAACATCAAGCCCCGCCTCGTGCAGTCGGTATATAACGGCGTTGTAGTGAAAGATTTCCCCTTTGTTGCAAAAAAGAAAGAATATTTTGTTACTTTGGCGCGGTTTGCTCCCTACAAAGGACAACATATTGCAGTCGAACTCGCAGCAAAGTTGAAAAAACGGCTCCGAATGGCCGGAACGGTGTCAGATATTGGGTCGAATCGCAAACTTCTTCTAGAGTTATCCAACCCGACGAGTCGCTATCGCAGCGATGCTCAGTTTGCGTATTACAGTGATAAAATTCTGCCGTACGTACTGCGGTATCCCCGTATTACCTACTCGGGTAGTCTGAGTGGAAAACAAAAAATGAAGTTTTTGTCTGAAGCGAAAGCGTTACTATTCCCCGTTACCTGGGAAGAGCCGTTTGGCATGTCAGTTATCGAAGCATTAGCCTGTGGGACACCCGTTATCGCTATGAACCGTGGCGCATTGCCGGAAATTATTGAACATGGAGTGAATGGCTTTTTAGCAAATACAGTTGAGGAGTTTGAAGAATACATGCTTCGCATCAACGAGATTGATCCCGAGGACTGTCGACGCTCAGTGGTTGATCGATTTTCAAATACTGCCATGGCAGAAAGGTACATATCTTGTTATCACGAAGTACTTGAACGAGAAGCTTTGAAGTAGGAGAGTGCAGTCTATAAGTTGGTAAAATGTCCTAACCACGCTATGATATAGGAAGCATATGCGTAATGACAAAAAGCATACCTTCCGTCGGGTAAAACAGGTCCTTTTTTCTATCCTCGTGGGGCTGATTGTTATCGATATTTTGGTCCTTGTGACGCAAGGCCGGGATATACCAGTTCTTAATCCTCACGGACTCATAGCGGATCAACAACGAAATCTCATTTTACTCACAACTGGTCTTGGGCTTCTTGTTATTGTCCCTGTCTTTATTATGCTGTTCTCGATTGCCTGGCGTTATCGAGCCAGCAACACCAAAGCGAAATACCAACCTGATTTCGAAAGTCACCGAGGGTTTGAGGCGTTATGGTGGGGCATTCCGTGTGCCATTATTGTTATCCTGGGTGTGATTACTGTTGTTTCGACCCATGCACTGGACCCGTACAAGCCGATCGATTCTCAAGTAGCACCAGTCAACGTCCAAGTTGTCTCTTTGAACTGGAAGTGGTTATTTATTTATCCTGACCAGCATATTGCAACGCTGAACTATTTGAATATTCCAAAAGATACTCCGATTAACTTTACGATCACTTCTGACGCAACAATGAACTCATTCTGGATACCAGCCCTTGCCGGTCAGGTGTATGCAATGTCAGGTATGTCGACGCAACTTCACCTGATCGCCGACGGAACAGGTAACTATAACGGATCTTCAGCGAATATCAGTGGTGACGGTTTTGCGGATATGACATTCAAGGTTAATTCAATGAATGAGACGGAGTTTACTGCGTGGGCAAAGACAGCCGCAAGTACGGGTGATTCACTCACGAGCGCAAAGTATGACACGCTTTCAAAACCAAGTCGTGGCGATCCACACACAACCTACAAGCTTGTTGATACGAACCTGTATAATGAAATCATAATGAAATATATGGCTCCAAACGCGCAGGGTAGCGCGGTGAGTACAGGAACGAGCCACTAATGTTTAACAATATCCAACAACTCATCTTTGGTCGACTGACTGCATCCGACTTCGTCCATGATCCGATCATGGCAGGTGCAGGGTTTGCGATGATTGGTGCGTTGGTGCTTGCGATCATCGGCCTGACTTACTTTAAGAAGTGGAAATGGCTGTGGCGTACCTGGATCACATCGCTTGATCCTAAAAAGATTGGTGTCATGTATATCCTTGTGTCCGTTGTCATGCTACTGCGTGGATTGGCCGATGCATTGTTGCTTCGGACGCAACAAGCAACTGATGTATCGGGAGGATTGCTGACGTCCGATCACTTCCAGCAAATTTTCTCGGCGCATGGATCAATTATGATTTTCTTCGTTGCCATGGGTATTATCTTCGGTATCTTTAACTTGATTATCCCGACGCAGATTGGTGCACGTGATGTTGCTTTTCCGTTCTTGAACTCAGTAAGTTTCTGGTTGTTCGCCGCGGGTATGATTTTGATTAATGCGCCACTGATTGTCGGAGAATTTTCTGCGGCGGGATGGTTGGCCTACCCACCGCTATCGGAACTACAATTCAGCCCTGGGGTCGGCGTAGATTATTGGATATGGAGTCTCCAGATTGCCGGTATCGGAAGTTTGTTGTCGGGTATTAACTTCTTCGTGACAATTATCAAGATGCGTGCACCTGGTATGAAAATGATGATGATGCCGATCTTTGTGTGGAGCGCGCTGGCGAGTCTGGTGCTTGTGATGTTCGCTTTCCCTATTTTGACGGCGACGCTGGGAATGCTTTCATTGGATCGTTTGCTTGGCATGCATTTCTTTACAGCAACCGCAGGGGGCAACCCAATGTTGTACATCAACTTGATTTGGGCATGGGGTCACCCAGAAGTCTATATTTTGGTCCTGCCAGCCTTTGGTATCTTTTCTGAAGTTGTGGCAACGTTCTCGGGCAAGAAACTATTTGGTTACAAGTCGATGGTGGTTGCACTGGCTGCGATTACGTTCTTGTCATTCACCGTTTGGCTACACCACTTCTTTACAATGGGCGCTGGTGCTGACGTGAATACGTTCTTTGGTATTATGACGATGATTATTGCGATTCCGACGGGCGTGAAAGTCTTTAACTGGATCTTTACGATGTATCGAGGTCGAGTACGATTTACGACGCCAATGCTGTGGTTCATGGGCTTTATTGTGACGTTTACGCTTGGTGGTTTGACCGGGGTTTTGATGTCGGTTCCCGCAGCAGACTTCCAATTCCACAATAGTTTATTCTTAGTTGCTCATTTCCACACGATGATTGTCGGTGGCGTGTTGTTCGGTGCTTTTGCAGGCTTTGCCTACTGGTTCCCGAAGTTTACAGGCTACACGCTAAACGAGAAGCTTGGTAAATATGCTTTTTGGTTCTGGATCGTTGGTTTCTTACTTGCATTTGGCCCGCTCTATATCCTTGGGTTCATGGGTGCAACCAGGCGGCTTGATCACTACGATCCATCACTCGGTTGGCAGGGACTATTCGTCGTTGCTGGCGTCGGCGTCCTGATCATTTGTGTCGGCGTCTTCTTCCAGATTCTACAATTAATTTACAGTATTATTCACAGGAACAAGAATCGTGTCGGTAGTGATCCTTGGAACGGACGGACGCTGGAATGGTCAATCTCATCACCACCAAAAGAATACAATTTTGCGGTTATTCCAACCGTCACAACGCGTGATGCATTCTGGGAATCAAAGAAAAGCAATCACGCCCACACTGAAGTGCCAAAATACGAAGATATCTGGGTACCGAAAAACAGTGGCGCTGGCGTGATTGTCGGAGCATTCGCATTAGCCTTTGGTATCGCGGTCATCTGGCACATTTGGTGGCTATTAATCGTTGGACTTGTCGGCGTGATTGTTACCTTGATTATTCGATTAACCAATGATGATACAGAAGAAAAGATAACTGCCGCACAACTGGCGCATCATGAAGGAGTAAAAGCAGTATGACACAACTAGCTGAAGAAACTCCAACACAGGAAAAGAAGACACTTGGCTTCTGGATTTACCTGATGACCGACTGCGTGTTGTTTGCCGCATTGTTTGCAACCTTCGCCGTCCTTCGCGGAAGTACATTCGGTGGTCCATCAGGACATGATATTTTTGATCTTCAATTTGTCTTGATCGAGACAATGATCCTGCTTACGAGTAGCTTTACGGCTGGACTTGCAATCCTTGGCGCTGGTCGTGGCTTTAAAAAGCAGACGTTGTTCTGGCTTGTCATTACATTCCTACTTGGTGCGGCTTTCTTGACACTCGAGCTGTCCGAGTTTAGCAAGCTTGCGGCCGAGGGTAACGGCTGGACGCATAGTGCCTTCTTGTCATCATACTTCACGCTTGTTGGTACTCACGGACTGCACATCGCGATTGGATTACTATGGTTGTTTGTTATGATCTTTAGGCTGTGGCGATTCAAGTTCAAAAAGACGGATATCAACCGCTTGGCATTATTCGGATTATTTTGGCACTTCCTTGATGTGATTTGGATCTTCATCTTTAGTATTGTGTACTTGATCGGAGGTATGGCATGAAACCAATAATTCGTATCGATCCACGTAACTCTGAGAGTCGGTATATCTCATATGTGGTTGGATTTGTTCTTTCAATCCTGACGACTTTGGCTGCGTACTTAATTGTCGTGAAGCATCTCTGGCCGATGCAAACGCTTGTCTATATCGTACTTGGGGTTGCAGTAGTACAACTTGTTGTTCAGCTGGTCTTCTTCCTCCACATTGGGCGGGGCAGTAAGTGGAAGTTCATCACGTTCCTCTTTGCGATCCTTGTCGTTTTGATTATCGTTGTCGGATCAATCTGGATTATGAACAACCTCAACTACAATATGATACACATGTCACCAGACCAAATGCAACTTTACATGCACCAGAATGAGGGCATTTAGTGGAGCGACGGTCGCGCTCTTACTTACAACTAATCAAACCTGGCATCACACTCAGTAATACATTGAGTGGCGTTGCTGGGTTCTTCCTTGCTGCCAGTATCATTCATTATGACTTTACGGTCATGGCTACGATATTCTTCGGTACGATTTTTGGTATCGCGTTCGTGATCGCTTCGGCGTGTGTCCTGAATAATGTTCTCGATCGAGATATCGACAAGCGTATGAAACGAACCGCAAAACGAGATGTTGCCAGCGGTGTCATTAGTGTTCGAAAAGCATTGTTGTTTGCTGGCATTCTTGGAGTTATCGGTCTTTCGCTATTAATGTTGTACACGAATACACTCACATTCATTTTGGGTGTCATTGCGTATGTCTGGTACATCGTGATTTACGGTATTGCGAAACGAACGACTGCTTACAGTACGATCGTTGGGGGAGTTGCGGGTGCGTTGCCTCCCATGGCTGGCTACACTGCGCTCACGGGGCGGCTTGATGCCGGGGCTGTTATCTTATTCTTGATTTTGTTCTTTTGGCAGATGCCACACTTCTACGCAATTGCGATGTTCCGTCAGAAAGATTACGCCAGTGCGAAATTGCCCGTCTGGTCTGTCGTCTATGGGATGAAGAGCGCCAAACGACAGATTCTGCTATTCACCGTCGTCTACGCAATCGTGTCGGTGTTGTTGACTGTCTTTGGCTATACGGGGATTATCTATTTGGTACTCAGCATCGCATTATCGGTCTACTGGTTGTATCGAGGAATATCATTGTATAACAAACTTGAAGATGACAAATGGGCGCGAAAAATGTTCGGAGCATCATTGCTGATATTGCTCGCTATTTTGTTCCTCATCTCTATTGGTGGCTTCCTGCCGTAGTGTATACTGAGATTATGATTATCCTTATTCACGTTATTATTGCACTCACCAGTATCGTTCTTGCCAGTCTGGCGTTCTTTAAGCCAACAATGAAAAAGCTCGTAACAAGTTACGGCTTTATCTTTGCGACGATTGCGACAGGAACATATCTTTTGATCAGTTTCCCAAGTCACATCCTGCAGAGTTGTTTGATGGGACTGGTCTATCTTATGGTCGTTTCTGCAGCGACGGTGGCGACACATGTTCGCCTTGTGCATGCCGTTGAAGTTCCTGAAGAAAATATCTAGAAATTATGCTCGAGGCGTTTGGACGGGGAAGTAAGAATCCTCTTTGACTCTTTGTGCGTGCCACACGCCAAGTGCTTGACCGAATGGAAGGATATCACTGTAGCCAACAAAGTCAGCGACGCTTCGGATTCGTGAGGCAATGTCACCAGAGAGGCGAATCTTCTTGTATTCGAATATAGCCCATCGTTCGCCGACAGGAACAACGACTGGAGGCATTTTCGCAACGTATGGTTTCTTTGATTTACCGAGCAGGTGGCGTGCAACGAAGATACCGTCCCTTAGTGCAGTCTGCGCAAGGCCACTGAACTGCGTGAAGGCGTTATCACCAATCACGTAGACATCAGGACTTGAACGAAGGTATTCGTCGACAACGACTTTGTGGTTCTTCGAAATTTCGAATTGACCAGCATTCGCTTCGAAAAAAGGACTGTTGGCAACGCCGGATGTCCAGATGACAGTGTTTGTCCTGATAGGCTTGCCACTCACGATAAGGCTATCGATGGTTTGTTCTTCAACTTTCTTGTTTAGCTCGACATGGACGCCGAGCTTCGTCAGACGTTCGTGGACTAATTGGCTGGTTTTTTCCGACATGCGTGGGAGCACGCGTGGCGCGGCCTCGATGATAGAGATCTTCATACGTGGTTCTGGTTTATTGAAGTGTTCTTTCAGGTCGTTAAGGTATGTCCCAAGTGCAGCCCCAAGCTCAACACCAGTCGGGCCGGCACCGACGATGAGGAAGTCCTTGTCGGCACCTTCCGGCTTTGAGAACTCATCAAGCAAGTGTTGCTTCAAACGAGCAATTTCAGCTGCAGATTTAATGCCGTAGGCGTATTGATCAAGTCCTTTGATACCAAAGTATGTCGTGACTGAACCAAGTGCCAGGATAAGCGTATGGTACGTATACTTCGCACCAGAAATAGCTCTGAGGGTTTTGGTTGCTTTGTCGATCGTTGAGATCGTATCGATAACAACTTGAATATTATTGATACCCGCAAAGATTTCACCAAGTGGTACCCATGCTTGTAGGTGACTTCGTCCGGTTGCGGCGCTGTAAAGGCCTGGGTAGTACTGAAAATCGGTCTTGTCACTAATGAGCGTAATCTTAGACTTTGGGTCTTTTGATAGCTCCAGGGCAGCTTTCACTCCACCGAAGCCACCGCCTACAATCGTAATGTGCATGTTTTTATGTGTTCCACTTATGGTTGGTTATATACCCGTATAATAGGGGTATTACAGATATAAATCAAGGGGATAAAAAATAGCCCGTCTGTAATGACTGGGCTATTTTTGTGGAGGAACTTTTACTATACAATTTCGTCAATTGCTGTTTTGATTTTTTCTGTAACACTTGCTTCGTCAAGAGCTGTTCCATCAACATTAATGTCCTTCATGAAGGCGAGTTCAGCAGGGTTGTGCTTGTAGTCAGCCTTAAGCCATGGGAGGATATGATCCAAAGCAGCGATAGATAGTGAACCACCGGTCCACCCATATCCAATGATAGCGATTGGCTTGTCGATCCATTCGTTCTTGAGTGAGTCGATAGCATTCTTTTGGATTGCATTCAGTGAGTGGTTGTACTCGGGAGTGAGCCAAACGATCGCATTTGCTTCAGTGACAAGCTTGCCCCACTTGATAACTGCGGGGTCAGTTGGGATGTAGTCTGGTGACGCAGGCGCAAGTTCGTGCGCATAGAAAGGAAGGTTAATGTCCTTAAGATCAGCGACAACGATATTCACACCATCGCGTGTATGAAGGTCTTTCTTTACGAGATCAAAAATATTATCCGCGGCACGGCCTTTGCGAGCGCTCGATAGCACAACTAAAACATTTGACATGAAATATGACTCCTTTTCATTCCGGAAATCGCAGGAGCGACGGGCAATGGTCTAATTTATTAGTATCTTTAGTATAGCATGATTGCTATACATAATATAGTATTTATTCTATTTCTTTAGATCGAAAATAACAAGATTTTCAATGTGTGGCGTGCGAGGGAAGAAGTTGTAGCCCTGGTGCGAAGTGATTTCATATTTCTCTAATAGAAGGGCAACGTCACGAGCTTGAGTGACGGGGTTACATGACAGGTAAATGATGCGAGCAGGTGTCGTTTCAAGCAAACGCTCAATAATAGTCTTGTCCAGTCCTGCACGAGGCGGATCAACAATGATAGTCGCATCGCCAGTAATAAAGTCGAGGGCTTTTTCGCTCGGTGCGTGGACAGCTTGAGCATTCTTTATTTTCAAACGGTCGATATTTTCTTTCATCTCACGGACAGCACCCTCGTTGATTTCAACGAGGGTCAAGTCACCGGCGCCAATCGTCAGGCCGATTGTTCCCACGCCGCTATATAGGTCGACAGTAGGTTTCGCAGGGTCAACAAATGCTTTCATATCAAGCAACGCTTTTTGGTAGACAGGTAGGTTAATTTGGAAGAAGCTTTCAGTTGCGTAGCTAAACGGCACGTCGTTGATTGTGTCAGTCAGCGGAACCTTGCCCCATTCTTGAAGCCGTTTCGTGATGACGCTGGCTGGGCTGTTGGGATTCGAATAAATCATTTCAAAACCTTTGACGCCAAGCGCTTCAATATCAATTGGACGGATCGGGTTAAATGATTCGCTCTTTACATACAGTTGCATTGAAACGTCGCCTTGTTGGTTGGCGCGAACAAGCAGGGTCTTTAGTGAAAAACCGGTTGCGTGGTGCGCGCGAAGCAGGTCACGCATCGCAAGCGCCGTCTTATTAATACTATCCATCGCAAGGTGACTACCTTCGACAGGAACTTTACTGTGGGTGCCACGGCCGAAGAAGGCGAGGTCAAGCTGTTCGGTTTCTTTGTCCCAGTACCAACTGAATTCCATTTTGTTTCGGTAGCCGAATTCGTGATCGTCAGAATAAACATCGATAGTGCCAGGAAGGGTGACGCCATGTAGTGCAAAGGCTTCTTTAATAAGTTCGGCTTTGTGCTGTTGCTCGCTAGCGAATTTCATAATCTGCCACGGACTGGTAGAGACGTAGCTGCCTGGATCAAGGGCTTCGATGCGATCTTTGGCTGGCTTTAAGACTGAGATAACGTAGCCTTCTGCGAAACTATTTTTTTTGCGGAAAAGCTGGACTTCAACCTCTTCGGTCGGTAATCCACCCCATACAAAAAGTTTGCGGCCATCGTCCATGGTCGCGAGAGTTTGTCCGCCGCCAACAATCTTTTCGAGGGTGACAGTAACGATAGGGAAGGGTCGTTTACTCATTTACTGGTCTTATTATAGTCTATAAGGGGTAAATAGCCTATAATCAGATACGATATGGCACGTCTCGATAATTATTCTCAGCACAACCTCCGCGGCCAGGACTTTATTAAAGAACTGATTGGGCACACGAACATTAAACCCACCGACCTTGTTTATGACATTGGTGCTGGTACGGGTGTGATTACTGCAGCACTTGCTCAGAAAGCAAAGTTTGTTGTTGCGATTGAGTTCGAGCCGCAAGCGGCCGCAAAGCTACGCGAGAATATCGAAGGACACTACCCAAACGTTGATATTATTGAAGGCGATTTTTTAAAGTTAGAACTGCCAAACAAGCCCTACAAGATCTTCGCGAATATTCCGTTCCACCTGAGTTCGCCGATTATTCATAAGATTACTGAAAATGTGAATCCGCCCTCTGCTGCATACTTAATCGTGCAAAAACAATTTGCGAACAAATTATTGCCAAATTCGGATAAGTTTACAGGACAACTCGGCATGATGATCGGTCCAACCTTCGGTGTTCGTATTCGGCGTCCACTAAAACGATCTGACTATACGCCACCGCCGGCCGTCGACACAGTGTTGATTGAAATCAAGAAACGCGACGAGCCGTTTATTCCGCTGAATGAAATGGAGAAGTATCGTGGGTTCATCGAAGGCTGTTTTTCAGATCCTAAGATTTTTGCGAAGACACCGCAGAAAAAGATTGGACTGCCTGCGGGGATTAAGCCATCTGAGATGCGATTACATCAATGGGTAGAGTTGTTCAACGAGTACAAATTCAAATAGACATGAAATCGTCGCGCTCTACTGAAAGAAACGCGACGTATTTCACCCAAGGATCTGGATAGGTGTCGGCTAAACCCAGCCGTATGTTTTCGTGCACTTGGGGTTGCCAGTGCACTTGGGGTGGGGCTCGGCTACGGCGGAGTTGGTGCCATTACAGGCATTACAGCTCTCATCGTTGCAGCATTCCCCGCTTATATAGACGTACCGTTTTCGTGCCATTGTCATTCCTAACTACTAGAGGGGCTTGACGTCGATCTGGGACCAGAGGACGAAGAAATGGTGTCGTCTCCAATTGTCGCCATACTTTTTATCGCAGGCTTTCTTGAAGTCGGAGCACACATATTTGCGTGCTGTGTCGCGAGCCTTAAGGTTGGTGCCATTAAGGATCTCGAGTGTCGTGGGGCTGATATAAATATCTGCCTCGAATCGGTCAACATGTTTGACATGGTGAGTCGGCTCATGAGCCACTGTTCTCACCTCCTATCTGATTGAGGGTGAAATGTGCACACCGAAGTGTTGATGATATTATATCACAAATGGACAATTAAATCAATACATGAGCCTATAATTAATCTGATATACTAAAAAAGCTAAACAATTAAACACGTATCCAGAGTGCAGCGAGAGATCTAGCTCTATGACCTGCCGGCAACCAGCCTTCGTATCTATTATGAAGACAACGGTGCCCCTTCTAGCCCTAACGGGAAGATAGACGTTCACTCCTTCTACCTTTCCTGTTACGGCGCGAAAGATACGTAGAAGGAGTATTTTTATGTCAATTTTTAAAACAGCCGAGAGCGTCTCACCAAAACATCCAGACAAGATTTGTGATCAGATATCTGATGCGATATTGGATGCGCATTTAATGGAAGACCCAAATGCGCGTGTTGCCGTCGATGTTGCCGGCGGGCACGGCGTCGTCTTTGTGACGGGTGAAGTAACGTCAAAGGCAAAGAATGTTGATGTCGTGGCGATTGTGAAGCGACTGGCGGGTGACGTTGAAGTTATCGAGCATATTGCAGCGCAGAGTCCCGAGATTGCACAGGGCGTTGATACCGGTGGTGCGGGTGATCAGGGAATTATGGTTGGGTATGCGACGAACGAAACTGTTGAATTATTACCTTTAGAATTCGTGCTTGCTCGTAAGTTGAACCAGTATTTATATAAGATTTGGCCATATGATGGGAAGACGCAGGTGACGACAAAAGACGGTAAGATTGTATCGATTGTCGCAAGTTTCCAGCATGCGCCACAAGCCAAGCTACAGGCGAGTGTCTTGGACTGGGTAAAACAAGAACCGACTGCCGTCGCCAGCGAAGATGTTTCATTACACGTTAACCCAGCAGGGGATTGGGAACTGGGTGGCTTTGATGCCGATGCTGGACTGACTGGTCGCAAACTGATCGTTGATAATTATGGTCCACGTATTCCAATCGGTGGAGGCGCATTTAGTGGCAAAGATCCAAGCAAGGTTGATCGATCAGCTGCGTATATGGCACGAAAGGTAGCGGTTGATTATTTGAAGGCGCGTGATGCGAAAGAAGTCTTTGTGTATTTGGCGTATGCGATTGGGTATGATCAGCCACTAGAAGCTACTGTGGTAATTGATGGCAAAGAGGAAATTGTCGAAGGGTATGATTTGTCACCGAATGGGATTATTAAGACGTTGGATTTGAAGCGACCTATTTATGAGACGACGGCGAGATATGGGCACTTTGGTTATGAGGACGAGTAAGATTTCAGGAATTCCTTATCATTTAAATGTTTTTTAAGATCTAACTTGGCAATTTCCCTTAGCGGATCAAGTACATTTTGAATAAAATCGTTCTCTTTTTTTAAAAGATTTGAATTTAATAAGATATTTTCTGCAGAATCTATATTATCAATGATTTCCAGAAGTGATTCTTCTAGAATAGAATTCCAAAATATTCGCTGTAGATTTTCTGTAAGTTCATCAAGTTCCTGTTGACCCTTTTGTACTCTTGCAGATCTAAGTAATTTTGAAACGACATAGTTTATGTGACCATTTTTTAAGTCTTCTTTCCAATCTTTGACATCATCCCCAATTTGTCTAGCGATTAAGTACTTATTCAATGCGTCATTAAGAGATTTTTCCTGTGCGATTGGAGTCTTGTTGAGTTTAAGGAGTAGTTTAGGTCCAAGAACATGACCAACCGATCTTTGTGCTAGGAAATCCCCATCTCCATAATCGGGAGGGTTGTCTATGAAAATATACCCATCTTTAACAATAAATCTGCAGTTCTCTAATTCCCAAAGGTTTGAGTTGTCGACTGAATCATAGTGAAGATTTATAAAATCAGTTTGTGCAGAAAATTTTTGCGTATATGCTTGGTAGGATAGTCTGTGCATGATATTTGCCAAAGATAATTGTGGCGGCGATCCTTCCTCGTCAATAAAGTCATCGTATATCGTGTATGCAATCCACGCATAAATATTAGCTACACCGAGGTGGTAACTCAATTCCAAATCACTTTTTGTTGGGCATTTAACTAATGAATTTACAAAATAGAAACTCAAGAGCGATATTTCACTTCTTTTGTCTACGGATATGATTTTATCTAAAAATGCGATACCTATTTTTTCTATGGTAGGGTTTAGTTTCTTTATCTCTTTTTTAGCAATTAAGTATGGTCGATTTATTTTACTTTTTTTGTGGTCGTTGTGGTTTGTTCGTTTTGATAGACCTAACGCACTCCTCTGAAATTCTGTTTTTGGGATTAGTTTTTGGTTTAGTAAAAATTTCTCTAAATTTGGTAGCGGTGAATCAAAAGTTCGGAATAGTTGTGCGATTAGGGTATTAGTATATAGGTCATTCTTAGATAAGTACGGGCCACCGATTTCTAATTCTGAGCTAATAAGTCTTTTGGCTAGTATTCCTAATATGTCACCAGTTATTAAGTTTGGATTTGCAAGGTATAATATATGGATTTGAATAATTAATTTATCTATAGAATAGTCCCGAGTCCACACTTTATAATCTTCGGCCATTGCCTGTATATGATTACTGTATTTATTCAGATTGTCATTAAGATACGCATTTACTAACGTAGAAAGGTTGATCTTCACACTGGTATTCTCGCTTAGATGGTTAAGGTGGTGTTCGAGATTAAATTTATCTCGAACACCGTCTTTGTCAGTCGAACCAAGGTGTTTCGACGTCGCTTTTTTCAGCAAGCTTTGCTTCAACGGCTTGGCTGCTTCGTAAATTCGAGTCAGTTAATACTTTTTGTAGAGTATCAATCATTGCATATTATCCTTTCCCTCATTAATCTTAAGCATTTCGACATAATGCTTCGGTTATTTAACCCGATTAGGAATGGAGAAAGATATTTGAGTCAGTGAAGGCTTAACGGTGTCTCAGATGCTGTTCCTGTAATTAGCATAGCATAAGCTTAAATTTAACCATATACTTGCTTGTTTTTAGATTGGTATACATATTACATAATGAACGGCGTATAATACCCACTAAAGGGTGCTAAGGAGGTACCATGGCTTGGGATTATGAAACATCTGAAGATAAAGGATTAATTTTAACGCATGTTTGGAAAGATGATGACACTGCGAAAAAAATACTAGTCTTCGCCGAGGATAAGAAAAAAAGAACAATAATCTATTATCCAAAAGATGAATTTGTTGTGAAAGAAGTTTTACTTGAGGGCTTTACGAAACTACCTCCTGAATTTTCACGACTAGGTTATATAGTATCGGCTGGAGGATTACTAAACTCACGCTTAAGTTTACATAAAATTAACTCGCTTACCATATCAAAACTGAAAAATGACAGTTTTAGAAAATTGCCTCAAAAAAAATCATTTAACGTGATATTGAGCTACTCATCTTTCTCCAAGTTCAAGGATGGTATCTCTGGTATTATCGGACAAGCAAAGATAGATAAATCTAATTATACTGACGATTTTTTTCATAATACTTTTCCTGCTGTCTATAAAGAAAATACGAGTGGAATATCCAAAGCTCGTGTAAGGAGGGCTGTCCAAAGTCTGGATAGTTCTGCAATATCAGACTTAACTCCTGCAGATATCGAAAAACTAATCAACTTCTTTTCTGTATTAATTACTAAAAGGTATACATCCGCGGCAAATCGCAATAAACTATTAAGTGCCGCAAAAATCCAGGTTGATCAGGTTGCAGTGAAAGACGTCATTAAGCAGTTCGAAAAGTTATTAGAAAAAGAAAGGCCTGAGTCGGAGTGGAGTACATTCCTTCAAGAAAACTTATTTCTTTTAAACCCTGAATACGTAGGTATTCTTCCAGAACTAAATCTTATGTTAGCTTCTGATCGCAATGTCGACTTTGGCTTAGTAAACTCTAACGGCTATCTCGATATATTTGAAATTAAAAAGCCTCAAACACAACTTCTAGCTAAAAATACGGACAGAGGTAATTACTATTGGAGTACCGAAGCTGTAAAAGCAATCACTCAAGCTGAGAAATATTTATACAATGCCGAGAAAAAAGCAGCAAATCTTGCACAAGATATTAAGCGAGAAAGAAAAGTAGACGTCAAAGTCATCAAACCTAAAGCAATTTTAATTTTAGGAAGTGGTGATCAGCTAGATGATCCGTCTAAAGATGAAGATTTTCAAATACTACGGCGAGCATTAAAAAATGTGGAAATTATACTGTATGACGAAATGCTTACAAAATTGAAAAATCAGCTTGGGAAGATATATTCAAAACCAAATATTGATTCTGCTATTACTAAGAATTAGATACTCAACTCGCTATCTTATCTAAGCCAAGAGAGAGTAGTATATTATGTAATGCTACGCCCGCTAGTCCAACAGAAGTAGCCGTAGTTGAAACCAAGCTAATTAGATCAGCTAAGCTTTTTATCTTGCTGAGTTGAGATTTTAAGCTAATAACGAAATTCTTTTCTGGGCTTTTATCTGCTAATTTTGCATCCAGTGAATCTATATTATTTGATAAGGTTTGTAAAAACTCCTGATTAATTACAACGGATTGAGTGCTTGATACTTCATTATGGTAAGTCAAATTAGTTACAGCTGCGGCAGGGGAATCATATGGAGATCTGACCTCTTGAACATATCGTGAACGTAGTCTTCCAAGTACACCACCGAGTTGGGTATACAAGTCTATCCTGTCACATGTTTGTTTATCGCTAACCATTTCAATATTTGGTAAATAAATATCAAAATCATAATCTATTTCTTCTTCTAATTCAGAAAGACATTGTATATAAGTGACTAATGAGCTTCCAGTTATAGTTCCATCTTGACCTTTTAGATCATGCCACATAGCATCTAGTGAAAAATATATATCACGTATTTTCTGTACATCAGGTTGTGCAGGAATTTGTTCGTTCGATACTATGATAATTTGATCATCGGGCATATTAGAACCATCTGGCTTGTTTTGCAAACTCTTCAACAACGTCATATGCTGCAATCGATCTGCTTAGTGAACCCCCAAACATACCAGTTTTAAGTGCAGGCCACTTATCATCGCTTGCCATATCCTTCATGTCAGATAGTGTGCCTTGTGATGTTAAACGCTCCCTCCAAAGATAACGTCCTCCCGGAACCCAGCTTTTATAAGAAGCTTCCCTTGTGATGTTTACGTCTGCATACTTCATTGCTAAAAGCACTTCCCAGTGATCAAATATGTCATCAAAATTTTTACCAAAGAACAATTCTTTTGGTAGGTTCTCATAAATTAAGTCATGAAAATGATCACTCAATGGAGTTTTCCGATTATCCAGTTCTAAAAGTACGTTAGCCCCTGTGCCCAAAAGTGTTGAATTAGCAGTCATTATCAACGGCATCTTTTGATCGATATTGTAATTATAGACACCTACATCAAGAACTGCATTAATGACGTCATAATTGTTTACCGCAATACCTACTACACCAGCGACATATGTCATTAAAAGTGCAGGATAAAGCTGAAGATCTATAAGGAAAACGCTACCGGCGTTTTCGGGTTTTTCTACCAAAGTATTAATGATTCCGGTCCAAAGATAATCTTGGGCCTCAGTTCCAAAATACACACCGTATCCGAGCAGAACGCTCAGATCTTTTGTCGCCTCGTCATACTTAGCGATGTACTGTTTCGCTGTCCCTGCGATATCGTTAGTACCAACAGGCATACCCTTGATAACGTCGTAAATTTTTTCAGTCTCGTCAAAAACGAGTGTGTGCAGTGCTATTTTTTCTTTTGGGTCGCTAAGCAAGGCTTTGACATCAGCTCTGGCAATTTTCTTAGGGGACCGAGATAAATCTTTTTTATTCTCCGACATGTATTTATTATAACTCCTCTTGTATGTTCTCGGAACATTTAATCCGTTGCACTACATCTCTATTCTCTCGCATCACTACTGCAGCAACTGTGATTTGTAGAGTATCATATACATATGACCGAAATCATCCACGTCTTAATTCGCCTCATCGCCGACGGTGGTGTCGTTCTCGTCGTCCTAATTGGTGCCTGGGCGCTCATCTTCAAAATACCAAAAGGCGGTCGCTTCGAAGCCTACACTCGCATCCTCATGGCTGGCTTAACTTCTTACCTTATCGCAAAATTCATCGCCTCAATCTATCAGCCGAACTTCGAACGTCCCTTTGAAATCCTTGGTGTCCAACCAGGCGCCCTATATCTGAATAACCCCGGCTTCCCGTCAGATCACGCGCTCTTTGTCACCGCAATCACAGCAGCGGTGTGGTTTGAGACAAAAATGAAGAAAACGACGCTACTGCTGGTGGTACTGACGGTTCTTATATGTGTCGGTCGCGTCCTTGCATTAGTTCACACGCCGCTTGATGTCATCGGAGGGGTTGTCATCGGCCTTGTCGGTGCGGTATGGTATGTAAATAAGGCACGAAGTAAGAAGCGGGTGGGAGAAAAAGAGGTGAGTCATGGCACAGGTAATCATCACAGATCAGCAGGTCATTAGTACTAGCTGGCGCGAGTGGGGCCGAACAATTGTTTTTGGTGCGATAACGGGACTTATCTTTTGGCTGTTAACGATTCTACTGCAACGCTATATTATTGATCCATTAGTGTGTCGGCAGATTGTAAACGCGACACTATGTGCTAACTCGACACCGCTTGCAGGTAATATTGCGGCGATCTTAACGGGCGCTGTTGCGGTTATTTTTATGGTCCGCGCTGGGATTGCGCGACCAATCATTCTTGCCGTTGCGACGGCAGCACTGTTATGGGATCTTGCGGCGTGGACGAATGGCCTGTTCTGGCTAGAAGCAGTCGTCTGGAGCATCGTTTTGTATGCACTGACCTACGCACTGTTTGCTTGGATTACTCGTTACGCAACCCTTTGGGTGACGGTAGTGTTGAGCCTCCTGATTGTCGTCATTATTCGCATAGCATTAGTTCTTTAGAAAACGCTGACGATTTCACCGGAAAAGCATAATCACTATGCTAAAATACGGACAGTAATAATCCGAGGGTAGGGGTATATGGTTGCCAAGAAACCGAGTCACGTTAAGTCTGCGCATAAGCACGTCAAACTAAAGGCGCACCATGCCAAGCCGTATCGAAAGCGCCACGTTGGTCTTCTTGTTCTCTCGATTGCAGCTCTGATTATCCTTGGGCTTGTATTAGTTCAGTACCGCGATCAAATTATCAGTGGGTTTGCCAGTAGTCGAGGTTTTGTCAGTGATCTCTTTACCCAGGATAAAGCAACGAACATCAACGTTGTCTCATCTCATGGATTCAGCCTCTCTTTTGATCAAAAACAATTTTACGGAAGTGCTATCGGTGATGATACGGGCAGTCTTTATATTGGAGGTGACCTCACAAAGCAACACCCTTACACTGTTGTTCGTGTTGCACCAAGCTTTTCAACGGGATCCGATTCGCCTACTACTTCATCGGCGTTGACACTGACGTACCACGCAGGCAAGACGCAAACGGTTGATCCTGCTGACACGGTCGCGTTAGTTGACGCCGGGGTTGATCCAACAAACGTGACCCGAACAGGTACAGTTTTGTCATCAATTGGTGGCCTGGTCTTCAAAAAGACAACCTGGCAATCTAAAACTGATGGTGCATTAGCGTCTTCACTTAGTGCGAAATTTGTGACTTATTCAGGGCTGGTCCATGGACAAGTTGTAACGGTTGTCCTGAGCCTCGGCATTACAAACGTAAATGAGTCTGTCTATCAATCAATTCTTGATTCGATCTTATTCGATACAAAGGTTAGCTATGTCGCTGCGCCAACCGCTGATGTTGTTGCAAAGACGCAAGCCTCACGAAGTATCCTCGATACAATTATGGGTACACAGATTGCCGCTGCCGCATCAACAACCAGTAGTTTAACTGGGTCTGAAAGGGTTGCCGCATTATATAGTCCTGCGGTCGTCAAGATTTATAATGCCTACAAAATGGACGTTTCGGTTGACGGCAAGCTATTTGTAAAGGGTTCAACTAATGCACTTACTGGTTCTGGATTTTTCGTTAGTCAAGACGGTTACGTTGCAACAAATGGACACGTTGCCACGTCAGCACCAATTGATATTGCGATCACCGCGGCCATCAGCCAGATTCAAACGAAGGGCGATACGTCGTACTTTGCTGACCTTGTGAATCTGACGAGCCTGACGAATGCAGATTTCCCTGCAGGCGCAACGGCAACGGACAAGCTTGGTATTATGGTTGACGCTATTTACAAGCTGGATAACTCTCGATTTACCAAAAGTAATGACGTCGAGAACCTTCTGGTGCAAGTGACTCCAACCAACCCCGATGTGACGGCGCTTCTGCAAGCGACAAAAGACGGCAAAGACTACACGACTTCCGACAAGAACGTTCTCGCCGCAAAGCTTGTGGCCTCGAACTATCGTGCCGCAGACAACTACGGTGGCTTTAAGGCTTCAGATGTTGCGATTATCAAGGTAGATGGCTCTAACTTCCCAATAACGAAACTAGGTGCCATTACTGACGTCACACAAGGTGCTGGTCTCTCAATTCTCGGCTATCCAGGTGAAGCGGGCAATAACCAATTAGTTGACTCAAGTTCGAGCCAAGTAACTCTGACAAACGGTAAAGTATCTTCAATCAAGAACGCTGACGGTAGTGACAAGAAGTTAATCGAAACAGATACAACGATTGGACACGGAAACAGTGGTGGCCCTGCACTTAACGATGAAGGTAGTGTCGTTGGTATTGCGACGTACACAATTGATGGGTCTGGAACAGGGAACGGTACGTATAACTACATCCGTGACATCAAGGACCTGTCTGATCTTGCGGCAAGCAGCCACATTTCGTTCGATACAAACAGTACGACGCAAGCAGAGTGGGAGAAGGGCCTTGGCTACTTCTATACAGCTCACTACTCTAAAGCAGTCGTCAGCTTTAATAAAGTAAAGACACTATATCCGAATGACTCAAGTGTCGCAGATTTCATTACTGCCTCTAACAAGCGAATTGCAAACGGTGAAGATGTTGTCGACTTCCCACTTATTCCTGTGCTCATCGCCTCTGCAGTTATCTTGCTGGGTGTTGGTGTTGCGATCATCTTGATCGTTCGTCACCACAAAAAGCACATGATCTACATCGCTGGTGTTGCACAAGGTGCGGTCCAACCTGCTGGCCCTGACACACCGAACAAGCAAACGGTCGCGATTTCTGCTGACGGAACAACGATTACATCGACCGCACCAGCTATCGTCGTTACACCTGTCGAAGTTGCGCCGATAGCATCAGTTGCACCCGTTGAAGTACCTATGGATGAACCGGTCCCAGAACTAACCTCAGAACCGATTGCCGAACCTGTCATTGAGCCAGTTGCTGAACCTGAGACACCCGCCGAGGAAACTCCTGCACCGGTGAGTGAAGAACCAAAAGCGGATAACCCATGGTTTACTCCAGAGCCAACTCCAACCGATCCAAATAGTCCAGAAGAACCGCCAAAACAATAATATCCGTAAAAAAGATAAGGACCTCTCGCAAGTGAGGTCCTTTATCGTTATGCTTTTGGTATACTAGTCATATGGATCAAGTCTTGTTGGTGATTTTGTTGGTAATTGTTGTGGGCCTCGGCGTCGCATTATTCGTCATTAGTCAACGACTACGTGACATGAAACCTTCTGATAACAGTACGGGTGTTGAGATGTTGAAGTCTGATGTTACGGAGTTAAATCGAACGATTGCCAACCTTCAGACGACATTGGGCGACAAGCTCGAACGTAACGCGACCAACATGCAGACGTCAATGCAAAAGCAACTGACGGAAAGTGGTAAGTTGGTCAGTGATGTCACGCAACGGCTTGCGAAACTGGACGAAACAAATCGTCGCGTCGTTGATGTGGCCGATGAACTAAAGACACTACAGAACGTATTGCAAAACCCAAAGCAGCGCGGCGTATTCGGTGAATACTACCTTGAATCAGTCCTTGGTAATATTCTGCCAAGTAAGAACTATCAGATGCAGTACAAGTTTAACGATGGCAATATCGCTGATGCGGTCGTTTTCCTTGATAAAGGGTTAATTCTTGCCATCGATAGCAAGTTTAGTCTCGAAAATTATAATCGAATGGTGTCATCAACGAATAAAGCAGAGCGCGAAGAGTGGCTGAAGAAAGTTCGCAATGACCTGAAGAGCCGTATTGATGAAACGAGCAAATATATTTTGCCAGCCGAAAAGACAATGGACTTTGCCTTTATGTTTATTCCTAGCGAATCACTGTATTACGATCTTTTGATCGGTGATGTCGGAACAGGTTCATCGGCGCGTGATTTGATTGAGTATGCCTTCCGTGAGAAACAAGTGATCATTGTCAGCCCGACCAGCTTCATGGCCTATCTTCAGACCGTGCTACAGGGCCTGCGTAGCCTTCAGATTGAAGAGCAAGCAAAAGACATACAGATTCAAGTAGGGAAGCTAGGGCGTCACATAGCAGCCTTTGACAGCTTTATGGGGAAGCTAGGGAATTCACTTGGCACAACCGTGAACCACTACAACAATGCGCACAAAGAACTTGCAAAGATCGATACGGATGTCGTGAAAATTGCCAGCACCGACAAGAGCGTTGAAGTTTTGTTGATAGACAAGCCTCACTCCGATGACTGATAGCAACGATCAAGCACAAAACGCCCACGACTACATGTTAGTGTTGGGCGCATTGAGCGTTGCGTTTGCGGAAGTAGAACGAGCGCCTCGCTACCCAACAGGCAGACGTGAAACCGACGTCGAGCATAGTTTTCACCTGGCAGTTTCGGCTATGGAGCTAGCGAACGACTTTTATCCCAACCTTGATGTCGGACTCGTGACGCAGTTTAGCCTCGTCCATGATCTTCCTGAAGTCTATGCGGGCGATGTCTGGACGTTTGATATCAGTGATGAAGATCGCGCAAAGAAAGAGGCTGCAGAAGCCGTAGCGACCGCAAAATTGATGAAAGAGTTACCTCCATACATGGCGGGCTTGCTCGAACGATATGAAAAACAAGTTGAGCTAGAAGCTCGCTTCGTGCGCTTCGTTGATAAACTACTGCCCGCAATTATTAATATCATGGCAGGGGATGCAAACACCTTTAAAGAAGATTACGACGTTGCCTCTATTGAAGAGCTGATGAAAAGTCGTGAAGGACATCGCCAAGAACTGCTTCGTAAATTTCCTGAGTTTGACGTGATACACCTCGTTAAAGATCTCCTGTTTGATTCTTCATCGAACTATGTCTATAGCAACAAGAATTATAGAAATATATTTAGAGATACATAAAAAATACCTCGCTGGTCATAGCGAGGTATTTTCGTTTTGGTGTTGTTGCTTAGTAACTAAGCTTCTTTACCACGGACTAGGTCGTAAATGACGAATCCGACGATACCACCGATAGCTGGAGCAATTGCGTAAATCGCAAATGGCCAAACATTAGCCCAGCTGTATGCGTGCAAAGCAATTGCAACTGCAGGGTTAATGATCGCAGTAGCACCAACGTAGCTTGCGGCAGAAACGGCGATCATCAAAGCGATGAAAATACCAAATCCAGCGGTAAGTGCGCGGGCGACGTTGTCACGTGATCGGCTCACATTGGCGATAGCAAGTCCAAGGATTGCTGTACCAGTTAGTTCGGCGAAGAAGATAAACCACTCTTTTCCGGCTAGCTTTGAAACGTCCGCGGCTGCGTATAGTGCAGGAGCAGTTTGGCCGTATGCCTGAGCTTGTGCGGTCACTGCATCAGCACCGCTGATGAAGCCACTGAGTACAACGTACGCAAGAGCTGCACCGAGCAATTGAGCGATAACATATCCGACAGCACGCAACCAGCCGATTCGGCGAGTTACAAGCGCACCGATAGTGATCGCTGGGTTAACATGTGAGCCAGATATTGCACCGAAGAGCAAGACGATACCTGCAAGTCCGAACAGTACGAAGATTGGTTGTCCTTGACCGGCGATGACCACGCCAGCGAATAGGAATGTTCCAACTAATTCAGCGCCAAGTGCGCGCCATAGTGGTAGTGAACGTAGTGATGTTTGAATATGATCACCTAATGAACTTGACGCTGCAGCAACAGGAGCTGTCGAGACGGTCGTTCTGGTTGTCTTAGCGGCAGCAGATTTCTTTGCTGGTGCTTTTTTGGTTATCGTAGCGGCTTTCTTAGTAGCCATATGCTTCCCTCCTTATAGTCAACATGGTTACAGTATAGCATAAACGACAATGACAAAAGCGAGTGTTATAATGGGTACATATGGCACTATTTGTACGACAAGATGAAAACCGATCAGAGTTGCAACAACGGCTTGCAACAGAACTTCAAGACCGAGCACGTAAAAAGGCAGAAGAAGCTGAGCTTCCTGACGGCGTGACAGATTCACAATATATTAAGGGAACAAAAGAAACGACAAGCTTATTGTGGGTATGGATGGTTATTGCGGTCCTAGCGATTGGCGCCGTCATTTTCTTAGTCGTAAAAACAGGTAACTAACGCTTACAGCCTTACGGCTTTTAGCGTATAATAAACGACAGTTATGCCAAGTCCTGATTTAGAGACGATACGACTGCAACTTTTGGAGCGGGTACAAACAAGCGAGACACCTCGTGATATTCTTCGTGCTCCTGAATTCAAGGGTCTATACAGCGCGATTGGAGCATTGAGCCCTGAAGAAAAGGGTCCTTACGGAAAAGCCGTCAATGAATTGAAACAAGCGGTTGAAACCGCGGTTGAGGCTCGCATCGACGAACTTGAAAGTAGTGACGTCGTTGCGCTTGATGTAACGGCGCCATGGGATGCGAATAGCACCAAGCCAGCGTTCCTCCCGACGAACGAGGGATCGCAACATCCTTTGACAACCGAAATTACTACCGTGATTGATATCTTTACCCGAATGGGATTTGAAGCAGTTGAGTCGCGGCAGATTGATGACGATTTTCACATGTTCGGTTCTTTGAACTTCCCTGAGAATCATCCAGCTCGCGACGGGTACGACACGTTCCGAACCGAAGAAGGTTTTATTCCACCAGCACACACGAGCACGATGCAAAATCGTATCTTGCAAGCTGGCAAAGAAAAGCTGGAAGCAGGCGGACAAATCGCCGCTATTAGTTATGGCCGTGTGTTCCGTAACGAAGACGTTGATGCAACACACGAGCACACCTTTCATCAAGTTGAAGGTGTCTTTGTCAGCAAAGACGCAACACTGGGTGACATGCTCGGAACGCTCCGTAGTTTCTTTGAAGTCTATTATGGACAATCTTTGCGCATCAAAACACAGCCTGCCTATTTCCCATTCGTTGAACCTGGTCTTGAATTTATGATTGAGAAACCAGCCGTGCTTGGTGGTAAAGATGGTGAATGGCTTGAGATGCTTGGCTGTGGCATGGTCCATCCAAATGTCCTTAAAGCTGCTGGTATCGATCCAACAGCATACCGTGGCTTTGCCTGGGGCATGGGTGTTGAACGACTCGTCATGTTGAAATACGGCATTGAAGATCTTCGTCACTTTGAATCCGCAAAACTTAATTTCTTGAGGAAGTTCGCATGATCGTTTCCGTAAACTGGCTGAAAAAATTTACTGACATCGATGTTTCGATTGATGAACTCGTTGATCTTATTGGCGCGCGTTTAGTAGAGATCGAAAGTGTCGAAAATCTTGGCGAGAAGTACAAAGACGTACTTGTTGTTAAAGTTGTTGAATGTAGCCCAGTGCCAGATTCTGACCACTTAAATCTGACGAAAATTGATGACGGCGGAAAAGCGCAAAATGTCGAACGCGACGAGAACGGACTCGTCCAAGTTGTTTGTGGCGCACCGAATGTTAAAGCAGGGATGTTGGCTGCTTGGTTGCCGCCTGCAAGCACCGTGCCTGAAAGTATTAATGATAAAGAGCCATTTGTATTAGGCGCACGGGAACTCCGTGGCTTTACAAGTAATGGCATGCTCGCCAGTGCGAAAGAACTTGATTTATATGAAGATCACAGCGGCATTGTTGAAATCGACAAAGACGCCGCACCTGGAACGAGTTTCGCCGAACTCTATGAACTGAATGATTATCTTCTCGAAGTCGAAAACAAATCTTTGACGCACCGTCCCGATGCTTTTGGTATTATCGGCTTTGCTCGTGAAGTTGCGGGTATTCAAGGTAAGGCATTCACCACCCCAGCCTGGCTCGAGGATCTTAACCCTGACATTATGTCTGATGATTCCGTCGAATTGCCAACGGTGACCATTGATGATCCAGAATTGTCAGATCGTTTTGAAGCAATCGTACTATCTGACGTGAATGAAGGTGCGCAGTCACCACTTGAAATTCAGACCTACTTATCACGAAGCGGTATTCGTCCAATTAGCGCCGTCGTTGACGTCACGAACTACATGATGTTCCTTGCAGGACGTCCTTTACACGCGTATGACTACGATAAACTGCTTACCGTTGGCGGCGGTAAGGCTGATATTCATGTTCGTTCAGGACGAAAGGGCGAAACACTCGGACTTCTGAATGGAGCAGTCATTGAGTTGAGCGAAGATGACATCGTAATCGCAGCAGGCGAGACGGCTATTGGGCTTGGTGGCGCGATGGGCGGTGCTGATACTGAAATCGACTCGAATACAAAACGAATTTTGCTTGAGTCTGCAACATTTAACCTCTATAAGCTTCGTGGCGTACAGATGCGACACGGTATATTCACAGAAGCAATCACGCGTCTTACAAAAGGGATTCCAGCGCCACTCGGGACACCTGTCTTGGTTGAAGCCGCCAAAATGATCGGCCAATTTGCTGGAGCAAAAGTTGCAAGCTCAATTATTGATACCTATCCAGGTAAACACGATGCGATTGTCGTGACGATTGAAGAATCAGCGGTGAATGCAACGCTTGGAACTCAATTTAGCGCAGCAGACATTAAAGAATTGCTTGAAAATGTTGAATTTAATGTTGGCGTTGATGCGACAAAACTCATCGTTACCGTCCCTTACTGGCGCAATGACATCCATATTGCGGAAGACGTTATTGAAGAAGTTGGACGATTAAACGGATTCGATTCCATTAATCCGGTGCTTCCTTTGCGCGACTTTACAGCTGTTCGTCCAACTGACTTTGACGTGCTTCGAACGAAGCTTCGCACCATTTTGGTTCGGGCAGGTTCGAATGAAGTCCTAACCTATAACTTTATTCATGGCGACATTATGCGTAAGGCTGGCCAAGATCCAGAGACTGCTTACCGCATTACAAATAGTATTAGTCCTGACTTGCAGTATTATCGCCAAAGTCTCGTTCCGAGTCTTCTTGTAAATGTTCACCCGAATATAAAAGCAGGCTATGACCACTTTGCGTTATTTGAAATTAATAAATTCCATACAAAACTAAACGGACTGACTGAAGAAAACGTGCCGAAAGAACTTGATGGGCTTGGATTCGTTGTTGCGAACAGCAAGAAAGCAACGGGCGCAGCGTATTACGAAGCAAAACAATACCTCGAGTATATTGCAAAGGAACTTGGACTCACATTTGTCTACGAACCACTCGAAGAGAATGCTAACTATCCTGTCACGCAACCATTTGAACCAAAACGAAGCGCCCGCGTCTGGGAAGCAACGACTCGCGAACGCATTGGCGTGATTGGTGAATTTAAAAAGTCTGTCCAAAAAGCATTTAAACTTTCTGATAATGTTGCGGGATTCGAAATCTCGCCTGTTTCGCTTTTAAAACTAACATCGAGCCTAAAGCCGACATATGAAGCGCTTAGTAAGTACCCACGAACCGATCGAGATGTGACGTTCCAGATTGCAAAGGAAGTGCCAGTGCAGACAGTGTATGATGCGTTAAGCGAGGCACTTCTGAGCACCAACCTGCAATCGGGAACTGCGCCATTGGATATGTACGAACCAGAAACTGGTGAGACAAAGAATATTACACTGCGTATTACACTTGGTTCGAACGAGAAAACGTTGACGGGTGATGAAGTAAATAAAGTAATGGCTGAAGTGACTGAAAAAGTAGTAACGGCAACACATGGAAAGGTAATCTAATGGCAACATCAAGAGGACAACAAATTGGAATTTGGATTATTGCGGTAGTTCTGACAGTAGGAACAGTCGGATCATTCATCGTATTAATTTTGGCAAATGATAACAACGCAAAGGATACGACGACGGCACAACAGACTGCAACTGCGTCTGCGGCACAAGCAAAAGCATCAGCTCAGGCAAATGCAGACAACTCATTGCCACTTGTTGGATACAATGCCGCAACGTTCGACCCTGCGTCGGTGACAGCTTTGCAAAAGGAAATCCTAGTTGACGGAACAGGTGATGAAGTGAAGGCGACAGACTCAATTAACGCGAGTTACTTTGGCTGGACAAGTGACGGTGTTATCTTCGATAGCTCACTCAAGAAAGACGCAACTGCTGATGCACCTGTGACGTTTTCACTTTCCGGAGTGATTCAAGGTTGGACTAATGGACTTGCCGGACAACGTGTCGGTAGCACCGTGAAGCTGACTATTCCAGCGGACCAAGGATATGGATCAACTGGTTCGGGGATTATTCCTGCGAATGCACCACTTCAATTTATCGTGGTGATTCACTCAATCGAAACCAGCACCGCAACGCAATAGTAGAAATCATTAGGGTAAACAGTATGCTATACTAAGTATAGTAATAAGGAGAGGTATGGATAATTCAGTCAAAGAAGTCGTCATGATCGGAGCTGGCCCAAGTTCACTAGCGGCTGCTATCTACACCACTCGTGAAGATATCGACACGACATTGTATGAGAAGAGTGCAATTGGCGGTCTTGCAGCGATTACCGATATTGTCGATAACTATCCAGGTTTTCCCGAAGGTATCGAAGGACTAACACTAGCGGGCTATCTTGAAAAGCAAGCCGAGCGCTTCGGTGCACATATTGATTTCGGTGATGTGACCGCGCTACGCGAAGAAGGTGATGTAAAAGTCGTGACCGTCGATGGCGCAGAGGTGAAAGCGAAGGTCGTATTGATTGCGACCGGGAGTGATTACAAGAAAATTGGCGTCCCCGGCGAGGCTGAACTGTACGGGCGAGGCGTCCATTACTGTGCGACGTGTGATGGTGCTTTCTATCGTGAAAAGAAACTCGTCGTTATTGGTGGCGGAAACTCTGGCTTCCAAGAAGCGCTTTTCCTAACTCGTTACGCAACACACATCGATTTATTGGTACGAAGCAAAGTTTCTGCCAGCGATATTTTACAACATGATATGCAGAAATTTGTTGATTCTGGCAAAGTAACGATTCATCTCAACACAACGACGGAAGAAATTCTGGCAACTGACGGACGGGTCACGGCAGTGAACGCTATTAAGAATGGTGAAGCGATAACGTTTGATACTGATGGTGTCTTCGTCTTTGTCGGTCTTCTCCCTAACACGCAATTCCTTGAAGGCAGTGGTATTGAACTTGATGCACGTGGCCTTATCAAGACCAGCGAGCGCCTTCAAACGAACATGAAGGGCGTCTTTGCAAGTGGTGATGTTCGAAGCGGTGCGACGATGCAAATTGCCAGTGCGGTTGGTGAAGGTGCGTCTGCTGCGCTCGCTATTCGCGAATACCTTGAAGACTACGACCGCGCTGCCTAAGCGATATTTTTCTTGTAAAATGATTCTAATTGGCTAATAATCTTCGGGTCCGACGTCTCGAGGGCTATTTCGCGTGTTCCGAAAAGAACGCCAGTGTAGGCAAAGTTATGTGATCCAGTAATTGCAACTTTTGAGCCGTCTTCCATTGTGAAAATAATGAATTTCGCATGTAGGTAACGATCTTTTTTGTAGAGCGTTTTAAAGCCGCTCGTAAACATGCTGAGCATGATGAGTGCCTTATTGAGTGAGGTTGCTTGTTCAGGGCGATTGAAATATAACGAAACATTCTTCTTCTTGAATATTCGTGCCAATTTTCCTGTGGGGCAGTACTGCGATACGAAAATAATATGCGAGGCCTCTTTTGCAAGTTCGGTCGCGCGTCGGTAAATGACGGAGTGGGCGATAATGCCCCCATCGATCAATACTGAGTTTCCTTCAAGTTCATAGGTCACGCTAGGATAATTGGTCGATGCACGCTCGGCTTTAACGATACGTCCTTGCTCGTATGCAAGACGATCAGCAAGGTGATTATTTTGAAGGCGGAACATGTAATCAATGTTCTCTGCGACACCGCCCTGATACATGTTAACGCCACCAAAGACAAAACAGGTATCGTCAACCACGCACCATTTGCTGTGGGTTCGCCCGTTTAATAGTGTCACGTGTCCACGTCCAAGCCATTGGAATTTTACACCTGCGGCTTTCAGCCTTTTGACCATGAGGTTCACTTCTTTAACCCCAGGACTGTAGTAGCGGATTGGCAAGAAGCCTCCACTGACTTCACCATAGGTAAAGATGTCCGCAGTGACCGTGACGCTGACGCCACGCTTAGCGGCCTCTTCGAGCGCTTCGATTAACTCGTGTGTTGCAGGGTGATCGGCAACCACCATCGCAATAAGAAAGACACGGTTTTGTGCTATTCTCACGAGTTCAGTTGCCTGCGCAATATAGTCAGGCGGTAAGACTAATTTCATATCCATCTTAAGTGATTATAAACTGTCTGGCCTTATTCGGACAAAAACTGATAAAATACAGGTAATAGAACAAAGGAGAAAACATGGCAGACTTTAATAAGATCTTAACACCTGGTGATATCGATGGCGGCATCATCAATGTTGTAAACGAAATCCCAACTGGTAGTAGTAACAAAATTGAATGGAATCGCGACTTGGCTGTGTTCCAGCTTGATCGTGCTGAACCAACTATTTTCGGAAAACCAACAAACTACGGCTTTATTCCACAAACACTTGATGAAGACGGTGACGAACTCGACGTACTTATCATTACAAGTGAACCACTGCCAACAGGTATTTTCCTTGAAGCAAAAGTAATTGGTGTGATGAAATTTGTTGACGACGGTGAAGTTGATGACAAGATTGTGGTTGTCCCTGCCGACGATCGAAACAATGGCAACACAATTAACTCTTTGCAAGATCTTTCACAAAAATTAATTGATCAAATTGAATTTCACTTTAACCACTACAAAGATTTGAAGAAGCTAGGCACAACAAAAGTTGAAAGCTGGGGCGATATCGAAGAAGCGAAGGCCGTTATTCACGAATCTGTCGAGCGTTGGAATAACAAGTAGTGACTTCGGACGATCAGCAGGTTATTGATGCACAGGCACTTGTCGCCGATGTGTTCAAAGGATTCCGCGGGGAACTGCTGAGTGTTTTTGGGAAGAGTGAACATACCTCTAAACCCGATGGCTCGCCTGTCACGATCTATGACGTCAAAGTCGAAGAGCTGCTAAGAGTAAAGCTAGCCGAGTCATTCCCCGACATGGGATTTGAAGGCGAAGAAACAGGAGTAACGGGAAGTCGAGATACCTACTGGCTAGTTGACCCAATCGATGGGACCTCGAGCTTCATTCGTGGATTACCGTTTAGCACTAACATGGCTGCGCTTGTGCATGATAGTGTCGTGATTGCAGCGGTCATTTACGATTTCGTGAACGACGTACTCTACACTGCCTTAAAAGGTAAGGGGTCATTCAAGAATGGTGAGCAGATTCATCTCAATACGTCACGGCTAGCGGGTAACCTTTTTATCTACTCGATGACCGTAAAAGAGTTCGGGCATATTAAAGAAGCATTGAACGAACTTGGTATGCGGACATTACTTCCCGTCGGCGCTTCGGGCCACGAGTACGCAATGCTTGCCGAAGGAAAAATCGATGGCATCGTGATTCTTAAAAAAGGTCATGGGCTTCACGATAATGCACCCGGCGTTCTGCTCGCAGAAGAAGCTGGAGCAATCGTGCTTCCTTTTGACGATGAAAAAGGCGTGTATCGAAGTCAATTCGTTATCGGAACACCACTCGTCGTCGAGACGATCGAACATAGCGGACTGCTTTAGTTCGTCATCATTGCGACGATTGCATAATCGCCGTCATCTTTTCGTCGCCCGTTAAAGAATTCGGTATATGAGAAATAATCAGGATTCTTATCAGTTTCGATGGGACTATCGGTAATATTTTCTTGCAAGATGCCTGCTGCGAATAATTGCTCGAAAGTGACTTCTTTCATGCCTTTGTTATCGAGTGCCCAAATAGGATAGACGTCTTTTCCTGGAGCAGGCGTTAACCAAATCTTTAATTCTGCAGGGTTGCTGGCGTAGGTTTTTACTAAATGATTAATAATTTTATGAGCCCCACTTTGTTCGAGACTATGACGACCAAGATGTGCGACGGCTAAAATGTGATGTGTTGGGTCAAATATCGCTGCACCGACGCAATCGGCAATCGGAAGTAATAGGGCGTGTTCTGTATCGGTCGTAACAAGCGCATCGGCGATAACCACGTCATCGTCGTACATTCCTTGGTCTTTTTGCATCTCATCGACTTCAATGTAGCGACAAAAATCACTTCGATCGTAGTTTACTCGGACACGAGTCGTTTGGTCCAAAGAGATGCGTTGTTTTTCAAGATAGGCTTTGCGGTTTCTAATGACACTCTCGTCAAGGACATCGTTTCGGTTATACATACTGCCGTCAGCAACCTTTGAAATTGCGACAACAATACCCACTACTTTTTTACTTCCTTTTTCTTGATTAAGGTTTTTTGCTTGATGATTGCGGCAGCGTGACTGATGCCACTTATGACGCCGAGTTGGCGAAGTTGGGCGCGAAGTTTGTTGCGAGCGTGAGTCGTCGTGACTTGTTCCAGCCAGGCTTGCTTTGGAGAGTTTGTTTTACGTGTCATGACTTCAACAATGTCACCGTTATGAAGGGGCTTATCAAAAGGTTGGATAGCGCTGTTTACGCGGAATCCATAGGCGTGTTTGCCAATGTCGCTGTGGACTAAGTAGGCAAAGTCTAAAGGGAGGGCACCTTCGGGGAGGTTATAAATATCACCTTTTGGTGAGTAGACGAAAATACGGTCACCGAAAAGGTCAACGTTAAGCTGGTCACTGGTAATATCTTCACCGCTACGAAGCTTTGTCGCAATTTCTTGTAACTGTGTGATCCATTGCATATGCGTTGGCAAGACGGCGCTTTTTTTATTGCGCGTGTAATCCTTTGAGTTCTTTTGATCGTGATAGTGAAAGCTAGCTGCTAGTCCACGTTCAGCGAATTCGTGCATGTCGTACGTACGAATTTGAAACTCAACGATTTGTTTTTGAGGAGTGATGACTGTCGTGTGCAGACTTTGATAGCCGTTTGGCTTTGGAATCGCAATGTAGTCTTTAATGCGAGATATCATCGGTTGGTAGAGCGAGTGGAGAATACCGAGCACGCGGTAACAATCTTCTTTCGTCTCGACAATGATACGAAGTGCCATTAGGTCGTAGATGTCATCCATATTGCCGTCCACTTTTTTAAGCTTCTTGTGCAAACTGTAGATGCTTTTAACGCGACCGTTGATCTCGGCCTTAATGTTTTCCTTTTCAAGCACTTTATTAATCTCTTCACGAACAGCACCTAGCTTACGGGTACTTTTTCCGAGGCGTTTGCGAATGGCGTTTTGAAGTTTCTTGAATTCTGGGGGATCAAGATAGCTAAAAGCCAGTTCCTCGATTTCCATACGAACACGCCCCATACCAAGTCGATCAGCCATTGGGCCAAATACTTCAAGGCTTTCGCGGGCTATCTTGATCTGTTTTTCTTTTGACATGTGTTGCAGTGTTTGGAGGTTGTGGAGGCGATCAGCAAGTTTAATGATGATAACGCGAACATCCTGCCCGACGGCGATAAGGAGCTTTGAAAGATTATCTTTTGTCTGAGGAAGATAAGCAGCAAGATCTTGCATACCGGCACGGGCCTGTGAAACTTTGGTGACACCATCCACGAGGAAGGCGGCATCTTTCCCGAATAGTGTTTCGAGTTGATCAAGATTTGTGTCCGTGTCCTCGACCGTGTCGTGAAGCACGCCGGCGATCACGCTATCGATATCCATGCCCCAGTCGATCAGCGTTCCGGCAACGGAAAGCGGGTGAACGATATATGGCTCGCCACTTTTGCGTTTCTGGCCTTCGTGGGCTTTAGTCGCAATATCGATGGCATGCTCAAGATCAAGGACTTGGTCCTCTTCGTAATGCGGACGTGCTTTCTCGAGTAACTCGCTCTTTTTCATAGCCTTTTTAGTATACGGGTGATTTCATTGATTTCAAAGAGTCTCTGTGTATACTAAAGAGGTTATGATTATTGGTTAAAATGCGTAAAAGCAGAGGGACGGGACCACTATGAGCAAGACAAAAATAGGAATTAACGGCTTCGGTCGTATTGGGCGGAATGCGTTTAAAATCGCTTTCGACCGGAGCGATCTCGAAGTTGTTGCTATCAACGACCTGACAGATACAAAGACATTAGCCTACTTGTTGCAACACGACAGTAACTACGGACTATACAAGAACACTGTCGGCTACGACGACGCAGGTATCATTGTTAACGGCCAACACGTGAAGGTGCTTGCCGAAAAAGATCCAGCTGCACTTCCTTGGGGTGACCTTGGTGTGGAACTCGTCATCGAATCAACAGGACGTTTCACTGAAAAAGAAAAAGCTGAACTCCACATTACTGCTGGCGCAAAGCGCGTTGTCATTAGCGGTCCATCAAAGAGCGACGGTGTTGATACTATTGTACTTGGCGCGAACGAAGACAAGATCCAGGGTGCAAGCCAAATCATCAGCAACGCAAGTTGTACGACTAACTCGCTTGGTGCGGTTATGGCGATCCTTGACGCTGAATTCGGTGTTGAGAAGTCACTTCTTACAACCGTTCACAGTTACACTGCCAGCCAGGCACTTCAGGATGCTCCTTCAAAGGATCTTCGTGAAGGCCGTAATGCCGCAGAAAACATCGTTCCAACATCCACCGGTGCTGCAATTGCAGTGACGAAGACATTGCCACAACTTGAGGGCAAGTTTGACGGACTCAGTATTCGCGTTCCAACCCCAGTAGTTTCAATCAGCGACGTGACTGTGCTTCTTGGTAAGGACGCCACTGTTGAGGAAATCAACGATGTATTCAAGAAAGCCGCTGCTGAGCCTTTCTACCAAGGTATTCTTGGCGTGAGCGAAGAACCGCTTGTGAGTCGTGACTACATTGGAAACAGCCACTCAGGCGTTGTTGACCTTCTTCTTACGAAAGTCGTTGGCGGAAACCTTGCAAAGGTCATGGTCTGGTATGACAACGAATGGGGTTACTCTAACCGTCTCGTTGAGCTTATCGCTGACGTGGGAAAGACCTTGCACGAATAGGCGCATAACGCTTATACTTTAGGATAGTTATGAAGATCTTTTTGGGCAGTGATCACAACGGCTTCCATATGAAGGAAAAAGTTTTCGCATACCTTGCGAAGCATGGGTATGACGTTCAAGATGTCGGCGACGAACAACTTGATCCTGAAGACGATTTTCCGCAATTTGCGCAAGCCGCTGCCCTGAAGGTCCTCGGTGAAGAAGACGGTGAAGCACGTGCGATCCTTCTTTGTGGCGGCGGTCAAGGTATGGCAATGGCGGCCAACCGCTTCAAAGGCATTCGCGCCAGTGTCGTCTGGGATGCATTTGAAGCAAAGATGACTCGTAATGATAATGACAGTAATGTCCTTTCCCTACCTTCTCGTGTCCTGGAATCCGAAGATGGTACCTGGGAGGGTATTATCGAGACATGGCTTAGTACTCCATTTGCTGCGGCACCACGATACAAACGACGTAATGACCAGATTGATGAGTTGTAAAGATGGCCGTTATCGCACCGACGATTCTGTCCGAAACGGCCGACGACTACAAAGCGTCGGTTGATCGTTTGACGCCGTTTGCGCAACGAGTGCATGTCGATATTAGTGACGGTGAGTTTGCACCGAACTTTCTGCTCGGTGAAGGACAACTGTATTGGCCAAAAGAATGGCAAGTTGACATTCACGCTATGGTCGCGCGACCAAGCGAGCACCTTGCTCAATTAATTGCATTAAAACCAAACTTGATTATCTTTCATGCAGAGATCAAAGAAGATCGCGCGGCATTAGTCGCTCAGATTAAAGCTGCTGGCATTAAGGCCGGGGTTGCACTCCTAAGGACAACTGTCCCGTCGACGCTCGCCGATGTTATCAAATTAGTGGATCATGTCATGATTTTCTCGGGTGAACTGGGGAAAAATGGCGGGACGGCCAGTTTGATGCAACTAGAGAAAGTGCGCCTGATCAAAGCTATTAATCCAGCTGTCGAAATTGGCTGGGATGGGGGCGTGAACATTGAGAATGCTTACACTCTTGCTCAGGGGAATGTAAATGTTCTGAATGTTGGGGGTGCGATAAAAACCGCCGAAGATCCAGCAGAAGCGTACGCGGCATTGACCAAAGAAATTAATAAACACGGAGTGATTTAGGTGGATAAATTAACGGTACCGCAGATTCAACAGAAGGCGAATGACATTCGCGAAGATATTATTCGAATGCTTGAAAAAGCAGGCAGTGGACACAGCGCTGGTCCTTTAGGTCTGGCTGACATTTTTGCAACGCTCTATTTCAATATTCTAAACATCAACCCGGCTGACCCCGAGTGGGCTGATCGCGACATCATGCTGTTAAGCAACGGACACTGTGTCCCTGTGCAATACGCCGCAATGGCGGAATCTGGCTTTTTTGACGTCGAAGAACTCCTGACGCTTCGTCAATTCGGGAGTCGTCTTCAAGGTCACCCTGAGCGCGAACGTCTTCCTGGCCTCGAGAACACCAGCGGTCCTCTTGGTAGTGGGCTTTCTCAAGCAGCAGGCTATGCGTATAGCCTTCAGTACATCGATGACATCAAGCACCGCTTCGTGTATGTGATGCTGGGTGACGGTGAACTCGATGAGGGTAATATCTGGGAAGCGGCGATGTTCGCTGGCAAAAATAAGCTTTCTCAACTGATTGGGTTTATCGATCGCAATAACATTCAGATCGACGGTAGCACTGAAGATGTCATGCCACTCGAAGACCTTAAGGGTAAGTGGGAATCATTCGGTTGGCACGTGTTGGAAATTGACGGACACAATATTGAAAGTATTATCGATGCTGCCAGTCAAGGTCGAGCAATTACAAACCGTCCGACGATGATCATCGCACACACAATCCCCGGAAAGGGCGTCGACTTTATGGAGTACGATTACAAATGGCACGGGACTCCGCCGAACAGTGACCAAGCAAAACTTGCGCTTGAAAAACTACGAACCCTCGATGGAAAAATTACGCACGAAGGAGCCGGAGTATGACCTATCCATTAGACCCCGCATTATTTACTGATGACATGAAGCTTGATCCGACTCGCGCTGGCTTTGGTCGTGGCCTTAAGGCCGCTGGTGAAGCAAACGAAGCGATTGTTGCTCTTTGTGCTGACTTGACCGAAAGTACGCAAATGCACCTCTTTAAAGAAGCATTTCCGAAGCGTTTTATTGAGATTGGTGTCGCTGAACAAAATCTCGTCACTGTTGCGAGTGGTATGGCGCGTGCAGGTAAGATTCCATTTACTAGTAGTTACGCGGCTTTCAGCCCAGGACGTAACTGGGAACAGATCCGTACGACTATTGCTTTGAACAATCAGCCCGTGAAAATCGTTGGGTCACACGCAGGTATTTATACGGGTAAAGACGGAGCGACTCACCAAATGCTTGAAGATATTGCATTGATGCGCGTGCTTCCTCGTATGGTTGTTGTAGCGCCTGGCGACGCAATTGAAGCCGAGAAGGCAACAAAAGCGATTGCGGAGAACGGCCAGCCAAGTTACATTCGTCTTGCTCGCGAAAAGACGCCTGTTTTTAGCTTGGATGAATCTCCTTTTGAGATTGGTAAAGCGTATGTACTCAAAGAAGGAACCGATGTCGCACTTATGGGTACTGGAACGATGACCTATCAGCTCCTTCTTGCTGCTAAGATTTTGGCAGAACAAGGCATTAACGCTGAAGTTGTTCACGTTCCAACCATTAAGCCGCTTGATGACGAGACGATTCTTGCAAGTGCAAAAAAGACAGGACGAGTTATTACTGCCGAAGAGGCACAAATTGCTGGTGGATTCGGAAGCGCTGTTGCAGAACTCCTGTCAGAAAAGCTTCCGATGCCAGTAAAACGTTTTGGTGTTCAAGATCGCTTCGGTGAATCAGGAGATCCAAAGGACATCTTTATGTCACTTCGTCTTACCGGTGAACAATTTGCCGAAGACATAGCGAAATGGTGCGAAGAAACTCCTCGTTATCATCAAGAAGCATAAGTGGTATACTAATTTCAAAGCTACATTTTTAGATAAAACTTTCAGGGGGGCAACAACATGGGATTAACGATTCGAGAGATTCGCGACAATACGACGCGAGCACGACATTTGATGCAACGATCACGTCAGCAACACTTTGCTGTCGGCGCCTTTAACATCGACAACCAAGAGACGTTAATTGCGATTGCACAAGCCGCACAGAAGTTAAATGCTCCCGTCCTTGTTGAAGTCAGTGACGGTGAAGTAAAAGCGCTTGGTATCGAAAACATTCGCGATATGGTTGATAACTACAAAGTCCAATATGGTATTGAAATGTACCTGAATCTTGACCACAGCCCAACCGTCGAAGATTGTAAGCGCGCGATTGATGCTGGATTTGAATTCATTCACATCGATATTTCTCAAGCAAACCATGAAGCAACAACTGAAGAAATTATTGAAAAAACAAAAGAAGTTGTTGAGTATGCCAAGTTTACAGGCGCTCTCGTCGAAAGCGAACCACACTACTTTGGTGGAAGTAGCAACGTCCACACTGAAAACATTGACTACGAAGAGATTAAGAAGACTTTTTCTACACCGGAAGGAACAAAATCATTCGTCGAAGCGACGGGTATCGACACCTACGCTGCGGCGATTGGAAATCTGCACGGAAAGTATCCTGTTCCAAAAGAGCTTGATCTTGAACTTCTACAGCGAATCCGTGATTCAATCGAATGTCAGATTAGCCTTCACGGCGGAAGTGGTACGCCACTTAACCAATTCGAAGAAGCTGCTCGTATCGGTGTGAGCAAGATCAACATCAACAGTGATATGCGCTTTGCATTCCGCGAAGAGTTGGTGAAAGTGCTTGCAGAACACCCAGACGAATACGCTGTCGTGAAATTAATGCCTCAAGTGTACGGGGCAGTCCAAGTCGTTGTTGAAGAGAAAATCAACGCCTTTGGAAGTGCTGGTAAAGCGGTAGTATAATTTATGTCCGCTCCGTCTATCATCACGATTACGACAATAGGTAAAGCGACACAGGACGTCTTCGTTAAGAGTTCAAACACATATAAGCAACAACGCCACAAGGGGGTCCTCTATGAGCAACTCCCCGTTGGGCAAAAGCTTGACCTCGATGAGGTCATCTTTGCGACTGGGGGGAATGTCACAAACGCTGCTGTCACTTTTGCTCGTCAGGGACTCCATAGTCGCTACATGTGGTGTATCGGTACGGACGTCGCGAGTGAAGCGATTCTTCAGTCACTCGATAAAGAGGGCGTTGATACGTCACAGGTGACACAAAGTGAAGCTTACCGCGCCAGCTATTCACTTATTCTGATGCTTGAAGGTGGCGAACGAACGATTCTTAACTACAAAGGAACAAAACTTCCTTCAGACACGAAAGACCTTGATTTTAGCGTCATTGAAAAAGGAGACTGGCTGTATCTTTCCGCACTTGGTGACATGGAACTACTTGAGAAGATTATTACTCGCGCAGCAAAGCATGGTGTGAAGGTGATGTTGAACCCAGCCGGCGCAGAATTAAAAGAACCAACAAAACTTCGCGCACTACTTGAAGATGTTGAAATCCTTGCCGTTAACAAAGAAGAGGCACAGCAAATTGTATCCGGTGAAAGCATGGAAGAACTTGTTCGCCATGCGAACCACTACTGTCCCGTCGTGATCGTCTCTGACGGTCCACACGGTGCTATCGCAACTGATGGTGAAACAATCGTTGAAGCAGGTATGTATGAAGATGTTCCCGTGGTTGACCGAACTGGTGGTGGTGACGCCTTCGGATCTGGATTCCTCAGTCAGTTCGCGCAAGGTAAGTCATTGAAGGAATCAATGATCTTTGCGAGTGCGAACTCAACATCTGTTGTGACGAAAATTGGGGCAAAAGAAGGCATTTTACGCGAAGGCGTCGTGTTACATGACATGCCGATTAAAGAGAGGGAAATCTAATGGCAAAATTTTTACGAGACTTACTTGACGCCGAAGAACCTCTGTTTTCAGAAGCTCTTCGTCAACTAGAACAGGCAAGTGGACGTACGGGCGCTGACGCTAAGCTTATCGGTGATATCACTGCGAAGGCACACGAAAATCTTCGACAAATGGGGCTTAATCCTGCAACATCGACTGGTGAAGAAATCTATCATGGCCTTGAAGCTCGTCTGGAAACGGACCTCAAGCGACTCACTCGCATTATCGGCGCTGAAGAATCCGAGGACGTTCGTTACCTCGTACCATTTATGGTAAAAGCCGCAAATAGCGTGAAGTTTAATCGCAAGGTATTCGTCATCAAGCATGAAAGTGCCAAGAACCTTCTTCGTCAAATGCCACCAAAGACGTTAATGGAAAAGCTCGGCTACGATGATATCGAATCTATGTTCGATCACGAAAACTTCGCTGAACTCTATACCGCCCTCCGTTTCTCCGAAGGTCCAGACTGGCTTAACAAGTACGATGAACTCTTTGAGACAGTCACTCCTGATGACTACGAAGAGCGCGATCTGCAGATTGTCGTTATGGATCATGATAAGTACGTTGATCTTGCCGCTCACTTCGTTCAAAAGAAACTTCACAATGTGACACATACTAAAGAGATGGGCGTCATCGTGGTTGTTCCTATGCATGCCAAGACGATGCGTGGACTTGTTCTTAAGACATTGCCGCTATTGTTTCACTATATGAATGAAGTGAAACTCTATTCAACATTCTTCAAGCTCAAGAGCCAACAACCTCACTTTGGTAAGACGGTGGTGAGTACGCTTGTTGCTGACCCAGGCGACGCAAGTCAAATGGTAGGCCACAAGATTCACTGGCGTATTATCCAACGCTACCTTGGTAAACACAAAGAGGACAATATTAGCATGGTGGCCTTTGAACCACACGTTCAACCGGAAGATCTTCACTGGCGACGTGCGGAGGATCTTTTGTACGAACTTGACCCTGAACTTGAGTTCTGGAAAGATCGTGACTTTGTCGGATTGATGTACGAGGGATTCCCGATTGCCTTTAACTTGTTTGATGTGAGCTTTGCGTATTCTAACCGCGAACCATACGCGAACCGTTACGCATATCACTTCCGCGAAAGTCTCTGGAATGAAATCTTTGTTCGCTATATGGGCTTCAAGAACCTTGCGGCACAAGTGCTTGAAAAACTTGATAACAGTACGGTAGCACCAGAGAAACTTCCTGTTACCAGGCCGAAAACGGTTCCTGCGCTTCGACGTGAGAATGCAAAACACGATATCTTAATTCGTCGTAAATTGATTGACGCTGCCGAAGACCGTCTTGATGGCGTGACCGAGGAGTTTGATAAAGTATTCGATATGCTTGGTAAATACAGCAAGACAGTGACTATTTTTGGAACGGCACGAAAGCCGCAGGAAGACGGTATCTCATGGAATGCCTACGAACTTGCTCGTCGTTTTGCAGTTGATGGCTACGCTGTTGTTACGGGCGGTGGCTACGGTGTCATGGAAGCAGCTAATAGGGGTGCCTACGATGCTGGCGGAGATTCAATCGGATTGAATATCCTTCTTCCTCATGAGCAGAGTTTGAATAACTACACGACCGAAAGTTTCCAGTTCCAACACTTCTTCGGACGTAAGGTCGCAATGACTCTCGACGCAAGCGGATACGTGTTCTTTGCAGGTGGCTTTGGAACACTAGACGAGTTATTCGAAATCTTAGCACTTGAAGAAACGAATAAGATTCCACGTGCACCAATCATCTTGGTTGGTTCAGATTTCTGGGGACCGATAGACGAACTGATTAAAAAAGTGTTGTTAGAACGGTTTGGAACAATTAGTAACGAGGATCGCGAATTGTACAGTGTCATGGATAATCACGACGATATCATCCACAAGATCAACCAGTATGAGCGAAAATTAAACGCACCAAAAGAGTAAGCATTTACATTTTGAGTTAAGCGAATTATGCTTAACGTAAGATAACGTAGTGGGGTTACGAAAATGGCGAGGATTCAGGGCAAGAAGGGACTTATAGCCACAATTGTTGTTCTAGGAATAGTACTTCTTATTGTGGGTGTGAGCATCGTTGCGAAAAACGTCAGCCAGAAGCCCGCAACCAAGACCACTGACACCTCAAAAACGTCAGCTGCTATCACAAAAGATGCCACAACCACCGAGACTGACGTCACCGATCCTTCGACAACAAATACGACAGCTCCTTCAGCTGTCGACCCTTCAACGCTCACTTCGATCGATGTTGAACCGCTTAGTATCGCTGTTTCGTATACAAAGGGCGTTGGTGCGTTTAACTTTGAAGTGAAGAAAACAGCCGACAAAACACAATATGTTGAATTTAGTTCACCTGATCTTGCGGGTACGAAATGCACGGATGATAACGGTCTCTTTGCCTCAATTATCAAGAACCCAAGTTCGAGTGAAGTTCAGGCAACGATCACTCAGACAGTGAAAGTAGGCAATGACACATATGGGCTATCTCTTGCGGGCAAAGGCTGTACCAGTGATGCCACCTTACTTGATCAGTATCAGACTGCATTCAGTAACGGATTCCCGAGCCTCAAAGCGCTATAAATTTTATAGTATAATAGATACCAATGGATCAAACATTTCGCTTACAATCGCCGTATAAACCGACAGGCGACCAACCGTCAGCTATCGCTGGCCTTATTAAGGGTCTTGAAAATGGTGATAAGGAACAAACCCTGCTTGGTGTAACAGGAAGTGGAAAAACGTTTACAATGGCGAATATTATTGCCAATCGTGGCGTGCCGACACTCGTCCTTGCCCACAATAAGACGTTGGCCGCACAGTTATACAGTGAGTTTAAATCGTTCTTTCCCGATAACGAAGTTCACTACTTTGTCAGCTACTTTGATTACTACCAGCCAGAGGCTTATATTGCCAGTAGTGATACGTTCATCGAAAAGGATAGTCGAATCAATGACGAAATCGATCGGCTTCGACATGCGGCAACGACGGCGTTATTAACGCGTCGAGATACGATCATCGTCGCCAGTGTCAGCTGTATCTACGGTATTGGATCGCCTGATGACTACGCTGAAATGTCTATTACGATCAAAAAGGGCGAACGTCGTCAGCAAGATAAGTTCGTTCGACTACTCACGGACATTCAGTACCAACGAAACGACATCGATTTTCATCGAGGAACATTTCGTGTTCGTGGTGATATTGTTGATATCTTCCCAGCCGGTAGTGATGTCGCGTACCGCATCGAATTCTTTGGCGATGAAGTCGAACGTATTACACGTATTGATCCGCTCACTGGTGAAATTCTTGGCGAGCCAAACGAGACGACCGTCTTTCCAAGCAGTCACTACGTGACACCACGCGCAAAACTCGATCATGCGATTGAAGAAATTAAAAAAGAATTTGAAGAACGCGTCGAGTACTTTGATTCTCACGATATGCTCCTTGAAGCACAGCGTTTAACGCAACGTACAAAATATGACATTGAAATGCTAGAAGAAACAGGGTTTGTTAAGGGTATCGAGAATTATAGCCGTTATCTGACGAATCGTGAACCAGGTGAACAGCCAGCAACACTGCTAGACTATTTCCCCGATGACTTCATGCTCTTTGTTGATGAGAGTCACATGACATTGCCGCAGGTTCGTGGGATGTACAACGGTGACCGTGCGCGTAAAGAGGTGTTGGTTGATCACGGATTCCGCATGCCGAGTGCACTTGATAACCGACCGCTCACATTTGACGAGTTTAATCGCCATATTAATAAAGCGATTTATGTTTCAGCAACCCCGGCCGAATACGAATTAGCGCATAGCCCGGAACCGATTCAGCAAATTATCCGTCCAACTGGATTGATTGATCCAGAAATTATCATTCGACCAACGACGGGACAAATTGATGATTTGATTGCCGAAATTCGCGAGCGAGTCGAGAAGAAACAGCGTGTGTTGGTGACGACACTGACAAAGCGCATGTCCGAAGACCTTTCGACGTACCTGCAAGAGCTTGATATCAAGACAGCCTACATTCACAGTGAAGTCGATACGCTTGAACGAAGTGATATTCTTCGTGACCTGCGATCGGGTATTTACGATGTATTGGTTGGTATTAACTTGCTTCGTGAAGGGCTCGATCTTCCTGAAGTAAGCCTGGTTGCAATTATTGATGCCGATAAAGAAGGCTTCCTTCGTAGTACGAGCGCACTGATTCAGACGATTGGTCGTGCAGCGCGTCACCTTGACGGAAAAGTGCTCATGTACGCTGATAAAGTGACAGACTCGATGCAGCGAGCAATCGATGAAACTGGCCGTCGTCGCACAATTCAAACCGCATACAATGTTGAGCATAACATTACGCCAACAAGTGTCGCCAAAGAAATTGACGAAGGACTTCGCGCGATTATCCCAAAGAAAGAGGATCAGACGCCAAAGCTGAACCTCAAGAAGATTCCAAAAGATGAGTATGCAAGTTTGGTGAAAGACCTTTCGGCACAGATGGATCTTGCCAGTGCGAATCTTGAATTTGAAAAAGCCGCAGAACTCCGTGATGTCATTGCTGATATTCGCTCGAAAATGTAACCCCAGAAATAACCCTTTAAATTGTTTATTATCGTTTCAATTACGGTATAATATAGTGATATGACACAAATCTCACATGATGACGTGCACCACCTTGCACAGCTCAGTAGTTTGCAGCTTACGGATGATGAAGTCGGAGCACTCCAGATTGACCTCGAGAATATCGTTGGATATATTCAGCAACTCGATGAGCTTGATACCACTGGAGTCGAACCAACCTATCAAGTGACTGATCTTGAAAATGTCTGGCGTGACGATGCGGTCGATAACTACGGGATTGATAAGGCAACATTACTGGCGCTTGCGCCCGCAACTGAAGCAGTGCAAATAAAGGTTCCAAAGGTCCTATAACTATGAGTTCTATTTCTGATTTTATTGGCGTGTCTGCGCGTAAGAATGTTGAAGAAGCGATTGCGAAAGCGCACGAAAATGAATCGTTCCATGCGCTTCTAAGTCTGACGGAGACTCGCGCATTAGAGCGTGCCGATGCGGTCGATCGCGGAGAAATTACTGGTTTATTGGCCGGTGTTCCTTTTATTGCCAAAGATAATTTCTTAACACTAGGTGGCACGACAACGGCTGCGAGTAAAATTCTTGAAAACTTTGAAGCACCACTGCAAGCAACTGCGATTGAAAAGCTTGAAGCCGAAGGCGCAATTTGTATTGGAAAAGCTAATCTCGACGCTTTTGCTCATGGGGGAAGTACCGAAAACTCTGCGTTCGGGCCCACGAAGAATGCCGTTGACCAAGAACGTGTCGCGGGTGGAAGTAGTGGTGGCTCGGCCGTTGTGGTTGCACTTCAGATCGTGCCATTTGCACTTGGAACTGATACAGGTGGTTCTATCCGTCAACCTGCCAGCTTTAACGGCGTTGTCGGCGTAAAACCAACCTACGGAACGGTGAGTCGTTACGGCGTTGTGGCAATGGCGAGCAGCACTGATACAATTGGTGTGCTTGCATCACATACAAAAGACGCCGCACTCGTGATGAGTATTATGAGCGGCAAAGATGCAAAAGATATGACGACGCTCCCAGATTTCTTTGCGCCGATCACACTTGATGGCAAGAAAAAGATTGGTATCATCAAAGAAGCGATGACCGACGATGTTGATGCTGATGTTCGTCGTGTCACCAATGAATACATCGAAAAGCTTCGGTCGGCTGGTCACGAAGTCGAAGAAGTCAGTTTGTCGCTCCTTAAATACGCGCTCGCGATTTATTACATTGTCGTTCCTGCTGAGATTAGTAGCAACCTTGGACGATACGACGGTATTCGCTACGGACGTCGTGCAGATGCGACTCGCTTGAGTGACCTCTACGGCTCTTCGCGTGATCAAGGCTTTATGACTGAAAACAAGCGCCGTATTATGATCGGTAGCTATGTACTATCGAGTGGATTCTTCGACGCATATTATTTACAGGCACAAAAGGTCCGCACACTGCTTATTGACGAATTTAATGAACTCTTTAGCTCTTTTGACGTATTAATTGCGCCTGTTGCACCAACACCAGCTTTCAAACTTGGTGAAAATACTAGTGATCCCATCAAGATGTACCTCGCTGACGTCATGACAGTTCCCGCGAGTCTCGCGGGACTTCCTGCGATCAGTGTTCCTGCTGGAAAAAGCGAACAAGGACTTCCGATCGGCGTTCAGCTTATTGGAAAACGTCGTGATGATGCACTTTTGTTAGCACTGGCTGAAAGTATCGAGGGAAACGCATAATGGATTCTTCAATTTCGATTATTTTCTTTCTAGCCGCAGTTCTTATTTTTGCTGCGATTCTTTTTGCGGTCATTAGCCTCACGAAGCGTGGTCCACGAAACCTTGACGTTGAAAAGTACCGTACTCGTTGGATGACAATTGAACAGCAATTGAAACGTGACGATGCAAACAGCTATGCAATGAGCGTTCTTAACGCTGATACGTTACTTGATCAAGCGTTGAGGGACAAAGGCGTGCAGGGTGCGACAATGGGCGAGCGTATGAAACAGCTACAGAAGACCTGGTCAAACGCAAACAACGTATGGACGGCGCATAAACTTCGTAATCAAATTGCCCATGAACCAAATGTGACACTAAATTACGAAGGTGTTCGACGAACACTTGGGGCATTTAAACAAGCACTGAAAGACGTGGGAGCCATTTAATGATTAGTCCTGAAATCTTAGACAAATACGATATGACGATTGGTATCGAATGCCATGTTCAGCTTGCAACAATAAGTAAGCTTTTTAGTGGTGCCGATAATGATGCAAATGATAAAGCGCCGAATGATGCGACGAGCCCAATCGATTTCGGTCTTCCGGGCATGTTACCTGTGTTGAATTACCAAGCGATTGTCCTAGCCGCAAAAGCGGGTAAGGCACTTAACGCTGAGATTGCGCACATCAGTCGTTTTGATCGTAAACACTATTTTTACCCTGATCTTCCAAAAGGGTATCAAATTACCCAGATGTATCAGCCAATTATTCTTGGTGGACTCGTCGAAGCACCTATGCTTGACGGATCAACTGTGACGGTTCGTATTCACCACGCTCACATCGAGGAAGACGCCGGTAAGTTAACGCATTATTCTGATTTTAGCCTCGTTGATTTAAATCGTGCAGGCACGCCGCTGATTGAAATTGTGTCCGAACCAGATATTCACTCCGCTGCGGGTGCAAAAGCATACGCCACTGAACTGCACCGTCTTATGACCTTTGCGGGCGTAACGTACGGTGATCTGTATCACGGAAACATGCGTTTTGACGTGAACCTCTCAGTTGCCCTCAAAGGCGCGACAGAACTTGGCACACGTGCGGAAGTCAAAAACTTGAACTCATTTAGAAGTGTCGAAAAAGCTGCTGAATATGAGTTTACTCGCCAAATTGAATTGATTGAAAAGGGTGAAAAGATTGTTCAAGAAACTCGTGGTTGGGACGATGCATCAGGCAAGACAAGTTCTCAGCGAAGCAAGGAAGATGCTCAGGACTATCGTTATATGCCCGATGCTGATATTCCACCAGTTGTTTTGAGCGATGAGGACATTGCGGATATGCAGGCCGGTATGCCAAGACTGCCTGCTTTCTACCGTGAAAAATGGTCATCTATTGGACTCGACCTGTCAGTAGTAAATGCACTCCTCAATGAAGTGAAATATGCTGACACCGTTGTTCTGGCTCAAGAAAAAAGTGACGATATCGCAAAGGTGATTGCGCACTGGTTTGCGAGCGCAGTTGGTCAAGATGATGAACAGTCAGCCGTCGTTTCGAGCGAATTCTTCCCCAAGCGGTTTATTGAACTCGCTGAAATGTTTAAAAAGAATGAAGTCTCAAGTACCGCTGCAAAGCAGATCTTTAATGAACTTTTGACTGGAAATAAAGATCCAAGGATTATCGCTGAAGAGAAGAATCTTTTACAGGTTAGCGACGAATCCGCCATTCAAGTATTTGTCGATGCCGTACTCGATGATCCCGCGAATGCACAATCAGTGGCTGATATTAAAGCTGGTCAGGATAAAGCGATTGGCTTCCTCGTTGGGCAAGTCATGAAACGATCTGCAGGTAAAGCGAACCCAGGGCTCGCTCAACAACTAATTCGTAAACGATTGGAGCAATAACAATGAAGCAACCCACCAAAGCTATTATTTGTGCCGCAGGACTAGGAACGAGATTCCTTCCATGGACGAAAGCAATGCCTAAGGAGATGCTTCCGTTGATCGATCGACCAGTTATTCAAGTCATTGTTGAACAGGCAGTTGCTGCCGGTGTTACCGAGATTATTATTGTGACAGGTTCAACGAAGCGCGCGATTGAGGATCACTTTGACCGAAGTGATCAGCTCGAAGGCGAGCTTCGTGAAAATGGAAAAGATGATAAAGCCGATGAAATTAAGCGAGTTGCTGAGATTGCAAACTTTGTATATGTTCGCCAAAAAGGATTTCCTAAAGGAAACGCTCGTCCGATCCTGAATGCTCGTCACTTGATTAATGATGATGAACCGTTCTTTGTCTTTTTTGCGGATGACTTTTTCAGAAGCGATAAACCGTGGCCACTTCAGTTGAAAGAAGCATATAACGAGACAGGCAAGTCAGTCATTTCTTTGATTGAAGTCGAGACAAAAGACGCGGACAAATATGGCATGGCGAGTTTGGCTGACGAAAAATCAGACCGACTATTCCAGCTGAGTGGACTTGTTGAAAAACCGGGTGCTGCAAACACGCCGTCGAACTTTGCCTCAGTGGGAAGTTATCTTTTAACACCAGAAATCTGGCAATACCTTGAAAAAGAAGAAGTTGGTGTTGGTGGCGAAATTGGCCTTGCGGATAGTATTAATGAACTTGCAAAAGACGGTGAGATTTACGGACTCTTTATCGAAGGTGTACGACACGACACGGGTGATCAATTAAAATACATCGAAGCAGTGATTGACATGGCGCTTGAAAGTGAAGAGTATGGTGCCGAACTGACTGAATTTCTCAAGCAACGCCTCAGTTAGTTGTTTGCTGTCATTTCATAATCAGGGTATAATAAGAAGGTAAACAAATACCCATACGAAAGGTCATATTATGGATTCAGCTGCAGAAATACTTGTTATCATCCTAGCCGTCGTTCTTTCAGTTTTTCTGATTGTTGGTATCATTCTTATTATTTATCTTATTCGCCTATCTGCTGAAATTCGTCGCATCGCTCAATCTGCAGCACATGCCGTTGGTTCTGTGGAACACGCAGTCACGGGGATATCAAAACTGACTTCGCCGATCTTTATTGCCGAACTTGTCGGACGGTACATCAAAAAATTTGCTAAAACATCTCGAAAGGGGAAATAATCATGGCTAAAGGAAAATTCATACTCGGAGCACTCATTGGAGCAGCTGCAGGATTTGTCGCAGGAGTGTTAACCGCACCAAAAAGCGGGAAAGAAACTCGTGAAGAATTAAAAACGAAAGCCGTTGAGAAAAAAGAAGAGGCGATTCTGAAAGCGAAAGACGTTCGCCACAAAGCTGGTGATGTTGCTGAAGATGTCGTTGAAAAAGCTGAAAACGCTGCTGGAAAAGCTGCGGATAAGTTAGTGAACGCCACTGAAATCGCTGCCGACAAAGTATCGATAGCTACTGAAGCAACCGCTGATAAAGTAGTTGAGACCGCTAAAGACTTGAAGGCAAAAAGCAAAGAAGCCGCTGCTTCTGCAAAAACCGCCATCAAAAACAACAAATAGTTTCGTATAATCATAACTATGATCAAAAAAACGCTCACAAAAGTGAAGACTGATAACGAAAACGGTGCACGTAAAGGTATTCTTGAAGATCTTTTCTATGATTTTCATAGAAGTCGTCGACAAGTCTATTGGATGAACTTTACTCGCGGGATTTTCTTTGGTGTCGGAAGTGTGCTTGGTGGAACGATCGTGATTGCTTTGATTCTATGGCTTCTTAACCTTCTTGTTGATATTCCGGGTGGCATTGGTGACTTTATTCAATACATCGTTAACACGGTGAATCAACACACTAAAGTATAGCGCTCACTTTTTTACTACAGACAAAGCGAGTGCTCATTCGCTATACTAAGAGTAGCTATGGGGGTTAAATTGGAAACGGATAAAACTGTGGGACTTTCTTTAAAGTCGTCTAGTTACGTACACCTCCATAATCACACGCACCACAGTGTGCTTGATGGACTCTCGAAGATCCCGGCGCTGATGAGTAAGGTGAAAGAATCTGGTATGGAAGCGGTTGCAATTACTGATCATGGAACGATGTCTGGCGTGCTTGAATTCTACAAAGCAGGAAAGGCCGAGGGTATTAAGCCAATCATCGGCATGGAGGCCTACGTTGCAGCTCGTTCTCGCCATGACCGTGACCCTCAAAAGGACAAAGCTCGCTATCACTTGATTATTCTCGCAATGAACAAGCAAGGATACCAGAACCTGATGCGCCTTAGTTCAACAGCCAATCTTGAAGGTATGTATTATAAGCCTCGTATTGACCACGAGCTCCTCGAGAAATATAACGAGGGGCTGATTATCCTTTCAGCCTGCGCCAGTGGTGAGATTGGCGAAAACCTCAAGAATGACAACTACGAAGAAGCAAAGCGTATCGCGGAATGGTACAAGTCTGTCTTTGGCGACCGCTATTACCTTGAAATGCAGGATCATGGACACATGGAAGCACCTGCACGTTGGGACGTTCAGACCAAGATCAACGGCTACCTTGAGCAACTTGCCGAAGAACTCGATATTCAATTGGTTGTCACGAGTGACGGTCACTACTTGAATCATGACGACCAAGACTCGCACGAGATCCTTCTGTGTGTTGGGACGGGTGCATTCTTAACTGACGAAAAGCGTATGTCTTTAAAGGATTTCGAACTCCATGTTACGGAACCTGATGAACTGATCAGCCGTTGGGGAAAGACTCACCCTCAAGCGGTTGCAAACACTAAGGTGATTGCGGATCGCTGCGATGTCGAACTAGAACTTGGTGGTATTTTGATCCCAACCTTCGAAACGCCAAAAGGCTATAACGAAAAAACATATCTTCACCAACTCGTTTTTCAGGGACTCGCAAACCGATACGGCGACGGAACGCTTGAAGGTGATCCGCTCGCAACCACACTTGAAGAATACAGGAAACACATTCCTGCCAATGTACTTGAAAGGGCCGACTATGAACTGGGCGTTATCGATGGAATGGGCTTCAATGGTTACTTCTTGATCGTCCAGGACTTCATTAACTGGGGCAAAGACCGAGGAATCATCTTTGGGCCTGGACGAGGAAGCGCTGCTGGGTCAATCGTCTCGTATGCTGTCCGTATTACTGAACTTGATCCACTAAAATACGACCTGCTGTTTGAGCGTTTCTTGAACCCTGATCGTATTAGTATGCCAGACGTCGATATCGACATCCAAGACACCCGCCGTGACGAGGTGATTCAGTACTGTACTGAAAAATATGGTACTGAGCGGGTTGCGAATATCGTTACCTTTGGTAAGATGGCGGCTCGTGCGGCTGTTCGTGACGTGGCTCGTGTTCTGCAGGTTCCGTATGCTGAAAGTGATCGTCTTGCAAAACTTATTCCTCCACCGGTTCAAGGTCGCCACATTCCGTTATCCGTCAGCGTCGTTGAAGATGCAGACCTTCGTCATGAGTACGAGTCAAACCCAACGGTAAAAAAGGTGCTCGACTTTGCGATTCGACTTGAGGGTACGATTCGAAGCCACGGTGTGCACGCCGCAGGTGTTGTGATTGCGCCTGATGACATCGTGAACTTTGCACCAGTCGAAATGTCACAAAAGGGTGTTGTTGCAACACAGTACCCAATGGGTCCAGTCGAGGAGCTGGGACTGCTCAAAATGGACTTCTTGGGACTTTCAAACCTTACCACCATCAACAACGCACTTCGAATTATAAAGAAGGTTTTTAAAACTGACATTAACTTACAAGAGATTCCACTTGACGATGAAGCCACCTATACGCTTTTGCAAAAAGGTGACACGACCGGTGTCTTCCAGCTTGAATCCGCGGGAATGAAACGCTATCTTCGCGAACTAAAGCCAACCGTATTCGATGATATTATCGCGATGGTCGCATTGTACCGACCAGGTCCAATGCAGTTTATCGATGACTTTATCAAGCGAAAACACGGTGAGCGTGAAATTACCTATTTCCACCCAAAGATGGAAGACGCTTTGAAGTCGACCTACGGTGTCTTGGTGTACCAAGAACAAGTCATGCAACTCTCGAAAGATCTGTCTGGATTCACTGGTGGTGAAGCCGACACGCTTCGTAAAGCAATCGGTAAAAAGAATGTCGAAATGATGAATAAGATGAAGACTCGCTTTATCGACGGCGCAGCTGAGATTTCAGGCGCCGACAAAAATGAAATGGAAAAGTTCTGGAAACAACTTGAAGACTTTGCGGCGTACTGTTTCAACAAGTCGCACGCGGCTTGTTACGGACTGATCGCATACTGGACGGCCTATTTGAAGGCGCACTTCCCAGAAGCCTTCATGGCGGCACTTATGACCTCTGATCAAGGTGACCTTGAGCGTTTGGCAATCGAAATGAACGAATGTAAGCACATGGGTATCAAGGTACTCTCACCCGATGTGAATGAATCATTCGTCGAATTTGCCGTTGTCCCCGATAAAAAGGAGATTCGTTTCGGTATGGCGGCGATTAAGGGTGTCGGAACAGCTGTCGTTGAAGAGATTCTACGCGCGCGTGAGGACGGAAAGTTCAAATCTGTTGAAGACTTCGCTAAACGGGTTTCAACCTCGAAAGTTAACAAAAAAGCGTGGGAGTCTTTAATTAAGACAGGTGCCTTCGATACGCTGGCTGACCGCTCAGATCTCCTCTTTAACCTCGAGACAATTCAGGCGTTTGCTTCGAAATTACAAAAGGAAGCGTTGAGTGGCCAGACTGATCTCTTTGGCGGACTGTCTGACTCAACCGCAATCGCTCAACCATCTGTTGCAATGATTGACGCGCCAATGAAACATACCGATAAAGAACGACTGACCTGGGAGCGTGAACTACTAGGGCTTTACATTAGTGCGCACCCGCTCGACAACTACGACGCCTACTTCAACGAACAGACTGTTCCGATGAGCGAACTCTCGACTGATATAGACGGTAAAGCTTTAACCGTCGGTGGTTTGATTTCATCTGTGCGGAGTATCGTGACCAAGAGTGGTTCGAAGATGGCTTTCGTAAAGATCGAAGACAAAACGTCGGAAATTGAAATTATCGTCTTCCCAAGCATTTATGAAGTCGTCGGTGGTCAATTGCTACAAGATTCAGTCATTCGTGTCAGTGGTAAAGTGAACGCTCGTGACCGCGATGGGAACCTTAGTGCCGATATCAAGATTATTGCCGACGACGTGCAAATCGTTGATGATGCCGAACTTCGAAACTATGAATCGCACGGCAATAAAATGGCGAAGCCAAAAGCGCATACTGCCGGCGTCATGGCAAAACGCAATAAAGCCGCAACTAAAGATCGAGACGAAGCTGATGCCAAGGCGAAAGCAAAAGTCGTGTATACAGTTGTTGCCGCAGAACCAGTAAAGAAACTCTATGTTCATGTCAAGAATCCTGACGACCAATCGGCTCTCGTAAAGCTAAAGCAGATTTGTGGTGATTTCCCGGGTGTCAGCGATATCGTTCTCGTCCTTGGTGCCGATAAAAAATCAGCTATCAAGATGCCGTTTAGAGTTGACGGCAGTAATGATCTCATCGGTGAATTAGTGAAATTGCTTGGCGAAGACGCAGTCGTCTTTAAATAATCAGCGTGCAGTCGACAATTCGTAGAGCGCAATACCTGTTGCGACACTAACATTGAAAGACTCCTTTTTCCCGACCATGGGGATTTCAACAACATCATCGCATTGTGCGATAAGGTCTTCGGTAATACCGTGAACTTCCTCACCAATGAGGAGCGCTACTTTTTCGGGAGTCGTGTACTCGGAAAGATTAATGCTTCGATCATTTTGTTCAAGCGCAACGATGCGGTAGCCACTTTCTTTTAAGAAGTTTAGTGGGATTTGTTCGCTATATTCAAAAGGAACCATTTCCTCAGCACCAAGAGCTGTCTTATGGATTTGGGAGGTTAATTTCTCTGATATGTGAGGGAGGCGTCCGTCTATTGGTAGGCGGGGATACGGGGTATAGCCGCTGAGGATTATTTTTTCAACGCCAAAGCCTTCAGCGGTTCGAAATATTGCTCCAACATTGTGGGTTGAGCGGATATTGTGGGCGATAACGATGATCTTTGGGGTATTATGCTGCATTTCGGTCATTATACCACTAAGAGCTACTGTAAAATGCTTACGTTTTTTGGTAGGATGATAGGTAATGGACGAACAGAAAATTCAGGAGCGTGCACGCGAGCAGGATGAACAGTCGACACAAGGTCGTGCTTCTATTTTGGGTATGCAGTATTTGGATCTTCGTGGGGTCGATCAAACGATTGATCTCATCCCAGGTGTTCTGAGTAACGAGGATATGCATAAGAACCGACTCGTCGTACTAAAAACCGGCGGGGATTCGGCAACGTGGGAATTTGGCGTCACGACACAAACACCTCAGTCTTTCATTCGTGAATTGACGGCAAAGTATGCTGCGCAAGCACAGAACGCAACCTTCGCCCTTATCAGTCTCGGCGCATTCAATGTCTTGATGAATCGCTATGATCCACCAGTCATTGCCGTATACGACGACATCAAGATCGCCAAAGAAGGCGATAGTGACACAATGGGTGAAGTCAGTAAGACGTTGAATTCGGTGGGGAGTGATGAAGTATTCGATTACCTCATTACGCAAGCCGATCGTCTTGGCGCAAGCGATATCCATATTGAAAACCAACGAAACGGTATTCGTGTTCGCATGCGCGTCGATGGCGCACTACACCCGGTTGCCGAACTTGATAGTGATCGCTATCGAGTTATTTTGGGCGCGCTCGCATCGAGGGGAAATATTTCAACAGCATCAAACGAGCCACAATCGGGACATATGCAGAAGGAAATTTCTATCGATGGCGTCACGCACCTTTTGAATATGCGTATTGAGGTGATCCCGACAATGTATGGACAAGATGCGGTGATTCGTTTATTCAACTACGACGAATCGATGCTCAATCTTGAGCGCTTGGGTATTGGCCCAGACGAACGAAAGGAAATTGACGAGATTATTAGCCACCCACGTGGCATGGTCCTCATGGTTGGTCCAACGGGCTCGGGCAAGTCGACAACACTGTATAGCATGATTAATGCGTTGAACACGACAGACCGAAAGATTATTACACTCGAAGACCCGATCGAATATGGTATTTCTGGTATTTCGCAGATTCCTGTCGATACAACTGGTGGACAAAGTTTTGCGGATCACCTTCGATCCGTCCTTCGTCTTGACCCTGACGTCGTGATGGTCGGTGAGATTCGCGACGCTGATACTGCGAAAACAGCGATTCAGGCATCGATTACGGGACACTTGGTCCTTTCGACTTTCCACGCGAACTCAACCGCAGCGGCATTTAGTCGCATGATCGACCTTATTGGCGTGAATCCAATCTTTAGTACGGCGATTCGCTTGGTGATTGCGCAACGATTAGTACGCCGACTCGATGATACGTCAAAGGAAGAGTACGAACCCGACGACGCAACACGCAATTGGGTCAAGGCTGCGCTTTCGAATCTTCCTGCTCATATCCAGAAACCAGACCTTGACACGTTCAAGTTATGGCGTCCTGTGCCCAATGAGCACTCGCCGTTCGGCTATAGCGGCCGTATTGTGATCATGGAGCAAATGGTTGTCACAGAAGCCATACAGAAGTTCCTACGTGGTGATATCGCGGAAGTACACACGGAAATGATTGAACAAGCAGCTCGTGCTGGTGGTATGGTATCACTGCTTGAGCATGGTATTCTTGCAGCACTTCGCGGTGATACAACACTCGATGAAGTGAACCGCGTCATTTAATCCCTGTTAACCCTTTCAAAAATAGATCTACTATGGTATATTAGATATTCGATTGCAGATATAAAAGATTAAGTGAGTATTTTAAGGACAACAGATGAGTTTTGAACTTATTAAGCTGGTAAACGAAGCACAGAAGAAAGCCGCCGTTGTAGACGTTAAGTCTGGTGACACTGTTCGTGTTCACCAAAAAATTAAAGAAGGCACGAAAGAACGTATTCAGATTTTTGAAGGCGTTGTGATTCGTGTTGACCGTGCAGCATCACACACTGCTCGTATTACGGTCCGTAAAATTGCCAGTGGTGTTGGTGTTGAGAAGAGCTTTCTTCTTCACAGCCCACTTGTTGAAAAGATTGAAGTCACTCGTCGTTCTAAAGTACGTCGTAACTACCTTTCTTACCTCCGTGAACGAAGCGGTAAGAGCGCACGCCTTAAGGGTGTTAACTTTGACCGCGAAAGTGTAAACGATATTCGTGACCTCCACGCTGAAGAAGAAGCCGCACGTCTTAAGGAAGAAGCGCACATCGCCGCTGAAGCAAAGGCTGCCGAAAAGGCCGCTGAAGACGCTGAACTTGCTGCAAAGCAAGCTGAAGTCGAAGCTCGACACGAAGAAACCGCCTAAGTTTCCGTCTGATCTCAAAAACGCTTCACATCGAGGCGTTTTTTTGTTTGCAGAACTCTGAGAAGTCGAAAGGCCCCGCGTATGCGAGGCCTTCCTGTTCTTCCGGGGAAGAAGTACTGCTAGCGCCGTTTGGGGATCTCTCCTACTATGACGCTGTCGCCGTCGATGTTGATCGAGAACGTGCTACCGAAGTGATCGAATCGCCCCGCGAGCCAGTCTTCACGCCCGAAGTTGCCGATCCCCGGACTTACCAGGAAGGCGATCAGTTCGAACTGCTCGATCGGCTCGTCAACGGCGACACTGATGAGCAAGAGGTCCTCGTCGGGCGTTACCTTCTTGAACGTCAGTGTGTGGAGCGAGATTTCGAGCCGGTTGATGTCTCGGTGATTGCCAAGGATGGCAAAAAGATCATTGCTAATCTTCGAGAATGTTGGCGCGTCAAAGTCGATGATAATTGGCTGCATTGATTGTACTTCCTTTACGTCGGGAACAGGATTGTCATACTATAGAATATTCTTACTAAATCTTCAAGATGCTAGAATAGAATAATGATTTTGGGAATCGATGAAGTCGGACGAGGACCCTGGGCAGGACCACTTGTGGTTGGTGCTGTGGTGCTCGGTGATGCCAAGATTGACGGACTGACCGACAGCAAGAAACTTACTAAGAAAAAGCGGGATGCTCTCGATATTCTCATTCGCGAACAGGCAAGTGGCTACGGGCTTGGGTGGGTAGAGGCAAAAGAAATTGATGAGATCGGGCTTGGTCCGGCGTTACGCCTGGCGACCATCCGCGCCGTTGAACAAGTCAAAGCTCCCTACCACGAAATTATTATCGACGGAACAATTAATTTTTTGAGTGAAACAGCAAAAGGCCGATACGTTACGACGCTCGCTAAGGCGGACTTACTGATACAGAGCGTTTCGGCTGCGTCTATCATCGCAAAGGTCGCCAGGGACAATTACATGGCTTTGCAGGATGATATATATCCTGGGTATGGGTTTGTACGTCATGTTGGCTATGGAACACTGACACACAGGAATTCAATCGAGAAGTTAGGCGTTACGCCACTGCATCGATTGTCGTTTGCTCCACTGGCAAAATATAAGACAGAAATCACATCCGAATTCGTTCCAAGAACAACCAAACGGATTGGTGACGACGCCGAATCTGCAGTAGCGCGGTATCTTGAATCTCATGGTCATACGGTGCTTGAGCGAAATTGGAAGACAAAGTTCTGTGAGATCGACATTGTGTCTGTCAAAGGCGAGACCTTCTACTTTAGCGAGGTGAAATATCGTAAAAATCCTATACAGGGTTCGGGTCTTGAAGCGATTACTCATAAAAAACAGCAACAAATGATATTTGCTGCTGAATTCTATATGGCAAGCCATAAGCTACAGAATGTCGCGATGCGCTTGGTTGCTGTTTCTGTATCGGGAACAACGCCAACTGTCGAAACCTATTTAGAGATCGAGTAGGGCCTTTTGAACGGCCGCTTCGTCACGTGCGACGTGATCAATTTTACTACCTAGTTCCAAAATACCAAGTTCGATATTACGCCTCAACCCAACTTGGTCTTTCAATGGATTAAAGAATGTCTTGTATTCTTCGAGTTGCTCGGCGGTTGTCAGGCAGATCGCAACATAGCGAGGAAATGAGTCGTAACTCTTGTCGCCACCAAAGGTTTCTTCCATCCACGGCCAGTTATCACGGCCCCATTTCCAAGTAGCGGTTCGTGCGTAACGGTTACGAAGCAGCCACACGTACCAGCGCATGAAGTCTTGTGGACGAACAATGTTTGGATCTTTTAGAATGCCAAGCAATCGTTCAATCACTTCAGGACTACGTGTCGCAGTAATTGCTGAGGCGATATCTTCCTTTAGTGCGCTCGACGTTGTTTTCATGTGAGCATTCAGAAGTGCACTAATAATCTGTTCGTCTTTTGAATAACGAACGATAGTTGCAATAATGTTCACACGGAGATTAGGATCAAGCTCTTCAAGTGAAGTTGATTCATAGATAGCGTGTGCTTTTGCAAGGATGTCTTCGCGTTCGCTGTAGATCATGAGGCCGACGACAATGCTTCGGAGTTTGGTATCAGACTCATTCTCACCAGTCTTTGGCTCCCAGCCAAGTCGGTTGAATTGGTCTTCGGCGAGATGTCCAGCAAAGGCGCGCAATTTATCTTCAAGCTTCTCGTCATTTTCAACAAACTTTTTTAATTCATTTAACGCAACGAGCATGATATCCCAAACGGCTTCGACAGACTCATCCTTATAGTACCCAAGTAGTGGAACGAGTTCGGCACTGGAAATAAGGCTCGCTTGTGCCAGGAGAACCTGCTCGTTCAGTAGTTTCAGACGGTCAATTTCAGAAAGTGTCGACAACGCGCTTACTAATTCGGCAAGAAGTGTCGGTATGTAGTGTGTAATGAAGTGCGCCGTACTTTCGTGGTTAATCACGAGCGGAAGGTTGGAGCTACGGGTAACGGTTAATGCTTTCTCAGTCAAAAGATGAGGCATATTTTGTTCAGATGCTCCGAGTGGGATTGGCCATAACTTTTCGGATGGTTCGTGCGGACCGATAAAGAATTGTTCTTGTGACAAATGAATTTGATCGCCGTCTTGAGAAACGTTCAAAACAGGGTAGCCCGATTGAGAGATCCAGGTATTCATGAGAAGACCGATATCTTGGCCGGACGCTTCTGACAAACATTCCCAAAGATCGTTTGCTTCGGTATTTTGATAGGCGTACTTTTTAAAGTACGATTTCAAACCAGATTGGAGTACCTCGTCGCCAATATAGCTTTGGAGCATTCGAAGCAGACGACCACCTTTTGCGTACACGATTGAGGGATCGAAGATGGTTGAGATCTCATCGGGATGGTGCACTTCGGTTTGAATTGCCTGGACGCCATCAAGACTATCGCGACGAAGTGCTTGTACGACTTCGTATGTTGCTTGGTCGAGCCAAATGTGCCAGTCAGGCTCAAGTGCGTCGACGCAGACGTATTCCATCATATTCGCAAAACTTTCGTTCAGCCAAAGATCATTCCACCATTTCATAGTCACAAGATTTCCAAACCATTGGTGGCTTAACTCATGGGTAATAGTGAGGGCAGCCTGTTGACGTGCTTGTAACGAGCCAGTTTTGGGGTCGGCCAGAAGGGCAATTTCACGATACGTAATCAACCCCCAGTTTTCCATAGCGCCCGATGAAAAGTCAGGAAGGGCAACGTGGTCAGATTTTGGAAGTGGATAAGGGATATCAAAGTACTCATCAAAGAATTCAATCCCGCGAGTCGCAATATCGAGTGCGAAATCAAGACTCTCAAGGGTCTGTGCAGGAGTTGCATAGATGTTAACTTCAACGCCACTTTTCGTCTTCGCGGATTTTTTCTGTAATTCACCAACTACCCATGCAAGCAAGTAGCTACTCATGCGTGGTGAGGTTTCGAATTGTGTAACCAAAAGATCATTTTCGATTCGTTGGTCTTTGACGGGCATATTTCCGAGGACAACAACATCTTGTTCGGTCGTGAGGATGACGTCGAAGGTTGCTTTTGCCTCAGGCTCGTCGATACAAGGAAATACTTCACGAGCATGGTGACTTTCGAATTGCGTTGCCAGTAATTCTTTTTTGAGACCATTATGTTCGTAGTAGCAAGGGTAGAGACCGTGCATTCCGTCGGTAATCACACTGGAGAATCCAATTACGATAACATGTGCACCGCCGGTGATGTCGGGATGGGTAATCGTTAGTTCTTGATCATCAAGACTGAAGTTGGCTTGTTTGCCATCGAATACGACTGATTGAATCGCAAGATCTTTCGAGTGAAGCACAATGTTGGTTGCGCCGACAACGGACGAACCTTGAATCGTGACAGTTCCGGCAAAAGTTCGGCCAATGCGGTCGAGTGATACGGATAGTTGATAATGATCTGGAACGAATGTGTTGATGAGTCGGGCTACAGTCTGCATATAGACTAGTATAGCAAATGAAATGTTAAAACTTTTTGTCCTGCAGTCCTCTCGCCATTGAACTATCGCCCCCTTCATTCATACTAGCTATATGAACATGCGTCTGAGGAGGATCGTGACTGTCGTACTTGGCCTTATCGGGTTTGCGGTGATTATTCTGGCCGCAGCACCGCCTGTGATTGAACGGACGAATCAGCTACAAACACCCACACCCGCCACGGTAGCAACAGGTTCAGCATCCGATGCGCTCGAAAAGTTAGTTGTCAAAGGTCGTGCACCTAAAACCGATTACTCCCGCAGTCAGTTCGGAAGCGGTTGGTCGACAATAAGTGGGTGCGATACGCGGAATATCATTTTGCACAGAGATTTGCAGAACCCGGTTGTTGACGAAAAATGCATCGTCGTATCGGGAACGCTTAATGATCCGTACACGGCAATGGTTATCCCGTTCATGAAGGGAAGTAGCGATGTTCAGATTGATCATGTCGTAGCCTTATCAGATGCGTGGCAAACGGGCGCTGCTGGGCAGACGCGTGATGTGCGTATTCAACTTGCAAACGATCCACTGGAACTACTTGCGGTTCAAGGTGCCGCTAATCAGCAAAAAAGCGATAGTGACGCAGCGACGTGGTTGCCTTCAAACAAGAGCTTTCGCTGTCGGTATGTTGCTCGGCAGATTGCGGTGAAACAAAAGTATTCGCTGTGGGTGACACCGTCCGAGAAACAGGCAATCATCGATGTATTGTCGACCTGTCAGGGGCAGGCACTCCCATCGGCCTAGCACTCACTTGCGCTCAAATGACAAATTCGTTATAATAGCGACAGTACATTCCGGCCGGCAGGTCGGATTTTTTCATAAAAAAGTACAAGCGTACATAAGAAAGGACTTATTACTATGGATGAATTAAATCTAAAACAATTAACTCTTGCGGTTCGAACAATCGCTGAAGAGAAAAACCTCCCAGAAGACATCGTTATGTCTGTTATCGAACAGGCAATCGCTGCTGCATGGCGCCGTGATAACGGTGAACGTGACCAAGAAGTTCGCAGTGTCCTCGACATCAACAAAGGAACAGCAAAGGTCTTTGTTGCTCGTGAGGTTGTTGAACTCGTTGGAAGTGATGCACACGAAATTAGCCTTGCTGATGCTCGTAAAATCAAAAAAGATGCTGAACTTGGTGACATGATCGAAGAAGAGCACGAAGTGAGCAGCTTCGGGCGTGTTGCGGCTCAAACTGCAAAGCAAGTCGTCCTCCAACGTCTTCGTGAAGCAGAGCGTGAAGTTGTTCTTGGTGAATACGAAGACAAGATCGGTACCGTTGTGAACGGAACGGTACAGCGCGTTGAACCACGTGTTATTCGCATCGAAATCGGTAAAGCAAACGGTATTATTCCACAAAGCGAACAGATTCAAGGCGAATACTACAGTGTTGGTGCACGTATCAAGGTCTTTATTAAGGACATCGAGCGCGACAACCGCGGTCCACAGCTTATTTTGAGCCGTGGTAACACCGAGTTCATCGAATACCTCTTTAAGCAGGAAGTGCCTGAACTTGAAACTGGTGCGGTGGAAATCAAGGCAATCGCTCGTGAAGCAGGACGCCGAACGAAGCTTGCTGTTGCAAGTACTGTTCCAGGTGTTGATCCGGTTGGAACATTCGTTGGTGGACACGGCACACGTGTGCAGGCCGTTATGAACGAAGTTGGCGATCAAGAAAAAATCGACATTGTCACTTACGATGCAAACATCGAACAGTTCATCAAGAACGCACTCAGCCCAGCTGAAGTGAGCAAAGTCGTTATCAACGAAGAGACTAAGCGTGCGACCGTCTATGTGAATGAAGACCAGCAATCAATTGCGATCGGTCGTGGTGGACAAAACGTTCGTCTTGCAAGCCACCTTACTGGCTACGAACTCGATATCGAGCAAGCAACTCCAACAGCAAAGCCTGCAACCGAAAAGGGTCCAAAGAAGAATATCGAAGATAGTCTTCTCAACGCTGTTGAAGAAAACAACGAAGACGCAGCCGAAGCTTAGTCTTACGACAATTTAAGCAAAATATAAATTAGCACTCTATTGCAACGAGTGCTAATTTTGCTATACTAGATATATGATCACAAGCTAAATACAAAATAAGCTTGCGCATCTTATATAGGAGGATAGATAATAAGAATATGGCTGATGATTTTGCAGAATTTATCACGCATCTCACCGACAACGCACGGACCAGCCTTCATCACGCTACTCTGATTGCTCAAGGGTACGGGAGTCCTTACATTGGTACAGAACACCTCCTGCTTGGAGTGATGGCACAAGGTGCATCGGTGGGAGCAAAAATCTTAGCAGACGCTGGCGTGACACTTGATCGCGCACAGACTGCGCTTAATATGGTCCCTGTTTCTGCCGTTGTTGGCGGACTCAGTACCAAAAGCTTGAGCGAAACAGCAAAACTCACTCTGAAAATGAGTTGGGATATTGCTCAGGAATTTCACCAGGATTATCTTGGTACAGAACACATTCTCTACAGCATTTTGACACAAAAGAACGCCCGTGCAACGGTCCTTCTTCGTGACATGAATGTGAATATTACCGATATTGTTTCGGAACTTGAAGAGTATCTTGATCGTCAAGGTGATTCATACATTTCAAGCGATGACGAGACAACAACCGAAACCAAGAAAGCACCACAACGAAAAGGTGCGCTGGGGACATTTGGAACTGATTTGACGGCTCGCGCTAAAGAAGGTCGTCTTGATCCCGTAATTGGTCGCGCCGAGCAAGAAGAGCGTCTCGTAACGATTCTGAGTCGTCGTACAAAGAACAACCCGGTTCTTATTGGTGAACCAGGCGTTGGTAAGACGGCGATTGTTGAAGGCCTTGCACAGCGCATCGCCAGTGAAGACGTGCCAGAACATCTGCTCGATAAGCGCATTGTTCAACTTGACCTTGCAGGCATGATCGCTGGTACAAAGTATCGCGGTGAATTCGAGGAACGCCTCAAGAAAGTCGTTGCTGAATTACAAGAACAAAAGAATGTCATTGTCTTTATTGACGAACTTCACCTACTGGTTGGCGCTGGTGCAGCGGAAGGCGCGCTTGATGCTGCTAATATGCTCAAGCCCGCGCTTGCTCGTGGTGAGATCCGCCTCATCGGCGCAACCACACTTGATGAATACCGGAAGCATATCGAGAAAGATACAGCGCTTGAACGACGCCTGCAAACAATTGTCGTCCCAGAGCCAAAACTCAAAGACACGATCGCCATCCTTAAGGGCCTCAAGCCATATTACGAAAAGCACCATGGCGTCACGATTAGCGACGAAGTTATCGAAGACGCTGTCTACATGGCTGACCGTTACATTAACGAACGGTTCATGCCGGACAAGGCAATTGATGTGATCGATGAAGCAGCTGCGCGTGTTCGCGTAAAATCTGGACGTAAGCCAAGCAAGCTTCGTGATTACATGAAGCAACTCAAAAATTTGAACGAAAAGATGGAAGAAGCAGTCACTGGCGAAGATTACGAACGTGCGGCGCTATACAAGACGCGCATTAGTCAACTCAACACAAAGCTTGAAGAAACTCGGGCTGAGTACGAGAAGAAGACCCCAGTCGTACTCGGTGATGAAGATATTGCCTACGCCATCTCCCTAATGACAGGTATTCCTGTGAGTCGTGTGCAGAAGTCTGAAGCGAAACTTCTCCGAAACCTTGAAGGCCATATTGAAAAGTATGTCATCGGGCAACGTGAAGCAGTTGAAAAGGTCTCTCGGGCGATTCGTCGTAGCCGAAGCGGTGTTGCGAGTAGCAAACGTCCAATCGGATCATTCGTCTTTATGGGACCAACTGGTGTTGGTAAGACAGAGCTCGCGAAGGTACTTGCTCGCGAAGTCTTTGGAAGCGAAGATAACTTGATCAAGATCGACATGAGCGAATTCAGCGAACGCCATACGGCGAGCCGCCTTGTTGGTGCGCCTGCCGGCTATGTTGGATACGAAGATGGCGGACAATTAACTGATAAGGTTCGTCGTCAGCCATACAGTGTTGTGTTGTTCGACGAGATCGAAAAGGCGAATCCTGAAGTCTTCCACTTGCTCCTTCAAATCCTTGAAGACGGATCTTTGACTGATGCAAAAGGCCACCGAGTTGATTTCTCTAATACGATTATTATTCTGACGAGTAACCTCGGTGCTGATCGCATGATGAAAGAATCAAGTCTTGGCTTTAGCGCTGTGACACGAAACGATCAGAAACGACTCGATGAAGTTCACGACGAGAATGCAGTTGCTGCCGAAGATGCGTTGAATAAGATTATGCGCCCAGAGTTGATTAATCGTTTTGACGCTATCGTTACTTTCCGTGCACTAACCAAAAAAGAGGTTGGCAAGATTTTTGACAACCTTCTCGGAGAGCTGCAAGACCGTTTGGTTCGAAAGGGGATTCACCTTGTCGTTGCCTCGTCTGCCAAACGTCAGATTATTGCTGAGGGACACGACGAAAAGTACGGCGCACGGCCACTTCGTCGGGCAATGCAGGATCTGCTTGAGCTTCCCGTCGCGGATGGCATCTTGTCAGGTGAGTATGAAAAAGGTACAGTACTGAAGATAGCTGCCGTAAGAGGAAAAATTCAAATCAATGTCGGACAAGAGGCCTAGCCTAAAAAGAACCCTCATTGGAGGTGGGATCAGTATAGCCATTCTTGCAGCGGCGGGATTCTTACTGATGAATCAACAGTACGTCAAAGATCAAATCACGGTCTGGTCGTACAAACCTGACGCTAAAATTTTAAGTGTCGAAAGTCGGATCGATTTTAGTAGCAAGGGGCAATTTAACTTTTACGCCACACAGCCTGAAGTGGATGGGTCTGACAAATTTAATGCAGACTGCCCACGTCAGGAAGTCGGCAATCCGATTCTCGGCTGTTACGCAGGCGGACGTATTTACGTCTATGACGTGACGAATGCTCAACTCGATGGCATTGAAGAAGTAACGGCTGCGCACGAAATGCTCCACGCCGTCTGGGAACGAATGAGCCCTATTGACCAAGATCGAATTGGAAAGCTTCTTCAGGCTGAGTATGCAAAGCTGAGTGATAATAAAGATCTGACCGATCGCATGAGTTACTATCAACGTACTGAACCGGGCCAGTTTGTAAATGAACTCCATTCTATTCTTGGAACGGAAATCGGAAACCTTAGTCCCGAACTTGAAACGTACTACAAACAGTACTTTAATGACCGCCAAAAAGTAGTCGATCTTCACAGCAAATATAATTCAGTATTCCAGAACTTGAAATCAGAATCAGACTCTTTGTACGCTGATCTGACGACACTCGGTGCAAGTATCGAGTCACGTACAGCGCAGTATTCTGCTGATTCAAAACAATTGTCGGCTGACATCGAATCATTTAACGCCAGGGCAAATAGCGGAAACTTTTCGTCGATTAGCCAGTTTAATAGCGAGAGAGTTTCATTGTTAGCACGAACTAGCGCGCTTGATGCCGAACGAGCCTCAATTTCTGCCGATATCGACACCTACAATGCGAAGTATGCCCAATACCAGACAGTTTCATCGCAAGTTGAAGCACTCAACAAGAGCATCGATAGCATCAAAGATCTCCAGCCAGCACCTTCCGTTTAATATTTAAGAAATACCGATAGGCTATAATACGTATAATGGCAAAAGCTAAAACGCAGTTCGTCTGCCAAAATTGTGGAGCAGTGCACAGCAAATGGGCTGGGCGTTGTGATAACTGTGGCGAATGGAATACGCTCGTTGAGCAAATCTCGCAAGGTAGCGGCTCATCTTCGGTCGCGAAAGCTTCAGGAACAGGACGTCCATTGGCTGTTCAGTCGATCAAAGATATGACAACCGACGATACATCAAAGCGAATGCTGACTGGCGCGCATGATTTAGATGACGTCCTTGGCGGCGGTATCTTGCCTGGCGCAGTCGTGCTTTTGGCTGGTCAACCTGGTATTGGAAAAAGTACATTGTTGCTGCAAGTGACGGCCTTTATCGCGAAGACAACGTCAGTCCTTTACGTGAGCGGTGAGGAATCTGCCAGTCAGGTGAAGCTACGTGCAGGACGATTAGGTGCAGAATCGACTGAACTCTTGGACTTCGCCGCCAGCACAAGTGCGAATGATATTGCCGCGACAATTCGTGGCGGGAAATATGACTTGGTGATTGTTGACTCAATCCAAACACTTGCCCTCGACGATATTACGAGTGCACCTGGAACGGTGAGTCAGATTACCAATAGTAGTAACGTACTAATCCGAGCGGCCAAAGAAACAGGGACTGCCGTCATCTTGGTTGGGCATGTCACGAAAGAGGGGAGCATCGCTGGTCCAAAAGTCCTTGAACACCTTGTTGATGTAGTCTTGCAGTTTGAAGGTGATCGTTATGGTGGCTTTAAGATTGTCCGTGCTGCAAAAAACCGTTTTGGATCAACAAATGAAGCGGCTATTTTTGAAATGTTCGAAGAAGGCCTTCGTCCCGTTGAGAACCCATCTGCTGCACTGCTCGCTGAACGAAATCCAGCTGATGGATCAGTTGTTCTGGCGACACTTGAAGGCACTCGACCGCTGTTGGTAGAAATCCAAGCCCTTGTTAATCCGACCAGTTTCGGGTATCCTAAGCGTACTGCGAGCGGGTTTGACCTCAATCGACTCAATGTGCTGATTGCCGTTATGGAACGACGCACAAAATTGAATTTATCTGACAAAGACATCTACATCAACGTCGTCGGAGGCCTCAAACTAAACGATCAGGCAGCAGACCTTGCGATCTGTATGGCAATCGCTAGTGCCGCTGCGGGACGGCGCATGGACGACGAAACGGTCGTCTTCGGCGAAGTAGGACTCGGGGGTGAGATCCGATCTGTGCCTGGTGTCGACAAACGTGTCGCAGAAGCAAAAAAGCTTGGCTTTAAAAAGGCCATAGCACCAAAAAATTATTCTAAAAATATATTTATTAAACCTGTCGCCGATCTCCGCAGTGCGCTGATCGACTACTTACAAAAATAAGGCTAAAGAAATTATGGAAATTCTCATTATCTGCGTACTCCTTGCGATCGCAGCCGAGACAAGCTACCTAGTAGTAGCGCAAAATATTAAATTTAAACATTCAAAGAAGCAGCACCTGCCAATATTTGTTGATACGTCAGTCCTTATCGATGGACGTATTATCTCGATTGCTGAATCAGGCTTTATTACCAGTACGTTGTTCATCCCTCGTACTGTCGTTGGTGAGCTACAATTCCTTGCTGATAATGCAGATACTGAAAAACGTACTCGTGCCCGTCATGGGCTTGATATTGTCAAAGAGCTGCAAGCAATGCCTAACGTTAAAGTTGAAATCTTTAACGATGGAACAAAAGCAGAAGAAGGTGTCGATAATCAACTATTGAAACTCGCCAAAGAATATAACGGTGCGATTTGTACTATCGACTACAACTTGAATAAGGTTGCTCAAGTTGAAAACATCCCCGTCCTTAACGTGAACGAACTTGCGAAAACACTCCGTATGGCATATCTTCCTGGTGAAAAGATTAAACTCGAACTGACTCAAAAGGGAAATGATCAGCACCAAGCAGTTGGTCACCTTGATGATGGAACAATGGTCGTGGTGGAACACGCCAGTAGCAGTATCGGGAAAATTGTTGAGATTGAATTTATTCGTGGTCTGCAAACTGCAGCAGGCAAGATGATGTTTGCTCGCATTGTTGGTGGCGGTGATCGTGATCAAGCGAAGAAGGCCACACAACCAAAACATGCTCCTAAAATCCAGCTACCACGCCAGAAGACAGTTCGTGCAGAGCGGACCAAACAACTACGTAGCGTAGAACAGTCGCAGGAAGCCCCCGTTGCTCCTACAGAACCAGAAGTGCAATCACAGCCATCACGTCCTGCGCGCCCTCAGCAAGACCGTCGTAAGCAGACAAATGTCCCTGCGCAACAAGCGCAACCTACTCAGGTGAAGCCAAAGAACAATGGTCGTCAGTTTAATCGACGACGAACTCCTGAAGATAGCTTGTTTGATCTTTTAGATAAGCAAGAATAAGAAAAGCTCCACGGATAAAAAAGAACCCTCGATGTTAAGACCGAGGGTTCTTTTTAGTGGGGGCGGCACTTCAGTTAGTAACGGTCGTGCTGTAGTAGCCAGAGTCGAGAACAACTGCGCTGACTGAGCCTGCTGCAGGTGTTGAACCTGTGTATGGGGCTTTGAAGGTGTTACCACTTTGCGTTGCAGTAAGTTGCGCGCCGTTGTAGGTGATTGTCACGCTTGAGCCAGTGATAGGGAACGTTCCTGGTGTCACGGTAACGGTAACGTTGCCTCCTGAAGCACTCACGGTCGCGCTCGGCGGCACGTCGCTACAACTATGCTTATCATCATCCTTCGTGGCGTCGTATCCGCTCGGAACGTTCGTGTAAATGTCTTTTTTGGTGACAGGGTCGGTCGATTTGATAACCGCAACGGTATCTTTAGCCGCATCAGGCGTACAACTCGTTGCCTTGAAGCCTGATAGCTTATCGAATGTCAAAGTTGCGTTGGTTTGACCTTGCGTCTTATTCCACCACGATGGGTAGACTTCTTTACCAATTCGTTGGATACCTGCTGGTTGCGTAAACCAGTCACCTGATTTCCAGAGGCCTTGCGGTGCATAGATATCCTTGTGAACGTATTCCATAACCGATGCAACGATAGGACTACCGAGTGATGACGTACCATTTTTTAGAATGGTCGTGTCAGGGTTACCGAGCCATACGCCCATAGTCACTGCTGGAGTGTAACTCATCATCCAAAGGTCTTTTGCGTTTCCGCCCTTGTCTGAGGTACCCGTCTTGGTTGCTGTCTTTACGCCAGGAATGTTCTTTGCTGCGTAGTTACCGAGCGGCAGGCTGGCGTTTACATCGGTAAGTATGTCATCAAGGATGTATGCGGACTGTGCACTGACAACTTGCTTACCAGCAACGTCTGACCATTTTTTAAGGACCTCACCCGAACTATTCTTTACTTCGAGGACACTTGATTGAGGCTTGTAGACACCACCACGGGCGAGTGACGCATATGCATTCACGAGGTCTACTTGTCGAAGACCACACCCACCGATTGCGAGGGAGAGACCAGCAGTTTGGTCAGCCCCTTGTGTACAGTAGCTGGTTGCACCCATATTGTGGATCGTATTAAGCGTTGAACCCTTGCTTGCGTTCTCGTTGATGGCCATTGCCTTGACGGCTGGAATGTTTCGTGAGGTTGCAAGACTATTGCGGATCGTAATGTCACCGGCGAAGTTCAGTTCAGAGTTTTGTAACGGCGCACCGTAGATTGCATCGATGTTCTCATCTTTTAGGATCGTACCACTTCCGTAGTTTTGCTGCCCAGCTGGTTTTTGTTCAAACAGTTGCGAGTAAACGAGCGGCTTAATTGACGATCCTGGTTGGATGTACGCAGTCGCTGCATTATCTTGACCGAAGCCTTGGTAATTAAAGTCACGACTTCCTACCAGTGCAAGTATTTGACCACTCTGTGAATCCTCAACCGTTGCTGCACCGTTGCTGAATCCAGCAATAATTGGAGTTGTCGAGTTGAACATTGCTGTCATTGAATCTTGGAGCTTGTTTTGAATACGGAGGTCAAGCGTTGTTTTGACGGTGAGACCACCCTTACCAACAGTTGCAACACCTAGTTCGCTTTCAAGTTCACTACGAACCATTTGGACAAAGTGAGGGGCCTGGATGCCTGAATAGCGGTTCGCTTCTGGTTTTAAGGTGTCAAGGATTGGGACGGCTTTCGCTTCATCCTCTTGAGCCTGAGTAATGTAGCCCACCTGACGCATTGCGTCGAGTACTTCATGCTGGCGGTTAATCAGCAAGTCATGGCCTGCAACATTGTAGGGGTTGAAGGTCGATGGGTTTTGAGGGATAGCTGCGAGGAGGGATGCTTGTGCAAGGGTGAGATCCTTTGCGGCGACTCCAAAGTATGATTGTGCACCTGATTCCGCACCGTTTCGAGGACCACCATATGGCGATTCATTAAGGTATAGCGTGAGAATCTGATCCTTGTCATACATACGCTCGATTTCGATTGAAAGGATGAGCTCTTTAATCTTTCGAGGAATGCCGCCGAGTCCACGGTCTGAGGCTTGGTCTGCAAAGAATACTTGCTTGACAAGTTGTTGCGTCAGGGTAGAACCACCCTGCACGTCACCCCCGGTAAAGTTGTTGAAAGCTGCACGGAGCGTTCCTGTCACGCTAATACCGCTATGTTGGAAGAAATTACGATCTTCAATTGCAACGGTTGCTTTTTTCAGGTTATCACTGAGATCAGCACTTGGCACAACAAGCTTGTAGTTGCCACCGCCGGTGTCTTTCCAGAGGACTTGTCCGTTGCGATCAAGATAGGTAGTGATTGTCGATTGGACACGCTGGTCGATTTCACCTGGTCGAATCTGGTCAAGATCTTTACGGAAGTAGGCGAAGAGTCCACCAACAAGGAGGGCGATAAGAAGTACAGCGACACCAAAGATCTTAAGCGCCATAAAGACGCCGCGCTTACTGAACCAGTAAGCCCAGAATCGTTTTGGATGCAGTTTATAAAAGAAGCGCTTTACTGGGTGCTTCGGAAGTGTCGCAAGGTACTCAGCACGACGGCGAGTTTCAGAATCTTTCTTTTCCTTTCGCCTTTTTGAAAGGTTGGAATAGACACTTAATTTACGCGATGTAGATTTTTTAGCTTTAGCCACGTTTCCCTAATTTCCCATAAGCAATATCTCCACCATTATAGCATTAATTTGGGTGCGTAAAGCCTAATTATTTGCTATACTACCAGAGATATAACAGATAAGGAGAAGATAGGATGCGACTTTCCGAAGAACTGCAGTGGCGTGGCTTTGTCAATCAGATGACGTACGCGGATATTACCGAACTTGATAACGGACCTATCTCTTTCTATTGGGGCGTGGACCCCTCTGCGGATAGCATGACTATCGGTAACTTTGCCGCGGCGATGATGGTGCGACACTTCATTGAAGCTGGGCATAAAGCATATTTGCTTGTCGGTGGTGCAACCGGTATGATCGGTGATCCTGATGGTAAAAAAGATGAACGCAATCTTTTGACGGTTGAACAGATTGCTCGAAATAAAGCAGCAATTGCCGAGCAATACAAAACTGTCTTTGCAGGTAAAGACTTTCAGATTGTCGATAACTACGACTGGTTTAGAAATATTAACTATCTCGATTTCCTTCGTACGGTTGGAAAGAATGTTCCTTTGAGCCAAATGCTTGGTCGCGAGTTTGTCCAATCTCGTCTTGGTGAGGATGGTTCTGGCATTAGTTATGCAGAATTTAGCTACTCTTTGATTCAAGGGTACGACTTCCTTCATCTTAGCCGTGAATACGGTGTCAGTCTGCAAGTATGTGGCGCAGACCAATGGGGCAATTCGATTGCAGGTGTTGATTTGATTCGACGGCTTGATCAAAAGGAGGCGAATGTTTACTCCACGCCACTTGTCATGAATAAAGCAACGGGTATGAAATTCGGCAAATCAGAAGAAGGCGCTATCTGGCTTGATGCAAACAAGACCAGCGTCTTTAAGTTCTACCAATTCTGGTTGAATGCTGACGATGAGGGAACGGCTGATTACGCGCGAGTCTTTACGATGCTTCCTCGTGATGAAATTCTCGAAATGGAACGACAAGTAGCTGATAACCCGAGCGGACGCGAAGCCCAGAAGAAACTCGCGCATGAAGTGACTGCGATTGTTCATGGTGAAGAACGAACGGCGAGTGTTGAGCGTGTGACGAACGCTTTGTTCGGTGGAACCGACTTCCACGAATTATCGTCTGAGGATCTTGATGTCCTGGCTGGCGAAATTCCAACGGCGCACCTTGGAACGGGAATCATTGAACTACTTGTGGGTACCGAGAATGCGTCAAGCAATGGTGATGCTCGCCGTCTGATCGAAGGGGGAGCGGTTTCCGTTAACGGCGAAAAGGTCGATGAAGACTTTCTTATTAACGAACCTGCGCTTATCAAAAAAGGTAAGAATAGCTTCATACTTGTTCGTTAAGCTATCATAAGTATATGAATGTTAGTGCGCCACTTGATCAAGTCAAAGGCGTGGGGGAAAAGACCGGTGCCCAATTCGAGGCAGCGGGTATCCATTCGGTTAATGACTTGATAACATTTTTGCCTCGGGCCTATGAGGATTTTTCTCACGTCACGTCAATTGCAGACGTAAAGCCCGGCAAGCAAACGATTAAAGCTCGTTGTGAAAAGATTGCGACACGGCCGGTAAGACGAGGGCTTCGCATCACGACTGCAACCCTTGCTGATGAAACAGGGAAGTTGCAGGCTGTCTGGTTCAATCAACCATATCGTGAGACACAGTTAAAGACAGGCGAGGAGTTCTATTTCTCGGGTGAGTTTGAATTTAACTACAATAAATACCAGTTGACGAACCCCAGTGCCGAGAAGGTCAGTGAGATGCCAGTTCAGACTGACCGCATCTTGCCTATCTATCGAGCGATCCACGGATTAAAAACTCCTTTGGTCAGAAAAATCTTGAACGAACTCCGTCCATTAATGACAATGCTCCCTGAGACACTGCCAATTTCTTTGGTAAAGTCTGAAAAACTGGCCAGTCATAGCGAAGCACTGCTAGGGATGCACTTTCCTGAAACGATAGATGACATCTCGAAGGCGAAGGAACGGATAGGATTCGAAGAGTTATTCGCGTTACTTCTCGCAAGCCAGTTGAATCGAATTGAAAATGCAAAGCTCAAAGGTTGGCTCATTCCGTTCGAGCAATCAATTGTTAAGGCATTCGTTGCTCAGCTACCCTTTGAATTGACTGGAGCGCAGCGTATCGCCGCTTGGGACATCCTGCAAGATTTTGAAAAAGAGATCCCGATGAACCGACTGCTTCAAGGCGACGTTGGATCCGGAAAGACTGTTGTGGCAGGACTTGCTGCAAGGCAGGCAGCACACGAAGGCTTTCAGACAGCGATTATGGCACCGACCGAAATATTGGCGTCACAGCACGCTGAGACACTTAATAAGTTGCTTTCTCCGTTTGGAGTGAAGGTTGGTTTACTGACGGGAAGTGTTAAAGGCAAAGCACGCGAGACATTATATGCAGCCATTGCGAATGGCGACGTTGATGTTGTCGTCGGAACACACGCATTGATTCAGTCGACCGTTCACTTCCATCGACTGGGCTTCGTCGTGATTGACGAACAGCATCGGTTTGGAGTGAACCAACGCCAAGCATTACTCAGTAAGTCTGAACACATGCCGCACCTGCTGGCGATGACGGCGACACCGATTCCCCGGAGCTTGGCATTAACCGTCTACGGCGAACTGGATGTATCTGTTTTGAATGAACTCCCGAAGAATCGTAAACCAATTGCCACAAAAATCTGGTCACCGAATAGTCGGCCGCAACTGTACGGGCTTATTGATGAACAGTTATCACAGGGACGACAAGCCTATGTCATCTGTAGCTTGATTGATAATAATCCGGATAATGAGCTGAAAAGCGTTGAAGCGGAATTTAAGCGCCTCAATCAAAAAGAATTTAAGCACCGACGCATCGGTCTACTTCACGGAAAGTTAAAATCGGCTGAAAAAGAAGCGGTCATGGGGCAGTTTGCTGCTGGTGGGTTGGACATTCTCGTGAGTACAACAGTCGTTGAAGTCGGTGTCGATGTTCCGAATGCAACCGTGATCCTCATTGAAGACGCAGATCACTTTGGATTGGCGCAACTGCACCAACTTCGCGGTCGTGTCGGGCGAAGTTCGTTTCAAAGCTATTGTTACTTGATGGTCAGTTCATCAAAAGCACCAAGCCAACGCCTCAAAGAGGTTGAAAAAAGTAACGATGGCTTTTATCTAGCAGAAGTTGATCTTCGTCTTCGCGGTCCTGGTGAAATTTACGGACGAGCACAACACGGGGAGCTCAACCTGCAAGTAGCGAGTCTGGCCGATACAAAATTAATTGCTCGGGCGCAAAAGGCGGCAAAGGATTTTGTGTCATCTGGAAGCGATTTGCTACAATATAAGCAGTTACACAGAGACGTCGAGCATTATCAGCGTCTGACCACATTAAATTAAAACCGAAACCATATATGTACGCAGGAACAACCTACGGTAAAAAATCTGGTCAACTCATCGGCGTTCACCAACGTATTGATAAACTTGCCCGTTTGAATCTCAAGAAGTTCCTTGAAGCAGGAGAGACTTTTCCTAATACGCCGCAGATCCTCCACTTTGAAGGTAACAATGGTCCAGACGGCATTAAACGCAAGAGTCCTTCTATCGATGAGCCGTGGCATTTTATCGATCCTGATAAGCCTGAGGATACGACAGTGATGACGATGATTACCGATCATCAATTCAACCTAGCCGAAGCACTTAGAAAGAACAACGTCGAACGAGCTGCATTTGAAGCAGCCTGGATGGCGCATGCCATTGTTGATGGATTAACCCCGGCCCACCACTTTCCTTTAGCCGATAAAATTGAAGAGTTATTCGGGATGCCACACCATGAACGAAGCAGTGTTAAGGAAAAGAACATTATTAAAGGCGACAATAGACGTGATACCTTATCTAAGAACTGGCAGTATTGGGGCAAGCGTGGTATTTTTATGAACCACTTTATGTATGAGTTCGGTGTTGCTACTGCGATTGTTGGCAAGGGTGTTGGTAAGGTAGTAATTAGCAAGGATGAGCTGGAAAGTCTTATTCGAGACGGGTATCCAAAAACATTCGAAACGCTTATGAAGCAGGTGATCGGACTCGGTACCTATGAGACCTACACTAAAAAAGGCTGGAATAGACAGCTTGGCGAGGTTGTTCGGCTTGAACTAGTGCCACTTATCGTTCGTGCCGTCGTGCTTGGCTGGTATACTTCTCTGTATATGAACAGGACCAGCAAGTGAACGTTCGCATCATTGCAGGTCGATTTGGTGGTCGAATTATTGAAGGGTCCGGCACGACTCGTACGCATCCAATGAGCGAACGTATTCGAAATGCCTTATTTAACAAGATTGCAACTGAAATCAAAGGCGCGGAGGTGTTGGATGCGTTTGCGGGTAGTGGCGCACTTGGTCTTGAATCGCTCAGTCGTGGTGCGCACCATGTAACATTCGTTGAAAAAGATCGAATCGCTCAAAAAATTATCGATAATAACATTGCTGTATTGAATGTTTCTGGTCAGTCAACACATATAAAGGCCAATGTTTCCAGCTGGCTGAATAAGACGAATGAGCACTATGATCTCATATTTGCTGATCCTCCATTCCATGATCCACAGTTATCCACAGTTTCCGATTTGTTTGCACTATTAAAACCAAATGGGCTTATGGTATTATCATATCCAGGTAGGGGTGAGATGCCGACCGAAACGGGAGTTGTTGTGGTGGACAATCGTAGTTACGGAAATGCGGCCCTCGCGTTTTACCGAAAAGAAGAAGACGCTTAGGCGTCTTTTTCTATGTACATTTCACCATAAGCTTGATGTAGAATAGAATTAAATCAATCAGACCACATAATGAGGAGATACAAAATGAACCCAGACACACAACCAACACCAGTCCCAACTCCAGAAACACCAGTCACGCCAGTTGCAGAACCAACTCCGGTACCCGAATTTAGCGCTGTACCTGCGCCTGCGCCCGATCTAGCTCCAACGCCCGCATTTGCTCAGCAACCAATACAGGTAACGATCAATAATCAGACCGCTGCTGTTGCCGTCCCTGGAACGAAGTCAAAGAACTTTATCGTTGCTTTGTTGCTCTCTATCTTTCTGGGCGGACTTGGTATTGACCGATTCTACCTTGGCAGTATCGGCCTTGGCGTCTTGAAGCTTCTCACCGGCGGTGTCTTCGGTATTCTTTACATTATCGACATTATTCTTATCGCGACGAAGAATGTTAAGGGTATTAACTGGGTCGAATAAAGCCCAACTAAAAACGAAACCAAATGAAAAAGTAGGCCAGCCGACCTACTTTTTCATTTGGTGCGCGCGAAAGGACTTGAACCTTCACGCCCGAAAGCACTAGCTCCTAAGGCTAGCGTGTCTACCAATTCCACCACGCGCGCACAATAGAGACATTGTAACAGAGATGAGATTGTTTGTCACGACCTAACTTGCTTGTGCTATCATAGAGGCAAAGCATACGAATGTTATAGAGGACGGACGGGGAAATGAATAAGATTGCAGTGTACTTGAATGAGCATTTACTGGGTGAGGTTACCAGCTCAAAAGCTATGCGTCGACGATATAGTCGTGACGGAAGCGTTCTATCGATTACTCCGGAGATCATTGTCTTTCCTCGGATTACCAATGACATCCGTAAAGTCGCTCGTTTTACGTGGCAACTGGCCGAAAAAGGTCACCCAATGGGTGTCACCGTTCGAGGCGCGGGAAGCGACCCGACAGGGGGTGCAATTGGTAAAGGAATGATCCTAAGCACCACGACACACATGAATAACATTATTACGATTGCTCCAAAAAATCGCCTTGTCCACGTTCAGCCTGGCGTTACCTTCGATACACTTGGCAATGCATTGAAATGGCAGGGTCTGAGCATTCTTAATGCGCCGAAGAATGGTCGTTATGGTACTGTCGGTGGTGCGATTGCGACCAACAGCCTTGGTGATAGTGGTGAAGTCAGTAATGCGATCGAAAAGCTCGAAGTTGTACTCGCCAACGGCGACCTTATTGAAACAGGCAAGCTGAATAAACATGATTTGAGTAAGAAACTTGGACTCCAAACCTTTGAAGGTGAAATCTATCGGAAACTCGAAGGGCTTATTGAAGATAACGAAGAGACGATCAAGCAACTCGCTGCTGATTCAACACCCGACAATGTCGGATACAAGGCAATTTCTACTATTAAAGCGAAGGATGGTTCATTTGATCTGACGCCACTCTTTATTGGAAGCCAAGGAACGCTTGGCATCATATCGGAAGTTGTGCTCAAGGCTGAATTCTATAGCGAAGCACGCACTGTCGCTGTCGCGGTTGCAAATGATCCCGCACTTGCTCGTGATATTACCGATCGTTTGCTAGAGCTTGACCCCGCAGTCCTTAAGACGATTGACGGTGATCTTTTCCGTCGTGCGTCGAAGCTTGGTGCACAAGCGAGCCTACTTGGTCCTGTTGAATCAGTCGGAACGGTTATTTTCGTTGAGTTTAACGACTTTAATAATCATGCACGACTTGGAAAGCTCAAGAAAATGAAGAAACTTATGACGAAGCTGAATGTTGGGATGGTTGATTCAACTGATCACCAACTCGATGAGTTCGATACGGTTCTCACTGTGGCCGACTCGCTTCGTCGTGCGGGTAACGATGACGAGATTGCTCTGCCGATTCTGGATGGTGCCTATGTTCCTTCTGACCGTCGTGAAGAGTTTACTGAAGCCTTGCACGAACTTGCCGCAAAGCATCACACGCAGCTGCCATTAGCAATCAATGTGTTAACGAGAACATTTGACGTGTTCCCCATACTGAAGCTAGACGTGATTGGCGACAAGCAGAAGCTCTTCCGTCTGTTGACTGATTACGCTGATCTTGTTCAAAAGAGTGGTGGAGCATTCGTTAGTGATGGCGCAGAGGGACGATTGAAAGCAAATGCCGCCTGGGCAACACTTGATGAGGCCGAGGTGGCTTTGTACGAGCAACTTCGTGCTATCTTTGATCCATTTTCAACACTCAATCCAGACGTCAAGCAGAAGAACGATATTCGTGGACTTGTTGCAGCACTGCGAACTTCGTACGACGCAGCCGATTTCGTCGCTTAGTCTGATATAATTTGTCATGCGTATGCGCGTTCGGCGCAGGTAAATATGCGCGCGTGGCGGAATTGGTAGACGCGCTAGCTTCAGGTGCTAGTGTCAGCAATGACGTGGAGGTTCAAGTCCTCTCGCGCGCACCAGATTAAGGAACAGACTTGCAGAGTCTGTTTTTTAATTTTCTTTCCCCCGACACGGTATACTATGAGTATATGCAGGGAAAACTCATCTTCATCTCAGGGTTAACGGGTTCGGGTAAGACAACACTCGTGCAAAAGGCGCTTGAATCTATCGAAAATCTGGAAATACTTTTGACCTACACAACGCGCCCACGACGAGACGGCGAGAAAGACTCTTACGAATACGTATTCGTTACTGATGACGAGTATATATGGATGAAGAGTGCCTCATTGAAATGGGACGAAACAATTTTTGGTGAGTATAAATACGCTTCTGATGCCAATAAATACATTGAAGACTTACATAATGGCGTAAATGTCATTGTTTCCGTTACTCCAGATCTTGATGACATCCAAGAAATGACTGATATATATGGCGTGAAACCTGTAAGTGTATGGATCAATACCCCTAAAGACGTTGCGATGGATCGAATCAAAGATGATCCACGACGCGTCGGAAGACAAGAAGACGAGGCAGTGAAGGATCATTTTGATATCCTTTTTGATCCAATTGGCGTCTTAGAAAAAGATAGCGAGTCTTTCATCGGTCTTATCCGTAAAATTACTTTGACATAATGACTACCTCACGTCACACTAGCTAGATGCAAGAAGAAATTATTGGTGTTGGTCCACACCCCGAACCCTGGCCAACTGATGCAAAATACGATCGTATGCTCCTTAAAGAAGGCGATAAACGAAACGTTATTGATACATATCACTACTGGACTGTCCCAGCAATTAAAGCCGATCTCGACGAACATCGCATTGATCTTGAAATTGCGATCGAAAATCTGCAACGTGATTACAACATGGGGACGATTGTCCGTGCTGCTAATGCGTTTAACATCAAGAAGGTCCATATTATCGGGCGCAAGCAGTGGAATAAGCGTGGCGCGATGGTCACCGATCTTTACATGAACATTCAGTATCATGACGACGTGAACGCTTTTATGGCTGATATGGCAAAAACAAAACGTGAAGTCATTGCGATGGATATCGTAAAAGGCGCGAAGAACCTCTCTGAAACAAAGCTTCCTTTGAATGCGGTGCTTGTTTTTGGTGCGGAAGGACCAGGTTTGAGTAAAGAAATGCTCTCAAAGGCCAAGGAGGTCGTCATGATTGAGCAATTCGGCTCAACACGATCCGTAAATGTCGGTGTTGCCGCCGGTATTACGATGTATGCCTGGTTGCAACAACACTCGTTGACCCGCTAGATCTAGCGTGTCATACTGTAAGTATGAGCGATGTGCGCCCTCAGTCACTACCTGAGAAGCCACAGCAAGAGCTGAGGTTTACTGCGCGTGAACCGATACTTGATGAAGCACTCGCAATGCTTGAAAAAGATGGAGAACGAAAGAGTGAGTATCTTCCGGGTAATCTTTTTCTCTATGCGATGAAACGGATCAGTATCGATCTGAGTGATACGTATGACGGGCATAGCCTTAATCACTCGACCTTTACGCAGTATCGGCAAGCCGTCGACAGTATTTCGATGAGAGGGCGAAAAACATTTAAACTCGATTCTTGGATGAAACCACTTCATGCCGGTGGACCCGACGGAAGTCTGATAGGTGTTGGACTGAGAGTGAGAGTCGATCCGACCAATGTTGATAGATTGATCGCTCCACCTTTGTACGGACCCAATCACTACAACACGCCATTAACCGCCGAACAACTTGCTCGGGTTGAAGCAGGCAAAAATATACTGGGAACCGCGCGTGAGGCTCAATACATTCCAGTTCGTTACGAAATAGGAAGCACCGTTGATAATCCGACTGAAGCCCTTGAGAGACTCCAGGGCATTCTTGAACTGGGCACCTGGGTGTCTCAATTGACGATTGTTCCAGCATATCCACGATCTGCTCGTCACGCTGACATTTATCGAGAAGGACGGATGGATCGTACCTATGAGCGTATTGATCAACGATTCGCCGCTGAATTACTGCCCCCAACCGCGCCTATTAACATCGTCCAGAGTGAAGAGCTTCCAAAAGAAGATGAAAACTTGCGTGACGTTTCTTAATATTATATAGTTATCATATGGTTACGTACCGAACTCAACATCTACATATGTCGCCGGAGCGAGTCGGTTAGTTTTCTCTCTTTTTCGAATTTAGAAACGCCGAACATCGCTTCGGCGTTTTTTGTGCGTCAATGATACAATTTAAGAAAGGAATAAACGTATGACACTTTCAGCACAACCCTATAAAGGCACTCGGGATTATTATCCTGAAGATAAGCGTACCCAAAATTACATTTTCAACACGTGGCGTACGGTTGTTGAGCGGTTTGGGTATGAAGAATATGGCGCGCCGATTCTCGAGCCAATCGATATCTATGTCGCCAAGAGCGGGCAAGAGCTTGTGAATGATCAAACCTACGTCTTTACGGACCGCGGTGGGCGCAACGTGGCGATTCGTCCAGAAATGACACCAACGATCAGCCGTATGGTCGCTGCTCGACGTCAAGAACTAGCGTATCCTGCACGTCTTTACTCAATTGCGAACTTCATGCGTTACGAGCGTCCTCAGCGTGGTCGTGAGCGTGAGTTTTGGCAATTGAATGTTGACGTCTTTGGCGTTGACGAAGTGACGGCTGATATTGAAATCATTACGATCTCGGATACGATTTTAAAAGAATTTGGCGCAAAAGATGGCGACTATATTATCCGAGTGAATAATCGTAGGTTCATTAGCTTCATGATGTCACAGTATCTTGGACTCGACGAAGTGCAAGCACAACAAATGACAAAATTGTTTGACCGTCGAAATAAGATTACGGAACAAGATTTCAAGGAACAAGCGGGACTCATCTATGGTTTCGATGAAAATGCACAGCTCCCCGATGAACGATTCGAAAAGATCGAGCAACTGGTAAAGGCGACAACACTTGATGAACTTCCTGAGGAGTTAAAGGAAAGTACTGCACTTGAAGAACTGCGTACAGTATTTGAAGGCCTGAAGAAGGCCGGCGTCACTGCGGCAGTCTTTGATGCCAGCCTCATGCGTGGCCTCGATTACTACACGGGTACGGTTTTTGAAGTATTTGATACGCACCCAGATAATAATCGCTCACTGTTTGGTGGCGGACGTTACGATGGACTCGTGGGACTGTTTGGCGCTGAACCTATTTCTGCTGTTGGCGTTGCACCAGGTAACACGATGATCGAGAACTTCTTGTCAGTTCGTGGACTTATCCCTGCGCAAAAATCACTCACAAAAGTCTACATTGTCGTGATTGATGACGCACTCGACAAGGCGAATGACATTGCGACGACGCTGCGTGCAGCAGGCGTCAACACGGAAGTTGATATCACGAATCGCAAGATTGATAAGAAGATTAAAACAGCAACGAAAAAGAATATCGACTACGTGCTTTTTGTCGGTGCAAACGATACCGACACCTTCTCATTCAAGAATCTTTCGACAGAACAAGAGCAGAAACTCTCTGTTGACGACATCGCCCGACTATTTGCGTAGTCTTCTCACCTCTGTTATAATTATGTGAATGGAGACTACACTTAAATACCTATCCGACACGAAAGTGTCACTAACGATTACCGTTGGTGCGCTTGAACTTGGTGAAGCAGAGCAAGTTGCACTGGCGAAACTAAGTAAAACAACTAAAGTTCCCGGCTTCCGTGCGGGCAAAGTGCCTGCAAGTATCGTTGCAAAACACGTTGATCCGAACGCACTGCAAGAACAATCGCTTGATGCTGCATTGAACCGTGCGGTGGCTGAGGCATTCGCTTCTGAAAAGCTACAACCGCTCGACCGTCCCGAAGTCGAAGTAAAGAAATTCGTTCCTGGCGAAATTCTTGAATTCACTGCTGATGTCGAAGTGCTTCCTAAGGTTGAACTTGGCGATTATAAAAAGCTTTCAACGAAGAAAGAAAAAGTAACGGTTACTGCGAAAGAAGTCGATGAAACGATTGAACGTATGCGCGCTGGACTTGCAGAGAAAAAAGAAGTCAAACGTGCAGCGAAAGACGGCGACGAAGTCGTTATCGATTTCGTTGGTAAGAACGACGGTGTTGCATTTGACGGTGGTACGGCAACTGACTATACACTCAAGCTTGGTGCTGGCCAATTTATTCCTGGATTTGAAGAGGGGATTGTCGGACACAAGCTTGGGGAGACATTTGATATCAATCTGACATTCCCTAAAGACTATCACTCGACAGATCTTGCTGGCACGGCTGTTACTTTTACGGTAACACTTAACAAGATTCTTGAAGCTGAACTTCCTGAAGTGAACGATGCTTTTGCTGAAAAAGCAGGCCCATTCAAGACGGTTGCTGAACTCAAAGATGACATTAAGCGTGAACTGACGAGTCAAAAAGACCGTGAGTCAAACGACAAGTATAAAGACGCGCTTATTACTGAACTCGTTGAAAAGAGTAAGGTACCGGTGCCTGACGTGCTTATTGATGATCAAATGCGTGCTATTGAGCGCGACTTTGAACAGAACCTTCTGTATCAAGGCCTGACGATCGATTCTTACCTAACAAACAACAAGTTCAAAGATATTGAAGAATGGCGCGAAAAAGAAGTTCGTCCAACTGCTTTGAAGCGCGTAAAAGCTGGACTTGTCCTTGCAGAACTCACGAATGTTGAGAAAGTCAGTGCAACTGACGCTGAAGTTGACGAGCACGTTGAGGTGCACAAGCAACAGTATTTGAACAATCCTGAAGTATTGAAGCAATTCGAAACGGAAGAGGTCCGTCGTGATATCGGAAACCACTTTGTGACCGAAAAGACAATTGAACACCTAGTCGCTTTAAATGGTGGCACATCAGACTCTACCCACTAACATTGGCCAGGTACTTTTAATTAGCACTCTATTGCAACGAGTGCTAATTTTATATACAATGGATATATGAAACCATCGAATTATCTTGTACCAACAGTGATCGAAAAATCTTATGACGGGGAGAGGGCTTTTGATATCTACTCTCGTCTTCTTAAGGAGCGAATTATCTTCTTGGGCGAAGACGTCAACGAACACACTGCCAACGTCGTTGTGGCACAACTGCTTCACCTCGCATACGAAGATCCAAAAAAGGATATCAAGCTCTATATTAATAGTCCTGGCGGAAGCGTGTACGACGGACTTGCAATCTACGACACAATCCAACACATCAAGCCGGACGTTCAAACTATCGGTATTGGCCTTCAGGCAAGTATGGGTGCCTTCCTCTTATCGAGTGGTACGAAAGGCAAGCGATTTGCTTTACCGAGTAGCCGTATTATGATTCACCAGCCATCAAGTGGTACTCAGGGAAAGATTACTGACCAAGAGATCACGCTGAAGGAAGGCATTTTTCTGAAGAAGATGTTGAATGAGATCTTGGCGAAGAACACGGGTCAGAAACTGACGAAGATCGAAAAAGACGTTGAACGTGATTATTGGATGAGCGCAAAAGAAGCAAAAGAGTACGGTCTTATCGACGAAGTGATTACAAAAGCTTAGTTTATCGTATAATAGCTGACTATGAGCTCGTCATTTGAATTTGGAGAAATTGACCCAACGACCGCACATGCGAAGCACGTTCAATACTTAACATTGCTTGATTTAGATGCAGGGAACCACCCTGATCCCATTAAAGAAGCAAACCCTAATAACGACGGATTAATTGAACGTCAAGCATCAAAGCTAAAAAATAACCCCGAGAACTATAGGGGCGCCTATGACTTGATGGGTGATCTTGTTGGCTATATCAAGGTTGATAATTGGTATTACGGATTGCAAGAACCGTTTGAGCATGGACTTGAAAAGAAATTGTTATTTGCCCGTAAGTTTATCACTCGAAGCAACACGTTGCCCGGAAACCCACTTGGTATTATGGGTCTCGTGGCTGATCCACGACTTGAAGCGTTTTACGGAGAACAAGCGGTGACGAATATGCTTGGTAACTTGGTTGATTATGCTGTTGAAGTTGCTGAAGAGGGTCATACGCCTCGCGCGATATATGCTCCTCATCACATAGCCGACAAGGCGATTGATGCGACGCGTTCCCGCCAATTTTTCTTTACTGGCAAATCGGGTGAATTATTCGATATGCAGCAAAACCTCTATGTTCGTCCCGCAGGTACGGCAATCCTTAATAGGCGGATAGAAATTGACAAACTTCGTTAATTTCGTTGTCAAAACGTATTGACTTCAGCGGCATTCAACGACATAATAGGTACTAAGAAGTAGTGTAGCCGTGGTTACTTATGTCTAAACTTTGGGATGTGGCAGTCCCCCTTAGACGAGAATACAACCAGAGGTTAAGGGAATCTTCGGCGCCAAAGAACCCTTCTCGTTTTACCATTTCCTGACAGGAATAATGGGGAACGGGTCTAAAATAATTTAACTGCGAGGATCACATACGCCTATGGCAACAGTCAAACGTGCGAACGACGCGAAGCGTGTTTTCTTTACCAAAGATGACACTGCGTTAGCATTACCAAACCTAATTGATCACCAGCGATCTTCATGGCAAGAATTTGTCGAGACCGGACTCGGTGAAATTTTTGCGGAGCTTAACCCAATTGACGACTACACTGGACAGAAGTTAGCGCTTCGTTTCGGTAAGTATGCTTTTGAGGAACCAAAGCACTCAGAGCTTCACGCTAAAGAAAACAACCTTACCTTTGACGCACCACTTAAAGCGGTTGTTGAACTCACCAATAAAGTAACGGGTGAAGTAAAAGAACAAGAAATCTACTTGGGTGACTACCCATGGATGACTGAACGCGGAACATTCATTATCAACGGTACTGAACGTGTCGTTGTTTCTCAGCTTATCCGTTCAGCTGGTGTCTTCTTTACTGCAGACCGTCTTGCAACTCGCAACAACTATGGTGCGAAACTGATTCCAGGCCGTGGTGCTTGGCTTGAATTTGAGACTGCTTCAAATGGAGCAATCTATGTTAAAATCGACCGCCGTCGTAAACTACCTGTCACAACCCTTTTCCGAGCTCTTGGCTACAACAAGACAACCGACATCAAAGCGCTCTTCGCCGATGTTGATACTGGAGAAGTTAAATACATTGATGCCACTCTTGATAAAGATCCAGCACGTGGAACAAACGAAGCCCTCATCGAGGTGTATCGCCGTCTTCGTCCAGGTGACCTCGCAACCGTTGATAACGCACGTTCAATGATCGAACGTATGTTCTTTGACTTCAAGCGATTCGACTACAGCCGTGTCGGACGTTACAAGTTGAACCAACGTCTTAACATCACTGTGCCGAACACAACTGAAAACCGCGTCTTTATGGTAAAAGACCTTGAAGCTATCGTTAAGGAAATCATTCGCCTTAATAACACTCAGGAACTTCCTGACGACATCGATGCGCTTTCAAATCGTCGTGTCAAATTAGTTGGTGAGCTTGTTGCTCGTCAGTTCCGCGTTGGTATGCTTCGTATGCAACGAAACGCTATGGACCGTATGTCTATGTCTGACATCGAGAACGTTTCTCCAAACCAATTGATCAACGCCCGTCCTGTTGTTGCAGCTGTTCGCGAATTTTTCGCGAGTTCACAACTTTCACAACTAATGGATGAGACAAACCCACTCGCAGAACTTGCCCACAAGCGACGTCTTTCATCAATGGGGCCTGGTGGACTATCTCGTGAGCGTGCCGGATTTGATGTCCGTGACGCCCACCCAACTCACTACGGACGCCTTTGTGCCGTTGAAACACCAGAAGGTGCCAATATTGGACTTGTATTGAACCTTGCGGCTTATGCTCGTATTAACGAGTACGGTTTCATTGAAACTCCTTACCTTAAGGTTGTTAACGGTAAGGTGACCGACAAGGTTGTCTACCTCGACGCTTCGGAAGAAGCAGTTGAAGTGATCGCCGACGCCGGTGCTGAGCTAAACAAAGATGGTAGTTTCGCAGAAGAGCGCCTTAGTGCTCGTAACGGACTCCTCCCAGAGCAAGTTGACGCAAGTGAAGTGACCTACATGGACGCTGCACACAAGCAGATTCTTGGATCAACCGCATCACTCGTGCCTTTCGTTGAAAAGAACCGTGTTGACCGTTCGCTGATGGCCGCAAGCATGCAGAAGCAAGCTGTGCCACTACTGCAACCTGAATCTCCAGTCGTTGGAACAGGTATTGAACATGAAATCGCAATGAACACAAGTCAACTCGTCATCGCTGATGCTGCTGGTGAAGTGATTCGTGCCGATGGTGACGAAGTACATGTTAAGTACGCTGCTGGAACCAAGATTTACAAGCCAATTCACTTTACGAAGTCTAACGACGACCGTTCAATCAACCAGAAGGTTCGTGTTGAACGTGGTCAAAAGCTAAAAGCTGGCGACATCATCATTGAAGGTGCGTCTGTTGATCAAGGTGAGATCGCCCTCGGACGTGACCTACTTGTGGCATACATGCCATGGTCTGGTTACAACATGGACGACGCGATCGTGCTTTCACAGCGCCTCGTACAAGATGACACATTGACGAGCATTAACATCAAGGACTACACGGTTGAAGTTCGTGAGACAAAGCTAGGTCCTGAGATCGTTACTCGCGACATTCCAAACGTTTCTGAAGAATCACTTCGTCACCTTGACGAGAACGGTATCGTTCAACTTGGTTCAGAGGTTAAGTCTGGTGATGTCCTTGTCGGTAAGATTACTCCTAAGGGTGAGCAAGAGCTTTCTTCTGAAGAGCGACTTCTTCGTGCAATCTTCGGTGAAAAAGCCAAAGACGTTCGTGATACATCACAACGCATGAACAATGCAGGTGGCGGTAAAGTCGTCGGTGTTAAGATCTTCAGCCGTGAAAACGGTCACGAACTTAAGGCTGGTGTCCTTATGCAGATTCAAATCTTCGTTGCTCAGTTCCGTAAGATCTCAGTAGGTGACAAGCTTGCTGGACGTCACGGTAACAAGGGTGTCGTTGCGCGAATCCTTCCTATGGAAGACATGCCATTCATGGAAGACGGAACTCCCGTTGATGTCGTCTTGAACCCACTCGGTGTGCCATCACGTATGAACATCGGACAGCTCTTTGAAGCGCACCTTGGTATGGCTGCACGTGCCCTTGGGTACAAAGTTGCAACCCCTCCATTCAACGGTGTTGCTGACGAGACTATCTCTGACGAACTCGAAAAAGCTGGCTTTGCCCGCGACGGAAAGAGTCAACTCTTTGACGGTCGTAACGGTGAGCCATTCGAAGAGCGCACCACTGTCGGTGTCATGCACATGTTGAAGCTTCACCACATGGTAAGCGACAAGATTCACGCCCGTTCAACTGGTCCTTACACTATGGTCACGCAGCAACCACTTGGTGGTAAAGCGCAAAATGGTGGTCAACGATTCGGAGAGATGGAAGTCTGGGCCCTTGAAGCGTACGGTGCTGCCGCAACCCTTCAAGAAATGCTCACGATTAAGTCTGACGACGTTTACGGACGCGCAAAGGCGTACGAGTCTATCATTAAGGACGAACCAATTGTTGGTCCAAAGCTTCCAGAAAGCTTTAACGTCCTCGTGAAAGAACTTCAGGGTCTTGGCCTTCGTGTTGATCTTCTTGATGAGACCGAAGATGCAGTGGTTGATGCGGAACAAGTCATCGGAAGTGTCATTAACGGCCAACCAGTTTCTGTTGCAGATGTTGATCTTGCAGAAGAAGTTGAAACAATCCTCGACGAAGCTGATGAAATCGGTGAAATCGAAGACGGTATGACAATCCAGGACATTGATGAAATAGAAACAATTAAGGAGGAGGTGTAATATGTCACGCGTACTAGTGAACAACGGCATCGCCGACTTTGACGCTATCCGACTTTCAGTCGCTAGTCCAGAAGACATCATGAAGTGGAGTTATGGTGAGGTCACAAAACCTGAAACTATTAACTACCGTACTCAGAAACCTGAGCGTGATGGTCTTTTCTGTGAACGAATTTTCGGTCCAGTCAAAGACATTAACCCACACGATAACAAACTAAAGGGTGTTCGTTCTCGCGAAGCTGCCGTCGACAAGAATGGTGACCTTGTTACTAAGTCTATCGTCCGTCGTGAGCGAATGGGACACATCCAACTTGCAAGTCCTGTTGCGCACATCTGGTTTATGCGTGGTACTCCATCAGCAATGTCATTGCTGCTTGGAATTACTGTTCGTAACCTCGAGCGTATCGCATACTTTGCAACCTACGTTATCTTGAAATCAGACGAAGCAACTCGCGACAAGTTTCTTGCCGACCTAGAAGCTGAAACTGAAGCTGGCCGTATGGCTATCAAGATGCGTTACGAAAAAGAAGCAGAAGTTGAAACCGCTGACGTCAAAGTCCTTGCGGAAGGTCAGACACGTGAGATCGAAGAACTCAACGAAGCTTACGCAGTGAAGAAAGCTCAGCTTGAGAGTCTCGTAAAGAATGCTCTTATCTCTGAAGTTGACTACCGTAACCTTCCTGAAGAGTACCAAGACCTTGCTGAAGTTGGCATGGGTGGAATTGCGCTCAAGGCACTTCTTGATGGCATTAAGCTTCCTGAGCTTATCGCTGAACTGACTGAAGAAGTCGCCGGTGCTAAGGGTCAACGTGAGAAGAAGCTATTGAAGCGCCTCAAGGTTCTTGAAGGTATGCAATCAGCTGGTATCAAGCCATCAAGCTTGACCCTGACTGTGCTTCCTGTGATCCCACCGGACCTACGTCCAATGGTGCAGCTTACTGGTGGTCGTTTTGCGACATCAGACCTTAACGACCTTTACCGTCGTGTCATTAACCGTAACAACCGTTTGAAGAAACTAATGGAACTTAACGCTCCTGAAGTAATCCGTCGAAACGAAATGCGTATGTTGCAAGAAGCAGTTGATGCTTTGATCGACAACTCAGCAGCTCGTGGCGGTCGTGCAGTGAATGCAACCGGTGGTCGTCGCCGTCTTAAGTCTATCTCTGACATGCTTAAGGGTAAACAGGGACGATTCCGCCAGAACCTTCTAGGTAAGCGTGTCGACTACTCTGGACGTTCAGTCATCGTGGTTGGTCCAAAGCTAAAGATCTCAGAATGTGGTCTGCCAAAGCAGATGGCACTCGAACTCTTTAAGCCTTTCGTCATCCACTGGTTGATCGCAGGTGAGTATGCACACAACATTCGTTCAGCAACACGTCTGATCGACGCTGGTGAAGCAGTTGTCTGGGATGCCCTCGACGCAGTGATTGCTGGTAAGTATGTTCTTTTGAACCGTGCTCCATCACTTCACCGTCTTTCAATCCAGGCCTTCATGCCTAAGCTCGTTGAAGGTAAGGCAATCCAATTGCACCCACTCGTCGCGAACGGTTTCAACGCCGACTACGACGGTGACCAAATGGCAGTCCACCTTCCATTGTCACGCCAAGCGCAACAAGAAGCTCGTGAGCTCATGAGCGCAACAGCGAACCTCTTGAAACCAGCCGATGGTGCGCCAGTGCTTTCAATTGCACAGGACATCGTGCTCGGTAACTACTACCTGACCTACGACAAGCCATCAGCACAAACTGATGTCCGGAAGTCATACAGTTCTGTTTACGAAGCTGAAATGGCCTACGACAGCAAGAAGATTCAACTTCAGACACCAATCCGAGTCTTCGCTAAGGGCGAAATGCGTGAGACAACACTAGGACGAGTATTCTTCAACGAAATTCTTCCTAAGGATCTCGCATTTGATGACAACATTCAGACTAAGAAGCAACTCAAGAAGGTGCTTAACACCATCTTCGAGAAGTATGGTGCTGAACAAACTGCTGCAACTGCTGACCGCATGAAGGGACTCGCGTTCCGATTTGCGACAATCGCAGCTGTATCAACAAGCAAGGATGACTATGTTGTCTTCCCTGAAACTGACGAGTTCATCGCAGAAGGCGACGCAAAGACAACGCTCATTAGTGAACAGTTCAACCAAGGTCTTATCACCGAAGAAGAGCGATACACATTGACCGTTGCAACCTGGCGTGGCGTTGTTCGTACGATTACAGAGTTCCTTACCGAACGTCTTAAGAATATGGATACTAGCGTTTCTGTCATGGTCAACTCAGGTGCTCGTGGTGATATCTCGAACATCCAGCTTGCAAGCGCGATGATCGGTATCATGGTTGATGCAACTAACCGCGAAATTGAGCTTCCAATCCGTTCTAGCTACAAAAAGGGGCTGTCATCACTTGAGCAATTCGTTGCGACTCGTGGTTCACGTAAGGGTCTGATTGACACCGCGCTAAAGACGGCCGACTCAGGGTACCTCACTCGTCGTCTCGTTGACGTGTCTCAAGACGTATTTACCGTTGAAGATACCCCTGGTGACGATGACGGATTCGCGATCTACCGTGCTGAAACTGAACAGACAATGATCGACTTCGGTAACCGTCTTTACGGACGATTTGCCGCAGTAGACATTGATGGTCACATCAAGGGTGGAGAGCTCATTACTCGTGAAATCGCGAAGGCTATCGAAGCTGACCGAGAAATTAGCGAAGTAAAGATCCGTTCAGTCCTTTCAACGAAGAACCTTCGTGGTGTGCCACAATCAAGCTACGGTATCGACATGTCGACCAACCTGCTTGTTGCGAAAGCACAACCAGTTGGAGTTATCGCAGCGCAATCTGTCGGTGAGCCTGGTACACAGCTAACGCTTCGTACTTTCCACGCCGGTGGTGTGCAAGAAAGTGACATCACCCAGGGTCTCCCTCGTGTTGAAGAGCTCTTCGAAGCTCGTTCTCCAAAGGGTCAAGCTCACGTTACTGAAGTAACTGGACTTGTTGAGCAATGGGAAGATGGCAAGAAGTACATCGTTCAGGTGACTCCAGAAGCTGGCCACGTAGAGCAAATCGCTCTTGAAGGTCGTACTGCTGGCGTTAAATCTGGTGCGAATGTAAAGGTTGGTGACGTTCTTGCCTCTGGTGAGAGTGAGTCTAAGCCACTCGTTGCTCCATTCGACGGTGTCGTTGAAGTCACGGATGAGTTCCTTATCCTTGCTGCAAATGCTAGTTCTCCAGTACGTTACGAAATCCCTGGTAACTACCAGTTGACCGTAAAGTCTGGTGACGTTGTTGAAGCAGGTGACCGCCTTACTGGTGGATCACTCAACCTTCACGACATCATGCGCCTCAAGGGCATTGAAGCCACACAGCGATACATTATCAACGAAGTGCTTCGTATCTACGCGGCACAGGGTCAAGACGTTGCCGACAAGCACCTCGAGATCATCGTTCGACAGATGTTTAGCCGTGTCCAGGTTGAAGATCCAGGTGACTCTGCATTTGTGACTGGTGATATCGTTTCTCGTGCTGCCGTTATGGAAGCAAACGAGAAGCTTACCGAAGAAGGTAAAGAAGTTGTTGCGTTTACACAACTGCTCCTCGGTATCACAAAGGTCTCAATCTGGTCTGACAGCTTCCTCTCTGCTGCATCGTTCCAAGATACTACTCGTGTCTTGATCAACGCCGCAGTCAGTGGCCGTATCGACCGATTGAATGGTTTGAAAGAAAACGTGATCATTGGACGCAAGATTCCTGTCGGAACCGGTGTTGATAGTGCAACTGCACTTGATACTATCGACGAAGACGTTGTTGCGGCTGATATTCTCGAAGACGTCGAACTCGCTGCTTAGTTCTTACTGGGCAGACATTGAAGCACTCCGAAAGGGGTGCTTTTTTGTTGTCTATTTACTTTTCATGCCACTTATGCTATAATAGTAGTCAAGCCCATCGTCTATGCCTTTGGAGGTCAATTATGGGAAAGCACGAGAGCGATGCCCCCGCGGACATCACCAGTGAAGCACAAGCAGCCCTCGACGCTGCAAGCAAAGTGACCCCGGTCACCGACGCACAGAGGGATGCTATCCGGATCAAGGGCGATTAGTCGCAACAAGATCCGGGCACAGCCCGCTGAGAGAGCCTGTCCGAGAAATCGGGCGCATGCTCCTCGGCGGGCTCTTTCATATCCTTGATATATAAGCGCTTATCTGTTACTATTATTAACGAGTTTCCGTTTATCTATTACAAAGCAGTGTACAAGTTTTGTAACGCGATAAACATTGTTCCTAGAGGATGCTGACCTCTTAGAACCACCCAGCAGAATTCTTTCTGCAAACAATCAATTTAAACGAAAGTTTTATTTTTAATGCCAACAATCAACCAATTAGTGCGCAAGCCACGAAAGACTGCCAACCAGAAGAGTAAATCTCCTGCGCTTGGTCGTATTCACAATGCGCTCAAAACTCGTTACTACGAGCAAAACGCTCCACTTAAGCGTGGTGTTTGTATCAAAGTAACAACCAAGACACCAAAAAAGCCTAACTCAGCACTCCGTAAGGTTGCTCGTGTTCGTTTGACCAACGGTCAAGAAGTCTGGGCTTACATCGGTGGTGAAGGTCACAACCTCCAGGAACACGCAGTTGTGCTCGTTCGTGGCGGACGCGTACCAGACCTTCCAGGTGTTCGTTACCACATCGTTCGTGGTGCGCTCGACCTTCAAGGTGTCGCTAACCGTAAGCAAGGCCGTAGCAAGTACGGTACAAAGATGGAGACTAAGTAATGCCACGTAAAACGACTGCTAGCCTACAACGCATACTAAACCCAGACCGCCGTTACCAAAGTGTTTTGGTACAACGCCTTATTAACAAGTCTATGCTTGATGGTAAGAAGCTTGTTGCTGAAAAAGCTGTCTACACTGCACTTGAAACTGCAGCCAAGAAGCTTGACAGCGAAAACCCACTTGAAGTGTTCGAACGAGCACTCAAGAACGTATCACCTAACTTCGAAGTTAAATCTCGTCGTGTCGGTGGTGCTAACTACCAGATTCCATTCCCAGTTGCTGGACACCGTCAGTTGCACTACTCATTCACATGGTTAGTACAAGCTGCACGTGGTCGTAAGGGGATTCCTTACAGCCAACGTCTTGCGCTTGAGATTGTTGACGCGTACAACGAAACTGGTGCTGCCTTCAAGAAAAAAGAAGACACCCACAAAATGGCAGAAGCAAATCGAGCTTTTGCGCACTTCGCTCGCGGGTAATACACCCAAGAGTAGTAAAATACCCGGCTGGCATGCCGGGTATTTTATTTGGTTTTTGCTTTAGGGGTTTACAAGACCTATTCCGCTCATGTATAACAAAGGCAAATGGGAATGAAAACAAACATAAAGGAACTGGTTTACTAGTATGAGCGAGCGGGCAGAGCACGGCTTCACGTCTGCTCTCCCCCCACGCGAACTTTGGTTGTACAATCCCGACATTGAAGGCCTTATGGAAACGTCTCTTGACGGAAGGGGACTTGTCGACCTTGATCAGCTTGTTACTGATATAAAGGCAACAATTGATAAGAGCTTTGACTGGACGTCACAGTTTAACGATGTCCATCATCTACAGTGGTTTGCGCATAAATATCCTCCTCTTGAACTTATTAAACTTCCTGCAAAAGTGGACGATATCCTTCCGGTCGACATGATTGCGTTCCGAGAGCTTGCGAATCGAAAAGCATATGTACCCAGGGTGTTTCATAACTGGGTTCATCGAGTCACACGTGATCCACCAGTCCCATCCGAAGAGGTCATGAGGTATAGCATAGACGCCCAAAGGGTTGCGATGTCATTATCACGTACGGCAAGTCTGGCTGTTCGTTTGACGAGAATGAGTAAGATTCCTGAAAAGCGACTTGCGATGCGCCTTGATCAGGAGTTCGAGAATTACAATATTTATCTTGATAACGCCCGACTGGTACCGAAGGAATATAGTTTGCTCGCAATCGAGTCGTTAGAAATCGCATCACCTGATGACATTCCTATTGTTAATAGGCGACTCGCGAGATTAGCTTTGGATAAGATACCGCTTCGAAATAAGGCAGTCCTTGGGCAGGCGGCATAGCATATGTCTGAACTTCGGATATTCTCAGTACCAAAAGAAGATGACTATCTGGTGGCGACCTTAGCGCTTGCAAGTGAAGCGGAGCAATCTGGTGGTATGAAAGAATACCTCAGAGAGTATGAATTTCGAGGTGCCAGTAATCAGTCCGAGGTCATTCAACGACACATTAGACTGGCAGGGGAAATTGGGCTTCGATTAGAGCCAAAGAATAGCCGTGGTATTGCGACAGACCGCATGTTTATGACGATTACCCATGCATTTAAAAGGGGACTTATAACGGGGACAAAGATCACTGATATCGTCCATGAAGGAGTACTCTCGGGTGGCTATATACTACAGCGACTTGATCAAGGGGTACCAAAACACGTGGTTCTTGAGGATCCTGACTCTGACACAGAGGAATTTGTTGACGGACTAGGCATGATTGAATGGGGCGGTATAGGACTTGAGGTCATGGGTGATGATGCGAAATCGTTTGTCGGTGATATGGCGAGTAATGTCTACGAGCGACCTGAGCATCAAGCTCTCTATAAAATGGGAGTTGGCGCAGCGATTTTGACTGCGTATGGCCTGATTGTCGATGAAAATGTGACTTCCGCAAATCAGTATTTTAAACATGCGGACCCTTCGGAAGAATTAAGGGAATTAATCAACTCGACCACTGGTGAATAATAAATAAATCTGCTATAATAGGTCTAAAGCGCTATTTTTTATGGCAAAAAATAATTCAGATCATTTAATAGAGAAAGAAATCACCTACTATGGCCCAGAAAACTGTCCCACTTGAGAACTTCCGTAATGTCGGTATTATTGCCCATATTGACGCAGGTAAGACAACTACTACTGAAGGTATTTTGTACCGTACTGGTATTAACCACAAAATCGGTGTCGTGAAGGGTACTGGCGCCGAGGACGGTACAACGACTGACTGGATGGCTCAAGAAAAAGAACGTGGAATTACCATTACTTCTGCTGCAGTGACTGCACAGTGGAAGGGTCACACGATCAATATTATTGACACCCCAGGGCACATCGACTTTACCGTTGAGGTAGAGCGTTCTCTTCGCGTCCTCGACGGCGCCGTTACTATCTTCGACGGCAAGATGGGCGTTGAAGCTCAGTCTGAAACTGTCTGGCGTCAAGCCAACAAGTATGGCGTGCCTCGTATTTGTTTCATCAACAAGATCAACCAAATCGGTGGTGACTTTTATAAGTCTCTCGACTCCATTCACCTTCGTCTTTCAAAGCATGCACTTCCTGTACACCTTCCTATTGGCTTTGAAAAAGAAATTAATGGTGTTGTTGACCTTATCGACATGAAATCATACACATACAAAGACTACACCGACCACGAACTAGTTGTTGGTGAAATTCCTGCTGATATGCTGGAAAAAGCAAAGAACGCTCGTAGCCTTCTTGTTGAAGCAGCCGTTGAAGCTGAAGATGAACTATTCGAACGTTTCCTAAACGAAGGTGAAGAATCAATCACTATCGAAGAACTAAAGCGTGCACTTCGTAAGCGAGTGCTTGCTGGTGACTTCTTCCTCGTTACTGGTGGTGACGGTCGTGGTGTGATTGTTGAAAAGGTTCTTGACCTTATTAACGACTATCTCCCATCTCCTCTTGATAAGGGTGCAACACAAGCAACAAATCCTAAGACTGGTGACATTGTTGAACGTCAGCCATCTGATGAAGCCCCACTTTCTGCACTTGCTTTCAAGATCGCGACTGACCCATTTGTTGGTCGCCTCATCTTTGTTCGTGTTTACAGTGGTAAGTTGACAGCGGGTAGCTACGTGCTTAACACCACTACTGGTGACAAAGAGCGTATCGGACGTGTTGTTCGTATGCATGCCGACAAACGTGAAGATATCGATATGATCGGTGCTGGTGACATTGCTGCAGTTGTTGGTCTTAAGGGTACATTTACCGGTCATACACTTGCTGACCCTGCAAACCCTGTGCTTCTCGAATCAATCGAATTCCCAGAACCACCTGTTTCGATTGCCGTTGAGCCAAAGACAAAGGCTGACCAAGAAAAAATGGGTATTGCTCTCCAGCGTCTCGCTGAAGAAGACCCAACGTTCCGTATTCACACTGACGACGAAACTGGCCAGACAATTATGTCAGGAATGGGTGAGCTTCACCTTGAAATCCTTGTAGACCGCATGAAACGTGAATTTAACGTTGAAGCAAATGTTGGTGAACCACAAGTTGCCTTCCGTGAGACTATTCGTGGTACCGCTGAAGCACAAGGTAAACACGCCAAGCAATCCGGTGGACGTGGTCAATATGGTGACGTTTGGGTTCGTTTCGAGCCGACAGAAAGTGGTGTTGGATTTGAATTCGTTGATGCCATCAAGGGTGGTGTCGTTCCTAAGGAATATATCAAGCCTGTTGAAAAGGGTATCCGGGATACACTTGAAAGCGGTGTTCTTGCTGGATACCCAATGATTGGCGTGAAGGCTACTCTTTATGATGGTAGCTACCACGACGTGGACTCAAGTGAACTCGCCTTCAACCTTGCCGGTGTCCTTTCTGTAAAAGAAGGTATCCCTAAGGCACGACCAGTAATCCTTGAACCTGTCATGAAAGTTGAAGTCTCAACTCCTGAAGACTTCATGGGCGATATCATCGGTGACCTTAACGGCCGTCGTGGCCGTATCGATGCAATGGAAGACATCCCTGGCGGTGCGAAGTTGATCCGTGCGTTCGTACCTCTCTCGAACCTTTTCGGTTACACGAACGATATTCGTTCAATGAGCCAAGGTCGCGCCGCATCAACAATGGAGGTCGCTCAATATGAGGAAGTACCACCAAACGTTCAGGCAGAGATCATCGCCAAGCGAGCAAGCAAGTAACAATATGAATAACCGTGCACCAAGCGCGGTTATTTTTTTATACGTATGAATATAGTAGAATCAATGATTGCGAAACAAGTTGAACGGTACGCAGATGTATCGTACTTCCCATCTGTGCGATTACCAGCCATGGATAGCTATGTTGTTGACGCTGCGTTTGAACATGCACTAATTGATCGACGTGTCGACGAGCTTCACGATAGGATTGATGCTGATCGGTCACGAAATATGGCTATTGAGGTATGCGGTGACTATTTGGAGGAAGAGGGCGTGCGAGGTATCGCACTCGGTGTCTTCGCCAGTGCAAGCTTAAGTACTGGCGAGCATGTACTGATACTGCCTTGGGTAATGTCGAGAGAGTTAGCCAGGAAACCGATGGAGCTTCAGCATGCGCCAGTTGCCTCGGAGGTGCTTTCAGAGTTAGCTAATCTCAATATGGTGACGTCGGGGCGTCCCGAGGGCGCTGGATATGTACTGGATATCCCCGATAAAAAAACGCTTTTCGTCCTTGATTCAGCAAGGGACAAACGACTGCTTTTTTCACCACTTGTAAGAAGGGGGCTACAAGCTGCGCTTCGGATCTTGCCGAACCTTGAAGTCGCCTATGGGGGCGAAATTATTACTGCACCAGGTAGACCTTCACGACGCCCATAGATTTAATCCCATCTTTATATTTGGTCAGTAGACTAAGAGTATGGAACAAGGGATTAGCTACGACAGGCCACGCGAAAAACTGCAAAAGAAGGGGTCGGCGGCGCTGACAAATGCTGAATTACTACAAATCCTCATAGGTAGTGGCACGGCGCAAGCCAGCGTGACAAAGATTGCTCGAAAAGTCGTGAAACGCCTCGCAAAACACGGGAATTCGATTTCCTATGATGTTCTACTTGAGGTGGTGGGACTAGGCCCCGCCAGGGCTTCGCAGATTATTGCAGCATTTGAGCTGTCGAGTCGGTACCCCCTCACCAATAAACAGCTCACCATAGATACGGAAGAGAAGGCGAGGGGATTGTTCATCGAATTAACCTTATCGACGTCACCGAAGCTGGTCTACCTGACGCTGGACGGCGCAAAGAGACTCATTGCAAAACGGTCAGTTCGAATCAGTGATTCAACGCATCCATCGGCATTGTTGCGTGGCATATTCTCAAACGTCGTAACTGATCAGGCAGCGGGAATTATGATTGCAATCGGTTGCGCTGATCATACCCTTGATCCATCCATGTTTGAGCTTAGCCTTGCGAGGGATCTCAACGGAATGGCGCAACTATTTATTGTGACGATCCACGGACTATCTTTGATGAACAAAACGGCTGATAGGTCATTACGGAGTGAATCATGGTAAACGAGGACAGAGTGCTAACGCGCCAGTTGATGCGCACATGGTTTGATCGTGCGCAGGTTGATTATAGTGACCTGTTCGCAAGGCTATATATCACTTATAATGTCTGGTTTCGTAAAGTGACAGGGTGCTCAGAAGATCACGAAGCAATCAAACGGATGACCGAGCGGTTTGTCATTTGGGATGACTATGTACATGGTCATACTCTTTGTGAGCTTGTTCCTGTCGTCGAGGAAGTAGCTCATCTCAGTGACTTAGTCAAAGATACCTATGATTGGAAGGGGCTGATCGCTTTTTGGTATCAGACACGTTGTGATCTGTTTCATGGGCTCACAATGCCCGGTAAGAAACAACATGATGCCAGAATACGGCTTGCGTACGAATCACTCAACATCTTCATGTGTGAAATTATGCGACGAATGAGATTTTGCTTCACCGATGCAGACTATGCACGATTAACGGAGGTCAGGGCGCTACTGGGGTCTGAGGATGGTCCAACGCAAACACTGAAAACAATTGAGACCCGATTACACCAAAAATTCATCCATTCAGCCGACTTGTGGAATGTGGATATGGAAAGGGTCTGAAATACGTAAACTAAAGTGTAATATCTATTTACGTATGCTTAAAAAACCTGTATAATTGTCCCTATACGTCATGAGATGGCTATATTCTTATGCGAAAATAATTAAGAGGAGAATTAATTTAAAATGGCAGATTTCGATCGAACCAAGCCACACGTTAACGTTGGAACCATGGGTCACGTTGACCACGGGAAAACAACACTAACAGCTGCTATTACTACTGTACTTGCAAAGCGTCTTCCAAGCGACGTTAACAAGAAGGTTGACTACGCACAAATAGACAACGCCCCTGAAGAGCGTGCACGTGGTATTACTATCGCGACATCTCACCAGGAATACGAATCAAAAGATCGTCACTACGCTCACGTCGACATGCCTGGACACGCTGACTATGTTAAGAACATGATCACCGGTGCTGCGCAAATCGATGGTGCAATCCTCGTGGTTGCTGCTAACGATGGTCCACTTCCTCAGACTCGTGAGCACGTTCTACTTGCTCACCAAGTTGGTGTGCCAAAGATCCTTGTTTTCCTAAACAAGATGGACCTCGCTGATCCCGAGCTCGTTGAACTCGTTGAAATGGACATCCGTGAACTACTCGCTAAAAACGGGTATGACGAAGACGCTCCTATTATCAAGGGCTCAGCAACAAAGGCTCTCGAAGGCGACGAAGCTTCAGAAGACGCGATTATGGAACTTGTTGCAGCTCTTGATAGCTACTTCCCAGAACCTGTTCGTGACCTCGACAAGCCTTTCCTTATGCCAATTGAAGACGTTTTCTCTATTAAGGGACGTGGAACAGTTGCAACAGGACGAATCGAAACTGGTGTTATCAACATTAACGACCCAGTTGAAATCGTTGGTGTGAAAGCTACTCAAAACTCAGTTGTTACCGGTATTGAAGCATTCAAGAAGAACCTCGACCGTGGACAAGCTGGTGACAACGCCGGACTCCTCCTTCGTGGTATTGAGCGCGAACAAATTGAACGTGGTCAAGTTATCGTAAAGCCAGGTTCAATTACTCCACACACTGAATTCGAAGCTGAAGTCTACATCCTCAAGAAAGAGGAAGGTGGTCGTCACACTCCATTCAGCAAGGGTTACAAACCTCAGTTTTACTTCCGTACGACTGACGTTACTGGTGAAGTTGAACTTCCAGCTGACAAGGAACTTGTTATCCCTGGTGACACACTTACCTTTAAGGTTAAGCTTCTTGCGCCTATCGCTATGGAGCAAGGTCTTAACTTCGCAATCCGCGAAGGTGGTAAGACTGTTGGTGCCGGTGTGGTAACCAAGATTGTTAAATAGTTAGATCTTTCTAATAAAGAAAAACCTCCGAGTGATCGGAGGTTTTTTGATTGGAGATAATTTATTTGGGGGTTTTGAGGCTAAGCCAGACACCGCTTGTGCCTTCGAGCGCTCGCACGCCTCGAATATGTATCTCTGGTTGAAAGGAGGTCGCAGCGACTGCGTCCCAGTACTCACGAGCTTCTGGGGTTAATATTCTTGGAGAAGTATTAATGGTATCAACGTCTTGTTGATTTAGCGCAGTAATAACTGAGCGGTCAAATTCATGCAGAGCGAGTCGTGCAGTGTGAATAACCATTCGTTCTTTCAGCTCGGGTTTATGGGCTTTTAAAAGGTTGTGACGGTGGAAACTTTCGACGTACGAGGAAATAGTATCTGTAGAAGCAATAACAAAATCGTGCAACTCTGAGGCGCTGATCGTTTCTGCTTCAATAATTTCTCCGTCCACTCGAAGAAGTGATGTTGGTTTAAAGCTAATTTCTCCGTGAGGGACCGGCATTCATACAGGATAGCAAATTATGTCTGGAAATGCGAAACCCCGCCGACTCCCGGGGGGGAGCCGGGTAGGGCTCCGCGTCAACGGGAGGCGACGGGGGATTTGATGGCGATTTCGAAACGATAGCCACCGTTTTGTCCGTAGGCTTCGTACTTGGTGAGTACAAGGCCACTATCCTCGAGGAGTTGTGAGCTGAAGTAGTCGACGACTTGCTCCTGCTGGGACGCAGCGAGAGTGTCGAACCACATACCTGGAATCATGAATTGACCCAAGGGGTTGTTCTCCACGACCTCCGGGAGATCAAAGATGAGATAGTCTAGGACCGTCTCGATCTCAGATCGGCTGAGCTTGTCGAGCACATCTTCCAATCGGAAGGTTGGGATGGGTATTACCGGCTCGATGTAGTTAGCTATTTCGTGTCTTACTGTTTCAAGCTGACCTTGAGCTTGTGACACTCTTGCGTAAGCGCTCATGTTCGAGCTCATAAATCTCATTTCTCTCATGTACGAATAGGACAGCGTATAACTATAGCGTTTTAGAGCGTATATGTCAATCCGTACAGCATTTACATCTGTTAGGAAAACTGTTACAGTACTAAGGTATATTAATCCGTATTGAGAACTCGGCCAGACGTAATAAAAGCGATTCGAGCAGAGGTTACAATACACCAACAAAGAAAGGTTTCTTCCTCATGGCAGAAGCAGCAAAAGACCAAGGCCTACGTATTCGTATTCGCCTAAAGGCATATGATCACAAAGTCATCGATCAATCAGCAAAGCAAATTATTGACACAGCTATTCGTAGCGGTGCAAACATTGCAGGACCGGTACCACTTCCTACGCGTCGTAGTACTTTCACTGTCGTGAAAAGCCCACACGTCTACAAAAAGGGTGGTGAAGCTTTTGAAATGCGTATTCACAAACGTCTTATCGACATTACGAACGCAACCCCAAAGACTATCGATAGTCTTCAGAACCTCAGCCTTCCAGCTGGTGTTGACGCCGAAATTCGTATGTAACTGATGCGCAATAAAAATAACTCCCGTTTCCGGGAGTTATTTTTATTGGAAAAGAATTAATTACTGAGTAATGCGTTGGTAAGATTAGAAATATCTAATTGCACTTTAAGTATCCAAAGTTGTGTAATGATGATGAAGATCAACAAGATTGACCAGTAGACAGTTTGTTTCGTGATGCGGAAGGTCGTGAATGGTTTATCATCTTTGTACAGTTTGAATGACTTCATCCGTGATGACTTCTTTGAAGCAACACGTTTATGAGTCGTTTTCTTCGCGGGTTTCTTTGCTGTTGTCTTCTTGGCGACCATATAGTTCCTTATGTAGTTATGAACCTAGTGATAGTATTATTGCGCATTACTTCTTTAAGCACAAGCTCGTTAATAGTAGTCACCACCAGTAATGCCCCAGTATTGCTCGAGCGTTTTGATGCCTTTTGCTTGCATATCTTTGGCGATCGTCACACCAACGTAACGATAGTGCCATTCTTCGGCCTCGTAGCCCGTGATTGATTCATACCCGACATAATACCGCTGAATAAAGCCATAGTCGGCTGCGTGAGCTTGTAGCCAGGTATACTGCGATGTTTTATGAAACTCGCTCAATACGTAGTTCGTGCCATTTACCGTTGCTGCAACGTCAAAGGCGAGGCCAGTTTGATGCTCGCTATACCCTGGACGAGCGCTGTAGGTATCAGCGCCAGTCTTTCCGCTCGTATTCACCCAGTAGGCATAGGTTGAGACTTGATCACTATATGATCGGTAGCTACTTGTCAGATAAAAGCTTTGTCCATCCGCTGTTGCTGCATCTGACATTGCCTTGAAGCCAGGTGCTACTTTGGCGCTTAACAGGTAACTACTCCCCTTTGAGTCAATGACGGACGTAAGGTCGCCCGGCGCATAGGTAACGGGTTGGATACAGTGCTTCTTATTGACGACCACATCAATAGAGTTGGGGTCATTATGTGCTTTAGAAGTATTGCAAGTGGAAGAATCGACGGTTGTAGCAGTCGAACTATTGGCCGTTTGAGCTTGGTCAGCCGCAGCCTTTGCGGCGGCTTCTTGTTGTGCTTTCAGTTCAGCGGCTTTTTTAGCCTTGAGGTCGGCAATAGTCTTGTCTAATTTAACATTAGCAGTAAAAGCATCGAGCGTCATTTTATTCATTTCGGCGTTTTTAGTATCGTTATACCAATACAGAAAGCCTCCAGCTGCGCCAATTGCAACGACGATAGCGACGATGCTGATGAGGTATCGTTTTAGTAAGCCTTTAAGCCCCCGCTTGGTGTGTATTCGCATATCATTTACTATACAGTACGACTCGCTCTTAGCTCAGCTGATTGTAAGAGGTCAAACACCTTGACGATGACACTGTTTTTTGCTATATTAAGTCGGTAACATTACGAAGATATTAAACCGTTCTTGGTGAATTGGTAAGTCCGACCCCCGTTATAGTACGTAGCAAAGCTGCGACTTGGGGCAAAGATACTGCCTTCCACCAAGAATTTTAAGTGGGAGTTAAGAAGTCTATGAAAGCACTTCTCGGTACCAAAATTGGTATGACCCAAATCATCAGTGAAGATGGCAAGGCAGTTCCTGTCACGCTTATTCAAGCTGGTCCT
>JAQBRS010000003.1 GCA_028286395.1 Candidatus Saccharimonadota bacterium
GGGTCGTGGTTCTTTTGTGAGTTTGAACGACTGAAGAGCAGGGGCCTTCTTACTAGCGGTCTTCTTTTTGCTCACTGAGCGTTTCGCTGCCGATTTTACCGGAACCTTTTTAGTCGATGTGGACGTACGAGCTTTTGTGGCCATATTTCTCCTTAATGAGCTGAAAAGATTAACTATTCTGTCAGTATGACGAAAGTGAAGCTGAAACACAAGCATTATCTCTCCATATTTGATCTCATTCTTCACTTGGTTTACCGTCTATTAATTGACGCGTAACAGATAGTATGCTAAAGTTAGTCGGTAACATTACGAATATAGTAACGATTCTTGGTGAATTGGTAAGTCCATGACTCAACACGAGTCTGAGGATACTGCCTCCCACCAAGAATTTTAAGTGGGAGCAAAGTGGCAATGAAATCACTTCTCGGTACCAAAATTGGTATGACCCAAATCATCAGCGAGGATGGGAGAGCTGTTCCAGTAACACTCATCCAAGCTGGCCCTATGACTGTGACTCAGGTTAAGTCTGTCGAAAAAGACGGCTACAACGCAGTTCAATTGGGGTTTGATTTAGGTAAGAACCTGAGCAAGGCCGTTGCTGGACACGTAAAGTCCAGCTCTGTCACCCCGAAGTATATTCGGGAATTCCGCGTGGATACTCTTCCAGAAGAGTTGACTGTGGGAAGTACAATTGATGTCAACGCATTTGCAATTGGCGATATCGTCGATGCAACTGGTACAAGCAAGGGAAAAGGTTTTGCAGGTACTGTAAAACGACACAACTTTGCAACCAGCAAGAGTACGCACGGTGGAAACGGAAACGTTCGTAAAGTGGGATCAATCGGTTCGATGTACCCACAAAAAGTCTTTAAAGGTAAGCGTATGGCTGGTCGTATGGGCCACGACCAAGTTACCGTTAAGAACCTCATCGTCAGCTACATTGACATTGAGCACAATCTTATCGGTCTACGCGGCGCCGTTCCAGGTCCTAAAAAGGGTCTGATCGTTATCGGAGGGAAAGCATAATGGCTGACGTTAAAACACCAGCAACAACAAAAGCAACCGTACTTCCAAAAGAAGTATTCAACGTGGAAGTTAAAAACCACGAGCTCTTGAAGCTTGCCTACGATGCATACCTTGCAAATAGCCGTAAGGCATCTGCGACAACCTTAACCCGTGGCCTCGTTCGCGGTGGTGGTAAGAAACCTTGGGCCCAAAAGGGAACTGGTCGTGCACGATTTGGTTCATCACGTAACCCAATCTGGCGCGGTGGTGGTATCGTTTTCGGTCCTCTTGGTATCGAAAACTACAAACTAAAGATCTCTACCCAGTCAAAGCGACAGGCGATTCGCCAAGCGCTGACGCTTGCAAGCCAAGAAGGTAAAGTTTCTATCCTTGATTTCAAGACAACTGGTAAAACAGCTGAAACAATCAAGTTCCTCGAAGCAAACAAGTTAACTCGAAACGTTCTTATGGTCGTCGAAGAGAAAACTCCTGAATTGCTTCGTGCAACGAACAACGTCCAGAACGTATTACTCGTCAGTACTAAGTACTTGAGCGTTTACTACCTACTGAACGCTGATGCGATTGTGATTTCTAAGGATTCACTGCCCACTCTTAAGAGCTGGCTAGTAAAGGAAGAGGCATAATTATGACTACCATGACTGCGCCAATCCTTGTTACACCAGTAACAACTGAAAAGGCTTACGGACAGAGCCAGAAGAATATTTATGTCTTCAACGTTCCTATGACTGCTAACAAGCAACAAGTCAAGGGAACGGTCCAAAAAGAATATGGTGTCACGATCGTTGCGATCAAAACCCTTGTTCAAAGTGGTAAAGCAATTCGTTTCTCACGCGGTAAGAACAAATACCCTGGAACAACGAAGCGCACTGACAGCAAGAAGGCATATGTCACACTTGCTGCTGGTAACACGATTAACGTCTTCGACCAAGAAGTGGTAGAAGAGGAGAAGAAGTAATGGCTATTAAACTCTATAACCCAACTACTCCTGCCCGCCGTGGTATGACAACTCAGGATATGAGCGAAGTCACGACACGCAAGCCGCTTAAATCTCTCTTGAAGAGCAAAAAGCAAAATGCAGGTCGTAACAACTCTGGTCGTATCACTGTTCGTCACCGTGGTGGTGGTGTCAAACGTCACTATCGTTTGATGAACCACAACTTGGCTGCAGGCTCAACTGCGACTGTTGAAGAAATTGAATACGATCCAAACCGAAGCGCGCGTATTGCTCGTATCAAGGATCAAAACAATGACTACCACTACGTACTTGCCGACACGTCTATGACGAAGGGCAAAGTGATCACGAGTGGTCCAGATGCTGCCGTTGAAGCTTCAAACCGCATGCCACTGTCTAAGATTCCTGTTGGTACTCAGATCTACGCGATCGAGCTCCACCCAGGAAAGGGTGCACAGATGGTTCGTTCTGCAGGAACAAAAGCGCAACTTATGGCTAAAGAAGGTGACTACGCTCAAGTACGTCTTCCTTCTGGTGAAGTCCGTAAGTTCCGACTTGAAGTGACTGCTGCAATCGGTGTTGTTGGAAACGTTCAACACCAAAATATTAAGATTGGTTCTGCTGGTCGTAACCGACGTAAGGGTATTCGCCCATCTGTCCGTGGTGTTGTTATGAACGCCGCAGATCACCCACATGGTGGTGGTGACGGTGGACGACATGGTCCTGGTAAAGCGCCTCGTACTCCTTGGGGTCAATTGACGCTTGGGTACCGAACACGTCGTCGTAAAGACGTTGCCGGATTAATTGTAAGGTCGCGCCATGACGCGAAGAGGAAGCGATAATGAGTAGATCACTTAAAAAGGGTCCTTTCATTGACTTCAAGCTAGCTAAAAAAGTAGCTGCTCTTAGTCTGGAAGACCGAACTATTATTAAGACTTGGGCTCGTTCAAGTACTATTACCCCTGAAATGGTCGGTCGTACGATCGCCGTTCACAATGGTAAGGTACACGTACCTGTCCTTGTTTCAGAGAACATGGTTGGCCACAAGCTCGGTGAGTTTAGTCCAACTCGTAAGTTCCGTAAACACGGAGGCAAGACGAAGTAATCATGGCTAACACGACTAAAAACCGAGTAGCTGATGCTGACAAAGTACGCGCATACGCTAAAGGCGTTGACCAAGCACCTCGTAAGGTAAGTTTGGTTGCTAGCCTTGTGCGTAACCGTACTGTCGCTGATGCACTTGTCATCCTAAACCACACGCCAAAGCGTGCGGCTCGACCACTTATTAAGGTGATCGAAAGCGCACAGGCTAATGCAGTAAACAACCACGGATATGATGCAAAGACGCTCACTATCACGACACTATCAGTTACTACTGGTACGCGTTTGAAGCGATTCGTTCCTGCGAGCCGTGGACGTGCACTACCTTTCCAAAAGAAATCTTCAAACATTTTGATTGAAGTGACTGGCGCTCTGAAACCTAAAAAAGCACCTGTGAAAGCAGTTGCTGACAAAGCCGAGAAAGAGGAGACCAAATAATGGGACAGAAAGTAAATCCAATTAGCTTCCGTCTTCAGCTCACTAAGAACTGGGACTCTCGCTGGTTTGCAAGCAAGAAAGATTTCTCACGCCTATTGATTGAGGACATCAAGATCCGCGAACACGTTGAAAAGCGTTTCGAATCTCGTCCAACTATCGCTCGTGTAGAGATCGAACGTTCTGCTAACCTCGTTACCGTCACCATCCACACTGCAAAAGCTGGTGTTGTGATCGGTCGTGGTGGGGCCGGTGTCACAGAACTAAAGAACGAACTTGAAAAGATCGCAAGTCTGCCAGTTCGTATTAACATTGAAGAAGTAAAGCGTCCTGACATGTCAGCGAAGCTCGTTGCTGAAAACATCGCTCACCAACTTATGCGACGTGCAAACTTCCGTCGTGCAACCAAAATGGCTGCACAAAACACTATGAATGCAGGTGCTAAAGGCATCCGTATCCAAGTTGCTGGTCGTTTGAACAACGCTGAAATGGCGCGACGAGAGAAAACTATTGAAGGTTCTGTACCACTTCACACACTACGTGCTGATGTTGACTTCCACACCGCTCGAGCGAAAACTCCTGCCGGTATCATCGGAGTCAAGGTATGGATCTACAAGGGCGAGAGGATTGATAAGTAATGTTATTGCCAAAGAAACTGAAGTACCGAAAAGTACGAAAAGGTAAAAACGAAGGTATCGCGACTCGCGGTAACTACGTTGCCTTTGGCGACTACGGTCTTCAATCACAAGACAACAATGACGTCACGTCACGTCAAATCGAGGCGTCAAGGCAAGCGATGACTCGTCACATTAAGCGTGGTGGTAAGATTTGGATTCGAATCTTCCCTCACACACCTCGTACTCGTAAACCACAGGACGTCAAAATGGGTAGCGGTAAGGGTAACCCTGAATTCTACGTCGCCAAGGTAAAAGCTGGAACTGTATTGTTCGAAATGGCCGGTGTTGAGGAATCAGTAGCTCGTGAGGCAATGCGCCTTGCAGGTCACAAGCTTCCTGTGAAGACTAAGTTCATCATTAAGGAGCAAGCATAATGGCTGCTAAAGAAACCACAACCAAGAAAACTGTTTCAAAGAAGGCAACAGAAGTGAAAACACTCGCTGAACTTCAAGAAGAACTCGTGAAGCTTCATGCTGACAACCTTGAGTCTCGCAAGAGTCACAAACAAGGTGAACTCGTGAACCCACACGTTCTAACCGTCCAACGCAAAGCTATCGCTCGTATTCATACGGCAATAGCGGCTGCAATTAAAGCTGAAACATCAACCTTAAAGGAGGAAAAATAAGATGGCTAAGACACTTACAGGCATTGTTACCTCTAATAAGGCTGACAAGACAATCACTATTACGGTCACAAGCCGTGAAACTCACCCTATTTACGGAAAGCAGTATTCTGTTTCTCGTAAGTACACCGCTCATGATGAAAAGAATGAAGCAAACGAAGGTGACAAGGTAACGATTTCGGAAGTACGTCCGATCTCTAAGACCAAATCTTTCACTTTGGTAACAATCAACGAGAAGGCTCGTGGTTCTATCGAATTGAAGGAAGAGGAAGTAGAGGCTAAATAACATGATTCAACAAGAAACTCGACTAAAAGTTGCTGACAACAGTGGCGCAAAGGAAATCCTTTGTATCCGTGTTCTCGGTGGTACTCGTCGTCGTTACGCCCACGTCGGTGACATCATTGTCGCCAGTGTGAAGGTTGCTAACCCGACTGGTACAGTGAAGAAGAAATCTGTGGTGAAGGCAGTTATTGTTCGTACTCGTAACCAAATCCGCCGAAAAGACGGCAGCACAATCGTCTTTGACGACAACGCAGCTGTAATTATTAATGATGACAAGACTCCTAAGGGTACTCGCGTCTTCGGTCCAGTTCCACGCGAACTTCGTGACCAAGGATACGCAAAGATCATTAGCCTTGCGCCGGAGGTTCTATAATATGGCACGTATCATTAAAGGTGACACAGTAAAACTTATCAGCGGTGCTCAAAAGGGCACGACTGGAAAAGTTGTTGGCGTCACTAAGGAAGGTATCCTCATTGAAGGTATCGGCCAAAAGCACCGCCACATCAAACCAAGCCAACTTAACCCACGTACAACGCACAAAGACATTCATGTCGCTGTGCCTGCACACAAGGTTGCACTTGTTATCGATGAAAAAACCGGTAAAACAAGTCGCGTTGGATACATCAAGAACGCTGACGGTGGCAAGACTCGTCTTGCACGTCAAGCTAATAGTAAGGAGATCAAATAATGGCTACTAAAACAGCTGTTGTTACCACTCCTCGCCTGAAAGCCTTATATGCGTCAGCATATGCCAAGGAACTACAAGCCGAACTCGGTCTTTCGAACATTAACGAAGTGCCAAAACTCGAAAAAATTGTAGTCAGCGTTGGAATCGGTAAGAACAAAGATGACAAGCACCACTACGAAGTTGTTCGTAACACTATCGTTAAAGTAACAGGGCAAGTTCCTGTTGACCGTATGGCTAAGAAATCTATCGCCGGATTCAAAATTCGTGCTGGTATGAACCGAGTTGGCCTCAGCGTCACACTTCGTGGTTCTCGTATGTACGAGTTCCTCGATCGCCTCGTTAACATTTCATTACCACGTGTTCGTGACTTCCACGGCGTTGGCGCTAAAGCCTTCGACAAGGGTGGAAACTACAACCTTGGTATTACTGATCAATCAATTTTCGCTGAACTTTCTTTCGAAGAAACACAGCACATTCACGGGCTTCAGGTTACCTTCGTTATGAAGAACGGAAGCAAAGTGAACAGCCGTGCGTTACTTGAAAAATTCGGTGTTCCATTTGAGAAAGAAGGAGGCACACGCTAATGGCTAAAACATCAGCAGTCGCTCGCGACGAAAAACGCAAGAAAATGATTCTGAAGTTTGCCGCTAAGCGTGCCGAACTCAAAGAAATGGGTGACTTGGAAGGCCTACAGAAACTTCCAAAGAACAGTTCACCATCACGTTGGAAGAACCGCGACGCCCTTCACGGACGTCCGCGTGGATACATGCGACGCTTCGGCCTTAGCCGTATCAACTTCCGTGAAAAAGCATCAAAGGGAGAAATTCCTGGTATTACTAAGAGTAGCTGGTAGGAAAGGAAATAGATTATGTCACTACAAACTACAGACCCAATCGCTGACCTCCTTACCCGCATTCGAAATGCAGTAATGGTTGGCAAGAACGAAATCACTGTTCCTTCAAGTAAAATGAAGGTCACAGTTGCCAAAGAACTAAAGAAAGCTGGCTACCTGACTTCAGTGAAAGTTGAAGCAGCAAAACCACGCGACATCCTGGTTGTTACTATTAACGCTCCAGGTGAAACTTCTACGATCAATGAAATCACTCGTTTGTCTAAGCCTGGACGTCGTGTCTATGTTGGCGCAAACGAAATCCCAAAGATCAAAAGTGGTCGTGGAATTGTCCTCGTCAGTACAAGTAAAGGTGTTATCACCGGTCACGAAGCTCACAAGCAACGTCTCGGTGGTGAGCTTCTGCTAAAAGTTTATTAATATTCTTAGAAAGGAATAGATTATGAGTCGAATCGGAAAACTACCAATTCAAATCCCCTCAGGCGTGACAATCACGGTCGACACTGATGCTATTACTGTTGTTGGCCCTAAGGGTCAGCTCGTAGTGCCTCATTTGTCAGATGTAACTGTTGCCCTTGAAGACGGTTTCGCTATTGTCACCCGTAAGGATGATGAGCGAATCGCCAAAGCACAGCACGGTTTGCAACGAGCACTCCTCAATAACGCAGTCGAAGGCGTTACTAAAGCTTATGAAAAGAAGCTTGAAGTAAACGGTGTCGGTTACCGCGTTGAAGGTGGTGGAAAAGAAATTAACATGGCGCTTGGTTTCTCTCACCCTGTGAAATATTCAGCAAAAGATGGAATCAACCTTGAAGTAAACAAGATGGAGATCACTGTATCCGGTATCGACAAGCAACTTGTCGGCCAAACTGCAGCTGAGATCCGTAGCCTCAAGAAACCTGAACCTTACAAGGGTAAAGGTATTAAGTATGCTGACGAAGTGATCCTTCGTAAGGCTGGAAAGGCAGGTAAATAATCATGAATACGCTCGCTAAAAAGCTACTCAACCGAAATCTACGTGCTGCTCGAGTACGTGCAAAGATCACTGGAACTGCTGAACGACCTCGTCTCACAGTTACTATTAGCAACAAGCATGTCAGCGCACAACTTATCGACGACGTCGCTAAGAAAACGATCGTTGCCGCAACAACCGTTGGTACCAAGCAAACTGGTACACTTGTTGAACAAGCTGCAATCGTCGGTGCTGATATCGCCAAGAAAGCAAAGAAGAGCAAGATCACTGCTGTTGTTTTCGATCGTAATGGTCGTCAATATGCACAGCGCCTATCAGCATTAGCTGACGCTGCTCGCAAAGAAGGATTGGAGTTCTAATATGGCTGATCAACCAACAACTACTGCTCAGACTCAGAATGCGCGCCCACAAGGCGGACAAGGTGCTGGACGTAACAATGGTCCACGTCAACGACGTGACCAAGCTCCGGCAGAACCAAAGCAATTTGAAGAACTCGTTATCAACATTGACCGTGTGTCACGTGTTGTAAAGGGTGGACGTCGTTTCCGATTTAAGGCACTTGTTGTCGTCGGTGACCACAAAACGAAAATTGGTGTCGGTGTGGCAAAGGGTGCGGACGTTCAGGCTGCAATCGCAAAAGCGACTGATGTTGCCAAGAAGAACCTCATCGTTATCCCTGTCGTTAACGAAACGATTCCTCACGAAAATGAAGTGAAGTTCTCTGGTGCGCAAGTGCTTCTTAAGCCAGCTGCTCCAGGTACCGGTATTATCGCCGGTGGTGTTGTCCGATCAATCATCGGTATGACAGGAATTCGTAACCTTCTTTCAAAGTCACTTAACTCTACGAACAAAGTGAACATCGCGTATGCAACGATTGAAGCGCTTCGTACACTTGTTCCACGAGACGAATGGACAACAACGAAGAACCAACACCCTAAAAAGGCAGCTAAGGCTGAAAAAGTTGAAGAAGCGGTTGCTGTAGAGGAGACAAAATAATGAAGTATAACGATTTACAAGTCGCAGCCAACAAAGATCGCAAACGTGTTGGCCGTGGTATTGCAGCCGGACAAGGTAAAACTGCCGGACGTGGTACTAAAGGTCAAGGCGCACGTACTGGTAAAAAGCTCGGTGCTACTTTCCAGGGTGGTCAACGAACACTTGTTCGCGCAGTGCCTAAGGCTCGCGGATTCAAGAGTCTTCGTACTCCAGCGCAAGTTGTGTACCTTGACACTTTGAACGCGCTAAAGGGCAAGACGATCGATAACTTCGTTCTTTTCGAAGAAGGATACATCGAAAACGCTTTCCATGCCGTCAAAGTTATTGTTCGTGGTGAAATTACCGAAAAGGTAACACTCCACGTTGCGGGCATCAGTAAGACTGCAGAAGTTGCCGTTATCAAAGCTGGTGGCGCATACGTCAAAACTCCCGTTCCGCTTCGTCAGAGTACGAAGGAAGCCGAAGCAGCTGACAAAAAATAAGATAATCTTGTCTTTACGAAAACCTCGGTTAACGCCGAGGTTTTTTGTTTACCTTTTTTCATTGACTGAGAGAGGTTATTATTGTACTATTACACACTCCTTATCAGCCAGATAAGGGTCCGTGCGTGATGTGAAAAGCGGATCGACTCGTTAGTAGCACAGCCCTAGTGAGAGTCGTTAAAATGTCTCTCGGTCGTGATAGGCAACTTCGGTGAATACGAAACGAGTCAGTTGCGGAAGGTAGGAGGTGCTTCCTCTTAGACCACTCAACAGGTAGGGGACTCTCTTGATACAATATGAGAGAATTCCCAAAAAAATGTTCCATTCGCTTGGCAAGCGAAACCGAGAAGATCTCGGTAAGTCCGTGATGGGCTAGACGCCCTTTGAGAGATAGGAGCGTCGCGGGGGCGGTGAGTTACATAACTCCCGCCCCCACTTTCAACTTTGTTACTAAGCACTCATTATCTGAGTGTTTTTTCTTTATTCGCTATATCAACTGTAGTATAATAAGCCGTAATTGATCTGAAATACTTAAGGGACTGAAAGACATACAATGAATTGGAAAACGATTTTTAAATCACTCAAAAACCGCGACATGCAGAAGCGGCTTATTATCGTACTGGGTATTATTATTGCCTATCGCTTCTTGTCGCACATTCCGGTGCCTTTGGCTGCGCCAACACAACTTCGTGCAGTGATTAACAGTGTTGTGAGCAGTACCGATTTCGGTGGTTTCCTTAACCTCCTTTCTGGTGGTGCGCTTGCAAGCTTCTCGATTGTTCTCGTCGGGATGACACCGTTCATTACCGCCTCTGTGATTACACAGCTTTTGACAAAGGCGATTCCTCGTCTTGAAGAGCTTCACAAAGATGGTGAATCAGGGCGTCGCAAAATTAACCAGTGGACACGTGTTGCGACTATTCCGCTGGCGATCGTACAGTCAATTGCTTTCATCTTTATCCTTCGTCAGACCGTCTTAGCGGGCAACTCAACGATTCTTAACAGTGCAACGCCTATTGAGTGGATTGTGGCCGTTACGGCGATGACAGCGGGTTCTGTGCTGCTTATGTGGCTTGGTGAGCTTATTACCGAACAAGGTGTCGGTAACGGTATCAGCCTTATCATCTTTGCAGGTATTATCAGCCAGCTTCCGACGATGCTTTCAACGATCGGTTCAGGTTTGTTCGATACATCTGGCGGCTCAATGAGCGTCTTTGGCTGGTTTACGATTCCGGTGAATCCGACGGTCTTCTTTGTGACGATTGCCATTCTGGCGGTCTCGTTAGCGTTGCTGTATATATTGGTAAAGATCAACGAAGCCCAGCGTATTATCACGATTAACTACGCGAAGCGCGTGCAGGGTAACAGTAACTACGGTGGCGTAAAGAGCATCCTTCCGGTCAAGCTCATTGCCGCTGGTGTGATCCCGGTGATCTTTGCTGTCGCATTCTTGTCACTACCGGCTTTCCTCGGACAAGTCTTAAAGGCGACTGGAAACGCTTCATTCCTTGATCTTGCGAATAACCTCATCCTTTGGTTCCAAGCGCCAACTCCGGGTAACTTTACTGGTTCAACACTGCAGGCCTTCATTTACCCAAGCGCCTACTTTGGCCTCGTTATCCTCTTTACCTACTTCTATACGGGTATTGTCTTTAACGCCAACGAAATCGCTGAAAACTTGCAAAAGCAAGGTGGCTTCATTGAAGGCATTCGTCCAGGAGCTACAACCGAGAAATATCTCTCCATGACCGTTAACCGTTTAATTCTGTTCGGATCAATCGTTCTTGGGCTTATTGCCGTCACGCCATTCATCGCTGAGTTCCTTCTGTATCACGTTGCAGGTATTTCTGGCACAAACCTCTCAATCGGCGGTACAGGGCTCCTCATCGTGGTCTCAGTGGGTCTAGAATCACTTCGTCAGATCAACTCACGTGCTCTTATGGTCACGTACGACGACTACAAGTAGTCTCCAACTCTGCCAACAGGGGTAGTATATTGACTCTAATATATATTAGTGGTATAATATACACGATTTAGTAATCCGATTGTTCACCAATCGGGTGAACGACGAACCTGGACAAAGGATATATACATGCCAAACGTCATTCTCGGCCGCATCGAAATGCTGGCCGATCTGCACGAACGCGCGGTGGACGGTGACCTCAAACGTCATCTCGCCGTGATTTATGCGGAGGAAGTACGCTTCACTGACGAAGTTGCAGCCGAGAACGCTCGTCGCGACACGTTGCTGGCTTTCGAGCTCGACAACCTCGTCTATAACATGGCTCAGCGCTGTAAGGCGCGAGGAGTCAAAGACCGTACTGAACGCTATATCTGGCTCCACACACTCAAGTTCGAGGATTCATTCCTTGACCTCAGTGACAGGGATCAGAAGGATGCTCGCGTGCGGGAATACTTCGATCCACTGCTGGTGCTGTGTGACGGCGATAAGAAGACCCTTCTGGACGCCTACATCAAGGCGCTCGATCGGTACTTCCCGATGGGACGTTCGGATCGTACGTGGCGTCCTGAACTTCGCAAGGTGGATTTCACGCCTCGCAGAAAGACGGACACTCGGACGAAGACCTACACGATCGTTCACAACTGGAACCACGTCTAGAAGGTGGAGTAGACAATGTCTACGAAGAAATCTTCGGGATGGTGGCAGAGTTTATATTCTTTGTCCCCATCCTTGAACTGTTAAATAACACTTTAACGACTCAAGGATGGGGTAAAATAACTGATTAACATATTGACGGCACGTCTCTTTTTGCTACAATATTAATCATAAATACAATTACATGCCAAAAACGCGCTGTAATATTCTTGTAAGTGGTTTACGTGAGCGACCTGATAGTGTATAATTCACTACTGTAACTTATGGTAGCTCAAAAAGAAGTCATTAAAATGCGAGGAAAGGTTGTGGAAGCACTGCCTAATACGCAATTTAAGATTGAATTGGAGAACAACCTAAGCATCATCGGGCACATTAGCGGAAAAATGCGTAAAAACTATATCCGCCTCGTACCTGGTGATCAGGTGGACGTTGAGATGACCCCTTACGATCTTAGTAAGGGAAGAATCACGTATCGCCACAAAGATTAAATGTAATAACTGGAGTTTTTAATCGTTCATGAAAGTTCGTGCGAGCGTAAAAAAAATCAGTCCGGGTGACCAGATAGTTCGTCGTAAGGGCGTTCTTCGTGTCATCAACAAGAAGAAACCTAAAAATAAGCAAAGGCAGGGTTAAGCATGGCTCGAATTGCAGGGATTGTAATCCCAGCTGAAAAGCAAGTGCAGATCGCGTTGACGTATATTTACGGCATCGGTCCACACTTCGCATCGACCATCCTTGCGGCGGTTAATATCGAACCGACCACTCGGGTGAAAGATCTCACCGAGGCTGAAGAGCAACGACTTCGCGAAGTAATCGACCGTGATTACACCGTGGAAGGCGATCTACAACGTCTCGTAACTAACAATATTAAACGATTGAAAGACATTAACAGCTACCGTGGCCTTCGTCACAAGTCTGGTCTTCCAGTTCATGGTCAACGTACCCGAACAAATGCACGTACTCGTAAGGGTCGCGCAATTGCCGTCGGTGGCGCACAACCTAAATCAGCAACTAAGACCTAGGAAAGGAACAGATTATGGCAGATTCATCTACTACAAAGAAGAAGCAAAAACGATCAGTTCCTTCTGGTCAGTTGCACATTCAGGCAACGTTTAACAACACGATTGTTAGCTTTACTGATAAAAAAGGAAACGTTCTTACCCAAAGTAGCGCTGGCGCTACTGGCTTCCGTGGAAGTAAAAAGGGAACAGCATATGCAGCACAAGTTGCAGCCGAAAAAGCAGCGGAAGCTGCAAAAGGCCAATACGGCGTTGCCGCTGTTGACGTATTCGTTAAGGGTGTCGGCATGGGTCGTGACGCTGCAATCCGCGCGTTAGGTGCATTCGATATCACTATCGATAGTATTAAAGAGGTAACAGGCGTTCCACACGGTGGCGTTCGTCCTCGAAAGGCACGAAGGGGCTAACATATGGCACGAGATACATCCCCAATTGTTAAACAATCTCGTCGCGAAGGGTATGCACTGCATCCTAAAGCGCACAAGGTTATGGCGAAAAAGACTGGAATTCCAGGTCAGCACGCTAATGGACGTCAGGGTAAGCCTAGTCTTTACCTGACACAACTTCGTGAAAAGCAAAAAGTTCGTCGTTTGTACGGTCTTCTTGAGAAGCAATTCGCAAAACTCATGGATGAAGCAATTCGTCGTGACGGTCTTGCCGGTGAAAACCTTCTTCAGATGCTCGAACAACGAATGGACAATGCTGTGTACCGCGCTGGTTTTGCAACGAGCCGTCGCGCAGCTCGTCAACTTGTTGGACACGGACACTTTATGTTAAACGGCCGTCGTGTTGATATTCCATCAATTCGTCTTAAAGCCGGTGACGAAATCGTTGTTCGTCCAAAAAGTACAAAATCAGGTTACTTTACCGTACTTGATGATGTTGTGAAGAACTCTAGCCAGGTAGCACTTAGCTGGATCAAGAGCGACGCAAAGAAAATGACGATCTCAGTTACAGGTTTACCAACCCGTGCTGAAGCAGAGCCAGATATTAACGAACAACTAATCGTTGAGTATTACTCACGTTAAGGGTAAGGAGCCTACCACAATGTCAAAAGTCATTCACAACCCAGCACTTGCAAGCGTCGAAGAGCACAGCGCGACTAGTGCGTCGTTCGTTATTGAGCCTCTACAAGCCGGTTACGGAAACACTCTCGGTAACAGTCTTCGTCGCGTACTTCTTTCAAGCATCAAAGGTGGCGCTATCGTTGCCTTCCGTATTGAAGGATCGAGCCACGAATTCACGACCGTTCCAGGTGTAAAAGAAGATGTCGTTGACATCATGCTTAACCTCAAGAACATTAAAGTTAAGGTAAGTACTGACGAACCTGTTGAACTACGTCTTGAGAAAAAGGGAACTGGCGTTATTACTGCCGGTGATATCAAAACTTCTGGTGATGTTGAAATCATCAACAAAGACCAAATTATCGCAACCATTGATGACCCTAAAAAGTCTATTGTTATCGACTTCGTTGTCGAAGCTGGTCGTGGATATGAAACTATCGAAGACTCAAGTGTTAATCGTCTCCACAGTGACATGATTGCACTCGACGCTATCTTTAGTCCAGTACTCCGTGTGCGTTACAAGGTTGACTCAACTCGTGTTGGTCAAGAAACAAACCTCGACAAGCTTCAGCTTAATGTTGAAACTGACGGTTCTATCACTCCTCGTGAAGCATTCGAAGAAGCCGCTGCTATCTTGGTAAACCAATACACTGCACTCGCTGGTTCAACAACTGTTGAAGCTGCTCCTGCACTTGGTCAAGATACTGAAGAAGAATCAAACGAACTCAACACACCAATTGAAGAGTTAAACCTCAGCGCGCGCACCGCTAACGCTCTCACAAACAACGAAATCCGTACTGTCCGTGACCTTGTCACTCTTTCAGAACAAGACCTTCGTGAGTTAAAGGGATTCGGAAGCAAAGCGCTTGATGAAGTTAAAGATAAATTGGCTGAACTGGAAATCTAGACATGCACCGACACGGATATAAAGGACGTAAATTTGGACGAGAACGCGATCAACGACGCGCTCTGCTTAAGGGACTTGCAACAAGTCTCGTTGAGCACGGCAAAATCGAGACCACGCACCCTAAAGCCAAAGAACTCGTCCGCTACATTGAAAAGCTTATCACCAAAGCTAAAAAAGGTGATCTTGCGAACCGACGCCGCGTTATTGCTGGCCTCTCAACCCAAGCTGCTGCTTTCCGTCTTGTTGACGTGATTGCACCACAGTTGACTGGTCGTACAAGCGGACACGTTCGTGTAGAGCGAACTCGACTTCGAATCGGTGACGGTGCCCAAATGGCCACTATCGCTTTCGTCGACGAGATTTCAGAAACTCCAGTGCCTGCTAAAGCGGTTACTGCAAAGAAAACTGCTGCAAAGGAGACTAAGTAATGGTTGTTAACTCAAAAACTTTCAGTCTACGAACTGAAGACACGAGCCGTGAATGGTTCTTGATTGATGCTGCAGAAATTCCACTCGGACGTACTGCAACAAAGATTGCTAACCTTCTTATCGGTAAATCTAAGGTAACTTACACCCCTCACGTTGATAACGGTGACTACGTTGTTGTCATCAACGCTGACAAGCTTGTTGTTACTGGTGATAAAGAAATCGGTAAAGTATACTACCGACACAGTGGATTCCCAGGTGGAATTAGCGACGCAACTCTTAAAGAAGTGCGTGCTAAGCACCCTGAACGAATCATCGAAGAAGCTGTGAAGGGTATGATCCCTAAAAACAAGCTTGCCGCTGGTCGTATGGCACGCCTTCGTGTGTTCCCTGGGGAAACTCATACACACACTGCACAAACCCCTAAGAAAGTGGAGATGAAATAATGGCTACAACACCTGCTGGAACCTATTTCTACGGACTTGGACGACGCAAGAGTGCCACTGCACGTGCACGCCTCTATGCTGGTAAAGGTTCAATTGTGATTAACGATAAGACTGCTACTGAATACTTTTCAGATAACAAGACTATGGTTGCTGAAATCACTGATCCACTTGCCCTTGTTGGCAAGCAAAAAGACTACGATATCACTATCCTTGTTCAAGGTGGTGGTACTGCCGGCCAAGTTGACGCAATCAAGCTTGCGATCGCGAAAGCGCTCACAACTGCACACTCTGACCTACGTTCAACTCTTAAGAAAGCCGAGTTCCTAAAACGTGACTCTCGTGAGAAAGAACGTAAGAAGTACGGACTTCGTTCTGCTCGTAAGAAAGAACAGTTCTCAAAGCGTTAATTCGCTTATTGTACAAAAAGAGCTCCAATCAATGGAGCTCTTTTTTTGTATGCATTTTATGGGGGTAAGTAAGCTATAATAGAGGCAATGAGTAAATCAGTCATCTTAACTGGGCTTCGTGCCAACAATAACCTGACGATCGGGAACTATTTTGGTGGCATGCTGCCAATTATCGATATGGCTAAGAACCGTTCGGCTGATTACCAGGTGAACATGTTTATTCCCGACCTTCACAGCATCACAACGCCGGTTGATTATAGTGCGATTAATGCACAGATTTTATTGACGGCTAAACACTTCGTTGCGGCCGGGCTCCCTTTGGATAATCCGGATATTCATTTATACCGCCAAAGCTACATTTCTGCACACTCAGAACTGACGTGGATTCTTGATTGCATGACCGGTATCGGTGAAATGAACCGTATGACGCAGTTTAAGGACAAATCAGGCACTATTGGTGACGAGAGGGTTAGTGTTGGGCTTTTCAATTACCCTGTCCTTATGGCGGCTGATATCCTGTTGTATGGCTCTGAATATGTCCCCGTTGGTGACGATCAGACGCAACACCTTGAGTTCACGCGTGATATTGGTGAACGGATGAACAAAAGCTTCGGTGATATCTTTATCATTCCAAAAGCCGTCAAAGAACAACACAAGTTCTTCGGCAAAGAACAGGGACTTCGCATTAAAGACCTGCAAGATCCTTCAAAGAAGATGAGTAAGAGTGATGAATCTGGAAAAGGTGTCATCTTCCTTAGTGATACGCCTGAAGCCGCAGCTCGCAAAGTGATGAGCGCCGTCACTGATGAAAAAGCATACGTTCGTTTTGACCGCGAGAATCAACCGGGCATCAGTAACTTACTTGAAATCCTCGCACTGCTTCAAGGTCGCGACCTCAAAGAAGTAGTGGCTGAGTTCGAAGGTCACACACTTTACGGAGATTTTAAGGCTATTGTCGCCGAAGAAGTTCGTCGTTTCCTTATTAATTTCCAAAAGAAGTTACACGATGTCGATGACACTGCAGTTATGAAGAAACTCGAAGCATCTGAAAAAGCATTGACCGTGACGGCAAACGCCACCTTACTTCGCGCGCAACAAGCCGTCGGACTGCGTTCGGGGAAATAGCATGTCGAAGACCCTTACTCGAGATATCCGCGTCTTACTGCGACAATTTGAAATTGCCGGTGAATTAACTGCCAAGGCAGAGATTTCACAGTCAAAAGAGACAGAACTCCACCAAGGCGTGAACCTCATCACCTTTGTTTTTGAGAAGACTCGTTATTATATGTTGATCGATGGAAACGCCGATGACGACAAGCACTATATCTTAGAGCAGATCCAGTCACAGAACTCTGAGGTCATTGGGCACGTCGTCAAGAATCCACTCGATAACACGCAAACGACATACGGCATGCCATTTAAAGGTAAAGACGCGTACCTATTTAAGGTAACGACACCGAAACGACGACTTGACCTTGAACTTGCCACTCGTTACCCAAAAATTACTCGAAGTACATTACAGAAGTATATTAAGGCTGGTCATGTAAAGGTTGACGGTATCGTTGTGACACGACCAAAGCAGGATGTGCTCGAGACCGATGATATTGCGATGGTTCCACCTGAATACACTGACTTTAGTGCTCAAGAACTGCCAATTATCTATATTGACGACAATGTGATCGTGATCAACAAGCCTATAGGCGTTTTGACGCACTCTAAGGGCGTTTTGAACGATGAGTTTACGGTTGCCGACTTCTTCCGCCGTTATACCACCTTCGGCCTTGAAACAAGCCGTCCTGGTATTGTGCACCGCCTTGACCGCGACACAAGCGGCGTTATTATTGGTGCTCGTCACGATGAAGCCGCCGACATGCTAAAGAAACAATTTGCGGATCGAAAAGCGAAGAAAGAATACATCGCCGTGACAGAAGGTATTCCAAAGGTTGCTTCTGCAGTGATTGATCTTCCCATTGGACGAAATCCTTCCGCTCCAAGTACATTCCGTGTCGACCCTAGTGGCAAGATGGCGATGACTACCTATGAAGTCGTCGATACAAACGAAACCCAAGCGCTTGTAAAATTGTGGCCAAAGACTGGCCGCACACATCAACTTCGTGTGCACATGCAGTATCTTAACGCACCGATTGCTGGCGATAGAATGTATGGAAAGAAAAAAGCCGAACGCTTATTCCTTCATGCGCACAGCCTTGAAATCACGATCCCTGCCTCTAAGCGTGAAACGTTTGTTGCCCCCGTTCCTAAGGAATTTATCGATAAGTTCCCTGGATACAAGCATGCCTAATGCGTATATTCATCCTCATACACAGCAACATCTAGATCTTATTGCTCACAATTTACCGCAGTCGATGGTGTTTACAGGCTCGGACGGTATCGGACTTTTATCTATAGTTTCATATGTTGCTGATTTGGCGCATACCAAGCCAATCTATGTACTTCCTGAAAAAGACGACAAAGTAGATATCGAAAAAGGAGTCATTACGGTGGATGTCATCCGACGACTCTATTCGATGACAAAAACGATCGAGACGGGAACACGCCTAATTGTGGTTGATTATGCCGAACGAATGGGCGTGCAGGCGCAAAATGCTTTCTTGAAACTCCTTGAAGAGCCAGGAGTTAATACGCATTTCATCTTGTTGACGCATACTGTCTCTAAGCTGCTTCCAACGATTCGATCTCGGGTTCAGATTACAGAGGTACATCCGATTACTTTAGCGCAATCCGAACAGCTTCTCGATGAGCTACAGGTCACGGATACTCAGAAACGTGCGCAACTTTTGTTTATCGCGACTGGATTACCCGCACAGCTAACAGTGCTTGCAAATGATGAAAAGCTATTTGATGCACGAGCTCAGGTGATTCGTGATGCGCGAACGTATCTTCAAGGTACGATGTATGATCGCCTAAAGCTTTCCTTGCAATATAAAGATGATAGGGCAGGGGCGTTGATTCTCCTTTTGGACGCGATGAAGCTCTTGCAGGGATCTTTAAAGACGGGCAAGAACCCGGAACAAGTCAAAAAGATTAGTATTTTGTTAAAAGCGCACGAACGCATCGAAGCCAACGGCAACGTTCGACTACAACTCGCCTCAGTTATGCTATAATAAAGGCAATGCTAGGCCTTATCATTATTGCCTTAATCGGTGCCTGGGCACTGTATCAGCGACAAACTATTAGTGAAGTCGTCAGTGATTTGCCCTCAAAACTTTCTGACAAGCTCGATCAACTATGGTCAATTGCTCAGACGTCACTTCAGGATCGTAAGTATCTTCGTGCTGAAAAAGCGCTCCTCACGATTCTTCGTGTTGATGAACGAAATGCCAGCGCGTATAACCGACTGGGTATCCTCTACGCGAAACAGCAGCAATACAAGGAGGCAATCGAATGTTTCGAGATCGCTCAATCACTCGAACCAAGTGCCAGTAGTCTTCATAACGTCGGCCTTATCTACTATGAAACAAAGACGTATGAAAAAGCAGCACTCGCCTTCGAACAAGCGCTTGCGATGGACAGTGACCTCTCTTCGCGCCACATTGCCTACGCAAAGGTACAAGAGAAGCTCGGTAACGATCGTAAGATGATCGACTCTCTTGAGCGTGCAATTGAACTCGATCCAATCCCTCAGACACTTACCATCCTTGCTGACGCATACGAACGTGTCGGTGAATCTCTTCTTGCGCTTGACCTTCGCGAACGAGCAGCCAAAATGATCATTCCACAGGGCCAGCCAAAGCAAGTAAAACAGCCACGTCGCGTGGTAATGTAACGATAAGGAGTAGCATATGTCTGAAGTTGTAGATTACGAAAAATTACTATACGCCCGCTCTGCGAGTACACTCAAAGTTCACGGTATTCTTTCAATTGTTTTTGGTGGACTAGGGACGCTTGCTGCAATTGTATTTATGGGTATTCTTGCGTTAGGCAACTTTAGTGATAGTGCTTATACCGCGGATGGCTCGGCATTGGGGGTGTTCTTCGTTGGGATTATTGTATTTATCTTTTGGACACTTCCACACATCTATCTCATTGTTTCTGGCACATACCTCATTCGTGAGCCTGCTCCGAAGATCGTCAAGACACTTGTCATCATTAACTTAGTTATTGGCGTGTTCTGGAACCTTGTGCTTCTTATCTTCGCTATCATAAACCTCACTGAGGTTGGCGATTATGAACGCGGGTACCACGTCCATCGAAAAACGAACCGATAAGTTCCTAAACAAAAAAGAGTTGTCGGCGAGGACAACTCTTTTATATGGTGCTGGAAGTAGGACTCGAACCTACGGAGCCTTACGGCGGGAGATTTACAGTCTCCTGTGATTGCCACTACACGATTCCAGCATGTTAATTCAGTACAATATCATGGAGCCGCCTCACGGATTCGAACCGTGGACCCCCTGTTTACAAAACAGGTGCTCTAACCAACTGAGCTAAGGCGGCGTACGTAGATACTGAACTATTCTATCTGATATTCATCAGCTTTTCAAGGTGTTATGGAGCCGCGATCGGGATTTGAACCCGAGACCTCATCCTTACCATGGATGCGCTCTACCAACTGAGCTATCGCGGCACAACTGTGAACACTCGGTTGATTTTAGCATAATCGTTGGTCATCTTCAATCTGTTATACTGGTAGTATGCCTACATTTAGTTTTGATATTGTATCTACTTATGACAAAGCGGAAATGAATAACGTCTTTTCGCAAACAGAAAAAGAAATTGATAATCGTTTCGATTTTAAAGGAACGCCTGCAGCTATTGAATGGATTGGCGACAAGACAGGTATCAAAGTGACTGGCGCTGGTGATTGGCAGATTGAAAACATCATTGATATCCTGCGTAAGAAGCTTGCGGCTCGTAATCAATCAAGTAAATCTCTTGATCTGACAAAAGAGATTGTCACCGCAAACTTAAAATCAACGAAAGAGATTTTATTTATTGCTGGTTTGACACAAGATAAGGCGAAGCTGATCACGGCCGTTATCCGTGAACATGCACCAAAAGCAAAGGGACTCATTCAGGGCGATGTTGTTCGTGTCACGAGTGCGAGTAAGGATGAGCTACAGAACGTGATGCGTTTAGTACAGTCTCAAGACTTTGATTTTCCTGTTAACTTTGAGAATTATCGATAACAGATACGAAGCCTTGATCTTACTCTAGTAATTTGTTATAGTAGACCACTGAAATACGATATCATTTAAGGAATCCTAATGGCTAAAAAGAACACCAAGCGCAAACTCGTCGGACTCGTCAGCGAATTAACTGGACACCGTACGTATTACACGACCAAGAATACTCAAAACACGACTGAAAAGATCGTTCTAAAGAAGTATGACCCGATCGCTCGTAAGCACGCTACGTACACCGAGACAAAGAAAAACCTCGGTCGTAACGAAGTTAAAAAGCGCCAGAGTTAATCCTCTTTTTTATCCAGGATGCTTGCAAGCCATGTTGTGGCCTGTAGCGTCGCACCAAGCACCGTCTCGCTGAGGCGGTGTTCTGTTATGTAGACGTATAGTTTACCCTCGTAGACTTCGATTGCATGTGGCCAAAATCGAGCGGCGATTGTTTGTGTGACGTAGGGTGTCAGTGTCTCTTCTAGCGCGAGAGCATGGGTCGCTAGCCCAAATAATTCGTATCGGGCATGAAATTCTTGTGAATGAGTATCGTTAAAGACATCGTTAATAGCGTGAAGGTGATTGAAGGCGGTAAAGAATTTGTTGTACGCAGCCGGACTGTGGCCAAGTGGCTTAAAAAAAAGGTGCGGTAAAGACTCGTCCTGGAGGTTCGCCTGGAAAATAAGCCATGAATGTTCGGTTGGTTCGCGATGTGCGTCGACGATGACATCAAATCGATCAACAATACTTATATCGTAGCCGTCAAACGATCCAACGGCGTAATGCGCGTCACGGTGCGTCGTAGAGACCGTGAGGCCACGAATGACCTCGTGTTCATCTTCGTGCTGATCAACCGTTCCGAAGTACACCAGACCTATCTTAGACGCAAATCGACGAATCGCCACGCCTCGTGATCGAATCAGCGGCGAGTAGTGGCGAAGCATACGTTGAAGAACTCCACCAACCTTCATTATTTTTTCGTTTTCTCTATGTAATCTAAGAGTGTCGAGACATATTCGGCATGAGACCAGGTAAGCGGGGCAGGTGAAATTACTTGGTCGTTGACAGGGTCGATCTGTTCAGAGAGCATGCCCGTGTTCAAGGCATGTTTGAGTGTCCAGTCGAGGATAAACTTGGCTTCCTTTGAGTTATCTTTCTCAAGTAAGTACTGTGCGTGCCAAAGAGTCGTGATAAACCACCAGTTACCATTAACGGCTGGGTCGGACCGACGGTAGAAGTCATTTTCGTAGCGTGGGATACCTGGCTCGTCATCAAGTAGTTTAAAAGTCGAGACCATTACTTCAATCGATGAATTCATTTCTGGCCCATTTGAGTCAAAGAGTCCATACATAAAGGCACCAAAGATGCTCGAAGCGTCGATAATTGGATCTTTAGTTATTTCACCATCGACAACAGTAATACTTTTATAGAAGACGCCACGCTCTTCGTTGTAGAGGTGTTTTGCGGCTGCGGCTTTAATATCATCTGCTGAACTGCGCCATTTGACGGCACTATCGTTATCACCGGCGATCGTTGCTAGCTCAGATGCGGCAAGAAGTGCTCCATATGTTACGGCAGTCGTGTAGGTAAACGTCGCAAAGATTTCTTCCCAGAGGTCATAACTAGGCTTTGGAAGCCCCGTATGTACGTCGATGTAATCAGCTAAGAAGTTAGCCATTGGCTGCACTAACGAAACATAGAACTCTTTGATAAGTTTGCTATCCTTATGGATGTTATAGAACTGCGCAAACATGAATAGCACGGTCGCCGTCTCGTCGGTTTGAATAGGTGGCGCAACAACATTATCGTGTACATAAGGATGCCAGCTGCTTCCTAGTGCTCCGTCAGCGCGGTATTTATGCATGAGGTAGCCATCGGTGTGTAGTCCACGTTTGGTGAACTCAAAGAAGCGATATGGCTCGTCAACATAGCCAAGACGAATCAGCGGCCACATTGTATATCCGCCGTCACGTGGCCAGCTGTAGCCGTAAGCATCACGAGAGTAGTTCAACATTGTACTGTCAGTACTCGCGATGACTGCGCCGCGCTTGTCCATCTGTGATTTCATAATCATCATGCTATTAATAAATAGTTGTCGATGATCTTGTGGCGTGTTCGGAAGCAGTTTCAGGACTGGTTCAAGCCATTTGTGCCACCAATCGGCGGTCATGTGAAGTCGCTTTGAAATACCATCTTCTTCAGTTTGCTTGTGAATATATAATGCCTCACGAATAGACATGCCCGCGGAGACCCAGTAGTGTACTCGTTCCGAGCTGTGTGCACCGACTTGTAGTATAAAGCCAAGAATGGAGTCGACACGTCCGTGCTCTACATTGTTGGAACTGAGGATACCGTCTTCGGCATCACGGAAGCTTCCCTCGTGACCTTCAATACCAAACAAACCAATCGTGTACTGATCAAATGGTTTGCTGTCATGTTGTCCAGAAATAACGAAAGCACGACGCCCGCGGTAATGAAGAATCGCATTGCTATCAGGTAAGTACTGAGCAGTGTCAGTATTACTTCGTGAGTCACCGATTGCGAAGGCTTGGTGCATGTACAGCTTGATCTCACGAGGGTGATCATAAAGGTTGACGACGTGGACGTTACGTATAAAAACACTAAATTCAGCGTCAACGGCGTCATCGAACTCTAAAATAATACCAATTTTCGTGTTCTTTGCGAGGGTATGACCGATCAAAGCGGTATGTGGGTAGCGGAAGGTGAATTCCCAGTCTTTGTCGTCATCAAGCCAACTCATCTTACCATCAGCTAATACGCCAACTTTGTGACGGAGGTTTGCACCGGCAGCATGATTCTCGAAGCCAACATATGGATAGTAGAAGTCGTGAACAAGGCCAAATTTGTTCAATCCGACGTGTAATTCACCATTACTAAGAACTATCGGCCTAGCCACGGAGCCCACCAGTACGATGTGTTTCGTGAAGTCTCCAACGGAGGTCACGGATCACGTTCATATAATACAGAAAGGCATCATATGGAGACTCGTACGGGCTAAAGTAGGCGTGAACATCGCCATCACTAAACCATTTGGTGCACATATAGTAGGCGTGGTCGGACGTCTGTAGTTTTCGCCAGTCAGAGATAAGATCGAGATCATTGGTACGTAAAATATCAGCTTCAAGTGCATAAAGGTGTCCCATCGCTTCTTGCTGCATGCTATTACCGAGCCACGCCGTCAAATCGCGCTCTGCATCAGCCCATGTCACTGTATTTGGCATACTGAGTGTCCCAACAGGTTTGTTGGCTTCGATTGCACCAGAAACAGTGTAGAATGTGTTGTCTGGGTTCTTGAGCCAACGACCAACGAAGTCTTCGAAGAAGTTAAAGATACCAGTTTCCTGCCATTGGTGCTCACCAAATGTTTCGTAGTCCATGAACAAATTAATAAGCGGAGCGTCATCAATAGAAGCATTTGCCCATTCAGTGTACTTGTCAGCGGTTAATGGCCATTCTTGCCACTCTTTATTGCTAAAACGGAATGCAAGGTCGTCGCTTAGTTTGTAGTTCTTGAGAAGGAGTGCAATGTTTTCAGTACCTTCTGGCTGGTAGACAAAGTTAGGACTGCGCCAGTCAAGAATTGGGTCCCATCCTTCAGCGAGAATACCTTTAAAACCGTACCCGTCAGCCCATTGTGCCAACGAGTCATTGTATGACAGCTCAGTATTACGGAAGACGCTCGTCTCGACACCGAACAGATCACGGATCTTTGTTTTGTGTGCTTCAACCTGTGCTTCAAATTCAGTCCGACTATAAAAGAAGGCGAGTGAGTGATAATAGGTTTCAGCGACAATCTCAACACGACCAGTTTTCACCAGTCGCTGGAAGCTTTCAATAACATCTGGTGCCCATAGCTCTGCTTGTTCGAGGAATGTTCCCGTAATGCTCAGTGATACTTTAAATTCTTCGTGGTCGTTCAAAAGCTTTTCAAGGAGTGCATTCATTGGCCTGTATGACTTCTCGGCAACTTTATCGAAGACTTTTTTGTTGTTACGATCGCTCAGTGGATCTGGTTCGTTGAAATAATTGTGGTCGTTTGCAGTATCGAACACACTGTAATCACGTACACGGAGTGGCTGGTGAACGTGAAGATAAAGGGTTATCCCGCGCTGACTCATGCGTACACCCCGATTTGCGATGTTTTATAGAGATTCATACATTTGGTAGCGACGTCATTCCAAGAAAGACGAGCGTACTCGTTTGTGACGTTCACTTTCAGCTCATTTTTGAGTGAATCAGAGGTCGCAATACCAACAATTTGATCAGCGAGACGTTGCACATCCCAGAAATCATATCTAAAGATACTGCTCAGTACTTCCGCAACGCCTGATTGCTTCGTAAGGATGAGCGCATTATCATGGTGAGCTGCTTCAAGTGCCGTTAAACCAAACGGTTCACTGACGGAACTCATGACAAAAATATCGGATACACTGTATGCGTCACGCCACTGTTTACCTCTGACAAACCCTGTAAAGAAAAGCCTGTCTGATACGCCAAGTTCTGATGCCAGCTTGATTAACTCATCACGCTGTTCACCGTCACCAGCAAGAAGCAATGCAATACGGTCGTTCTTCTCTGATGCCATCGCAAAGGCGCGAACAAGGTATTCAAGCCCTTTTTGAATGGTAAAGCGAGTCACGGCGCTGATAATGGTGTACCCTTCGGTTTTTAGTCCCTCAAGGTATCTGTAGGTACGCCCGTCGTAGTTGTAGCCATCGTTAAGGCTTTCGACGTCGATAGCGTTATGCATGACTTCTATTTTATCCGCTGGAATACCGTATTTGTTGACGATAATCTGTTTGGTAATGTCACTGACGGCGATGATACGATCGGCAATCATGAGTCCTTGATACTCAATCTCGTGAGCAATTGGGTTACCTGTGTTACCGCCGGCACGATCATACTCCGTTGAATGAACGTGAACGATCAGAGGAGCGTTCGTTAGTTGCTTGGCACGAATACCTGCTTCCATCGTCAGCCAGTCATGCGCGTGAATCGCATCGAACTTCTTCTTTGAAACAAGTCGCTCTACATACTTTGTATAATGTCGCTGGACGCCACGGATATCTTTCACGTCTTCAATGTTTGAGCCAGGTTGGCTTTCAACAAGGAACTGACTATCGTAAGCGCCGAGGCCATAGCGATCGATAGGGGACAGTTTCGTTGCATTGTGTATCTTCATGAAGTCGATGTTTTCGTGCTTCGCAGAGTAGGGAACAACGAAATCAATGGAAGCACCCTCAAGTGCCAAAGCTTTCGACAAATGATAGCAGGCGACGCCTAGTCCGCCACTGTTATGTGGCGGCAACTCCCAGCCCAGCATTAATATCTTCATACCCGTGTCATAACGAGAAATAACTCGTTGACTGCTCCCGTTTATTTTTGGCCAATTTTTCTGTCTCAAGTATAGATGTAAGCTTATGCTTTTACAACAACTTTCTATCTTAGAATGGACGTTTTTGACAACAAGCTGTGGAAGATGACGCATATCCCACACTGCGTTTATCATTAGTGTTTATGGTAACAGATAAGACAAAGATAAAATAGTTCATTTGCTTGAATATCAGAAACATGATTATATATATGAATCGGAAAATTTCCGGTGAAAATGATCCATCGGAGTGGGTGATCATGAACATTCTAGACAAGCTTGACGCACTGGTTTCGGCGTTGATTCATCAGCTCGGATTGGCAGTTCAAATTCCAGGATTTGTTCTTGGAGTTGGGCTGGTCGTCCTGGCGATCGTCCTGTACCGAAATGTGCGGGACTCTCACGGAAAAGGTAACCCTGCAATCGGGACGCGAATCGTGGCTGGAGCTGCGATAGTCATCGGGTTGCCGATCCTGTTGACAGCGATTGGCACTGGAGCGACCGACTCGTTGCTGTGGAGCTTGATCGCGCTGACGGTGGCAGGTTTCTGGCTAGCCGGCGAGAAGGGTAAGATGATCACCTTTATCGGTATCGTCATCGGCTTTCTCGCTGTTGCAGCCGTCATCGGTATTTCACAGTCGGCACCCGCCGACTGTGTCATTGCGACAGCCGTGCGATCTATCACGCATCAAGCGTCCGTTGTCTGGACGAACCTGGTACATCACAATTGATAGGTGCGTTTCGGGATTCGAGCCGTCTAGCAACTGCTACACCCCCGCCTCTCGTTTCGATCGAGGTGGGGGTGTAGCACGCAATATCGACCACTGTAGAGTGGTTGTTTTAATTTGATTTATTTGTAAAATCAGTGTATAAAATACTATTAGACTTTCAGTACCACTGTTTGTAGCGCGGAAATCCCGCATTTACATTGAACTTAGAGAAGGTGAACCATGGAAAGTGATCGAGAGATCGAAGCACCAACAGTAACACCCGTTGCACCACCTCGGTTTAGTGAGGCGGAAGAGCGCCACATCGAGGTCATGATGGAGGTTAATCGTCGTCTCAAGGACGAAGAGCGCGCACAGCATCAACTTACTGAAAATGAGTTGGATGCTGACGTTGAGTTCTCCGATACCTATCGACCCCGAAAAAAGCATATCGTATCGTTTCTGCTTCAGTCGAAACGACGAATCGGCGGTGGCCTGCTGATCATCGTCGCTCTGTGGGCACTTGTTGCTTACGTTCCAAGCAACGCTTTTGATGTTCAATTCGGCTCTACGCTGAGTTGGGAGATCGGAGGGGTTGCCGTCTTGGCCACGTTGCTCGTCATCGCCGTCGTGTTTTTCTATGAAATCCACAACTTCATGCTGTGGAAGAATTGGAAGCTCGAAGTGACGACGACCGAAGTGCTTATCGGGCAAAAAAGCTCCATTCTCGGAAGAGTCGACGAAGACAATCAAGGCCTCCGCAGGTCTAAAGTTGAATTCGTCGAAGTCAAACGGAAATGGTATTTATTTTTTCTCGATGCCTACACCGTTTCGTTCGATGCTCCCACGGAAAGCGACAGGGACTTCAACGACATGACATTCATCCGTGGAGGCAAACTTCTCAAACAGATGTTCAAAACCAGAAAGGGCTAGTCAAAGGGGCGGAAATTTGTACGTACGAGTATGAATTTCCGCCCCTGTTTTAATTGCAATTAAAATATATTATAAAATAATTATATGTATGTTAACAAAAAGATTGTAATATATGCGAAAAAGAGTATAGTTTAACCTAAATCAAACGTTCAAAAAGTACGACATTAAATTGTTGTTCGATTACAGATTTGACGTCAAAGACTTTAGCTTTGTAACCGGACAAGAATCCGGGTTTCTGCGTGCAGAAACGAGTGGTACCTTAACATCACTGTGTTACATACACGCTCAAAATGGTTCTTGTTAAAGACAGAACACCTAGTAGATTGGAAAGTCATGACAGAAACGGAAGGAGTGCAGGGCCGCCGTAGCGCAGCTCTGCCTTCCCACGAGATCACTCCGGCGGTCAAGGTGAAAACCGAGTCCAAGGAAAAGATCAAGCAAGTCCGCAAGACACCTCTCACAGACGACCCGAACGCTCCGACGCGAGGCCTGCCGGCTCTTAGCCATCAGACCAAGTACTGGACAAGTCGTGCCGTCAGCGAAGTGGGAATCCGTTATACCCCCAAGGAAACCATCCCGAACGCGTTCGAACGACGTGAACGGGCCGACGCCAAACTGTGCGCACTCAAGGAGGAGCTTTACGCGCTGATCGTTGCTGCCAAACAGCATCGCATCATCGTGTGGCTCAACTCCAAGGGTGGCGGTGGCAAGACGCCTGGCTCGACCGTGTCATCGTGTGTGATCAGTTGGGCAACAAGAGGCGAGCAGATTCTGCTCGTCGACGCCAACGAGAGCACCGGAACGACCGCTGACCGGATGGGAGTGTCCAGTAGAACAACGCTCAAGCGAGTGGTGGGTATGGAACATCTCAGTAACTCCGAGATGACCGACCTGCTTCCCCGTCACGCGGACTACAACGTCCGTGTCATCGCTTCCGACCAGGCAGCGGCGACGTACATCAGAACCGATGACTTCATGAAGTTCATGGGCATGCTGATGCAGAACGTCACCTCCACCGTGATTGATACCGGCAACGGTATCTCTTACGCTAACATGGGAGGCGCACGGCTTGCTGACGCACTGGTTTTTCCTGCTCTGTGGGAGGATCAGTCCATTCAAGGTTCCGTTAATGCATCGATGAAGTCTCTGGCTTCGACGATGAACGAGTACGCCAAGCAAGGCCTTGAGGAGAAGGTTCGACGAGCATTCATTGTCGTCAGCCGAGTCCGAGAAGCCAAAACCGAAAAGGAGGCGTTGCAGATCAAGCAAGAAGTATGGGACACTCTCGAACACCATTTCAACATGGTGGATGATCTGGACTCCGAAGTGGAGACCGGTGAAGAGAGAAAGATGTCGTTGGCTGACCACGGAATGACGATCGATCAACTGATCGTCGTTCCGACCAGCAAGCACATCGCCTCAGGCTTGCCTGTCGATCTGGATGTCGACACAATCGGCATTAACACGCTGATTGCGTACCTCGAACTGCTCGTTGCAATATACAAGCAGCCCGTTCTCAATGCCATGCCTGAGCCTTCAAAAGAGGCTTTGGCTCCGGTTAACGCTCTTCATAGCATCGACTCGTTCGATGATGTGCCGAGCTACCTTCCGGAAGGCAGTGGGCACTTCCCCCAGCATGTCACTCGCACACCCGCGTATCCCCAACAGTAAGGATTCAGGCAATGCAAAACACGAAACAGCTGAGCAAGCTCAGTCGGATCCACCGTCTGCTGGCGAACACACGTTCGCTGGCGAATGCAGTTACAAAGCGGCTCGCAGTTCCTCTCGTCCTGACGGTCATCACCATCACGGCTCTGGACGCGACCGCCGCCAACGCTGCAGTTCCTGCGTCGGTTCCGACCGACACCAACGTCGGTCAGTTCTTCGGATGCCTCGACGTGGCGTTCCTGAAGCCACTGGCCCCGCTGTCGCAGAACTTCTCGGGCAAGCTGGTCACGATCGTCGTGGTTCTGGCGATGTTTTTCGTCCTCTTTCATGGCGCGAAACTGATCTTCGCCGGAAGCCGTATCGACAAGGCGCAGGACTCCATTGCGAGTCTGAAGAATGTCTTCATCGGCATCCTCGTCGTCACCGTCGGTTTCGCGATCATCCTGGTCGCGGTTCCGATTCTGTTCACGGGATACTGTTCCTGACACGTGTCGGCCGCGGAGGTAGTACTTCGCGGCCGACACATTAGTAAAAGGAGTTTACATGCCTTGGGATCTGTTTATTCAGTGGCTGACAAACTCCTGGAACGATTCAGGAGCACAGTCGCTGAAAGATGCCATCCAAATTCTGAGTGCAACACCGTGGCCGAATCTTACGAGTCACTGGTTTAAAGCGCTTTGGAATTCGATCTTTGGGTTGTCTGTGATCGTCGCATTTTTTGCGATCATGTTCCATTCACTGATCTTCATGTTCCGAAGTCGTCAGGGATATAGCCTTGTCGGCTCCCTGGCAATTTTCGGACGAGCGATGTTCAGTGGCATGTTCGGTCTGTTGATCGTCTATGCCGTTATCGTGACATCAAGCTTCGCAATTCAAGGCTTGATGCTTCTCGGGAACATCGGCACGAGTACGCCTAACTGGATGACGCAGTTTGGTCTCGCAACAAACGGAGACCTGACAAATGCGTGGAATAAACTCGGTCTGGCATGGCTCGGAATGGCAAGTGGTCAACTCTTGTCGCTCCAGGCCGGAGTCCTTTCCGCGTCGGTCTACGTGTTCGCGCTGTATACACTGCTAACCTCGGGCCTCGGCCAATCGAGGTTCATGCAGTGGATTCGCTCATTGTTTCAAGCTGCCCTTTGGACGGCCATCCTCTCGAGGGTGTTCCAAATTGGGTGGCTTGTCGTTATGAGCGTTGTCATTCACAACGAACCTCCTAACGATCCGAACGCAGCAGGGCAAATCCTGCTTGCGGTCGTCGTCGCTGGGTTGTTGCCAGTAGTTCTGTTCATTGGACTTACGGCCCGTGCTGTCATTGTTGAGGGAAGACTCGATGCTCGTCGCAAGATGCGTGAAAACGCGGATGCACGTGCGTCGGGAGCTACCGAAGCAGAGATCGCTGAAAGGCGTGCCCGGAAAGTCTCAGGACTGAAGGACGCGGCAATCGGCGCAGCAACAGCTGGAGCGATTATCGGAAGCGAGAAGCTGATTTCAAAAGCCATCGCCCCGATTATCACAAAGTTGTCAGGGCTTGCACATCCGGCGGCACCCTTCATTATCATGGGTGCTCAAGCGATTGCAACGGCCGCAACAAGAAAGATCCATCAGAAGATCCGCACGACGAGTGACCGAGTTGGTTCTCGTCGGACCACATAAAAGGAGAGGGAAATGGCGCTAGACACGCAGGTTCCTTCGCGGAACTTGGAAGAAAGGAAAGAACTTCGGCTCCACAGCTTTAACGTAAAGCGACAGGGCGGCTGGTTTATTGGCTGCCTGTTCGTCGCACTGAGTCTCATCAGCCTCGACTCTTCGGTAACGAAGATCGTTGGGGTTGGCGTTATTGGAATCGGCTTGCTTGGTGCAAGAAAGTTCCAAGACGGACTCGGGTATCGAATCATGCTGGTTATCGTCGGAAGTCTGCGCCACCGTGCAAAGGCGAAAGGCGTGACAAGTATCGAACAGCTGAGGGTGACCGAAAAGGCACCGATCGACATTTCAGCTATGTCGTATCCGGCAGTCGACGACGAAGGGAGAAGCTTTCGAATCGGGGTGTTCTATAACCCTGAGGACAACTGTGATACTTTCGTCGTCGTCGGAAGCGGCGTGAAACATCCAGGTGCAGATGCGCTTGACCTCATGAGGCAAGAGGATCTGTACATCGATGGTATTGCTGAGGTACTGGCAAACTACGACGGTCGCGTCGGAGTTGCACTGCCGTACATCAGTCGTCCCGTTAACATGCTTCGTCAGGAGCTGTGGGAGGGTCTGAACCTAGATCCTGCCGTACTGGATGCGGAACCGTTCGATTCAGATGACGATTTCCTCTATGCGAACGCATCTGTGGAAGAACGACAAGCTACGGCACTCATGCAGTCACGAGCTGCAGCCGAGCTTTACGAAGCAGATGTCGTTCGTGCGGTGGCAATGACCGTCCCCAGGCCATCAAGTTGGCCGAAGGTGAAAAACGGTCTCATCGGAGGAAGTTTGACACCGGAGCAACTCGAAGAGGCACCAGTCGTGAAGCTCGCCCTCTTGCTTGAGAGCGAGCTGCGGTCAAGAGGCATTGAAGATGCCGCAATTCTTGATCGAATCGACATCGCGAAGTATGTCCGAAGTGGTTGGGATATGGTGAACATTCAGGACTGGTACGTCCAGCTTGAAACCGCCGATCCCCTCAACAACCCGGACGTCATCAGCGAGGGACTCGACGAGTGGCCTTCACACGAGATCGTGACTGGGAAGTCACGGCGTGGAGGCTACTACTCGCAGACTGATGGAACGTTTCATCGGCCACTGCAAGCCAAGCGCTTCCTTACCTCGGAAGCTGCTGTCGGGGAGTTCGACCAAATCTTTGACACCCATGACCTTGGTTTTCCGAGGGACGTGGGCATAGCGGTGACGCTGTGCGGAGATGCGGTCAATCCCTACACCGAACGAAACTTGCTGAGACGCCAGATGGTGATTCAGTCGGCAGTCCAAAACCAGAAGAAAGGTGAAAGCCTGGAAACTGACGAGGACTACGAACGTTCGCAGAACAAGAAGAGAAGGGAGTCGGCGCTCTACCGAAGCAAGTCGATCGCACTCAGCTACAACGTGTTCGTCGTCGTTTCGGCAACCAGCCTCAAGGCGTTGGACGTGGCTACTGAGAAGGTGATCAAGCGCGCCAAGCGCAACCACATCGCCCTCAGGACAGTCAAGTGGGAGTTGCGGCAAATACGCGCGCTCTTCACTACCCTTCTTGGGGTGAGCATGTTCAACTAGTAACACAGTGGAGGAACCGCTCCGGCCCGGGTAGCTTAAAACACTACCCGGGCCGAGCACTTCAATTATGCTGCCGAGAATACTCAGCATTGTAATCGAGGTGCTCATTTATTGAGCAACTCGCCCGCACCTTAACATCCATCAGACCTTAGGAGAAACATGTACAACGATCAAACGACATCGTTCACGGCCCCAATCCGTGACGCGATCGGCCCGTTTTCGGGCTTCAGTCGTAATTATCCGAAAGACAGATCAGGCATCCGACTCGGGCCCATGCTCGATGTTCGCGAAGGCTTGTACTTCGACATGCCCAGAATGCGATCAGAGGGACGCTGCGGCGGCCCACTCGTTGGTATTCTCGGCGACAAGGACAAAGGAAAAAGCACGGTTGGCAAAATCCTCGCAACCGAGGATGGCGCAGTCTACAACGGCATGAAGCAGAAACGCATTTATGCCGACAACCACCGCCACACGGAGTACGCAGAACTTGCGCGCTACTACAACAACAAGATGATCGGCCTCGACGAGAAGATTAACGTCTTCGACCTCGAAGTCGGCTTCACGATTGCTGACCACCAGATCACGGGCGAGACACTGTTCGTTATCGCTAACGACGGTACCCGCCCGGTCAACCACCAACAGTTTGTCATCGAGACAGCCGTCTTCAAAATGTTCGCTGATACCGAGCGTGAGAAGTCGGCCGAAAGTTTTGCGCGAATCCTCTTGGGACTTACAGAACAGGACGGGTATAACTACCTTCTTGCTTCTGTGGATTTCAAAGACAAGACGCAGAACATCGACTGGGAGCAGTTCAAGCAAGATGCCGGCTACGTCGCTCAACGTGTCGTGCGATTCCTCAACGGATCGTTCGGTAAGACGATTGGCGGTACCGGCTCGATAGCAAAGCACCTGACAGGTGAGAACCTGCAAGGAGCCTCGCTTGGCCAGGACAAGCTCAGTCGGGCTACGGTGATAAACTTCTACCGGAAGGACGAAGCAACAACTGCATTCCTGATCAACTACCTCAACCGCATCAGAACATCTGCGGAGGAGCGCGGAGATCGTCGTTTCATGTACGACACGGAATTGCATGACGAGAACTACGGCATGTGGGACTATTTCGAATACTCTGACGACACGGTCAAGCGGAACAAGCGCAGCCGAACTTTGGAGAATGCTCCTCTGTTCGTGTTCACAACGCACAGTCTGCTGGACTACGGATCGGCAAAATACAGCGAGTTGGCGTTTACGAACGCTCGCGGTATCGATGTGTGGTTCTTCTTCGGTATGGAGAAGTCTGCTGATCGCGAAGCGACCAGAGATTTCTTCAAGCTGTCGCCCATGGAAACGGAACGCCTGGCAAATTTGCAGGTGGGACAATTCGGATTCAAGGTCGGCAACGAAGATGTCCGATTCGCAGAGATCGTCCTGACGCCCATGCGCAGACGACTCAGTTACACCAACAAGGCAAACGACGACGCACTCGTCCGCCGCTAAAGAGAGGAACTACCGTGTGGACTAACCTCCGCAAGTGGCTCCCCGCAGTGGTCGTAGTGCTTCTCATTCTCGTGATCTTTCTCGTCGTCCGTCCTCTGGTTGAAACACACCAGGGTTCGGACGGCGGAAAGACTGCGTCTACAAGCACACCATCACCCGCGAAGGGAACTGCTCAGCCCACGCCGTCACCCGACGCGTTGACTGGCCCAGAAGATTCAAGTCCTCCCATTCCCACCTGTAACCAGGAGTGGAGTGTGGGGGATTACGCACAGTTCGTCACGACACTCGAGAAGTACGAGGGTTTGTTTCAACAGCAGGCCCCCAGCGACTCGTTCAAGGGAATGGCGACCACGACGTACATCGCAAATCATCATGCTGAAATAGCTGAAGATCAAGGTGGTATCGAAGTGGTTGTTGATCCTGCGAAAACAGTGGTCACGTGTACGATACTCAGCGGGACTGAAATTCTCGCAGTGATCCAGCCGACAATCACTGTCTATCAGACAGGCGGCAACGATCGCACCCTTCTCAACGGGCCATTCCTGTCAAACTCACACGCAACGCGGTGGGTAAGGCAAGGTGGAAAATGGCTCATCGATAGTGAGTATTAAGGAGTAAGTCATGAGAATGAGGCCAGTGCTTTTTGGCGGCCTCGCTTTCGTGGTCGTCATTGCACTCGTTGTCGTGTTCTTCGTGTCCATTGGCATCGGAGCAGCTAACTTCATTACGGCTTGCGGTATCAATCCCGCTCTCGTACTGATACCGCCTGCTTCGGAACCAAAAACGACCGTCAACCCGACGCCCAGTGCATCGGCAACTTCAACGACGTCGCCCACAGCGACGTCGACTCCTCAGCCCGGAACGTTGTTCGCAGCATTTCAGGCACAGCCATCGTTCACTCCCGCTAACCAAGCGGAACAGCGGAAGAATGCGGCAACCATTGTTGCGATCGGCCTGCAGCGTCCCGAGAAGTTTTCTGACCGGGACATTGCAGTAGCAGTCGCAACGGCGATTCAGGAGTCGAACTTGATCAACAAGCCGTACCTCGGGAAGAACAATGACCACACGAGTCTGGGGCTGTTCCAGCAACAGACATCGGTGGGCACCTACGGTTCGGCAAGTGACATCATGAACATCAATCACAGTATCAACGCGTTTTACGACCGGCTTGCCGGTGTTGCGAATAGAAACCAGATGTCCATGATCGATATCGCGATCAAAATCCAGATCCCCAACCTGAAGGCGTATCACGCCAGATGGAAGTGGGATGACCTTGCAAAAGAGATCGTCGGCATTTACCACAGCGGTTCGTCATCATCATCGGGCAACGATAACATTTGCTCGTTGGCGGCTGGCGTTTCATCGAGTGGTGACGTACATCTTCCACTCGATCCGGGTTATCACGTATCCGACGGGTTTAACGACCCGCGACCGAACCTCAATATCGGATCGAAGCCTCATATCGGCATCGACCTGGTCTATGGTTCAAACACGCTTGGGAGACCGGTGTATGCCGCTTTCTCAGGTACTGTCGTGCAATCTGGCTACGGAGGTGGCTGCAACAAGTCGAGTAACAATCCTGTCATGATTCTGTCGGCAGACGGACTCGAAACGGGGTACCTGCATATGAACGGACAACAGATCCTCGTGAAAAAAGGGGATACCGTCGTTTCAGGACAAAGGATCGGTTCGATTGGAAGCTGCGGCCAGGCAACCGGCCCACATCTTCACTTCGAAGTTACCTCTGTTAGTGATCACGAAGCATGGTTGAGCACTTTGACAACCGTCAACAAGTACGGTTCCGTCTGGCTTGACCCAAACGCCATCATGGCACATTACGGCGTCAAGCTTCTGCCGTGACCAAAAAACAGCGCAAGACTGCCTTCTTGCAACGGTCATGAACCGTCATTCATACGCCTGCCCCGTGTCGGCGAGTCCTCCAGCAATGTGAGTTGACTCGCCGACGCGAGCAGGCTGAGCACCCTTGTCGGGTGCTCGTTTCATTTTTGCGTATCGGTCAATGAAAATACCCATGCGTCCATATACGTCCGCGAATTACCGTCATCGATATAGGCATCTTGTTGACCAGAAACCAACTGGGCTGCTTTATCGGGCTGAGCCAGCGCAAAATACATGAGGACGTAATCACCAAGCGCAACATTATAGTTGTCATTTCGAATTGAAGCGTTAATAACCGAGGTGATCGATGTACCGTCAGTAGCATATTGAAGCATCGCAGGACTCATAGGAATCAGCTGAATACCTAGTTTTGCGTTTGCCTCATCGCTAAAGAACGTTGAGTAGGTTCGTTTTCCGCCGAAACTAAGTGACGTCAGTGGGCTTGTGAAGTTTTTTAAGTATGCAGGTGAAGTATCAACCGTTCGCCAAGCCGCTTTTGCCGTGGCTGCTTCGTTTGAGAGCATCCACGACGCAGAGGACTGTAATTCAGTGTTATTCGTCAGTTGCGCCCACAATGCGACGCCATTCCAGGCATTAATTGCCTCTGAACTTGATTCCTGATTATTTCCGTCAGCAAACGGTGACAATCCCGCCGCCCAAGAGTGGCCTGCGTAGGCATCATAATAGCGTTGAACAGGAAAGTTTGACGACGGTGCGTATGAAGCAATATCTGCGACTAGGAGGTTAATCTTTTTTTGGGAATTATTTAGGAAATCTGCATCATATTTACCAAGAATACTTGCCGCATAAATGAAATATCCGTAATGAAAATGGTGATCATTAAAGTCTTCTGATCCAAAAGCTTTTGTCTGCGCGGCGATGCCTTTTAGCGTTGGATCATAGTAAAAATATTGTCCATTGAGACGAGTAGAAAACCCGTCTTTTAAGATCGAGATCAGTTGGCTACTTTCCTTCTTTTGACCAAGTTGCTCCGCAATATCGAGGAGTGTAGCTGCTCTTGCAAGTTGTTTGCCGGCATAATAGCTATCATTTGCGGTAATTGAAGTCTTTGCAACATCTGCAGGGAGGCTTGCGATCAGTTGTTGCTTGTGCGCATCACTAATACGTGACAGATCGAGCGCGTTCGACGGCTTCAGCGTCGAGACTGATGTTATGAAGGTATTACCCTTAACCGCCTTCATAGGTCCGTAAACACTGTCATACGTCGAAATGGCACCATCATTCGAAGTGAGGCTACTATAGCTCATAGGAACAAACACAGTTGGTTGTAGATTTGCAGTTTTATATTCATAAGTGGTTTGTATTGTATCGTTTGTACCCGCTGCATCAGAAGTCGAAGCACTCACCAGCTGGTTGCTCGCAAAGTTCTTCAAACCGTCTTTACTACTGCTATCAGGAAGTGCATAGAATGTCACTAAACTCTTGTTTGAAGCTTTAATCGTTGCCCTAGAGCCACTTGTCGTGATGCTAGCGCCACCACTCGCAGTAGCCACGTAGTCATGACCTGCTTTTGTATAGCGAAGATACGTTGATGAACTGTCCTTCGTGGCTGTACTTATATCGCTGAGTGCCAGACTTGTGTCAGTACTTGAAGCGTAAAAAACGTACGGTGACCCCTCGGCTATTGTTAGCTTTGCTAACTCCTTTGAGCCGTTCTTATAGGTCAGTGTCGCCGAAAACTTATCGAAACGCGTCAACATAAAGTTAGTTGCGCCGTCTATGCTAGCTACTATGCCGGGTGTGTGTTCGCCCGTAATGACCGTTGGCTGAGACTGGACAGTGGGGAGTCCTATCTCAAAACCTACATCTTTCGCAAGAAAGCTGAGTGGCATTGGATACACAGGCAGTGGTGTTTTTTGTAAAACCATACCGCTGATCCATGAGTTTGTTGGAGGAATGATACTTTTATCAATACGGTCAGTGAATGCTGATGACCCACTCTTCTTCGGTAACGTATTCAGCGTCGCTTGATCGACCAACGGCGCGTGAGTAATAGCGAGTGGGTTCTTGATAACATGCTTACCCACCAGTAGTGCGACCGTACCTACCGCGACGACACTGATAACGAGAATACTTCCCGCAATGATGCCGAGCTTTTTTCGATTCACCATGCGTTTTAATGACCAAGCGGCTTAAATAGTTGCTGAATTGAAGTGAATAAACCTTGGAATATATTATCCTGATTTAGCTGAAGTGTCGCTTCTACCGGAGTACCGACAGAGAATCGGAAGTCGCTAATATCGGCATTACTAATACGCGCTTTGACGACGGTATCAACGATATCTCCATTACTCACAAGTGCTACGGAGAAGATAGTTGCGGTCTGTGTACTATTATCTGGCAAACGGAGGCTGACCTTATTGGTTTTACTGATACGAGCATAGTCGGGAGGCGAAAGATGAAAATGAGCAACAACGTAGAGCGAACCAACGGTATCAACGCTCGCAACAATTGCTCCGGCAGGTACGTATGATCCTGCGCGATAATCAATTTTTTCAATCACCCCCGCGTCATTTGCTTTGAGTTGAATGTAATTGGTCGTGGAGTCGACGCTAAAGGAGAGTGACGATGTCGTAATAAGACCCTTTGTAAGCGCATCATTTAGCTGGGTACTTTGAATCTCGAACAGCACTTGGCCTTTCGTTACTTTGTCACCTTCTTCAATGTTTTGCTTAACGATGAGTCCTGGATAGTCAGTGCCGACCGTGGTTGAGTCAGCGGCAAGCTCGGCTTTTGATGATTGCGAAACTGACATAATACCGTTGAGGTACATAGACAATGCGCCGACGATAAAAATGACGACTAATATACCGAAGATGAAACGGACTCTACTTGTAAATTTCATTATAGTGCTCCTTCCGTGATGACTGTCGTTTTTGAACGTTTTGCTTCTCGCTTCTGTTCGCGTTTTTGCTTTCGACGCTGCTTCTTCAAACCTCTTGCTTCGGATAAAGCCATGTAAACGAAATACCCGAATACGAACGTATTAAGCGCGTTCCAGGCAAGAGAGATTGAGAATTGATCAGTGTAGAGGGCTTTTATTGCGCCGACAACACTCGTCAGAAGCAAGAATATGAATACGTACACCTGAATACGAACATAATTAAACGGCGAGTCATACGAAACGGTGTTCGTTGCGTGCCATGCTTGGTCGCGTCGCGTCAGTGCGTTGAGAAACGCCTTGATGTAAATAGGGAATGATACGTTTGAAAGCATCAATGTCTTAAACTTGAATCCACCCATTGTGTAAAAGGCGAGGACGAGTTGCGAAACATAGAATCCGCTATACATAAGCCCCCATTGCCAGATAGGAATTGTCGTTGCAATTGGTGACAGGTTAAAGAAAATCTGTAGGGGAGGGAGGAGTAAAAGAAGCAGTACAGAAAAACCGATGAAATAGTAAGACGTGGTCGCAAAGTACTGAAGTCGCTGATCAATCGTCAAATGACGTCGAGTAAGCGGGTTGGCGCGAAGGAAGATCTCGAAGCTACCCGTTGCCCAACGAAGTTGTTGTTTTGAGTAAGCCATTAAGGTCTCTGGAGTTTTTCCAACAGCAAGAACGGTCGGAATGTACACCGAATCGTATCCTTTTTCGTGAAGGTGCAGTGATGTCCATATATCTTCCGATTTAGACTTTGTGACCATGCCGCCAATTGACTCGACTGCTTTTCGACGGAAGACAACGTTTGTCCCTACACAGAATGCGGCGTTGAAACGGTTTTTACCTGATTGAATCAGTGAGTAGAAAACGTTTTGCATAAAGTTTGCCGCCGTCGACACAAAATTGTTCTGATTGTCGTAAAACTGTGGAGTCTGAACAAAAGCTAGGTTATCATTCTCAAAAAAGGGAATTGTTTCATATAAAATTGTTGGGTCAGCGACAAAGTCTGCATCAAGTATTAGATAAAAATCACCATCAGTAACGCTGAGACCATAGTTAATATTTCCCGCTTTAGCATTATTGTGAACCGGTCGTCGAATGTATCCTACCCCAACTTGCTTTGCGAGGGCTTTGACTTCATCAGAATCACCGTCGTCAAGAATGAGCGTCTTGTGCTTTCCGTAAATATTCTTTGCCGCAATAGCTGTTGCCTTAATCTCTTCAAGAGGCTCACCATATACGGGTATATAGACATCAACTTTAATAGCCCTTCGATGAACGTACATTGGCACAGTTCGAGATATCTCAGCATCTTGTTTCTTTAAAATGCTAATAGCCGATTTACCAACTGCTTCGTTGTATAGTTTTGCCTGAGCACTGTGATACTCGTAGTTTCGCGGATTCATTCGACCACTAAGAATTGTCCAAAATGAGAGTAACCCCTGAATAATAATGAAAATCTCGGCAATAAGCGCTAATGTATATGGGAGCGGATCACCACGGTAGGCCGGCTGAAGCAGATAATTAAGATATATGAACGCACCAATTGTTGCACCCGTAAGTATAAGCGTCACCGTCGGGGACGTTAACTGCTTTTCAATGCGATTAGCAGAATCCTGCAAGTTCTCTGTAGGTTTTGGCACTCAACACCTCCATTAAATCTATAGCACTGTATCCATTTTACCCTAGATTTGTGCTCCGACGTAATGTTGATGGTTTATCGGGATTGTTATTCGACAATTATCTATGCAGTTTTCTAGCACTTTAAGCAAAGCTCCTCATCTGTTACAATGTGAAAGCTATAGAGTAATCTATATCAATCAAAGGGGCATAGTACAACGGTTAGTACATAGGTCTCCAAAACCTGAGATCGTGGTTCGATTCCACGTGCCCCTGCCAAGCTTAAGCACTATTAAAAAAGTCTCCGAAATGGGGGCTTTTTGTTATGATATCAATATGACAAAAAATACGAAGCCTAAAGAAAAACTTGTAATTGGTCAGCGGCTTGGCCAAGTGATGCTATTAGCTGCTCCGATAACAATTCTTTTAGGTTTAGTAACCGGCAATCAGTTCTGGCTTCTTTATCCCGTACCACTCATATTCTTTGGAGTAATATTTAGGGCCTGGTTTACCAGACGAGTTTTCGGTAGCAATGTACGGTACCGATGGAACGAAGATGACACAGTATGGGAACGCCTAGCGGTGGTGTTCTGGTGGATTTTTTTGGTAGGAATCGTCATTTGGTTAATTTGGTTCATCGTGTCAAAATTCATCTAAAGCAGCCGTATTTGTTCTAAGCTCTTCCACTAGGGGCTGCCCCAGAGCTTATGCTTGAATAGACTACAGAAATGTGGTCTATTTTATATATGAGATTATCAATTGTGAGCTATTTAGATCCATCAGCCACTCGATCAGTGCGTAGTATTCAGAAAGAGTTGAGTGATCTAACGGGATCATTAGCTTCACTTACTACATGGGAGCCACACGTAACGATAGGTGATGGTGTTGAAGTAGAGCCCGAAAATTTGGATAAGTTTCTTGAAACAATTAGAAACATATCCAGCGACACAAATTCATTTCAGCTTGAGTTACGTGATATAGGCACGATGGATGATTGGGTAGGAGGCGAAGGCGAGACGTTTACTCCTTATGTCATCTATTTAGACGTAAAGATAAATGACAATCTAATGAACATTGTCAGTAAACTTAATGGCGCAACGAACAAAGAAAAGAAATGGTATTTAATGCCAAGACCATTTCGTCCTCACTGTACCCTGGCTTTTAGGGATCTTACAGAAGAAGGATATGAGAAGGGCATTAAATACTTAAATAAATTAGACCTTAGTATATCGACTTTAATAGATCATATCGCATTAGTTGAAATGCTTCCCGAGCACGATCGCGAACTTATACGATTTGATTTAGCGAAATAGTTTAAAGTATTGCACGTTCTTCATCCAGAGAGATCCGTGAAATGACGGAGAACCGACTGATTATTCTGCTTTACTACCGGCAATATTGACCATCCAGAAAACACCGAACTTATCGATACACATACCGAAAGTGTCTCCCCATGGAGCTTTAGTAAGCGGCTGTTCAACCTGACCGCCCTCGACGAGTTTGTTGTAGTAACCAGTCAGCTCTTCCTCGTTGTCTCCACTTAGGGATACGCTCATATTTGTTCCTGCTACATACTCACGCATTCCCGTCGCCGAATCGGCAGCCATGATCGTAATGCCGTTATCCGCGATAAGCATCGCGTGCATAATCTCATCGGGTTTTACACCGTGTTCGGTCATGCCGGCCTCACCAAAGGTTGATAGCGTTAACTCTCCGCCAAAGACACTTTTGTAAAATTCCATAGCTTCACGAGCTGTACCCTGAAAACTGATATACGGATTGAGTTTAGATTGCATAGATTCCTCTGATTAATGATACCCTTATTGTATTCCAAAAAGTCTCCAAAGAGGAGGCTTTTTGGTATGATGACTATATGAGCTTAACAAAGCAACAGAAGATAATTCGTATCGTTATATTGATACTTGTATTTATAACGCCCCTCACATGCATGTTTTTGGCTAGTCTCAAACACGACACATCAGGATTACTGGCACTTGTTGGATTTTTCACAGGCGTACTTGCCCTAATCGGCAGTGCAATACTTGGGCCGATTAACAGTCACCTTGTTAGATATCAAGAAAAACCGTACCTTTCACTGCTTGGGTACATTGCCCCTGCAGTTGTGGCGATCCTCTATACGATCATGGCTTAAACCCAAGGCTCTTAGCTCCTCGGTTACTCATTACTCCGCCTATGTTTTAGCTATTGCCTTATGTATGGTATAAACGACAGATGAAAACAAAAGTTATTATCCCGGCATATAATGAAGGTCGCCACCTTGAACGGACGCTTAATAGTCTTCCGAACGACCTTGTCGAGCCTATAGTGGCTATTAATGGATCAAGCGACAATACGTTAGAAATTGCTGAAAAGTTTGGTGCAGAAGTGCACGTTACGGCTGAACAAGGCAAGATGCTTGCTATACAACATGTCCTACATTCGTTAGGGGAACAAGCGCTAGATCCACTTATCATTCTCGATGCAGACACCAGACCACTGTTCCCAACAAGATGGCACAATGGCATAGTAAAACTTCTTAGGCAACAAGAGAGACCCGCCGTCATAGGTGGCCCAATCTGGTATACAGGAAAGCCGCTGGGGGAAACGGTGCTCCGTACGGCGTATCGTGCAGCTAGGACAGCTTTACACAAAAACGATACTGGCGCGAAACATGCCGTGCAGTTTGGGCCAAACATGGCACTAAAGATACAAAATACGGATCTTTTAGAGATAGTCATGAATATACCAAACTTCTGGCCAGGTGAAGACAGGGCTTTGACGCATGCAGTACTCGACCAAGATGGCGTATATCACACGCCGATAAACGTAGGTCTTGTTACGACAACGCCAAGATCGATTTCTTCTATCTCGCTAAAAGACAGACTGCAACTCGGCGCTGAAGCTTCTTTTAACGAAGTCGAGCAACGGTACACGTTAAGGGGTAACCCAAGCTCGGAACCATACCGGGATCCTAGCTAATTTATATTGTTTCTATCGCGCCATTTGTGTTTGTATCTGACGGGCGGTATCGGCTATCTGCGACCAGCTGCTGTTATTTGTTAGGATTACCAAGACATAGGTCGAGGAAGGACTGTAGACGATAGCGGCATCGTTCAGGTAGCCCCACAAGAAGCCAACTTTATCAGATACAGGTACTCCAGCACCGGCCGGGATGCCCTGACGGTATATTTGCTGACTCATAAGATTCAACAGAAGCGCCTGATCAGTTGAGGTAAGGATCTCACCAGCTGAAAGTTTCTGTAGAAATAATGATTCGTCATTTGCAGTTGAGTGAAATGTATCACTCCCTTGATACGTACTGCCCAATCCGAGGCTATTTGCTTCACTAAACACCGTATCCCACCCAATCCTAACGCCTAATGCTTGTGCACAGTCATTGTCGGAGTTAACAATCATACGTGAAAAACAAGTTGCCATATCGGTATTACCCGTCGGGTCGCTCCAGTGGAATGTTCCGTTTTCAATACGAAGCAAGGTACTGTAGGCCACAAATAGCTTATATGTACTTGCTGTAACGAAATCTTTCGTCCCATTCGAACTTGCTGTCCATCCACGAGTACTCATTTCGTGAACCGAAATACCGTACTCCCCTTTGCTTGATACTAGATAATCAAGAAGTGCTTGTAGCCCAGCCTGGCCATTTGAGTATGTGCGTACATAACTTATCGGTGATGCCACTGGTTTCATGGCAACACTAAGACTTCTTTGATCACTCGTAATAGAGGTACCTACAGATGTAGCAGTTGTCGTCGTATCGAGGTAGCTACCGGTAGCACCGGTCTGACGAGCAATCTCTTGATTATCAAGTAGTGTCAGAGTTGTTGCCGTTGGTGCTCGATATAGTTTTTTCGCAATTGTATCTAAATATGACTTTGTTGCAATGACATCAGTGCCAATCGTGATCTTTTTTGTTGTCGGATCAGCAGTGAATTGTAACCATGATCCGATAGTATCCGCGGGTATCGTGAAGTCCATACCGCTCACCGTCAGAACGAAGGGCTTGATGAATGACGTCGCCTGGGTTGCGGCAACATGAACCGCATCAGCTGTATATATCGGCGCAATGCTATGGCCCGAAACTGTCACATTAACGGGAATTGACGCTGTCATATCTTTCAGAGGAATCGTAATCTCATCAGCGGTAAATTCACGACCTGGTTGTGGCGGATGCTCCGTCACTTTACCATTTTCGATAGTAATGACGCCTTCGATAGGTTTTGCGTTATTCTTTAGTGCCAATGTGGATGCGTATGTCTGTAACGTACTCGTTTTTATCGTTGGCCTCAAGCTACTTTGGATAAATGCCTTGTTTTGAAAGAAAAGAGAGAAAGGAATGAGGCGCATAACAAAAGGGTATGAAAATACCTGATGAACATTATCGTCACTCACAAATGTCATGCCAACTTTAGCGGGTGTTATCGTTTCCTTATCGGTACCAACAGTAAGGGTGAACGCCTGCTGATCATAGAGAGCAAGCTGTTGTTTCACGGCAGTAGTGTCCTGAAAAGTTAAAAGCTTCCCCGCCAACCTTGTTGCAGGCAAGGAACGATCGTTAGGGTAGATAAGTTGCACCACGACAGAGACGACACAAATGGTGATAATGACCCCAACAAGGATCAGTAATGCTTTTTTATGATGACGTTTCGCAAAATGAAGAGATCGACGCATATGCGAGGAGTGGGATACCTCATTCGAACTGCCAAAGGCGTTGTCTTTCATGTTTGTTTTCCACTTAACCTGCTCTTAGTATACCACCGTCCAGCCTATTTAAGCATAGGCGCTACGGTCAGCTTGAGTTAAAAACCTATAGGTCTATAGGTCGATTGGCATCGGGATAACTTTTCGCGTCGGCTTGCCAGTGATAGTTGCCGTGAAGTTATCAAGCCCAATACCGATACCATACATTGGCGGTAGTCCCATTTCACAGGCATCAATCAGACGTGTGTCATTTCGGAATGCATCTTCAACATCTTCACCCGCTTGGCGAATGAGCTTCGCGCGTAGTTTATTAGGATTAACTTCTTCTTGGTAAGCTTTCACCATTTCAGCTGTCTTTAGCATGACTTGGAAAGCATCAGCAAAGCGTTCATCTGACTTTAACGATGCGGCGAGCGGTAATTGATCGGAAAGGTATCCATCAACGATAAGCGGTGCATCAACAGTAGGGCGAACTCTTCGCTTGATGATAGCATCGATGATACCACTAGCGCCTTTACTGTCAGCATCTTCGATTCCTACCGTTACTGCATACGCACGAAGGCCTTCAATATCATCTGCATCAATAAAGCTAAGGATCTTGTCAAAGTTAACATCGTGCGCATGAAATAGTTCAGCGACTGATGCTTTTGGAATGTTCGTAAAATCGTAGTTTGCGCCTTGTGCAGAGGCAATACCGTTGAGCAAACGCTCTGTAAGATCTACTGCTTCGTCGCGTGTCTGATAGGCAGTATATGCCTCGATGTTCGTAAACTCTGGGTGATGGCGCGTGTCGATGCCTTCATTGCGGAATAGGCGTCCAAGTTCATAGACTCGTTCAAGTCCAGACAGTGCCATGACGACCTTTAGATCAATCTCGGGTGCAATACGTAGGTGTCGTGCACGTCCATCAAAGTTTGCGACTGTATCAAAAGTTCGAGCAGCAGCGCCCGAAGCGGTTTTTTGAAGAATACTTGTATCAACAGATACGTATCCATCGTTATCGAGAGTATCGTGAAGATTTCTTTGCATCGTATGTCGTCGCCGGAGCATATCAATATATTCGGCTTGAGCTTCATATCGCTCTTGTGTGTCGGCTCCAGGCCAACGAGGACGATCATTCGTTGCTACCGTTTGAACGGAGTCGGCGAATAGTGAGATCTGGCCAAGTCCACGACGAACACTTAACTCTGTTTCACCAAGTTCACCAGTCGCTTCAACAATGTCACCAGTTTTAGTTGGCTGCTCAAGTCCATTCTTTGAAACAACTTGAGTAGAAGCTTCACCGGGGAGGCCAATGTCCAAAAAAGTCACATTGCGTGATTCTCGGAGAGCCGTTACTTGTCCTCTGATGACCTCTGTCATAATATCTATGACTATACTATAAAGTCGGATAAATGCAATATGCAAACGACTATTTAACAGATAAGAAGCTTACGCTAAGAAGACTCTTCCGAGCTTTCCGTCTATAAAAAGTGGCGTGGCATGTTGGATTTTTTCTATATCAACACCAACGACGCAGGCCTTTCCAAGTTCACGACAGACAACGGCTGAGTGAGATAGCATTCCTCCCATCCTTGTTACTACACCTTCAGCGGTCATGATATACATCATATCTGCAGGTGAAGTCGCACGAGCGATGAGGATTTTACCTGATGCCCAACCAGCTCCGTGTTCCTGGTCTAGTCGATATGCAGCACCAGACGCGCTGTAAGGACTCGCTGCTTCACCGTTTATAACGCTTTCTTCGGATGTAACAACTTCTATGCCGCTTTGTTCACCGATTGCTTTTGTCACTTTCCTTAGCTGTAGCCATTGAATGCCATCTTCAGTGATACAAAATTCTAGATCAACATCGTAGCCTAGTTTTTCTTGGATCTCTTTACAGACCTCGGCAACTGATTTTCCGTTCTTATCTCGTAGGATAGATGCTGCATCCATATTTACGATTAGGCCATCTTTGTCGTAAGTCTCATGGTATGGTTTAACTGTCCCGTCAACAACGGCATCACCGCGTCCCTCGGTCCACTCTAGACGACCGCCAGAAGCGCCAGTACCCATCCAAACCCCACCAGCAGAAGGCTCTTTGAAACTTTGAACGATAACGTTCATCTTAATATCTTCAAACGGAATACCCATTGCTTCACAATATTCTCTGACGTTAGCAAGTTCAACAGATCGTCGAACATCATTGATTCTGCCCGGGACTTGCTCGGCAGAGACATCAAGAAAACTATCAAATTGACCAGCAAAAGAGGAGTTTGCGCCATCTTCAATATTCGCTGAACTTCTTAATGCAACTTTTCCAAATGAGGTGACGAATTCGTTTACGCGACCAAGAACCTCTGGGTCAGTAACGTCTGTGTTAAATGGGATCACAAAGTATTCTGGTACTTGATACCCCATTTCGCGCAGAATATTTAAGCCGATAGCTTTTCCACCTTGCTCCTCGGGATTTGTGGTATCATGTCTCAAATCATCCATTGCGGTTACTATACCACGACAACCGTATAATGCAACTTAGTGTTTTAAGCTAAATGCTTCAGCAATTAGCTTCACAGCCGCCTCTGGATCTAGTTCTGATGTGTTGATCTTTAAAGATTCGACAAATGGAATAGAATATATGTCCATCTTTTCTGTAATTTTCGCCATCTTTACAGGATCGGTAAGTTTTTTGTATTGCTTTCGAGAATCGCTATCTACGCGTTTGATCAGATCTTCACGATTAGCCGTGAGCTCTACAAAATGCACTTCACCATGATTGCTCTCTATGATATCGATAAATCGTCGTATGTCGCGGTCGTCGTCTGTACCTTCGTAGACATATGTAAAGATAAGGTCGGTGTCGTGTTTTGCGCAGTAATCAAGAACTTCAAAGCGGATTGTATCAACAAGTGCATAGTGTTGCCTTAGTGCATCTTTATAAATATTTTGGACAAGGTCACGAGAGAGGTGATTATGAAATAGTGGAATATCAGTACTCGCAGATAGCTTTTCTGCGATCGTGAGCTTACCCGAAGCAGGAGGTCCGTATAAGAATAGTAGTTTCATGTCCGTCATTATAGCAAAATTTTATAAAATGCCACTACTGTTCCGGTATTTACGTTACTCCGATTTCATGCTATAGTTTCTTCTAATTTGTTATCGCTATTAATGGGGATGGCAGAGAGGACAATCGATCGTATGAGCAATGGGCCAACGCCTGCACGAATCAACTCTCCGGAAACACTTACCGCGACGAATACAGCACGCGTAAACTTTCCGCCTTCTAATCATGAGCCAACGATCTTCTTTATTAGCGCAGACAAGCCTGGCTTACGCTGGGACGGTGCGCCACTTCGTATCATTACGGGGGTGGAGCAACACACAGACGTTCACCCGTCTTCACAATTTCTTGATCAGCCATTATTTACGGTTCAGGACGGTGCTATTGTCTCGGCAGGCAATCGACTTGTAAATGCGGATGACTGTGACCCTATCTTCCTTACGAATCTTGCGGATAGGTTAGCGGACGGAGATATGCCGTATCCCGAAGAAATTCGAGGGACCGTCATTGAACATATACGAGCCGCATTCTTGAAAGAGGGAACACCCCGAATGTTCCACGACAGCCTTACGCCTTATACGAACGTCGTATTCAAGGATGACGAACGACCCGAAACGTACCGCGTCACGGGTAAACTGTTTTTTGAGAGTATGGCAACAAAAAACGTTCTTGCCTTTGATATTCACGATCTACTTCATCACCCGGTACAGCTTGCCGCCTGGCCTGAACAGTTCGAGTTTATTAGCAGAGCAGGTGCTGTTGCGCACGCATTACCAAAAGAAGTTGAGTACGCAGCTCGATTGAAAAAACTTACTCAACTGACATGGCTAGCTGGGTTTGAAGAATCTTTGATCACAATGGACGAACAACTAGTAAGCTTCGGATGCCTGAACTGGCTATCGCCATCTGAAACTCCTTTAGATAAGAAGCCCGATATACGAACATTATCTATCGAGGAACAAAAGATTGCCTATCGTTGGCATTACTTGGATGCACTAAAAGACATGTTTAGAATTCAGACGGCCAATTCAGAACAGTTTGGCGAAAACCTTGATTGGTTAGAGAAGCTTGGTTACAGTATGGATGCTAAGCTTAAGGCGCTTGTTGATAGTGATCATCCTCGTCCCTTCGAAGACCTTGACTACTTCGATGCGCTGTCATTTCATATAACAACCCCTGCGTCGCCCGAAGAACTATTTGCAAACGCCATACGACTTATTGAAGAGGAGTTTCAGCGTGTACAAAGGTGATGCGATAGAGTTTGCTTTAGTAAACAAGCAGTCTCTTAAGATTGCGAATACGATAAAAGCAAAAAAAGGTGAGTTGATCGCAGCGCTGACAAAATACGAGACATATAAAACCGCTGAAGATGAAATAGAACGAACACTCGACCTATTGACGAGCCTTGGAGAGAACAAACTGTACTTCAAAGAAATAGTAGGTCCTGTCGCGGTATTTATGCCCAGCAATCAACCACTGTACTCACTTGCGTGTTTTGCAATTGTTCCCGCATTCATGTCAAAAAAAGTGAGCGTAAAACCACCAGAAATTATGAATGGTTTTTATGAAGAAATGTTAGCGATTTTAGACATTAAGAATACTGTGCCAAATATTGAGTACATGAAACTTTCTCGAAAAGAATGCCTCAGTATTTTCACGGCTACAAAACTAGATAAGCACACAAACCGACGACACCCACTATACGAGGCGGTGATATTCACAGGGACTACACAAAATGCGGATAAGCTAAGAAAGAAGTTTCATAGTTCGACACTATTTATTACAAACGGATCTGGGCATAACCCGATTGTCGTTACTGAGTCAGCAGATACCGATAAAGCAGTCGCCGGCATCATGAGCGTACGCACGTATAATCAAGGGCAAGATTGTGCTGCGCCCAACTCAGTACTCGTGCATGCATCCGTCTACGATACTGTCCTCGAGCAACTCAGAAAAGCTATTGCTGCACTAAAAGTAGGGGAATACAGTTCACCTGAAACCGATATAGGCCCGATTAGCAGACCCGAAACACTATCTGCCGTAAAAGACTTCCTTTTAAGAAACAGCGTATACATCGACGAGACAACCGATGGCATTATTCGTGCACGCACCTTGATTATCGAACCAACAATAGTCACAAAACCTCTCAAGGATGGCGCAAATTTCGAAGAACTATTCGCTCCAGTGTTTGTCATACAAAAATATGAAGATGATACTGATTTAAATAATTACTTCGAAGATAAACAGTATGCGGACAACGAAATGTATACCACTGTTTACGGAGCGAGCACCTACGTGACCAATTTTGTCACTAGAAAAGAAATGATCATTCATGATACCGATTTACATGCGCCAGGTATTGAGCGCGGCGTTAAGCCTTATGGTGGCTACGGACGTGGGGCATCGTGTATTAGTAAAGACGGCAGTATCGTTAGTTGTCCAACATTGCCACAAAGAGACCTATTCGAATATCTTGTTTTAAAAAAGAAAATCGATCCAGGCGAAAAACGTAGTGAAAAGAAACCTGACTTTCAAAAATCAAATCGAAGTATTCTCAAAAAAAATATGCACTGGAGTGAACGTCTCGCAGATCGTGTCATTAAGCAATTCCCGGATCAAGCCGTGTACACTTGTGCCGCCGGGATTAGTCCATCTGGTGTTGTTCACTTTGGTAACTTTAGAGACCTGTTTACATCGCATGTCGTCTCGGAATCACTTATCAAGAAAGGCAAGAAAACAAGGCTTGTACTATATTGGGATGACTTTGATAGTTTCAGAGAAGTACCCGCAGATATTGATCCAACTTTCGAAAAATATATAGGAATGCCCTATAGCCAAATTCCTTCTCCGGATGGTACGTATGCGTCATATGCAGAAAAGTTTGAAAAAGAGTTTGAAGCCAGCATCAAAGACATGGGTATCGAAACCGAATATGTCTATCAAACAGTCGAATACAAATCGGGTACCTACGATGACCTTATCATCCATAGCCTCAAGAATCGGAAAGCTATCGCCGATATCCTTCTATCGTTCATGTCAGAACAAGCCAAAATTGAAAAAAGCATCGATGACGCAACATATAGAGAAGACTACTATCCTATCGTCCTTTACTCACGATTTACGGGCAAAGATAACACAAGGATCTTGGGCTACGATGGCACATCAATTATTACTTACAAATGTTTCGATACGGGTAAAACCGAGTCAGTTGATATAACGAAAGATCATATCGTAAAACTTTCGTGGAAGATTGACTGGGCAATGCGTTGGAGCAAAGATCGTATTGCCTTTGAACCTGCTGGATCGGATCATGCTTCTCCAGGAGGTAGTTTTGATACTTCAAGTACTATTGCGACAAAAATATTTAGTTCAATTCCACCAGTACTCGAAGAATATAAGTTTGTCGGTATTCAGGGTGTTGGTGGTAAAATGTCTAGCGTGAAAGGTGGTGTTGTTTCGCTTAATAACTTACTCGATATATACACTCCGGAGATGCTGAAGTGGCTGTACGCAGACAAGCCTCCAGCGCATTCATTTGAGCTTTCTTTCGGTAAAGATATATTCAGGCAGTACGATGAGTTTGATAAGGCTACAGCAGGTCTTAATAGCGGTACGATCGACAATGCGCTTATCACCGCATTAGATTTATCGGGCGTAGCGGCATCAAGTACCCACGCACCTATTTCCTTCAGACAACTTTTAGGATTAGGTCAAATAGTCCAGTGGGATAAGAAAAAGCTAAAAACAATCCTCGATAATCAAGAGCTAGTATTTGATTCTAAGCTTATCGACACAAGACTGGCGCGAACAAGAGCTTGGCTAGAACGATATAACGAAGACGAGGCGATTACTATCCAGTCTGACTTTAATCACGACTATGTCTCGTGTATGACTGTTGAACAAATTGCACTAGTGAACCACCTCTATGAGTATCTTGCAGATAATAAAACTACGTCTATTGATGAAATCAATGTTGCGATCTATGACATTCCCAAGGTAGAGGGAATCGGCATGAACGAACTAAAAACTCGACAAAAAGCCTTTTTTAAAGATATCTATAATTTACTCATCAATGATACTACCGGCCCAAGATTATCAACGTTCTTATGGGCCGCAAACCGCAAGAAAGTGCTACAACTTCTTGATATTAAGGAGTACTCGTCATGATAGGTGGCATTGAAGACCGTCACAAACAGCAAATACATGATGCTATTAACGATATCTATGGCTCTACGAACATAGAGGCGGCATTTATCACCGGAAGTGTTGCAGCAGCGAAAGCAAGACCTGATAGCGATGTGGATATATTCGTCTGTCACGGTGACGCAATCGATTCACCTGAAGATAAAAAACAAAAATTCACTGATTTCTATTTTGATCTTCATGCGCAACTGGGTCGAGAACCAGACCCAATTTCACCCGGTGAGGTATTGTCACTTTCTGGCCTTACCTTGGCGACACGGAGAATACAAAATGTTATGCCAAGCACGGTATTATATGAGCGCGACGATTTTGATGCAATCTGTTGGGCTGGCATGCTAGTAAGTAAGCGAGACATATTGATGCCATATTCCGAACATATGGAATCACTACGAAAAATATCTCGATTGGTCGTTTATAAATGGGCATCCGCCCTCACGGTCGGTGAATCACTGACAGAAGAAGCAGGTGAGTATTCGGACGTCGACAAGGTCCTACGTAGAACAATTAGTAGCCCTGGCTACTATGATGCACACTAAAAGTTAAATTCTCTTTGTGCATTGTCGTGAAATATGGCTTGAACATGCGCGTCTACTTTTCTTGCCGAAACAAGGCCACGGATTGCAACCAAAAGTGCGTCTTCTTGCTGTAGCTCACAGTACATAAGGTTTTCTGGTAAAAGATGCTTATAGGCATCATACTCTTGCGGGTCTACCCAATGATAAGGATAGTCCGTTAAAAGACGCGGGCCTTTGACGGGATTAACATATGTAAATTCTCGTAGTAAATTTAGTGGTTCATCTGAGCCATATAACACTCTCTGAGGCCCAAGATGCGCCAGTGTCGCCCGTATGATTGCACTATTCGTCACGCCAGATGTATCAACAGTGATGTTCTTATAGCCGGCAATCTCTGCCATTGTGGTGTCGAAATCAGTGGGTAGAGTCCATGTAACTCCAGCGTGCGCAAGCATAATCCTCAAATTTGGGTAATCCTGTACAAGCATTCGTATCTCGTCCATCGACTTCGATACGGTCTTCGGCAAGTGCAATATGATCGGCACAGCAACTTTTTCAGCTATTTCTAGCACTTGGGGAGGGAAGTATTCGTATAAATTTTTCTTTTCTTCAGCAGTAGAGCAGTAATACATTTTTAAAGCGGAATATTTTCCAGACAGTAATTCTTCTCTGGTATATTCAATCTCTTCATCATTTTCAGATACACCGAACAGCGCAACCCTGTCCTGAACGGGTGATTGCTCGATCAAGTAGTCATTTACCGCCTTGTGGTCTATTCCTCTGAATGCGTGAGCAAAACGTAACTTTCGTACACTCATACCTGGATGTAGCAGTGCGTCTATTTGTTGTGACTGTTCGATTGTCGTTTCTGGAAATGTACTTGCCGACTTATCTAAGATAGTTTGGGCCTTAGTGATATCAAAATGATCCTCTTCACTTGCATGGACATGTGCATCAATGATAGACGAAGGAAGTTCCTTATTAAGTTCGTCTATAAATGCGACCTCGTAGTCCATCGGCTTCATACTATGCGCAAAATATGCAGCAAAATCAGGAGATGGTAATTGTTCCACTGTACTCATAATCATTAATATACGACATTATTTATTGATCTGCAAAAACAGTTTATAAATAATAACTGCTCGTGCTTGCTAAACCACAACCTACCACCGATAATATACATACATATGAGCACCCAGCAGATACCATCCGGAGAACTGCAAACAGGTAAAAACCTTCTTTCTTACCTAAGTCCTGAAGAAAAACACAAATTAGTCGGTAGTTTTGTCATTGAAGATTTCTGGGATACTTTCAATGAAGAGAACAGCGACCCGATTGACAGGTTTAGACAACTTGCAAAAGAATCTATCCCAGAATTCATTGAAGCGTACCAAGATGTCTGGGATTATGTAGTCGACATAAATGAACTCGATGATACTTTCTTAACTGAGAGTATTGAAAAGAATACAGTATTTAACGGGCTGAGTCTTGAAGAACTACAGATCGCAGGTAACCTCTTGAGTCTATCTCTCTACTCTGAGCTTGAAAAAGACTGTCTCATGGCACTCAACAAGACCATTCTTGGTGAGCTTACTGACGGCTTAAGAGCAAAGTACGGTTTTAGTGATGACGAATACCAGTTACTCATGACGCCATCCTTTGAAACCTTCTTTACGAAGTATCACTTTGATCACCTTGAATATGCGATTAATGAAGATCCTGAATCAAAAGCCGAACAAAGAGAAGCGTTAATACGTAACTTCCATGCTAATGACCCCGCATTATTCGAACTAAGATTTGCAGATATGCATTTCCCAGTTGTCGACAACATGGGAGAGATGCTTGCAATGCAAAAAGGTATGCTTGCACAAAGGGCCGCGAAAAAAGTAGCATTCATTGGCGAAAGAGAAGATCTTACCGCATTCGAGAAACTGCTTGAATATGATAATTTTCTAGACTTTGAGTATCGATACAACCTGGAAGCTTGTCCAGAGTATTATCTCAGAAAGAAGCTATTTGCCGCCTGCCAAGAAAACGGCATATTCACAGACCTTACCAGCCCTATGGCGTTGAAAGACCCTGAGTTCATTGACGGCGTTAATAAATTGATCAATATACGATCGACAAAATATATTATCGATGCTCATCCAACACTCGACACCGATGAAGTTAGTATCGATGGCTCAAAAGAAACAATCTTGAAATATCTAAAAAAAGGTTCACCCGTACTCGCTCGACGAAAAGGACAAGATCAATCAGATGAAGTCATCACAATCGTTGGATATGAGAATAAAAGTATCATCGCCAAGAACAGTGACGATCAGTATTCTGAATTGAGCGATACGGAACTTGCATCTTACCAGTTATTCTCTGCTTTACAGAAGTACGATGAGCTGGTGACAGAAGGCTTAAAAGCTTCGATTAGAGTATTTAACAAACGTACTCCGTACCTCAACCGCGCGGACTACGAACATGGCTTTCAGGTTTTGCCTTTAGCAAGTTAGCCTTCTTCAGAAGACTAAGTGCTATAATCAAGCCATAAATAAGGAGTCAATCAATGATTGAGTTTAGTGGTCTTAATATCTGGGCAGTTCTCGTCGCATGGGTCATTAGTGTCGTTCTCGGTTCATTTTGGTATTCCCCAGCCGGGTTTGGCAAACTGTGGTCTAAATTAAGTAGTGTCGACATGATGAAGACACCAAAAGACGAGGCAACGCGTGCGATTCTCTTTGTTGTCATCGCAAGTCTATTACAAGCATTGGCGCTCGGACTTGTCCTAAATAGCCTTCACGTCAGTGGCATGGATCAAGGAATTGTCGCATCACTTGTCTTGTGGTTTGGATTTACAGCCCTTACGACAGTCGGAAATACACTGTATCAACGTCAAAGTTGGAAGTTTTGGTGGCTAAACGCCAGCTTCTTCTTGATCGTTATGGTCATTAACGGTATTATTCTTTCCGTCTGGAAGTAAGCTTATTGAACTGCAATAAGTTCAATGTCAAAGACGAGGTCACTATTAGGCCCGATTGTTGATGAGGCACGGCGCTGGCCATACGCTAAATCAGAGGGGATGACGAGACGACGCGTCCCGCCAACTTTCATGCCAGGAACGCCTTGTGTCCAACCATCAATCACTTGATTAAGTCCAAAGGTCGCAGGACGTCCTGAGTCGAGACTACTTTCAAAGATAGTACCGTCAGTGACAAGTGCGCCCGTATAGTGGGCGGTAATCGTTGCATCAGCAGGGACTTCTTCACCCTCGCCAACGACAAGATCGATAATCTCTAGTTCTGTTACTTTGCTTTTTTTGCCTAACGGGGTGAAGTCTTGTAGGGTTGTACCCTTCAATTTTTGGAAATTACTCATACCTCCATTGTAGCAAGGTATGGATATAAAGATGAGGCGTATACTGAAACTATGAAAACTCGCCAACGACTGATCCTGCTTATTGCCATCCTTGCGTCGTTCGTTGCCTTCCTAGACGGCTCGGTTGTCGGTGTTGCGCTTCCTCAGATGAGCGAACAACTTGGTGGGGGATTGCTCATTCAGCAGTGGGTGAATGATGCCTACTTGATTACTCTCGGAACATTGATTCTTGCAGCGGGATCTCTTTCGGATATATTTGGGCGTAAAAAGATTATCACGATTGGGCTCATCGGCTTTCTTGTAACATCGCTTCTATGTGCCATTGCGCCAACTGGTGAAATATTAATTATTTCAAGAGGGCTACAGGGGATTGCGGGCGCACTCTTGGTACCAAGTTCACTTGCACTGATCATTAGCGCGTTTACAGGTAAAGAGCAGTCAAAGGCAATCGGTCAATGGACGGCATGGACAGGAATTGCCTTTATCGTTGGTCCACTTGTTGGTGGCTTATTAGTTGACCTTCTATCATGGCGATGGGTATTCATTATCAATATTATTCCGATTTCTGTCGCGCTTATCCTTCTGAAACGACTCGAGTTTGAAGAAGAAATGAAGATACGAAAACGCGTGGACATGACAGGAATTGTACTTGGTGCGGTCGGCCTTGGTGGGATTGTCTATGCGCTTATTGAACAAGGCCATTACGGATGGCGGAGTCCTATCATTTGGGGGAGCTTCGCCGTAGGTCTGTTATCAATGATCACGTTTATCATCCATGAACGTCGAACGAAAGAGCCAATGCTTCCACTTGAGCTGTTCAGTGTTCGAAACTTCAGTGTCGGCAACTTTGCGACGCTCATGATCTACGCCGCACTTTCGCTACAAGGTTTCTTGATGGTTATATTTTTACAGCAGGTGGCTGGATACCCGGCAACCATCGCAGGACTCGTATCACTACCGATTACATTCATTATGTTTTTCTTGTCATCGCGATTCGGTGCTTTATCGGGAAAGTACGGCCCACGACTATTCATGGGTGTCGGACCGATCATCGCAGGGCTTGGCACGTTATATATGCTAAACGTAAAGCTTCCGACTGACTACTGGACACAGCTCTTGCCAGGGATTATCTTGTTCGGACTCGGGCTTTCCGTTACTGTTGCGCCTCTTACGTCCGCAATTCTTGGGTCTATTAAATCATCTCAAGCCGGGATAGGGTCTGCGGTGAATAATGCCGTTGCCCGAATCGCAGGACTCTTATCGATTGCGGTTATCGGCATCTTTGTCGGGACAAGCGTGACATTAGATGGCTTCCATATCGGCATTCTGCTTTGTTCCGCACTCCTTATCATTGGTGGTATTATCTCTGCGATTGGCATTCAAAACCCCAAGAAAGGTGAGTAGCGTATGAAGAACGCACACAGATCCGCACTCTCACGTTTCATACGCTGGAATAATATTTCACTTCCAACCAGGCAACCTGACATTCAACTTCTCACAGGACTTGCTGCAACGGCAGCAGCACTACTTATCATCAGTGAGTTCTTAATTAAGCTGTTGATGGGCTCACGACCAGGCCTGGATCAAAGTGAGGCACTGATTGCATACATGGTACAGAATACGACACCAACCATCGTCGTGATTATCATCGACACAACGCTCATGGCCTGCCTTATCATTTTCTTCGCTTGTTTCCGTCAACTGATCGTCCGAGCACGGCACGACTTAAACTGGCTTGTCGACATCGCATTTGGAGCAAGCCTTGTGTTCGTTGCCGTCACACTTGTTGGCGACTCGATGGACGCAGGAACCGTCCTTGATACGGTTAGGCTCACTCCTGACGCATCGGTCATACGAGCGCTTACTGAAGGCCACATGTTGCTGTTTGGTACTATCGGTTGTGTCCTCACGTCACTTATTACTGCAATTTTTGCCTATGCAACATTTGCATCAGGAGCAGTGCCGAAATGGACAGGCTGGATTGCCTATGTCGTTGCACTCCTTAACATTCTGGCAATCCCAACCGCCTTTGGCGGAACGAGTGCGACGTCGTTTTTCTCGGCCGGCGGAGCGGGTGTTGCACTGTTTGCGATCTTTCCGTTTCTTGCCTGGGTCATCGCCGTTGGCATCGTTACCTTCGGGAGCAAATATAACACCCCGATCTCTCACTTTTAAGCGCTAGCCTTTCTCCGTTAAAAAGCTTATACTTATGGCAATATGTTGCACTATTTTGTCAAAAACTCTTTGCTTGGGGAATTCCAGAGAATTACCGTCCCAAGATATAAAGACGTCTGGATCCATGCAGGCAACGCAACCGTCGATGACATTGAAGCAATAAGCAAGAATGCGGGTCTCAACAAAAACATCGTCCACGACGTCACTGATGCGAACGAACTTCCTCGTGTCGAGTATGATAATGGTGACCTCTACGTCTTTACGCGTATTCCAACCAAAGATAAACACGGACATGTGACTGCAAGTCCGTTACTATCTATCGTGACTAAAGACGCGTTTATTACGTTATCTCATGACGGAAGTCTTAACCCCTCAGAACTAGTGAAAATTAAGCTGAAAGCAAAGCAGGATCAATCGATTAACTTACTGATTAATTCTTTGGCGCATGTTATACAGACATATGAAACGCTCATTCAAGAAACTGGCCATAACGTAAACGATATTGGCAAAAGGCTTCGAACACACGAAGTCACCAATAGTGACTTTGTGCATTTTGTGACGATTGAAGATAACTTGAACGTTTACAGGATGAACTTGAACGGACTGCATGTTATTACACAGCGCTTAACTGAAAATATTCACCGATCTTTCCACAATTCAGATACAGAGGCACTCGGTGACATCAGCCTCCACGTCCAACAGCTTGTTGCGGCGGTTGAAGGCTATAGCCAAACGGTGATTAGCATCCGCAACGCCTACAGTACCATTGCAAATAACACATTGAACCAACGTATGAAGATATTAACACTCCTGACGGTACTGGTGGCGCTCCCGAATGTCTTCTACGGTATGTATGGTATGAATGTTGACTTACCATTCCAACACGAGCCATGGATGTATTCTGTGATTACAGGGGTTACTATCTTCGTTGTTATTCTTGTCATCACAATGGTACGGAAGTTCAAGGTCTTTTAGACCACCATTTATCGATATAACGTCCTATACTTAAATTATGATTATTCTCATCAATGAGTACGCGAGGAAACACCCAAAACCTCGTTACGGATTGGGTGTTCGTGTTGTGATAGCAATCGTCGGACTCATCATGAGTGTTGTTCTGCATGAACTATTTCACATACTTGTTCACTGGGGACATATTACGAGTATTGGATTCTTTACTGATGCGCATACTATTGTTGAAGTTATCGTCGATGTTCCTAATGGCTACAATGTTAATTCCGAAGAGCTCGTTGCATATATGATTACGGGGATTGTTATCTTGATTACCACGATTATTGTGTGGCACTTAACCGACGTAAATGATAAACGAACATTAAGTCAAACGCTTGATATGGGCGATGATGGGTTAGATGATATCAACGTTGATGAGGTCTTGAATGTGACACCTCATCGCAAGACGACAAAGACCCCTACTCCTTAGGTACTATTGCCATTATGCCAAGTACCGCAATACTCACAGACGTACTGCTGCAATGTTTTAGCTGGCGCAGCTAACTCCGCATCAAACCTGGTTGGATATTTACGCTTCTTTTTATCACCAACCAAGCAATATTCAGCCGGATTCGGAAGAAGAGGGAAGGCAGGACTCCGTTTAACATGTTTCATTACATTCTATTATGCCTTAAAACAATACGGCTCGTGATCATTTATCATGCCCATCGCCTGCATAAAGGCGTAGCAAATGGTCGACCCAACAAATTTAAAGCCTCTTTTTTTCATTTCTTTGCTCATGACTTCACTGATAGCGACCGCTTCGGCGTACTGTTTATGGGTAAGCTGCTTATTATTAACGAATTGCCATATATACGCATCAAAGCTTCCGTATTCTTTTTGAACTTGTAAGTACGCCTTCGCATTCTCGATTGTTGCGTTAATCTTCAACCGATTACGAACTATCCCTGCATCACTCATCAGCTCGGCACGTTTCGTGTCGTCATATGCAACTATTTTCTTTGCATCAAAGTTATCAAAAGCCTGTATATACGTTGCACGCTTTCGGAGTACCGTCAGCCAACTTAGTCCGGCTTGTGCGCCTTCTAAGTTGAGCATCTCAAAGAGTAATCGGTCATCATGAACGACTTCGCCCCACTCGTCATCGTGATAAGGAATAAATAGTTCGTTCGTGTCAGCCCAATGGCATCTCTGTAAGCTCTTCATATCCCTATGATACCCCATGGTTATTACGAAACTCTTAAATGATGTAGGTAATGTTCAGGAAACGTTCAGATTTAGTTGCTATACTAAATATATGGGAATTTTAACTGATACTTACACATTGAATACGGGTGCAACAATACCAAAAATAGGCTTTGGGACATGGCAAATTCCAAACGGCGAGGAAGCCTATAACGCAACCGCCTTTGCGCTACAGTCTGGCTACCGCCACATTGATACGGCAAGGGTATATGGCAACGAAGAGAGTGTCGGAAAAGCTATCCGAGACAGTGGCATTGCCCGCGCGGAAATTTTCTTAACAACGAAGCTTCCGGCTGAAGTAAAAAATTACGAAGAAGCGCTCGAAAAATTTGAAACATCCATTAAGACCCTGGGAGTCGAATATGTCGACCTCTATCTCATACACGCACCATGGCCTTGGTCAGATAGGGGAGGTGACTACACTGAAGGCAACATTCAGGCTTGGAAAGCCCTTGAAGAGATCTACAAAAGCGGTCGTGCAAAAGCGATTGGTGTTTCAAACTTTAATAGTACTCAGCTCCAATCGATTCTGGATAACGGCACCGTTGTTCCTGCCGCTAACCAAATTCGTTTCTTTATTGGCTTTACGCAAGAAGAGACTACGCAGTTCAGCCAAGATCAAGGGATCTTAATCGAGGCCTACTCACCGCTTGCGACTGGTCGAATTCTTAACAATCCGGACGTCAAAAAGATTGCCGAAAAATATGACAAAACGGTGGCGCAAGTATCAATCCGCTACACACTACAGCGCGGCACCGTCAGTTTGCCGAAATCGACGCACGAAGAGTACATCTTACAAAATGCCGATGTTGATTTTGAGATCGACGCTGAAGATATGACATTCCTCGACGGCTTAACGGATACTGAAGAATAAAACGTTAATCTTTATACAAAGGGTCTCCGTTATGGAGGCTTTTTGGTATGATTGAATGAGATGACAAGCGAACTTATAAGTCCCCATGAAGAAAAACACAGATCACACCGTTCGCCGTGGCTTCGCGCTGCAGTGCTTGGTGTTAACGACGGTATTGTTTCAACCTCAAGTCTGATGCTCGGTGTACTTGCTGCTTCCGCAAACCAAACGGCTATATTAACGGCCGGAATCGCAGGTCTTGTTGCAGGGGCTATTTCTATGGGCGTTGGCGAATACGTGTCCGTTAGCTCACAGAAAGATTCAGAGAAAGCAGATATAGCGATTGAGGAACGATCACTTGCGATGCACCCGGAAGAAGAGTTGGCGGAACTTGCATTAATCTATGAACGTCGCGGCGTTGAAAAAGAGCTGGCGCTAACGGTCGCAAAACAACTGCAGGCACACGATGCCGTCGACGCTCATGCGAAAGATGAACTTAATATTAACCAAGCCGTACTCGCTAATCCAATCCAAGCTGCAATTGCTTCAATTGCAGCATTTTCTTTAGGGGCCATCGTTCCTATTATTGCGACGCTCCTTCCGACAGGTTCGAATAGGGTATATATGATCGTTGGATTCTCGATCGTCGGATTGGCAATTTCTGGCACAGTTGGCGCATATATTGGTGGGGGAAATCGACTTACCGCATCTCTACGGGTACTTATTGGCGGTATTATCGGTATGGCAATTACGTACGGTATCGGGCTTTTGATTGGACATGCGATTTAGTGGATAGCGCCAAAAAACTAGCAAAAAAGACCTATGCCGGTCTTGATGGTATTTTCTCTGATAAAGAAGCGTGGATGCTGTTTCGACTGGCTGCTTTTGTCGAGACTTTTGGCTGGACGTGTTTAATTTTCGCAATCATTGCCATTAAGCTCAATTGGCCATACGCCGATACCTACATCGCCATAGGAGGGAGTATTCACGGCATCTTATATTTGTTCTACGTCTTTATCGTGATTTTTGCACATCGATCACTCAAGTGGAGCCCATGGCGATTCGCCTTTGCTGAACTTATTAGTGTCGTTCCTTATGGAGCACTAGGATTTGAATTGTGGGTTTCGCATCGTCGCAATCATGGTAAAGTCTAAGTTATTGAACTTGGAACGTGCCCGCGACTTCGTCGTGCATATGGTCATGAAATTTGAAACTTCCTGTTTGAATAAGCGTAATGGTAAATTCTTGATTGCCAAGTAATTCGCGTTCTTCAACACCATCATAAGGAGTGTGCATTTCGTGAACACCAAAAGCCATCATACGATCAACGTCATCAAGATTCTTAATCGTGAGCGTGTCACACTTTGACGCAACCGTATTTTCTGGCGATACGACAGCATCCTTAATAGTGACGAGATGACTGGCATAATGAGGAGAGCATCCTTGATGCAGACTTACGTATTGCTGGTCATTATATGCATTCACACCAACGATTGATCCGTAGGTTGCCGCACCACCAAGCACGATGACTAAAAGAGTGATTCCTACCGTTTTTATGCGACTCATTGAGGCGATTATACCACGGAAGCATAAGGAGATTGATTCTAAAACGAAATATTCTCAGTATCACTTCAGGAAAATTCCAGCGTCCTTACTGCATCTTCGTATATCGTGTGTAAGTGCCCACAGTATATTCGACCTATCGACCGACTCCGCCGAAACAAAAAAAGCGAAAAACAAAAGCTCTGTTGTTCGGCTTACTTGTGACCGCCATTATTCTCATTACTGTCATTATTATTAATAAACCAGAGACAACGCAAGCAACAACCGAAGTAACTCCCGTCGCCACAACGACCACAACACCAATCACCAAGCAAGTCCAAACCCCGACACAATCAACGCAACTCGAAAGTGCCTGGAAGGGCGTCATTGACGCCCAATCTGGAAACATAGCTATCGCTGTCTATAACAGTAAAACGGGTAAGACGGCGCAATATTCGAATACAACTAGCGCATTTGATAGCGCAAGTATCGTCAAAGTATCGATCGCCGAAGCCCTCCTTGCCCAAGCCCAAGCAAGCGGAACCACGCTTTCCGATACGACGCTTGCAAATATGGCACCAATGTTAGAAATAAGTGACAATGCCACTGCTTCAACGCTATGGGGCCAAGCAGGTGGCGCAGCAGCTATGAACAGCTATTTTGCCTCGATAGGCGCGTCATCGACAACGGCTGGAACAAATGGACTATGGGGACTCACCCAAACAACCGCAGTCGATCAACTTGCGATCTTGAACGCATTTGCCTATCCAGGACTGACGCTAACGAGTGACTCTGCGACAACCCTTAATGGTTTCCTTGATAAAGTCGAAACGGATCAAGCATGGGGAGTAAGCGCAGGACTTCCGTCGGACGGAAACTTCGAATTAAAAAATGGCTGGCTTGAAGATTCTGAAACTAACGATGCCTATGCGGATACCGACGACTGGACAGTAAACAGCATCGGCCACATCTGGTACGGTAATGCCGACTACACGATCGCAGTGCTCACGAATGGACAACCGACCGAACAATACGGCATCGACACAATAGAAAGTCTATCGACTGCGACATGGAATATTCTCAGTGGCGATTCGTAGCAGCCGTTAAAATGAACTAAGCCGTTTGAGTTCGATCGGGCTTCTTGGTAATTTTGAAGCCCTCTTTCTTGACCTTTTTATACTCTCGCCAGATGAGCGCGAGAATCAATAGGTCAAGGATCGTCAAAGCAATAACGAAGACTGAACCGGCACCAAAAACGATGTCATAAAGCTGGTAGAGCGTCAGCGCTCCGAGTGCAATCAGTGAAAACGGATACGCCCACAGTTTGTTTCGAAGGATGCCAATCACAGAAATAAGCTTAATTGCTGCGTGAACAAGCAGGTAGATAATAAAGAAAAGCCGCGCACTATTCGTAAACTGATGTGATGCATGAATGAGGAAGTTCGATACGAAATCGTCAGGATCGTGCGCAAGTTCGCGGTGCGTCGCAAGCACGACCAACCCTTGAAGGCGGAGTGGACTCAAGAAAATAAGTGCGATTGCCGTGACAAGCTCAATAAGGCCGTCGATACCTTTAATCAAAATACCGTATTCGAATATCTTATCGAAGAGGTTCCTCGGCTCAAACCACGAAGCTTGCTTGTTTGGCTTTATTTCTTTTTCCATTACTCTTTATTATACGGTCATTTGGTATAATTGTTGCATGGAAGAAATTGGAATCGAATCAACACTTGTTGAGGCTATCAGGAACGGTGACAAAACAATCGAGGCACGTCTGGGAAAACCTCGCTTTCTTCGTATCCAAGAAGATGACATGTTAAGTATTCGTGAAGACTTTTGGTATGAAGGGAAAATCCTCGAATCATTGTCACACGCAGTACAAGTAAAGGTCACTCAAGTGCTGTACTTCGAATCCTTCAAGGAAATGCTCAATGCGATCGATTTTCAAGCCGCGATCCCAAACGCAAAGACTGCAGACGAAGCTTTAAAAACGTACAGACAATACTACGGCCCGGAAGACGAACGAGAATTCGGTGTCGTCGCGTTTACTTTTGAACTTGTCTAGACTTCGTTTTAAGACGATCATTCTTGTGATACTCATACGAAGCAGCCTTCGTAATCAACAGAACGATAGCAATCCAAACGACGCTCACGCTCCAGCCGGCGACGATGTCGGTGGGGTAGTGAACGCCCAGGTATAACCGTGAGAACCCAATGGATAGAATCAAAATCGCACCCAGCACGATCGAAATAATTCGCCACTTCGTCTTCCATAGAATGGCGACGATACAAAGGATGAGCGCACTTGTTAACATTGCGTGTCCGCTTGGAAACGAATACCCAGTTTCGGTAATGAGTGATTGCCAAAAGGCTGGTCGATCACGATGAAATAATAGCTTTAAAATAAAGTTCGCAACCGCTGCACCACCGACGCCAAAGAACACTAACATCGCATGACGGCGATGTTTTTTATATAAAAGAAGTGCGAGCAATAGGATAGTGATAGGTAAAATAACTTCAACATTTCCAATTGTCGTCAGATCGAAGAAAATCCAGTTCAGGGTAGGATTTGCTTGTGAGTGAATCCAACTGAGAATGGTAGTGTCTAATCCAATTGGTTGCCGCTCGGCAATTTCGCCCGCAATACGAAAAAAGATAATGATTGGCGTCCAAAACAAAAGGAGAGCGACAATCAATTGTGATGTTTTATATTTTTTAAAAAATGATTTCAGTGAAGTTTTTGTGTTGTTCATTGTAGCTTTAGTATAGCAAGAAAACTACCGTGACGGAGATGCGAGATTAGGAAAACACGCCGATGAGGCGCATAATGGAGACATATACGTACCGTGCATCGAAACGAAAGGTTTTACATGTCAAAAGGGAAAGATCGTAAAAAGGAACTCAAAAAGCCTAAAAAGGTTGTTGCATAATGGCTAAATCTTTAAGCGCACAACGTTTTCTTGACTCTGCGGAAGCAAAAGAAATTCGCGACATTCTAAAAGAAATGATGACTGACCCCGAGTTCAACACGAAGTCTATGTACTCGCCAACTGCTGGCGGTGATGTCCTCTTTGTTGATAAGCACATGGAATATTTAAGTCAGCACACGACACTCAACGTAAACCACTACTTGTCGAACCTTCGACTTATGACACGCGTTCGTAGCTAGGTTTTTATTCTCCATATCATCTAGGCGCTACACTGGCGCTTATTTGTTGCGCCTATACTCCTTTGATGAAATTGGATTATAATAAGTGAGTAATGTAAGGAGTAAATATGCCATACAACAATACGAACGAGTTACCAACGAGTGTAAAAAATGTTCTTCCTGAGCATGCTCAAGATATATATAAAGAAGCCTTCAATAGTGCCTACGACGAATATTCATCTCCTTCCAAACGTCGTGGCAATGAAGGTCAAGAAGAAACTGCTCATAAAGTTGCATGGGCTGCCGTAAAGTCTAAGTACGAAAAAGGCGCCGATGAGAAGTGGCACCCTAAAGAATCCGGTGGTCATCAATGAGATCAATTAAGTTACTTCACGACGCAGCAAGTAAAGAGCGTCAGAAATCTGAAGACCTCAGGAACGAAGCTGCTAAAAATCGCTTGAAAGCACAAGAAACGATGGAGGATCAGCCTCTTTCTCTTCAATATACGAATGAGGCACAAAAGAATGAAGAGAAAGCGGCGCAGCACGACAACGTTGCAATGAACCTTGAAAACGAGGCGACAGCGCTCGAATCGAAAGCACTTGAACTAAATCGTCAAAAAAATGACATTCAAGCGTCGAGCCAAGCTGAAATCGTAAAACTCGATAAGGAAGAAAAATCTTTGCGAGGCGAGATCTAGCATTTTTTTGCTATACTACATACAAACATAAGCACCAAGGAGCCTGCTTTTGAGAAAACATTCACGTCTAGGGAAAGACTTAGTGATTGCTGACGTAGCCAGCTTTTTTCCTATTTCTAATCTCAAGACAATAAGTGGAGTTTCTTTCTAATGCCTTCTTCTCCAATCGTTCCACCTACTGCATCGAATCAGCCTATCAGCCCCGAGGATGATGCAACGCTTCAAGCGATTGAAGCGCTTGAAGCACGGACAGTCGATCCGGACCCAGAACCGTACACGCCTTCAGCGTCGCGTCGGCCAGCTCCAGCTATCACCCCCAAGCCCGTCGTTGCCCCGATACCTGTCGCGCCAAAGGTAATGGAACCTGTCTTAGCTAAAGCCGCCGTCGCTGCTACCACGGTCATCTCAGCACCCCCCGAAACCCCTGCTGCTCCACAACCGGTAAAGCCTTCCGTTCCCAAGACACCAGCAATTGAAATCGCCGAAGAACTCGCCAATGCTCCAGCAACATCACCCGAAGACGCGCCGTTCCAACCGTTTCCGAAACGAAAACCTTCAAAAAAGTCTCTCCTTGCTATTGTCGGGGTTATCGTCATTATCGGACTAATTATTGGTGGCTACTTTGGCTGGCAATCACTCCATAGTTCCTAGCTCATAACGACACATCTTTGCTATACTGTCATATATGAAACCCCTGACTTCTCTCGCGCCCCACGTCATCATAATGGTTGGTATTCCTGGATCTGGTAAGACAACGTTTGCCGAACATTTCGCAAAAACGTTTCAAGCGCCCTACATCAATCCCAGTCGTCTCGCCGAGAAAATTGGACTCAGTGCGAATGCAGCAGAGAAGGTAACGCTCCTCTTATTCGAAGAGCTGCTCAAAACAAATCGTACGCTTATTTATGAAGGCTTAACCTTTACGAAAGCACAGCGATTTGAGCTAACGAAACATGTTACCAAGGCTGGATACAAAACTATCACGGTCTGGGTACAAACAGAGCCATACGAAGCGAAACGTCGTGCAACACGAAAACTAAACCCTTTGGCAATATCATCTGACGAATACGAAGATGCAGTGCGTCGATTCGAAAACCCAACTGCTGTTGAAAAACCCGTCGTTATTAGTGGGAAGCACACCTACGCGACACAGCTAAAAACCGTTCTAAAGCATCTTGCACGAAATGCGCCCGAAACGCAGGTACCGCCAGCGCCTCAACAACCAATCGTCCGCACGGGACGTAACATTATCGTTAGGTAGCTTACTATGCCGATCATTCATGATGAAGAGTTTGGCAAAATCACAATCAGGCGAAGTGCTCGTGCCTCACAAGTACGCCTTAGAGTTGCGCCGGACGGAACCCTTCGTGCATCATTGCCACTCTACGCACCGTCTTTTCTCGTAAAGCGACTCATCAAATCGTCACGACAGGAACTTCGTGACATGCTATCACAAGCGCAACCTCACACCGAATACACCGACGGTATGCGTATAGGGAAGAGCCACACCCTGATCGTTCGTCAAATCCCAGCAGGCATTGTGCAGACGAATCGCCGTGGGCAACAAATTATCATAAGCTTGCCCGAAGGAAAATCGCTCCAGGAGAGCGACGTCATCAGAGAAGTACGAGATGCTATCATTGCCGCCCTGAGGATTGAGGCAAAGAGCTATCTTCCAAAGCGACTCTCATTTCTTGCAGCAAAAGGTGGCTTTAGCTATAAGAAAGTTCGCTTTTCGCATGCCAGTGGCCGATGGGGAAGTTGCACCTCTGAAGGCACGATCAGCCTTAACATCGCACTAATGAAATTGCCATTTGAGCAAATTGATTACGTTATCATCCATGAACTCGCCCACACCAAACATATGAACCACAGTCCTGAATTTTGGGAACAAGTTTCAGAGTGGGATCCGCACTACAAAGAGCATCGTCGCGCGTTGAAACAAGAAGCGCCAACTATCTAATCCAGCACATATACAAAACGGTTATGCCTGCGCTATAATGACAGCAATATGTTCGAGGGTGGTATTAGCTTCAACAAAGATTCCGACAGGGCACTCCGGCTTATCGGCCTCCTTGGAACGCCTATTTTTGTGGGGTACAACCTTCTTGTCTTCTTTGGTATTGCACACAGTCCGAACTACAGCGGTAATCTGACCTGCCTCGTCATATCCGCCTTATGGCTCGCTGCTGGTGCATATCACTTCTTTGCACCGATCCGATCAATGGCGCAGATGCTATTCCGAATCGTCATGTACCATATCATCACGATCGCGACTTTGATGTTTATTACAGGCTTTATCGAGCCGTTTACCTCATCGGTTGTGTTGCTGTTCTTGGCATATAACGTTTATTTCGGCCGAAAAGCATTGTTACTCAGTATTGCGTCTTTCATCGTCGCTGCAGTTATTGATATCATCATTCGTTACCCAAGTGATCATACGATTGTCGCAAATAACCTTATCGGTATAGCTGCCATCACCGTACTAGGAGTTGCGCTCGTTGGTATCATCATGGCCCAGGAAACACGTCGTCAGACACTCATCCACAGTCAGATACAAGAACGCCTGCAGTATGATCGAGTCCTGACGATTATCAACAACTTGTCAGACGCTACCTTTAGCACCGACGAAAAGGGTAATGTCTTGATGTATAACGCTGCTTGCCTCAACTTGCTCGACACAAACGACAACCTCAAGGGCGCGAACATTAGCTCGCTATTCAAACTGACTGGTGCGGACAAGAAATCCGTGCAGTTATTCGACATTTTGAGTGAAGCACGAAAAACGGTTCGTCGTGATGATATTAGCCATACCTATGACGATGGTGAAGAGATTCGTCTAGAGATGACCTACGCGCCAATCAAAAGCACGTATAGCCGTCGTAAAAAGGGCCAAGTTCAAGGTGGATTTATCCTGATTGTGCGTGACGTTACAAAACAAAAGAGCCTCGAAGAAGAGCGTGACGAATTTATTAGCGTTGTCAGCCATGAGCTACGTACGCCAATTACGATTGTCGAGGGGACGCTTTCCAACCTTCAGGTCATGATGGATATGCCAACCAAACCTGAGGAGAGTGTGCTAAAAGGCTCTATTGGTACCGCGCACGATCAAGTACTGTACCTCGCAAAGATGGTAAATGACCTCAGTACGCTTTCACGAGCTGAACGAGGCGTTGCCGATGCTGGCGAGGACATCAATGTCGAAGAGCTGATGCACAAACTCCATAAAGAGTACGAAAAAGCCGCAACTGCGCGAAAACTACACCTTAATCTTGATTTGGGCACGAAGCTCGGTACGATTCACGTCAGTCGCCTCTATGTAGAGGAATTGCTGCAGAACTTCATTACAAATGCGATTAAGTACACAAACGAAGGGAGCATCACCGTCACCGCTAAGGCGAAAAAAGGTGTCATTCTCTTTTCAGTGAAAGATAGCGGTATCGGCATTAGCAGAGGTGATCAGCAAAAGATCTTCGCCAAGTTCTACCGAAGCGAAGACTACCGTATCCGTGAAACGAATGGCACTGGACTAGGCCTGTACGTATCAGCAAAGCTCGCCCACAAGATCGGCACCCAGATTAATGTCAGCAGCCGACTGAATCATGGTTCGACTTTCAGCTTCGAACTTCCTCAAGTAACTAAGTAGTTTGCTTTGGCGCTTTAACGAGGCGGCCCTTCCAGGTCACGGCTTTTTGGGCGTAGCGAATGGCGCTCATAATAACAAGAACGGCTTCTTGAATCGTTGCATATGGCCACAAGAATCCGCCGATAAGCCAAGCACTCTTCCATACTTTGCGAAGATACAGCGCATAAAGACCCGTAAACAACAGATAAAAAATACCGCCAATAAGCTGATTAACACCCCAACCGACGAACACGCCGGATAAGATCACGAGTAGTGGAGCGGACACGATCAACAAATCCAACCCAGCGATCACCATATTCACAGGTTTGCCGCCAAGTAGTGGGAATAGCAGGCGAATACTCGTGCCAACTTGTGAGCTCCACTTCTTTTCATACGAAATCCCTAGTAGCTCGGTACCAATGAGGAATCGATACTTGTTAGAGGCCATGAGATCAGCCGAAAAGCGTGATTCGGGCTGAATAGCGTCTGCAAACCGGGTAAAGCCCTGCCACCTGTCTAAGAGCGTCTGGCGATGAATCATCCAAGCACCACTTGCCGTCGCTGGGAAGTCTTTACGGTGGAACATGATCTCCCAGAAATAGCGGAGGGGAGAGAAGAATGCACTGGCGCGTGGTGTATCTTCACGACGAGGCAAGACCGATACCATCAAGGCGTCTTCCTGCAACGTATACGCGACAAGCTGCTCAATCGACTCAGGACTTAACCTGGTATCAACATCCATAAATAAGACATACGTGCCACTGGCCTGCTCTAAAAGTCCTTGTAGGGCATGATTCTTACCGAGCCAACCGCCGGGCAGCTTCGATCCTTCAACAAAGCGAATACCCTCATGGGCAAACGCTTTAATGAGAGCGGACGTATCGTCGCCCGATAGGTCATCGAGAACGATAATTTCTAGTTTCGGATACGTACTAGCGATGACTCGTTCCAGTGAATCAGTCATTGCGTGCGTTTCATTACGAGCGGGGATACAGACTGTTACGCTCGGAAGTGACTCTTTAGAGCCAACACCAGTCATGAGCGTCTTCATCTTGAAATGGGTATACGCGTACCGGAGTCGCACAGCGGCTAATAAAAACATTCCTAGAAGTACTGCGTAAAGTACATAAAGTAAAACCTGAAGCATCTTTATCTATCATAGCATCCCCTTGACGACAGAGGGAATAAAAGCTACAATGATCTTGACAGTCTGCAGTAGCAGGCTATTTTTATTGAGAACGATAAAGGGAACAAAGAAAGTAGGAAGGCTAACGTGGCTACCGCAAAAAAGACACTCAAGGTAACGAAAGAGCGCAAAGCTCCGACTAACCCTTTCATCAAGACTTTATTCGCCATTGGCGGCTACTTCCGAGGAGCCTGGATTGAACTTCGTCTTGTACGTTGGCCAACCCGTAGTGCGACTTGGGGACTCACGTTTGCAGTGATCCTCTTTAGTGCCTTCTTCGTCGTCGTTATTCTGCTGCTCGACATATTATTTAAGTACGTTTTTGAATTAATTCTAAAGTAAGGATCAAAACACAATGTCAACCAATCGCTATGACTCATCACGACAATGGTACGCCATTCACACCTACAGCGGCTACGAAGAAAAAGTAGCAGATAGCATTCGCCAACGTATTAACGCAGTCGACATGGCCGACAAGATCTTTGACGTTATGGTACCGAAAGAAAAGCAAATCGAAATTAAAAACGGTAAACGAAAAGTCGTCGACAAGAAAATCTTCCAAGGCTACGCCCTTGTTGAGATGAAACTCACCGACGAAACATGGTACATCGTCCGTAACACCCCTGGTGTCACCGGCTTTGTTGGAACCAGCACGCAACCAACCCCTGTCTCTGACGACGAAATTCGTAAGATCAAGAAGCGTATGGGCGTTGAAGATCCAAAGCACTTCATCGACTTCTCTGAGGGCGAAGTAGTCAGCATCACCGACGGTCCTTTCAAGGGCTTCGACGGTGCTATCTCTGAAATCGACAACCAAAAGGGTAAAGTTAAAGTTATGGTCAGCATGTTTGGCCGTGATACTTCTGTCGAGCTCGACGCGCTTCAAGTTAAAAAGGTTTAGTCTATGTCTCCAGAAAATGGCACACCACAACCAGCATCACGCGAATTCGTCCACACAATGGACTACGTTCGTCTCGCTGAAGTATCAGAAAATCCTCGTAACGTTGAAGTAGTCTATCAAGAACTCCTTCGTCGTAGCGCCAGCCCTGATGTAAAAGCAGATCCGTTATTCCAACACGTTTGGGATATCGTCGCTTTGCACCGACGCGAGCTTTTACAAGATTCTTAACTCTGTCCGCTAACGGATAGACAAGTGCTCTTAAATCTGCTACAATATCTCAGTTACGCACTAGATAAGCTTCAAAATTATTTAGTACAAGAAAGAAAATTATGGCAAAGAAAATTATCGGAAATCTTAAACTTCGTATCCCAGCTGGTCGTGCGACTGCAGGTCCTCCTGTTGGTTCAACACTCGGTCAATGGGGTCTTAATATGATGGATTTCATCAACCCGTTCAACGATGCAACTAAGGATCTTATGGGTAAAGACGTGATCGTTCACATTCAAGTGTACGAAGACCGTTCATTCACATGGAACTCACTTGGTCAGCCAGTTGACGACATGATCCGCGATGCAGCTGGTATCAAAAAGGGAAGCGCTAAGCCTCATACTGACAAAGTCGGTAAGATCAGCCGTGCTCAACTTGAAGTTATCGCTGAAATCAAGAAAGACCAACTCAACGCAATCGACGTTGATGGCCGAGTAAAGGTTATCGCTGGTACTGCTCGTTCTATGGGTGTTGAAGTTACTGAGTAGTAGCTTTTCAAAATTAAATAAGCTCCGATATATTCGGAGCTTATTTCTTAACCATCTAATTGAGCAACGCTTTGTATAACCTTGTCAGGATCAATATCCCACATAACTTCAGGGGTTACTCCATCAAGATTCGCATTATTCCACCAAATGTTGACGCCCTCTGATGTATAGGTCATTTTAAGTCGACCCAATACCCATGCGAGTGCTTCGTCAACATCGCTAAAACTATCAAAAGTTGGTATGCGTTCAGGTTGTAACTCGTGCGATCCGGTATTTGTCTCTGTCATAAAACTATTATACTCGAAAGATTCTGCGGATGTCGAAGCGATTTTATTGTATACTCACGAAATAGTTACTAATAGTAGGCCTTGACCGAGCACTGGCTATCCCAGGGAATAGCGACGACGATATTTAGAACTTATCCCGAATATGCGAGAAACTAAAGCCCCAGTCGGCATTAGCCTTCTTGTGAGGGTTAAAGATGTGTTGTGGGTCAAAGATATCCTTCGATTTACGGAACAGATCAACGATCTCTTTGCCATACATCTGTTCTAGCCATGGGCCACGTACGAGTCCGTCGTTGTGCTCACCAGATAGTGATCCCTTGTACTTCAAGACTAGTTCATCAACTTCGCGCATGGCTGGAAGCAGTTTTGCACGGTCGTTAGGGTCTTCAAGCTTCATCAATGGAATAATGTGGAAGTTTCCGTCACCCATGTGTCCAGCAATTGTCGCAAGTAGTTTGTACTTCTTGATGATGTCACGAATTTGTGGCAAGAACTCGGGAAGATATTCTGGGTTCACGATCAGGTCATCGATGAATGGGGCAGTGTGCTTGTCTTTCACCTTGCTTCGCAGCAACTGGAAACTGTTACGGCGCATAATCCAGAACTTTTCGCTGGCAGCTTCAGTTGGATCTTCTTCGAAGCCGTTGATTTCGTAGCGAGCACGATATGGAGACAACTCTTTGTGAAGTGTCGTGATCTTGCGTCGGACTTCAGCTTCAGTGTCAGCATTAAATTCAACCATCAGGACAAGCTTCGGGAAGCCACGGAGCAGTTGCATACCGTCAGGAATCAACGTGAATAGGAAGTGAACGAAACGCACTGGACCAAGCATCTTGAGGAAGCTCGGCATGAACTTCATCACGAGGAGGAGTGTCGCGTCGTCGAAACTCTCGAATGTCGCAGGTTTGTGCTTCATGACGGTCTTAATGACGTCACCAAGCTTATCAATATCGTGCATGAACAGCACAAGAAGTCCCGAGTGCTTTGGACGTGGCACGAGTTTAAAAGTTCCCTCGGTGACGAAACCGAGTGTTCCCTGCGCACCAATAATCATCTGTGTCAGGTCAAAGATACCCGTCTCACGGTCCCAGACATTCCAAAGATTATAGCCGGTCGAGTTTTTACTGACGTTGGGCTTGGCTGCTTTGATCTTGTCGTAGTTCTTCTCAATCAGCCCAAAGAGGTCCTTATAGACTTTGCCTTCGAAATCATCCTGCTTCATTTTTTCGTCGAGTTGTTCTTTTTTTAAAGGCTTCACAACACGTTCGATACCGTCAGCGAAGACGAGCTTCAACTGCGGAACATACAGTTCAGTCTTACCAAACTCGAGTGATTTTTCACCACCAGAGTTGTTATTGATCATCCCACCGACAGACGCAAGATCACGGCTAGCGGGGTAGCTTGGCAAAAGGTAATCGCCAGTCTCTAGATCAAAGTTACGAAACAGAACACCTGGCTGCGTGACGGCTTTGTCGTCCTTGACCGAGATAATGTTTTGGAAGTACTTGTTGAAGTCAACGATAATAGAGTCGTTAATCGCTGCACCAGACATATCAGTACCTGCGCTTCGGGCGGTCAACGATAGGTCAGGGTTCTTCTTTTTGTGTTCTGAAACGAGCTTTACGGCAGTCTCAACATCCTTCGTATTCTTCGGTTTAATCACTAGTTTTGGAACCAGCTCAAACATTGATGCGTCATGTGAATAGAACGAAAGTGCTTCAGCTGTATCATCAAGATCCCCAGTGAACCCACGCTCCAAGAGTTCCTTTTTTATATCATCCATAGAAACAGAATAAGCGTTAGGGCTATCACCTGTCAATGACACTGGTAAAAGAGGTGGGATAGTGCTATAATATGGATATAACAATCAATGTTGGGAGACCGTAAAACAGTCGTTATTACCACAGAAAGGGTTAACACCTATGGCAAAGAAAGCCAATCTGCTTGAAGAAGCAAAAAAACTAGGCCTCGATGTTTCTGAAAAGAACACCGTCGCACAAATCGAAGCAGCTATTGTTGATGCTCAAGATACCACTTTGGCACCTGCAGTTGCAGTGACCGAAGCGATCATCGTCGAAGAAGACGTTGAAGCTCCCGCTGAAGTTAAGGTAGCAAAAGCCGGCAAGCGAAGCGCGAAGTCAATCGCTGAAGCAGAAGCTAAGGCTGAAAAAGAAGCTCGTAAAGAGGCTGGTGATACATCATCTGCTGACGGCGAAGAAGCTTCAATGCCAAAGGGTCCAAAGCCTGTGACTCGTCCACTTCTTGAACGACGTGGCAAAAAGTACCAAGAAGTAGCAAAACTTATTGAGAAAGACACATTCTACTCACTCGCTCAAGCTGTTGAACTTGCTGCAAAGACAAGTCCAAGCAAGTTTGATGCTTCAGTTGAAGTTCACGTTCGCTTGAACGTTGACCCACGCCAAGCTGACCAAAACATCCGTACGACAGTCAGCCTTCCAAACGGAACAGGTAAAACTGTTCGTGTCGCTGTATTTGCACCAGAAGGCGACCATGCTGCAGCTAAAAAAGCTGGTGCTGACGTCGTTGGTGACGAGACATTCCTCGCACAACTTGATAAAGAACAAATCGACTTCGATATTCTTATCGCGACACCACAGTACATGCCTAAACTTGGTAAGTACGCTCGTCTGCTTGGTCCACGTGGCCTTATGCCTAACCCTAAGAGCGGTTCAGTTGCAACTGACGTCGCCAAGGCCGTTAGCGAAGCAAAGACTGGTAAAGTTGAATACCGTGTCGACAAGCAAGCTATCGTTCACCTTAGCATCGGTAAAGTAAGCTTCGGTGCTGAAAAGATCGCTGAAAACGCAAAGAGTTTCTTTGATAGCCTTATTAGCCAAAAGCCACAAAGCATCAAGGGTTCATTTGTAAAATCGATCAGTATGAGTACCACTCAAGGTCCTAGCATCAAGATTGAGAACTTCGTTAACTAATAACGAACCCTCCAAAATAAAAACCGCCTCATCACGAGGCGATTTTTATTTTGTTCGCTGTTAGGCAGCGAGTTGTTCAGATGCGACTGATGGAGTCGTCATCTCGTATTCGTGTAGTTCAATATCACGATCAGCAATGTGCGCCTCGGCTTTTTTCAACTGTTCGGCAAGCACGGCAGCAACGCTCTTTAGATCAACCATCTCAAGTTTATTTTTACGTTCTTGTTCTTCAAGGTCTTTGATCTTTTGCACTGCAATAGTGAGCGCTTCTTTTTGCGCTTCGACGTTTAGCTCACGAATGTACTTTTCGCTCAAGTCATACAAAGCCGTTTCGTCCAGCATTGCGAATTGACTGATACGTTCAGATACTTCAAGGTGAATTTCACTTCGTGCCTCAAGATTAGGAACATCTTTTTGCCAATAGTAGCCTGGGATATCAGGTTGAGCTTCGGGACGCATCTTTGCAAGGGGAACGACGGTGGTATCAATATGCGTGGCACTTTGGAAGTGGTGGTCGCGTTGACTCGTCATTTCTTTCCGAATAACGTCACGAACGGACCCGATGTTGAGCTGGAGATTATCCTGGCCAAGCCCGTGAAAAATCTGAGCAACTAATTCATTTTTTACTCGCCAATTGAGCCAGTCTTTAAACTCACCATATTGAGCTTCGACACCTTCTTCGACAATTTGCTCATACGTCTTTGTCTGTTCAGGTTGTTCAAGATATTCATCAGTACCACGAACGATCACTTCGTTACTATCAGTCGTTGGCTCAGTCGTATTTTTGGGTAGGGTAACCTCCGAGTAAGTGTTTACTTCGGGGGATACTACCAATGTCATACGATGCTCCTGAGCTATTTTGATTTTGTAACGTAAGTGCGTTTTTGTTTTGGTGATAACTGCGCTTAACTCCAGTTTAGCACAAGCGAGAAGAGAGTAAAGGGTTATTTTTCGGTTGGTGCGTTTTGAGTGGCCGTAAGTTCCTTAGCCTCCCTGTTTCGTTCAGCCCCAAGTCGCGCAAGCTCTTGATTTTCATCTTTATTCACAAATTTGATGACTTCGGCAAGGTTAGGGTGAATTTCAGCAATCTGTCTGTGGAGCTCAATGTAGAAATCACGATATGCTGAGTGGCCTTGTGGCGTCGTACGAAGCTCGATCGTATGAACAAGTGAACGTAAGTTAGACTTCATACTAAAGCGCATGATGTGACCAAACAGTGTTGCGTACTGCGCTTGGTCAACATAGCCACGATCGATAAGCATTTCATGCGTGTTTGCGCTTATCTTGAATGCTTTCTCATATTCATCAGTGAGTCCTGCCGCATCAATAATATCTGGGCGAACATGTCCAAGTTCGGTGCGAAGATCCTGCCACTTCAAGCCGTCAACCATACGACCTCGTTGAATATCACGCCATCCGCCGTAATCGACTTGGCCCTCGTAGACATAGTCGACGAGCTCAAATGCACGACCTGGCTTCACGCGTCGGTTATCACGATTTCCAACATACGTATCGAGTACTCGCTGTTTGTCCTCGTCAGACATTCCAGCAACAGTTTCACGCACAAATTGATATGACTTATCACTTGAGTCGACAAGAATCTTTGTGATGATATCGTCTTCCGTTCCATTAACACTAACGATCTCAACATAAGGACCCTGTTTAGGCTCGACTTCGCTGTCTGGCATGAACTCATCAGCGAGCGCACGTGATGCCTCTCGACTCGCTCGCTTTTGATCACTGATCAGTCCACCGCGATCCGCTTTATCAATTCGTTCAAAGAAGACTGGCGCAACACCACGCGCTGCGGCTAATGCTTGACGACCAAGTTTATTAATCTCGGGGAGCGGATGAGCTTCCATGTTAAGAATCATATTGTAAAAAGCTTGCGCACTTCCTTGAACAGCCACTGTCGCACGTGTTGAAGCGGGCAGAAGTGAACGAATGCTGTCACATGCCTGTGCGTGAACTGCGCGATGCCAGGCGGCAGTTCGCTTTTCTTCAGGCTCATTCGATGTCGCTTCGATATGCGCATATATTTTTTTATAAAGATCAGAATAAATGTCGAAGATTTCGTCCATATTCGTTTCGTATTCTGCAAATGTGTCTGGGTCGAATTCCGTCGGAGTGAAGTAGGCGTAGTGACCTTCGGCATCTTTCGTATCGAATCGAAGATATCGAGTTGATTGTTCAAGGTAGGCAGCAAGGCGACCCCATTCAACTTCTTTTGTCGCAATATTGCTAATACCCTCAAATACCATTTGCATCGGATACAGCTGCATGACTGAGTCATCACCAAATTCAGTGACGACACGGTGGAGGAGGTCACTTTCTCGGTTCTCTTTGTCAATAAACTCACTCGCAAGAATAGTGACTAGTTGGTTGCCGTTACGTGAAAGGCGTGCCATTGCCGCAGCGACAGCAAGTGTGTCGGACTCTGGAGTAAATGCAAATACATTACTATCCAGATCAGTGACCCACGGTTCGATAGCATCACGCCCGGCTTCCGTTAAGGCTAGAACACCCTCCGGACTCTTCGTCACATACGCTTCTTTGTCTTCTAGGACTGTAGACACGATACACCTCCATATTCCCCAATATTTTTGCGCAACTACCCAATTAATTTTAGTGTAGCATCAGCATAAGCTCGCATGCAACGAAAGTTTGATGTGATATAAACATACGGTATACTGAAAGAAATTTGGGAAGATTGAAAAGGGGAGTGTTATGAGTGTCTATAGCAATATAGAAATCGAAGATGCAATTAAGGATGGTCATATTATTTTCCATCCTTACAAACCGGAACATATTAATGGAAGTAGTGTTGATGTGACACTTGGCGAATGGTTTTATCGAACTGATCGCAAGAGTCCTGAAACTGTCTACAACCCTTTCGACAAAATAGAAGTTGATCGTTATTTCGGTGAACCACAAAAAGCCATTACTCACTCTGAATGGTGTAAGCAAACAGGCAATAAGCCTCTCGCCAACATTCCTATTGATCATCCTGTTATCGTCCTTGAACCCGGTGAACGTATCCTGGCGCATACCAAAGAGTTCATTGGCATTCTTCCTCCAGGAACGACCAGCATGCAATCACGCAGTACGTGGGGCCGAAACGGCGTTGCTGTCTGTTTTGATGCTGGTTGGGGCGATCCTGGCTACGTAAACCGTTGGACACTCGAAATCTATAACTTGAACCAGCGTCACAGTATTGTCCTCCCCGTAGGTGAGCGAATTGCGCAAATCGTCTTTATGCACACAGGCGAAGTTCGTGGCAGCTACGAAAACCTCAGTGGTAAATACGCAGCAGGAACGGACGTCACGGAACTTGAAAAAGCCTGGACTCCGCAACAAATGCTTCCGCGCGCGTATAAAGACCAGCGAGCTGCCTAGTGGGATTTTTTCTTGCAATCGAAGGTGGTGATGGATCTGGTAAGGGAACACAAACTAAAATCCTCACGGCGTATCTAAAAAGTATCGGTAAAAAAGTGCACACCGTTGCCTTTCCGCGACACGGCGAATTCTCGTCATACTATGCAGATCAGTACCTTAATGGCGTATACGGTGGCGTTAATGACGTTCATGCAGACCTCGCCAGTCTTCCGTATGCCTTTGATCGTTTTGCCGCCAGCAAAGAAATCCGTGATGTTATTAACAACCCGAATGGCTTCGTCATTGCCGATCGTTATGTCGCTTCGAACCTGGCACACCAAGGAACGAAGTTTAGTGATAAAAAAGAGCGCATCGCTTATTACGAACGTATGATGAAAACAGAGTACGAAGTACTGGGCATTCCCGTGCCAGATGTTAATATTATCCTGCTCGTACCATCAGAGATTTCACAGAAGAATATCGATAAAAAAGAAGATCGCGCCTACACGACCTTGAAGCGTGATATTCACGAAGCGGACGCCAATCACCTTGATAAGGCAAAGGCAAATTACGAAGAACTGTCACGGCTGTATCCAGACAAGTTCAAGGCAATCGATTGCATGAATAAAAATGGTGAAATGCGCTCAATCGAGGATATTCAAGACGAGATACGTGCATTGCTCGATACGTTCACCGACACAACATAGTTACTTGTCGTCATCCGAAAATTTAACCGACTTATACACATCGTGCTGATACGCCTTTACGATCCGGTCTAGTCTTTCCTGGACCTCATTTGCTCGACCCTCATCAACCGGATGAGCAAAAAATTCTTGCTCAGTCTCTGGCTTAGGTGATTGTCTGAGTGATTCTTCAACAAGTTTTGTGGTATTTCGATCAAATACGTACGTCGTGGTGGCAATCGGAATTGCTTCCGTAAATTCATTCGAATCAAGGAATATCGAAATGGTGTCATTGAACTCTTCAAGTAGTTTTTGCTGCTCTTCTTTACCTTTACTTGCAATTGCAACGAACTTATCAATTCTTTGGTCACCATAGATGTCTCTCAGCTCGCTCATATCGTCGATACGCATGATAAATGAAGACCGCTCGCGTACAATACTTCCGTCTCCACCATGACCATCAGGTAAAGTACCGACGTCTTTTTTACGCGTCATCAATATAGCGACAGGCCTACCGGATTCATCACGCAGCACTTCTTTCATTCCGTAGCGAGGCTTAGGGTACTCATCATAGGTTCCGCCAAAAATCTCAACTGCCTTCTTTACGGATTGGCGCATAACCGGAAGTTGCGCTTTAATCCCCTCGCCGTATGGGTGGGTGAGGCAGGCAACTTCAAGACTTCTAATACCAAGTTGATCGCGGATGAGCATTAACTCAGCCGGCGAGGCTTTCCCAAAACGACCAAGATCAATCATCCGGTGGAGGCGTGGGTCAGCTTCTAGCAAATCTTTATGCATAAGACGAGTCGTAAAGTTCTCGTCGTTTGCTGCAAGGCGAGCCCAAAATCGATTATTAAATGTTTCTTGGACATAGTTCGCAACAAGAATAGGGATATTGTCAGGAATGTGCTGAACGAGTGTCTGGCGGTTACTCAGAACCTCTTCTTGATTTGCAAGTGAGACAAGCTTGTCGAAAGGAGTTGCGCCATAGGTTGTTTCTTCTCCACGAGGTGCAGCTTCAACCGAAGAGACTAACTCATCCGATAGTTGAAATGCTGGGGTGTAGAGTGATTCTGGACGCGAATCATCAATTTCCTTTTTCTCGATGTCCATATTTGGCATATTATACCACGAATTGAGTCCCGGGTCTACTTATCCACAGAGGTGAAGAGAGCCTCGACCGAAAATGGCCAAGGCTCTTAGTTGAGGATGAGAAATGTGAGTGTGCGGGGTGTCGTCATTGACACCCCGCACGCCCAGTCTGGGGGGTTCCTGACTCCCTGGGTGTAGCTACTACTTCATCAAAAGGGCGGTGACCCGGTTCTTATCGAACTTGATCGAACCTTCCAGCTGGAAAAGTGCAGCCCTCAGCTCGTCGTAGAACTGCCCATAAGACAGTCCCAGACTGCGACCGAGGTTGCCAATGTTGATGGTGTAGTCGGCCATGCTCTCGTACTTTTTGCCGAGGGCGTAGTCCAGCGCAATCTCCTTGATGCGATGGGCCATCTTCTCGGTGATCACGACATCCGGACGAATCTTGACCTCGGCGGTCATGACTGTCATCGCGGGTGCTTTATCGATAGTAGTGCTCACGTTTCTCCTCTACTCAGAGTCCATTCGTGTGAAAGGACAAGAACTATAATAACCTACTACGACATATTTTTCAAGACACGCCAATAGTAGCGGGTAGCAACGTGCATGACACGCTACACCTAGTCCACCTCTTTAGAAACGTTGACTTATTTACCTACGACCTGTACAATGCGAGGTAAGACAACCAAAGACAGTGGCCGTGGACGTGCGAGTAATCAATCTGAAACTTAATTTGCTACCGAGGAATTGTAAATAAACATACATTTCATGAGTCTTTGGCAGTGCGAGGTCCAAAGACTTTTTGTTTTCTCCTCCATATGCTGCCTGTCTAGATTTGATTAACAATTTGGCCGAATAAATCAATGTTAAATTCCTGATTAAATCAGGGGGGATTTAAATTTATGGCGATTTCACGCGATAAAAAGAACACATTGGTTGCTGATATGAGCGAACTACTTACAGCGTCTAAGACAACCGTATTTGCAAAATACGATGGTCTTACCGTTGCCGACGTCCAGAAACTCCGAGCTCAAGCTCGTGAAGCTGGCGTCGTGATCAAGGTGATTAAAAACCGCCTTGTTCGTGTAGCGCTCTCAGATGTTGATACGTACAAGAATACTGACACCTCAACTCTTACCGGACAACTTCTGTACGCTGTTAGCGCAGAAGACGAAGTTGCACCAGCGAAGATACTGAATGCGTTTGCAAAAACAAATCCAGCTCTCGTTATTGCCGGCGGGTTTTCAGGTGAAGGGCTTCTTCTCAGCGCTGATGAAGTGAACGCACTCGCAAGTCTTCCTAGTAAGTCACAACTTATTGGCGAAGTTATCGCAATGCTTCTTTCACCAGTTAATGACATCACAAACGCATTGTCGGGTAACCTACACGCGCTACTTGATGGCGTTGAAGCTAAAGCAACCAGTTAATTTTTACACTATATAATTTTTGAATAATACAAAGGAGTCATTACAATGGCTGATCTAAAGAAATTTGCAGAAACCCTCGTTGGTTTAACTGTACTTGAAGTAAACGAACTCAAGACTATCTTGAAAGACGAATATGGCATCGAGCCAGCTGCGGCTGCCGTTGCTGTTGCTGGTCCTGCTGCAGAAGCAGCTCCAGCTGAAGACGCAAAGAGCGACTTCAACATCATCCTTAAGGATGCTGGTGCACAAAAAGTTGCTGTTATTAAGGCCGTAAAAGACATTACTGGTCTTGGTCTTGGTGAAGCGAAAGCTTTGGTTGACGGTGTTCCATCAACAATCAAAGAAAAAGCTCCAAAAGAAGAAGCTGAAGCTGCTAAAAAGCAACTTGAAGAAGCTGGCGCAACCGTCGAGCTTAGCTAATCAACATTCGGCCATTTTGAAAATCGTAATAAGAAAATCCTTTTATACCGTCCTCATGTAGGGCGGTATTTTTGTTGTCTTTTCTTATCTGCAAAATATACAACAATTCCGCAGCCACCCCAGAAAATTATGTGGAAAAGAATAATTCATTCCTTGATAGATCAAGATTTTTATACTATAATATGCGTATTGTTTTAGCTCTATCGAAACCCGACAGAAAGTAAGGCACGAACATGAAGATACTGGGATTTACCATCACCATGGAACAACTTCCATACGTGATCATCATCGCAATCGTGGCACTCGCCGTCATCACACTGGCGATCGTACTGCCTGTACGATCGTTCAGGAAACACGGGAAGATCACCAAAGATGCCATGAAAGAACGAACGCGGATACATCACGCTCAGGAAGCAATCGACAGCCAAGTCACCCAATGGATTCGACCGATCCTTCGAGCTGCGATGACACCAGAAGATGACCTAAAGGTCGTCGGTTACGGTCCGCCACCCGCACACTACGAACAAGCAGCCAACCGACTCGGAGTCCAAGATGCTCTCGAGCGCCAGAGTGCGGCACAGGCACGAATCGACGCGCTCGCGGTACATTACGCAGCCGCCGACGCGCTGTTCGCCGAACTGCGAACGCAGTCCGACGACGTCCAAGGGTTGTACGACACGATCCAACAGGCACTCGATGATCACGCCAGCTACATCACTCAAGAGGACCTCGATTGGGCAGAGGATCGTCTCGATGACCTGATAGGTCAGCGCTGCACGACGCTACTCGAAGAAGCTCGCCAAGGAAACAAGGAGAGTTTCGACGAGTTGCTGGAACTCGACCATGATGGTTGTTGGCTGACCGACGACGAAGAACACCCTTCCGACTGGGAGGATCTCGTCGCCAAGTTCATCCCCAACCCGAAGGTCAAGGACTTCGGTCGACGCACCGATCCAAAGCCGGGCGAACTCCGCTTGCTTGCCGACAAGGCGATCAGGTACGGGCTGTACACGGAAGCCAAGGTCGTTCTGGCCTACTGCAACCGTCGAAAGCAACCCGAGTTCTACGACGAGGTTGGCATGAGTTTCGCAACGCAACTTGCGCGACTCATCGGGAGTAAGGACCAGGCGAAATCCACCCAGATCACCACCTCCAGCGTCGCTGGATAGGCCTGCCCCCTAAGGTTGAAGCCACGCAAGATTCGTCTTGTACGCTCCCTTCGGGGAGCGGGCTTTAACTTTTTATATAAATAAAACTTTCCAAAATAAAAGTGCCCCGCCTCCACCTGCAGAACTGCAGAGGGGACGGGGAACACTTTCACTAGAGATGATCAGTGGAACGTTGGTCCCACTTTTGCGACTTCAACCACTTCCGGCTGACGACGGTTGATTCTCACCGAAACAACCATGATCAACAGGATGATGGCGATGCCACCAGCACTGATAGCACAGATTAGGGACACGAATGCCCGAACCTGTGCATCGCGCAGCTGGTTGTCCCAGATCTTCAGCTGGTGAACACTCACCTGCACGACATCGTCAGAACCAGGGGGCGCTACGGCCTCCGGGTCAGGAACGTTCGTGCAGGGATTGCTCACTTCGCATCCGTTCAGGTTCAGCGGAACCGTTCCTTGCGGGGGAGCCACATCTTGCGATGGGTCCTTCGGAGTCAGCGTCCGAACAGGGCCGGGCGAAGCTGTGCATGTAGCAGGGCTACATCCGACAGGGGCTGCACCACCAGTTGCCGCCGAAGCGGAAACAGATGGAACAACGGCGAAGAACACGATTGCAAACATAGCAATCAGCAGTGCTTTAATGATGTTGCGGCGCATTTCTGCGTCCTCTCTAATAGTGAAAGTGTGCAAAGCCGGAGATTGTGGTCGCCGGTTTGTTTGTTACCAAAACCCTCGGCAATCACACTTTCAATCGACTTGTGCATGCATTATAGCATAAACATAATGAAATGTCAATATACCATGTTGTCAACCAGATAAACATTGACAACTTGACGGCATCTTGATATAAGTGAGTTATACCATTTCAAAAACACACAGATAAAGGAATTGCGAGTACCCATGTCTGAACTACCAGAGAAACAAGTCAAGCGACTACACAGCTTGATCCAAGAAGCCGAGACAAACCTAGCGGCAGCTAAGGAGCTTCTTATTAGTATCATCGGTGATGATGGCACTGTCATCACGCCAAAATCAGGTACTAACGAAGAAGTAACAGGTAAAGTTGTCGAAGGAATCTTCGATGGCCAAAAAATGGCTGGACCTGACGGCAAAGAATACCCTGTTCCTGCGAACTATGCCAGCAAGTCAAAGCTGGTTGAAGGTGATATCCTAAAACTCACTATCGCTGACGACGGGAGCTTCATTTACAAACAAATTGGCCCAATCGAACGTATCCAAATCATCGGAACACTTGTCCAACACGACGGTGCATACTACGTTGAAGCAAACGGACGCGAATACCGCATCCTCCTTGCCAGCGTCACATACTTCCGTATTAATATGGGCGACCAAGTGACAATCATCGTTCCTGCTGATAACCCAGAAGCGACCTGGGCCGCAGTTGAAGCCGCACTTTAGTTCTTGAAACCACATAAAAACCGTCCTCTGTGCAGGGCGGTTTTTTATTGCAAAGTTTATACGTAAGCAGTATAGTAGCCTTATCACTGAGGTGAAAACAAACAGGTTGGGAAAACGGGGAACAAAAAATGGCAAAACTTCATTTTAAGTATGGTGCAATGAATAGCGGTAAAAGCGATACGCTTATTAAAACTGCCTATAATTACATCGAACGCGGACTTTCGATCGTCACGATTAAGCCCAGCATCGATACAAAAGGCGACACGCGTATTATCGCGCGCGGTGGTGCTGAGCGGGACGTTGATATCATTGCGACGCCTGATATGAACCTACGCGAAGCCATCCAAGCTTTCAGAAAGTCTCACAAGATTGAAACGTTATCTTGCGTACTTATCGACGAGGCGCAATTCTTAACAGCTGATCAAGTCGATCAGCTCCTCTCGGTAGCCAAATCCGATAACATCTCCGTCATCACTTACGGGTTACGAGCTGACTTTAAAACCAAACTATTTCCAGGCAGCAAACGACTTCTTGAAACTGCTGATAATATCGAGAAACTCCCCACCATGTGTCGCTGTGGCAACCAAGCAGAATTCAATTGCCGAAAAGTAAACGGCAAGTATGTGTTCGAAGGCGAGCAAGTAGCCATCGACGGCGAACAGTCCGTTACCTATGATTCACTGTGTGGAACGTGTTACTTAACAGAGAAAGAGGCCGTTCATGCTTAAAAACACAACAAACTCGGTCTTTTATCTGCGTATACTAAAGATAGAAATCAGGGGAAAAAAGTAATGGCCACGGCACTCTACCGGAAATATCGGAGCAAATCGCTCGACGAAGTCGTTGGGCAAAACCACATCACCGATATTTTGATGCGAGCAATTAAAGCTGGCCGTATTTCTCACGCGTACTTACTGACAGGGCCTCGTGGCGTTGGAAAAACCTCTGTCGCGCGCATTCTTGCACATGAAATCAATAACCTACCATACAGCGACGATTCAACCCACCTAGATATTATTGAAATTGATGCTGCTAGCAATAACGGCGTTGAAGATGTTCGCGACCTTCGTGAAAAAGTCCAAATCGCGCCAGTCTCCGCGGCCAAAAAAGTCTACATTATCGATGAGGTCCACATGCTGTCAAAAGCAGCCTTCAACGCGCTACTGAAAACACTCGAGGAACCACCAGAGCATATCGTCTTTATCCTTGCGACAACCGATGTCGATAAGCTCCCTGCGACGATTATTAGCCGCACTCAGCGGTATGGTTTCCGTGCGATTAGCGAACCAGATGCCGTCAAACACCTCCGCCACATAGCAGACGAAGAGAAAATTATCATTGACGACGCATCGCTTAAACTCATTGCTCAACGAGGCGACGGTAGTTTTCGTGACAGCATCAGTTTACTTGATCAACTTGCTAGCCTGACTGACGACAAAAAAGGAATCACTCCGGACCTTATCGAAGCAACTCTCGGTCTTGCGCCGACTAAAGTTGTTGACGATATCCTCACAAGCGTCGAAGCTCATGACGTGAGCAAAGTTGCCGAACTATTAGAGCAAACCATCGCCGATGGCATCAGCTCCATCACACTAACAGAACAATTGACACACACCATTCGCGACCAGATAGCGACCAAGCCACACTTCCTCCCGCTCCTCGACAGCCTACTAGACGTCTCAAAAAGCAGTCAGCCACAACTGAAGTTGCTAGCAACCCTCGGCGCCGCCGCACTAGAGCACAAACCATCAAAAACAGCCGCCTTAGCATCGCCGGTACTAGAAGTTACAGCAACCATTAAAGAGCTGAGCAAGCAAGCGACAAAAGTAAAACCTGCAATGCCCACTCCTCTTGAAGCAGTATCTGCAGAAGAAGTTTTAAGCGACGGTGATGTAGCTATTGCAGAACTTGGCGAAGCTCAACCCTTTAATTGGGACGCGTTGGTAGAATATACTCGTCAAAACTACGTCGCCCTCTATAGCGTCTTGTCTAAATGTGCCCATGAATTGATAGGAAACGACCTCACGCTGTACACAAACTCTGCATTTTATAAGAAAAAGCTCGACGACCAAAAATACAATACCCACCTCTATGAGTCCCTCAAAGCACTCGGTAGTTATCAACTCCTCGTCCACACCGTACCCACACCCCTTCCACCAAAGGATAGTCAGGCTGCGGCCGTAGCTGTTATTATGGGTGGAGGAGAAGAGGTCGCGATCTAACCGAGCGCCCTCGAACGTGAGTTGTTATGGCGACGAAAGACGTCCCAGCGGGGAAAATACCACCACAAAACCTTGATGCCGAGATGAGTCTGCTCGGTGCTGTTCTTATTGATGAAGAAACGCTGGCTGATATCACTGAGCACGTCAAAGCTCATGATTTTTACGACAAGCGCCACGGCCTGATTTACGACGCAATGATGCGCTTATACGAAAAGCGTAAACCAGTCGACCTTTTGACGTTGACTGAAGAACTAAAAAAGAAAAATGACATCGAAACAATCGGTGGATCAGCCTACTTAACCGAACTAACAAACTATGTCCCGACCGCCGCACATGCCGAGGCGTACGCCGAACTCGTTGGCCAAAAGGCAATTCGACGTCGACTCATTAAAGCCAGTGCCGAGATCTCGGAAATGGGATTTGATGAAGAAACCTCGACAGCGGAACTACTGGAACAAGCGGAAGCGCAATTATTTGCCGTCAGTGACCAATCACTCAAACAAGACCTTGTTCCACTTGAAAGCATTTTGACCGAAAGTTTCGACCGCCTGGAAGAGTTACACCGCAACAAAGGGTCTTTGCGTGGTGTCCGTACCGGGTACCGTGACCTCGACAACATGACCGCAGGTCTGCAACGAAGCGACCTCATTATCTTGGCCGCTCGTCCTGCAATGGGTAAGACCACATTGGTCACAAACCTTGCATATAACGTCGCGACCATTGCAAAACAACCTGTCCTCTTCTTTAGCCTCGAGATGAGCAAAGAACAGCTGGTTGACCGTATGCTGTCCGATGCTTCTGGAGTTGATAGCTGGAACATCCGAACAGGCAACTTGTCAGATGATGACTTTAGCAAGCTTTCTGATGCAATGGGCGAAATGGCCGAAGCGCCGATCTTCATCGACGATACTCCTGGTGTGAGCGTCCTCGAAATGCGCACCAAAGCGCGCCGTGCCGCACACGAACAACCACTCGGACTGATCATCATCGACTACCTACAGCTGATGCAGGGGAGTGGTCGTGATAATGGGAATCGTGTCCAAGAGGTGAGTGAGATTTCGCGTGGATTGAAACTCCTTGCGCGCGAATTGAATGTGCCGGTCATTGCGCTGTCACAGTTATCTCGTTCAGTTGAATCTCGTAGTCCCCAAATTCCACAACTTGCCGACCTCCGTGAATCTGGATCAATCGAGCAAGATGCCGACATCGTTATGTTTATTTACCGCGAAGAGTACTACAACCCAGACACCGATCGAAAACAGATTACCGATCTCATTATTGCGAAGCACCGTAACGGACCAACTGGCAAGATTGAACTCTTCTTCCACCCAGAACGCCTCAGGTTCATGTCCTTAGACCGCAAGCACGATAGTTAATGATATAATCAAGGTAACTTATGGCTGCGAGAGATATTACTAATTTCTTCATTTACCGCTGGCGTTACGTCGTTGGCTACAGCATTATTGCACTGCTTCTTGCTGGGCTCCTGATTTTTGCAGGCCTCTATGTTCCTGGTGGCGTCTCACCGGAAGAGATGCGCGCTACCGTTCGCAGTGATGCGTTGTCCTTCTCGGACCTTACGTCATTTGGCATCACTAGTTTGCCGTTTTATATCTTACAGGCGGGCATATTCCACATCTTTGGTGTCTCTGATTTTACTATCAAGCTACCATCTCTCATTCTGGCGCTTTTCTCGGCGATCGGACTTATTTTACTGCTACGACGCTGGTTCAAGCCTAATATTGCCGTTCTGACATCACTTATCGCTATTACCACAGGGCAGTTCTTGTTTATTGCTCAGAATGGTACGCCTGGTATTTTGTACGTCTTTTGGCCAATTTTACTTCTCTCGCTAGGCACACAAGTGACGCGAGCGAAGAAGGGGAGACTCTTTTGGAAACTTTCGTTTGCCGCAGCAGCAGCGCTCAGCCTGTACACCCCACTTAGTATCTATCCGCTGATTGCCATTACGTTGGCCGTCACGCTGCACCCACACCTCCGCGCGATCGTTCGTCGACTGTCTCGATTCAAGATTGTCCTGAGTAGTATTCTTGGTGGTATCCTAGTCGCACCACTTGTGTATCTTATTGTTACTACACCTAAACTTGGACTAAGTCTTCTTGGCGCCCCCGCAACCTGGCCGCCAGACATTGGAGCGAATGTTATGACATTACTAAAGCAATTCTTCTTGTTCTGGGAACCGAGTACGACGACCCTGATGACACCAGTTTTTGGCTTTGGTTCAGTCCTTATCGTCGGACTAGGAATGTATCGCCTCATTCGGACGCGAGATACAACCAGAAGTTATTTAATTATCCTTTGGCTCCTCTGCCTACTGCCAGTCCTTAACCTTAACCCTTCATTCACGAGCGTGACATTTGTTCCTTCGGTATTACTGCTTGCCGCAGGGCTCACCAGCCTCATCACGTATTGGTATCGACTATTCCCATTGAACCCCTACGCGCGTATCGCCGGACTTATCCCGATCATAATCTTAGTTGTGACGCTTATCGGTTCCGGGCTTGATCGTTACGTCTACGGCTATCACTACTCGCCGACGACTGCGATTAACTTCTCACAGGATCTGAAGCTTATTCCAAAGGAAACGACACACCTCGTTGTCTCACAGACTGAACTGCCATTCTATGTGGCCGTCGCGCATCATCGAACAGGTTTAATAGTAACCACAGCTCCGACGAGCAACCAATTTACCGCGACTCGCGCAGCACATGAAAGCATTCCAGCAACGTATCGGATCACGCGGATCATCACGACGACCTATAGCACTGACAGCGACCGCTTGTACATCTATAAAAACCTCGTTCAATAACGTATAATTAAGAAGTAATTAAGACAGACGGAGTAATACAATGGCTTTTGACCAAATGAAGATGCTGAACAAGCTACGTAAAGCGCAGAGCGATCTAAAAAAAGAGATCATTGAAGTTGAAGCAGGTGATGGCGCAGTTGTCGTTCAAATCACTGGTGAGCTAAAACTCAAGAAAATCACCATCGACCCAGCATCAGTTGATACCGATGACATCGGTGAACTAGAACACTGGATTGAAATCGCTGTTCGTGACGGGCTTGCCAAAGCACAAGAAGTTGCAGCAGAAAAAATGAAGCCCCTCATGGGTGGTCTTGGTAGCCTAGGTCTTTAGAGTTTCATGGCTCACTTGCTACCAGTTGCACTGGAAAAACTCATCGACGAACTCGGGCGCTTGCCCGGCGTTGGGTCGCGTACTGCCGAGCGGTACGCGTATTTCCTATTGAAAGCTGACCAGCATATAAATACGTCGCTCTCGACGGCTATTCACGACATTCACAGCCTCGTGAAGACCTGTCCGATCACCTTTGCGCTGATTGACGCAGACGAAGAGGTATCGCCACTCTACAGCGACCCGGATCGTGATAAAACGCTCATTGCCGTGGTTGAAGAGCCCCTCGATATTGTCGCTCTTGAACGAACGGGTCAATTCAAAGGAACGTATCACGTCCTTGGTGGCGCAATCAGCCCTATCGATGGAGTGGGGCCTGAACAGCTCCATATTCCTGAACTTATCAAACGTCTGACTGACGATAACGTCAAAGAGGTCATTATTGCTACCAATGCCAGTGTCGAAGGGGAGTCAACCGCGCTCTTTCTGCAACGCCATATCAAAGATGCTGGTATTGACGTCGAAATGAGCCGCTTAGCTCGTGGTATCCCTGTTGGGGTTGATCTGGAATATGCTGATCAAATTACCCTGACACACGCTCTTGAAGGCCGTCGCGCGTTTTAGTCATCCCACTTGTGCTATATTGACAAATTTACATTAATTTGCTATAATATATCCCAAGTCTTCCACCGACAAGAGAGCGAGACGACATGTTCATTTCCATCAAGGATACTGAGGTCAATCAGTTCCGCAAAGCCCCGGCGCACCTCGTGAGGCGCGCCAAGTCCAAACACTCGAACATATGGGACCGGTTCTCCATCGCGGCGATCGTGATCGGAGCCCTACTGACCATAGGGGGGTTCTTTACCTTTGTGGCCACGATGATCTCGCCCCCGACGACATACGACTCCAACGACTGGTACGGCTACTATCCTCACAAGGATTACACGCCCGGCATCATCATTGGAGCCGTTCTGTTCTTCCTGGGTCTGTTCCTGATCATCGCAGTGTCTTCACTACTAGAAGACATCGACTACAACGTGAAGAACACTCAGCGGAACATCCTCAACGGATACCACCGAGGGTACTTCGTAGGCCCGGAGCACTACAGCTACAAGGCCGTCTTCGGTGGCCCCATGCGAGTCGCCCTAAACAGCAAGGACGAAGCCGCATGTCGTCACTGGCAGGCAACCAACGAGATGTTCACCTCACGGGCGATCATCAAGGCCGACAAGCAGATCCTCAACGCTGGCAACGGACTGAAGGGCATCAAGCGCGCCTACCTGGCGAAGCTTGTGATCCTCGATGCCGCCGACAAGCTGTACTCGAACGAAGCGGTCATTAAGAACGACCACTTCGACGACCTCAGGGCAGAAGCGGAACGCAAGTTCACCCGTCGCCTCATCGCGATCAAGGACAAGGCCTCGCGCAAGCTGCAGGCCTCGGAAGAGCTCGAGAGAGTTCATGCCACGTCCGCGCCCACCAGTCGGTGAAGACAGGGACGTCCCAGTCTCGGAACTTCGGTTTCGTGACAGGGGCGTCCCTCTTCAATTTCTGGTACAATAAGACCCAATGTACGAATCTGCAAAAAAGCTGATAGGCTCAGCTCAAAAAATCATGGTCATCCAGGCCGAAAATCCCGACGGCGATAGCCTTGGAAGCGCTCTTGCGTTAGAAGAAATTCTTTCCGACCTCGGCAAAGACGTTCATTTGTATTGTGACGTAGAAATTCCTAAATACCTTCATTACGTCAACGGCTGGGATCGTGTCACACAAGACTTCGATACATCCGTAGATCTCGCAATCATCGTCGATACCACCAGCGAGACGTTGATTAGTAAGGCCCTCGATATTAATGGCGCTCGCCACTTCCTCGAATCTCATCCTGTCCTTGTGATTGATCACCACACCGAAACGGCAACAACGTTACAATTCGAGCACGATATCCTCGCCGAAGAAGCAGTCGCCACCAGCGAAATCATCTATAAACTGGCGGCTCAGTTTGACTGGAAGATCACTCCACAGGCCGCCGAAGATATGATGATCGCCATCATGAGCGACAGCCTTGGCCTCACGACGCAAAACGTCACCCCTTCAACCTTCCATACTGTGGGTGAATTAGTCGCACTCGGTGCGCACAATAGCGTCATCGAAGAGCGTCGTCGTGAATACATGAAGAAATCAGCTGAAATTCTTGCCTACAAAGGTCGTCTTTTAGAGCGTATCGAGTACAGCCTTGACGGCCAGCTCGCCACCGTTCACATTCCATGGGAAGAAATTGCTGAGTTTAGTGACCAGTACAACCCAAGCGTTCTGGTGCTTGATGAAATGCGCCTCGTTATTGGCGTGAAGATTGCGATTGCTTTTAAAACGTACCCAGACGGAAAACTAACAGGCAAGATCCGTAGCAACTATCCGATCGCCGAGCAAGTCGCTGGCTTCTTTGGTGGTGGCGGACACAAATACGCTTCAGGCTTTCGCGTTTTTGAAAGCTATGACAAAATAATGTCAGAACTAATTACCGCAACAGATAAGGCGATTACCGATTATGAGTCTTCAATTTCATAACCAACTCAATAAAAAAGTAGATCCATTTACTCCTCAAGTTGAAGGAAAAGTCAGTCTTTATACCTGTGGCCCAACCGTCTACAACTATCTGCATGTCGGAAACTGGACTGCTTACATTTATTGGGATACGTTGGTTCGCGTCTTGCAAGCGAATGACCTACAAGTCGACCGTGTCATGAATATCACTGATGTTGGACACTTAACTGGCGAAAACGAAGGCGACGCTGATCACGGTGAAGACAAGCTTCAAAAAGGTGCACGTCGTGAAGGCAAAACTGCCTGGGAAGTTGCCGCGTTTTATACTGATGATTTCCTCAAAGGGATGAAGCGACTCAACCTGATTGCGCCGACGCATATTACAAAGGCGACCAACTATATAGAAGAGCAACTACAGCTCGTTCGAACCTTGAAAGAAAAAGGCTTCACCTACGAAATTGACGACGGAATCTATTTTGATACCGCCAGGTTCCCAACCTACAGCGATTTTGCCGGCCTTGATCTGGAAGCTCAAAAAGCTGGTGCCCGCGTCGAATTCAATCCCGAAAAGCGAAACCATAGCGATTTTGCTCTATGGAAATTTACTCCCGCAGGCGAAACTCGTGACATGGAATGGGATACGCCCGCAGATTTGATCGAAGCAGGTGAGGAACGCCTTGGATTCCCAGGTTGGCATCTTGAGTGTTCCGCAATGGCAATGACGCTACTTGGTGTGACCCTCGACCTTCATACAGGTGGCATCGACCACATCCCAGTACACCACACGAACGAGATCGCACAGTCCGAAGCAGCTACCGGTAAGATCTTCGCAAACTATTGGATGCACAACAATCATCTTAAAGTGAATGGCACCAAGATTAGCAAGTCACTCGATAACGGCTTTACGCTCGACGATCTTGAAGAAAAGGGTTACAGCCCGATTGAATTCCGTATGTTCGTTCTGCAGAGTCACTATCGTAGCGAAGGTAACTTTACTTTCGAAAACCTTGATGCCGCCAAGAACCGTCTGCGTAACTGGCGCAATATTGCCGCACTTCGCCATCAGACACACGACCGTCTGCGTGATGATGATGAGAAATCAACCGACGATGAGTCAGTATCGTTGTACGCAAGCTCTCAGGCACTCGTAGAAGCACTCTCAAACGATCTTGATACACCAGCAGCTTTCGCAATTATCGACGAAGCTTTCAGTAAGATTGAGGGTATCGATATCGAAGATATTCACCAACATGCGCTGACATCTTTGCTTGAAACAATTGATGACCTGCTGGGCCTGCAACTACTTGAAACGACCAAAGATATATCTGATGACAGCAAACGTTTAATTATCGAACGCGAACGTGCCCGCGAAGCAAAAGACTGGAAAGTAGCCGATCATCTTCGCAACGAAATAGAAAAGAACGGCATCACTGTTCGTGACACCGCTCATGGATCTATTTGGGAATACGCTGCTTAAATAACTAAGTTTTTATTTTTTCAATAATAATATCTGCTTCGTCATCATCAGAATCATCACCCTTACGGCTCTTTAGATACTCATCAAGAAGCACGCGGATTGATCCAGCGATAGGAATGGCGATAATACCGCCAAGTAGTCCGAATAAGTACAACCCGATTGTGACCGAACCAAGCACGGCAAGTGCGGATAATTCAATCTTCTTCGCTTGTACCTGTGGAGCAACGAAGTTATTCTCGATCTGCTGGTAGATAAAGAAGTAGATGATGTAAATGATCGCAGCAACGGGGGCGTTAAATGCTAACAACACAGTGATTAACAGGCCAGCGATCGTCGCGCCAAACATCGGAATAAGTGAAAGGGTGAAGGTAATCGCAGCTGTTGGGAACGCAAGGCCCGAAGGAATTTGCGGAAAGACTAAGCTCAACACAAACACGGCTGCACCTGCAAGCACACCGCCAATAGTAGACACGATTAATTGTCCTGTCACATAGCCGTTCACAACGCCGTAGATGCGACGAACAACACGCCTATGCGCCTTCATCTTCCTTTTATCGTTATAAAGTCCCCACAGTCGCTCCATCCACGCTGGGCCCTCAATGAGCATCAAGAAGGTAAGTACCAGCACAAGCAATCCTTCGGTCAAGACCGCGAAGACCGAACCAACCCCCGCAATCACCGTTGAACCGACGTTACTTGCCCAGCTGGCAGTACTATCTTTGATTGAGTTCAGCGCTTGATCAACTTGTGGCCGTAGGTTGTATTGTTCAATCAAATTATTGAGGCCTTTGTATTGATTTGTTGCTGAATCAACGAACGACGGCACGTTCTGCACGAACTTCGCTGTCTGTTGCACGATTGGTGGTACGACAAGCACGAGAATCGCTCCAAGAACGACGACAACTAAGACATAGGCAATGGCTGTTGCCGCAACACGACTCTTCCCAGGAAGAATGCGACTAATACGATTCACCGGGCCGTTCAATGCAACTGCAAGGAATAAAGAGATCCCAAGAATAAGCAGTGCTGTGCGGGCGTGATAGATCGCAAAAATGGCGAGTCCAAAGCCAATCACTACGAGAATAAAGCGGACAAAAGTTTTCGTGTCGATATCTATACGTGTCTTCATGAGACGTATTATACACATAATAAAGTTATAGAGATAGGAGAGTGGGACGCATCTCGACAAAGCGCTTATGCCTAGATATACTACAGAGGCATGGAGGATTTATTTCATAAGTTACAGCAAGTCTTTAAAGGTAGTATCCTCACGCACCGCGAAGACCGAATTGAACACAGCCGTGACGCCAGTATATATGAGATCATTCCACAGGCCGTTTTAGAGCCCAAAGACTCAAAAGACATTCAAAATCTCGTCACATTCGTTCATCAATACAAAGAAACCTATCCGTCACTTTCAATCACCACCAGAAGCGCTGGCACTGATATGTCAGGTGCGTCAATCGGGAGTTCTCTTATCCTCAGTATGACGAAGCATTTTTCTCGCATTGGAGGATTGTCAGGAACTATTTTGCACGCACAGCCGGGTGTATTTCTACGTGATATCGATCCGTTACTGACAGCACATGACTTAATGCTGGGATCGGCACCGGCCTCACGAGCAATTTCGACGATTGGCGGCATGGTAGGAAATAACTCGGGCGGTGAGCAATCGCTTCGTTTCGGAAACGCAGATCGCTCAGTTCGAGAACTAAAAGTTGTTTTTGCCGACGGCAAAGAATATACCGTCACGCCACTGACCAAAAAAGAACTCATTATAAAGATGAGGCAAAAAACATTCGAGGGATACCTTTATAAGCAAGTCTATGACTTAATTGAAGCAAACTACGACCACATCAAAAACGCTCGCCCCCAGGTGAATAAAAACTCGATGGGCTATAACCTTTGGAGCGTCTGGGATCGAACAACAGGCGTCTTTGATATGACACAGCTTATTACGGGCAGCCAGGGCACACTCGGCATCATTACTGATATAAAATTAGAAGTTGTTCCAAAAGCACCACATACGGGACTGCTCCTCGCATATCTTTCTTCATTTAATCAACTCGGGCGGATTATTCCACTCGTCATGAAGCACAAGCCTGCAACCTTCGAAGGCTTTGATGACATGACGTTTAACCTTGGGATGAAACATTTTAGAAGTTTCTCAAAACAAATTGGTATGAAAGAGATGCTAAAGCAACAAGCCTGGCTCCTTAGGTCTGTCGTACGTTTCAAAGGCCACCTGCCGAACATCGTCCTGATGATTGAGTTCGAAGGTCAGACGAAAGAAGAAGTCTACGCTAAGATTTCAAAATTACATGATGCGCTTTCAAAGTTTCACCTTAAGACGGATATCGAAGGTGATGAGGCAGCCAGTGCACCGTTTTGGCACATTCGACGTTCATCATTATCACTTCTGCGCAATCGCATTAAGGATAAGTACGCCTCACCATTTATTGACGACATGACCGTGCAGCCGAAATACTTGCCGGAGTTCTTACCTAAGTTACGAAAGATTATCCGCAGGTATAAACTGCCTGCAACCTTATCAGGCCACTTCGGCGACGGGAACTTCCACATTGTTCCTCTACTGAATATTGAGGGGAAGCGCGACCAGGCCAAACTCGAACCAGTGATGCGCGAAATTATTCCACTCGTCCTCACATATGGCGGCACGATGGCAGGCGAACATAACGACGGGATGGTGCGCGGACCATGGCTACCAGCCGTCTTTGGTGATGAAATGTATCAACTCTTTAAAGAGACGAAAGAAATTTTTGATCCTGGTTATATCTTTAATCCTCACAAGAAAACCGATGCGTCGTGGGAATACAGCATGGATCATATCCGAACCAATAACAATGGTGAGTGGATCAAGTAAGCTTTGACGATTTTAACTAGATAATGTATAGTAAGTAGTACTATGAGTACAGAAACAATTGGATGCGTCAAGGCAGCAACAAGGATACTTGGAGATAAGTGGACTCCTCAATTACTTCGTTTTTTCATTAACGAAGAATCTGTCCGTTTTTGCCAAATCCAAGACCTCGTTGAAGGCATTAACCCTCGTACATTGTCTGCACGCCTTGATCACCTTGAAGTCGAAGGTATTATCACTAAGAACGCAACGACCTCCGACAGTCGCTGTGAATACCGCCTGACAACAAAAGGCCGTGACCTTATGCCAATCCTTAAAGACATGCAAGCCTGGAGCGATAGTTACGCCCCTACCACGAGCGCGATTGCTTAAATAAAGCCTACAGAATTCTTTGGGTTAAGGCATATCTCAGCAAAATAGCGGTATAATAGCTACATGAGAGTATTAATTGTTGAAGATGAACACAAGATTGCCCGTGCCTTGAAAAAGGCACTTGAGCAAGAAACTTATGCCGTTGACGTCGCTTTTGACGGAGACGAGGGACACGCTATGGCCACAACTGAGCCATACGATATCGCTATTATTGACCGTATGCTTCCTGGAGATTACGATGGTCTCGCAATCGTTAAAGCAATGCGTGACGCTAAAGTACACACACCAGTCTTATTCCTTAGCGCACTAGGAAGTGTCTCTGAACGAGCAGCAGGACTTGATGCTGGTGCCGACGACTACCTCGTCAAGCCATTTGCGCTTGAAGAGTTACTTGCTCGTGTTCGAGCACTCCTTCGGCGCCCAACCGAACAACAATCAGCCATTCTTGAAGCAGGGGACTTAAGCCTCGATACGATTACCTACAGCGTTGCCCGTGCAGGCAAATCGGTTCAACTTACGAGTAAAGAGTTCGCACTACTTGAATATATGTTGCGCAACCCTGGCCGCCCACTCAGTAAAGAAGTGATCATTAGTCACGTCTGGGATTACGATGCCGACATCTTGCCGAATACTGTTGAAGTCTATATTAAATACCTACGGAACAAAATTGACAGTCCATTCAAGAAACCGCTGATTCACACGGTTCGAGGGTTTGGCTACAAACTCGAGGCATAGTGAGTGTTTAAATCCGCCACCGTTAAATTGACCGCATGGTACCTGGTCATCATTATGGCGATCAGCCTTATCTTTAGTTTTGCCATTTATCAACTCAATTTTCACGAAGTAAACATTCGTCTCGAAAACTTGCAACACAGTTTGATTGATCCAAGTATTCGACCACGAAGCCCGATGACGACTGACTTCCAAGATGAACTCCGCATGGACCAATCTCGACAAGCGGCAGTGCAGATGATTCTGGCGCTCGTCTACATTAATGCCTTCATTTTGATCGCCGGGGGATTCGGTAGTTATTTCCTAGCCCGTCGAACGCTGGGACCAATCGAGAAAGCCCACGAAGCCCAAAGCAGATTTACCAGTGATGCTAGTCACGAACTCCGTACGCCTCTCGCAGCAATGAAAGCCGAATTAGAGGTCTATCTTCGCGACGACAACCTCGCACTCGATGAAGCCAAAGAGTTGCTAGAAAGTAACCTCGAAGAAGTAGACAAACTGATTCAGTTATCGGAAATGCTCCTAAAGATGGCGCGTCTCGACTACGACAAGCTTGAAAAGAAACAAATCGACCTGGTTGAACTGTTGCCTTCTGCGATGAAACCGTTCGCTCGTTTAAAGAAGCGCTTTGATATTACAACTCGAAAGAACGCGCTTATTTTCGGTAATGAAGCCGCCGTGATTGAGCTGATGAACATCCTCGTCGAGAACGCCGTGAAATATAGTCCCGATCACTCACGTATCTCGATTCGCATTTTCGAAAAACGACTCATGACCGGGTTTGAGATCAAAAATACAGGCAAACCGATCAGCGAAGAAAAACTGCCACATATTTTTGATCGTTTTTACCGTGCTGATAACTCACGAACTGAAAGCGGAAAGAACGGACTTGGACTGGGACTTGCGATTGCAAAGAAGATCGCCGAGATTCACCATGGCTATATCCAGGCTAGCTCAACAGAGAAAGAAACATCATTTACGTTTTATTTGCCAAACTTAAGAAATCTTACAGCTAAAATTCAAGATCCCCAGTTATAGTTACGCTTGTTACTACAAGAAATAACTATAATAAGGAGATATAAACATAATGAACGTTGTGACACGTGGCGTAAAAAACGCCGTACGGAGTCCACTGAAATCAGGTGCAATCGTCCTCATGTTCGCTATCAGTATTGCACTGATCCTGAGTATGCTGGTCGCACGTGGCAGTGTCCTCGCAAAAATCGATGACGTCAAAGCAAACGCTGGAACCGCGATTACGATTAGCCCAGCTGGAGTCATGGGAGACCAAGGTGGAGGAGATCCTCTGACTGCGGCTCAGATCGCAACTATTGCAAGCACGGCAAACGTTAGTTCTGTGACGTCGTCATTGACCGACCAAATGACAACGGCCGATACGAACCTGACGTCATCATTGACACTTGGGTCATTTGGAGCACGTCAGCAACGAAGCGCGCCAACAGATACGACAGGTGCCGACCCAACGGCGACTCAAACAACTCGTCCGGCACCAACTCCACGTATTAGCGTGACAGGAACAACCGACGCGAACTCAGTCTCAACAACCGGTGGAACGCTCACAATCAGTAGCGGTACAGCGATTGATGGAAATAGTTCAAGTAGCGTTGCGCTTGTTGGTACAACCCTTGCAACCAAGAACAACTTAGCCGTTGGAAGTACATTCACTGCCTACGGCCAAACCGTTACGGTGCAGGGAATCTATACAACAGGAAACGCATTTCAGGATAGCGGCATCATCATGCCACTTGCAACCGTTCAAACATTGACCGGCCAACCAGGTGCCGTGAGTAGTGTGAGCGCAAAGGTAAATAGCAGCGATAATGTTGCTTCAACCGTCACTGCGCTCAAGACAGCTCTTGGTGACAAAGCCGACATTACCAGCCAGGCAGAGCAAGCAGCCACAAGTGTGACATCACTTGAAGGTATCGCCAGCTTAACCCTCGCAGGAGTTATTGCGGCCGCTGCGGCAGGAGCCTTGATTGTCCTCCTCGCGATGATCCTCGTCGTTCGTGAACGTCGTCGTGAAATCGGTGTCATCAAAGCAATTGGTGGCTCAAACGGAAAAGTCATCGGACAGTTCATTGTTGAAGGACTCACTATCACGGTTATCGGTGCAGTCATCGGACTTGTCCTCGGTATCCTTGTCAGTGGCCCAATGACAACTTCACTTGTGTCTAATAGCCAAAACAGCACCTCAACGTCAACCAGCACGACTGGGCGCGGTGGCCGCGGTGGCTTCGGTGGCGGATTCGCTAGCGCACAAAGCCAACTAAACACTAACCTCACGCAAGTCACTGCAAGCTTGACTCCACAAATCTTCCTTGCAGCCGTCGGTATTACTCTGTTGATCGCCCTTCTTGGAAGCGCGATTCCAGCATGGTTAACCGCTCGTATTCGACCAGCAGAAGTACTAAGGACGGAATAGGAGATCATATGTTAACCGTAGAAAACGTATCAAAGACATTTAACACCCCTGGAGGACAAGTCCAAGCACTAAAGGACGTGAACCTCTCAGTCAAAACAGGCGAGTTCGTCAGTATTATCGGAAAGTCGGGAAGTGGGAAAAGCACCCTCCTGAGCATTCTCGGAGCTCTCGATAATCCATCGACAGGAAGTATCATCGTTGACGACACCGAGATTAATAAACTCAGTGGTGGCAATCAAACGCAGTACCGAGCGAAAAAGATCGGATTCGTCTTCCAACAATACAACCTCGTTCCAAACCTCACCGCGCTTGAGAACGTCATGCTCGCATTAGAGTTCGGAGGCTACCCAGCAAGTAGCCGCCTGGACCGCGCTTCACAGCTTCTCGAGTCAGTTGGCATCGAAGAGGACCAACAACAGCGTCGCCCAACCAGGCTCAGCGGTGGACAGCAACAGCGCGTCAGTATTGCTCGCGCACTTGCAAACCAGCCGGCCTACATCCTTGCCGATGAGCCGACAGGAAACCTTGATAGCGCAACGGGTAAAAAGATCTTCGATCTCCTCCATGATTTATCAAGGAGCCAAAAGACCACGATTATTGTCGTGACTCACGATTTAGAGATAGCCGGAAAGACCGATCGCACCTTCACATTGAAGGATGGCAAAATTACAACAAAATAACGAGTTCCTTTAAGAATCTATTCAGGAAGACGCGCAATACTATAAGCAGTAGCGCATCCATTGCTACAACAAAAACGCTGCGAGCAGCACATAACAAGGAGGGAGTGAACATTATGAACACCACCATCACCACCAATAAAGTATCAGAAAAAACTATTCTACTCAGCAAAAAGGGTATGAAAGAGTTAAAGAAAGCAGTTTCACAGTTAGAACACGATCGTGCGATGACCATCATGGGTCTGCACGACATAGATAAGACCACGGGGCATGACGACCGCCTTGAACGCATCGAGCGTTTGGCGCGACTTGAATCGATTGAATCAGAATTAGCCGAAAAGCATCAAACGATTCAGGAAGCCAAACTATTGCCGTCAAAGCGAGCGCGCATGAAAGTTGCTATGGGATCAGTGGTTGATCTTATCGACCAGCAAGGAAGACTCTTCCGATACACACTGGTTGATACGATCGAAGCCAACCCAAGCGACGGACGTATTTCGGTCCTTAGCCCACTCGGTCGCAACCTTGTCGGCAAGACCGTCAAAGACATCGTCGAATGGAGCTCAGGGATGCACAGTACAACCTTCAAGCTGGTACGAATTTCGTAGACAGTCGCACACTCTAAAAATAGCCTTTCCCTTATAGGAGAGGCTATTTTTTGATACAATAGTGCTAATGCTTTATTACCATCGATCGATCGAAGCCACCTACAAAGAGCTCCAGACCGGACCGAATGGGCTTTCAAGCCGTGACGTTAAAGAACGATTAGAAACGTACGGACACAACTCAATCCAGATTAAAAGCGAGCCACTATGGCGTAAACTTGCCGAGCCGTTCGTGAACGTCTTTATGCTCGTTCTGTTTATTGCCGCCGCCATCAGTCTGTTCCATCACGCCATATTTGACGCCGTTATCATTCTCATCATCATGGCGACCAGCGCAATCATCTATTACGTACAACGGTTCTCGACAGAGCGTATTCTACGCTCGTTGCAAAAACACACGACACAGCGAGTTGAAGTTATTCGTGGCGGGGAAACCCGTTACATCGAAGACTCCGAACTTGTCCCTGGAGATATTATTCAACTCAATGAAGGCGACAAGATACCTGCTGACATCCGTTTGACCGCAGCTAATACCTTACGTGTCGACGAAGCGGTATTAACAGGCGAGTCAGCACCCGTGACGAAATCAACAGATACGCTTGAAGACAATAAAGAAGTCTACGAACAAGCGAATATGCTGTTCCAAGGGTCGTTTATTGTTGCGGGACAAGCAACGGGTATCGTCGTCTTTACAGGTAATACGACTGAATTTGGCCGTATTGCCGCTTTATCACGCAAAACATCGACTGATAGTACCAGCCCTGTGCAGAAGAAGATTGATACACTCCTCACCTACATCGTTATGGCCGTTGGTGGTCTCGCTATCGGAGCGTTTGCGCTCGCTATCTGGAGAGGTATTGAGTTTACCGAAGCAATTCGCTTCGTCCTCGCGCTATCGGTCTCGGCCGTCCCCGAAAGCCTCCCGGTTGCAATCTCTGTTATTCTTGTCCTCGGGATGCGTCGTATGGCTGCCAAAAAAGCGCTCGTTCGGACTATGAAAGCAATTGAGACCATTGGTGTGATCACCACCATTGCAACGGATAAGACAGGGACATTGACCGAGAACAAGCTGTCCGTCCAAGAACACTGGCAGCCACGTAAAGCCAGGCATGAACTGCCAGCGATTGCACACCGTACCATTAATCACCACGGCGAACATACCCGCGACCCACTCGATATTGCGATGATCGAATTTACCCGTGCCGAAAAGTTCGTCGAGCTAAAGGGTGAACCGATTAAAAAACTACCGTTTGATCAAGCCTTTTCAATGAGTGGTAACATTTGGCATCACGAAGGAACGTACGACCTTGTCGTAAAGGGCGCCCCAGAACAGATCATGGATCGTAGTCATATGACAGCAGCAGATAGGACCGAGGCAGAAACGGCACTGCAGGGCCTTACCTCAAGGGGATACCGAGTGATTGCGCTTGCAACAGGTTCAGTCGCAAAGCCAGTTGAGACATTTACCGATCTTTCTGCAAAGCCGCTGTTTACTTTCGTTGGGTTTATGGGGGTCGCTGATACGCTTCGCCCAACCGCACGTCGGGCTATTCAGACTGCTCAGCGCGCTGGCGTTACCGTTCGCATGATCACTGGTGACCACTTTGAAACTGCTTTCCATATCGGGAAACAACTGGGATTAATCGAATCGCGTGATCAAGTTTTTGATAGCCGACAGATCGGCGACATGACCGAAGGGCAACTTCGACAACGAGTCGAGAGCTCATTCGTGTTCTCGCGTGTTACTCCTGAAAATAAATTCCGCATCTTGCAGGTCTTAAAGATCAAAGAGGTCACCGCTATGACAGGTGACGGAGTCAATGACGTTCCCGCACTTTCTAGTGCCCACGTTGGGGTCGCAATGGGGAGTGGATCACAGATTGCTAAGGACGCTGGTGATATCATCCTCCTCAATAACGACTTCGAGAGTATCATCCGTGCCATGAAAGAAGGGCGAATCATCTTTTCTAATATTCGCCGTATGCTGTTTTACCTGCTCTCGACGAATACAGGCGAGGTTATTACCGCACTCTTTTCTATTGGCATTGGGTTTCCGATGCCTCTCTCACCAGTACAGATTCTGTGGGTTAACCTCGTGACTGATACGGCCATGGTTATCCCACTGGGCCTCGAAAAGGGCGAAAAGCATATTATGAAGATGAAGCCCGTTTCACCAACAGCACCACTACTTGGTCGCTATATGATCTTCCGCGTCGTGCTTGTCGCCCTGACTATGGCAGCCCTGGCTGTCGCAATGTATATTTACTTCAGTCTCAAATATGGCGCCCCTTACGGTCATACGATCGCCTTTACGGCCTTAGTCGTCATGCAGTGGGCGAATGCCTTTAATGCGCGAAGCACCTTCCAGTCGTTCTTCACACGCTTGAAGGTCATCAACAAACCGTTCTACGTTGGCTTATCGGTATCAGTTATCCTACAAGTCTTAGCTGTCTTTGGACCACTCCAGGGGATGCTCGGTATCACCCCGATTGCGATTGGCGACTTGTTCACGACCAGCCTTATTGCTTTCAGCATACCAATTCTGGTCGTCGAGATTCATAAGTTCTACGGCCGGCGGTTTGTGAAGCTTATTGTTGAATAACAAAAACCCGGCCTTTACTGCCGGGTTTTATGTTCGTTGCATGCTCATTGCTTATCCTCTAAGAGATAATACTGAGAAGCATCCAGTTTCCTCCGTGGTTGTCGCTACGAAGTCGGTACTGTGATTGACCGTCTGTAAGGGTAATGATCTCTGCCATTTGCTCACCTGAACGGATAAGGCAGCGAAGGCCAGCGTCGAGGAACTCGTAGATAGTGCCCCGGAATTCCATACGTCGTGGGTATGCCGATAGGTCTTTCTTGAAGCCCATTTTTGTGACGGCGATTTCTTCGTTGATAGTGATACGATTCATGATTGTGTTCTCCTAAGAAGTTTGTTGTTTGATTCTAGTAACGCAAAAAGGCTGACAACATTATTTTGGTCAGCAGCGGCTTTGAATTCCATTTCTGGGGAGGAGAGATTTAGAGAGGGGAGAGAGACCGCTTTGACTCGTCTGCCTGTTTACTAAATATCACGTAGAATTGTATCGATTACCAGGGGCGCCTTCTCTGTTAACTTGAGGGTGTGCATAGCATCGGTTGGTGGCTTCTGTATAAGCCTATAAGTGGAAATCCTCGCAGAAGTACTTATATGACTATCCTAAGTATACACCCGCCTATAGCATGAGCGTCAAGCATTGTTTTCACCCTAGTTTATGGAGCTCACGTATATTTACATTTTGATCAATTTGTGCTATAATTGTCTAGTTGCCGTGGGCCTTTGATTTTAAGGTGCCCTGGTGGCACCTTAAATCTTAGGCTCACTACTACACATAAAGTCCAAAAAAGACTCAAAAAAGCATCAGTATCTCTGGTGTTCCCACCTCGAAAGAAAGGAAACCCTCATGAGGGCTTCTCGTTTCATGAAGAGTGCGGCTGCGGTATGTACCGTTTCAGCCATGCTCTTTCTGGGTACCGTCTCGGCAGCTAATGCCGCAGACGGAGTTCCCGATCCTGCCACGACGCCCGTCGTCGCCACAGCGGATCCGAGTCCCTCACCGGACCCGGCCCCCGTTGCTGCACCTGCAGCTGACCCCGCACCCGAAGCACCCAGCTCGACCGCCCCCGTGGTGACCGACACGGATGTTCCAGTTGCACCGACCGATGAGAAGAGCAGTCCTCCGGCGCCGGCTGAACAGCCAGCACCTCAGGTCGCTGCTCGGATCACGAGCAATGGCTACGAGACCCCCAAAAAGGTCTTCGTCTGCAAGTACGTTGGCACCCCTGGTGTCGACGAACGTCTACAGACAAGTATCCAGAACCCGATCTCGGTCAGCGTCAACGCGATCCAGCACAACAAATGGGACGGCACGGTTCCGGGGTACTTCTCGGACGCCCATGACCGTTCCTACGTGCTCGCGTACGACACAGGGCAGACCGAACCGGATGCCTCGGCATGTCCGACTCCGGTCGGACCGCCACCGGTCGTGCAGAAGGAGGTGGGTTTGTACATCTACCCGCTTCTCGATGCAACCCAGGCTCCCTCATGGGAGAACTCAGGCACGCAGATCTTCTGTGCAAGCAAGGACGGCGACACGTGGTTTACCACGCTGAGCTGCACCTTGCCTCCGCAGGTCTGTGGCCCGAGCTGGGGCTACCAGCAGGACAAGGTCAAGGACTGGGGCTACGCCGGCGCTTTCAATTGGCCGTCGAGCATTCAGTTCCCGATCGACAATATTGGGTGGCCACCGATCTACGATGCGAAGCACGGACTCCTGTCCGAGCTGACCACCGTTCCGGACTGCACGCCGCCACCGACCCCGGTGACGGACACGCCTGTCATTACCGTGACCGGCCCGACGTGCGACGCGCCCTACAACACCATCAACTACACCATCCCTGAGGGGCTGAGCGTGAACGGGTTCACTGGCACGGGTTCCATCCGTGCTGAGGACTACCCGGACGCGCGTGGTGATGGAAGCAGCATCTACGGCCACTGGAGCGATCCGGTGACCGTCGAGGACGGGTTCAGCTATGACGGACCCTCCACGCTGGAGTTCGATCTGGTGGACCCGGCGACGCTCGACTGCACCGTTCCGACGATGCACCCCGAGAATGTCGTGTTCCATGACAGCTGTGGCGTGACTGATGACTCCACCAACGTTCCTGGTTCCAGCGACGGTCCTGCGACCGTCGTCAAGGATCAGCCGAACGTCGGAGACACCACCACGCTCAGCTCGTACTCCTCCGAACAGGGTGGGTACAACGTCAAGGACGTGGTGACTGCAACTGGTGTTCACAGCAGCGAGGTCACGTTCGTTCAGATCGGTGCAGCGACCATCGCTGACCCGGGACCGAACGACACGTACAAGATCGTGGTAATCGACGGACACCGGTACGCCCAGTGGACGTACACGTTCGACAGCACGCCATGCCCGACACCGACGCCAACTCCCACCCCCACGCCCACCACACCTGCGACGGTCATCCCGTCCAGTAACGGTGGTGCGAACACGGGTCTGAACGGCAGCCAGCCGGGCGCATCCAGCGCCTTGGTCAGCAACCTCGCGCCTTCGGGCTGGGGTATCGGTGGCGGCGTCATCGCCTTCATGGCCCTCATCGCGGCCCTGATCGTCGTGGTCACGCGCAAGCGGAACCGCAACAACGGCGAAGCGAGTGTCGAGTAGCCGCAAGGCTCTCGTCGCACTACTCGTTGCAATAATGGTGGCGGGGCTCGGTGCCTACGCGTGGGACTCTCTGAGACCACACGCGGCGAAACCAGCCCCGCCATCAATGGCATCGGTGTGGCGTCCAGTGGAAGTCACGCCGGTGCCGTCATCAGCGGTGCCCGAGAGTGATCTCGTCATACCGGCCAGCGCGCCGGTTCGACTCGAAATCCCCAATATCGGCTTCGATTCGTCGAAACTGGCAGGGAAGGGAACATCGAATCCGATCCAGCAATGGACGAAGGCGATGAACGACGCCAAGAACGGCGTAGTTGACCCTCCTGGAAAATGGGAATCGAGTCTCGTCTGGGACTCAACAGTAGCAGGTGGCGGTCTCTTCGGAACCGACGCTCAGTCAAGCGGACGCATCCTGGCCCATACCACTCCGTGGACGTGGGACAAAGACAAGCAAGGTGCCTTCCAGCACCTCCGCGACGTGCATGTTGGTAACTCTGTTGCCATCACCACGGAGAAAGGACGACTCTGCTACAACGTCGTCAAACTGGACTCGGTCCTGAAGCCCCAAGTCAATGTTGTTTACAGCAAAGGCGAAGATGGGATAATCAAAGGGATCGTGTACCTGATCACGTGTGATCGCCCCCTTGACTACGGTGAAGGTGCGACGACTCACAACCTGGTGGTCACCCTGCAGCTGAATCAGCAGCAGACGAACACCGGGTCGTGCTAGACCCAGAAGTGAGCCCAAGACTGTAATTCGGACAGATTCCGGAAAAACGCAAACGCTCGTCCAGCGTTCCTATACTCGAAAGAGATAGTTGCCGGCCTCGAACTTGTTCGTTGCTGAAGGAGCCCTCTCCGTGAGGGCTCTTTGATTTCCAAAAATAAGGGCATGATATAGTAGAATACGATGAAACAAGAGGGCACCACACCAAAAAACGTCATTACTCCAGCTGAATCAAAAACAATGATTGATGCTTTTTTAAACCCGCTCTTTAAACAACTGACTGAAAATGCCAGGCGAGTGAGCCCTCACTATGAAACGCTCTGGCAAGACGTCCACAAACTCTACAGTGCAGGCGGAAAGCGCCTCCGCTCGTACATGACGCTTCTCACGTACGAAGCATTCAGTAAGAAACCTGCTAAAACGATTCTGCCCGCTGCGGCTGCGGCCGAGCTCCTCCATATGGCAATGCTCGTACACGACGACGTCATTGACCGTGATGATATCCGTTATGGCATCAAAAATGTTACCGGCGAATACCTGATTCATTACGAGGAGCTAATCAAAGACGAAGCCGACCGCAGGCACTATGCGAATAGCGCTGCTATTCTCGCAGGCGATCTGCTTATCTCGGAAGCATATATCTTGATTACCGAAACTAAAACCAATCCAGCCGCCATCGTTGCAGCGCAACATTTAATTGCAAAAGCAATGTTTCACGTCATCGCTGGCGAACTGCTTGATACGGAAGCCTCATTTCGAGGCGGAGATTCAGCTCATCCACTGTTGATTGCCGAAGAGAAAACAGCCAGTTATTCATTCGTGAGCCCCTTCCTCATGGGAGCAGTCCTTGCCGAAGCGACACTTGCACAACAAGAGATCCTGCAAAAATTAGGCGAACAATTAGGAATCGGCTATCAACTGCGCGATGACATTCTGGGTATTTTTGGGGACGAGGCGAAAACAGGCAAGAGTGCCAGTGGCGACATAAAAGAAGGAAAACAAACACTTCTCATCGAGGAATTCGGTATCCTCGCAACAGAAGCGCAACAGACTGAGTTCCGTACCATTTTCGGACGACACGACGTATCTGAAAAAGAATTGAAGCGAATAAAAACGCTTCTCGTTGAAAGCGGTGCAAAACAAGCGGTTGAGATTCAAATCGATGCTTTTCGCGAATATACATTGGCGCTTCTTGAATCACTCAATATAGATGCGCCACACAAAGAAGCCTTCAGTACCTTGATTGAACTCTGTCTCAAGCGCGATAAATAGACTAATCACTCATAATCGAGAGGATGTTTCCCGAAGGGTCTGTAAACCAAGCAATATCTGGGCCATACCCGGCCGCCTTGCCCCTTAAAATGCCTCGTTCGTCTGGTGCAACCGGCATATTATCATAGCGGAGAAATTCCACACCCTTGGCGGCTAATTCATCGACAACGCTATCGATATCATCGACAGGGAAGTTAAGAATCGTAAACGTCGCTGGCTGGTGATCATCTTTTTGATAGACAAAAATAACAAGTTCTTTACCGAGATGAAGCTCAAGCCCCATACCAGTATTTTTGACGTCGAGTTCGAGGATATGCCCATAGAATTCCTCAGCCTCATCAAGATCTTTAACACTGAACCCACTGAACGCTTTGCTGCCTTGTAACATAGAGCCTCCTTGTTTCCTCTATTATATACCTCTTTTTCAGGGTATAATTGTATAAAGGCTTTAGGGCACACTCTATAAACTAACAATAAAACACTGATCTCCAGTGTTTTTCCCATGGAGCACCACTATACAGAATCCAATCGCACAAGGGACTGACGTCCTTAAATACATTTCCCAAACTTATTTTAATATTCATGCCATTATCACACTCGTCATTTGTGTGGCTATTGGGCTTGTGCTGGGTCGCATCGTTGCATTCTTCCTCAGAAAAGCAGTCGCAACCATAGGAGCACGCGCTGATAAAAGCCAAAACCTTCCCACGGTGAATCGTTACCGACGCTACGAAACCTATCTCGTGTTGAGCATCGCGCTGATTAGAGTTTTCCTCGTGTTACTGAGTCTTTACTTCTGGTGGCTCCTTGAGCACCCAAACGAACCACCAACCGCTTTAATCGGGGCAAGTGCCATCCTGTTGATTCTCGTAAGTACATCTCTCGGTCCAATCCTTCGGGATATCGTCGCAGGTGGCTCAATGATGATAGAACAGTGGTACGGTGTCGGCGATCACATCAAAATCGTGCCATTTGACATCCAAGGCGTGGTAGATCGTGTCACACTACGCTCAACTCGCATTAGGGAACTAAACGGAGAGATTACTTGGGTAAATAATCAATATATTCAAGGTGTTCGCATCACCCCTAAAGGTATCCGAACGATTGCACTGGAATTATTCGTTACCAACCTTGAAAAGGGTGAGGCGCTTATCCAAAAAGCCAACGACCGCCTGCCAAGTGGCCCACTCTTGATGGTCAGTGAACTACGCATTACCGAAGAAGTGAAAGTGGGGGAGCAGTTGTGGCACATCACCGCTATTGGCGATACTGCGCCTGGACGTGAGTGGTTGATCGAAAAAGCGGCTGTCGATGTCATTAAAGAAATGGACGAGAAATCAAAGAATCCGATCATTGCACATGGTCCGTTGGCACGCTACGCTGACAACGAAGCAGAGAAAAAATTCAAACGAACCATCACGAATGCCCGCAAGAAATCACTGCCGAAAAAACGACTCCGCACTAGACAAACAAAGTAGCTTGTGCTATAATTGAATTATTGCATCCGAATGGATACCGCCTCTCATGGTTAGTTGATTAAGACTTGTACCTAATGAGATATCAAAAGGTTCTCGACTATTCGTCTGCTACGAATATTTTTTATCCCAGAAAGGGAATACATTTCATGCCATATCAAAACCGATCAACCGCACCTCGTGGTGCACGACCAGGTCACCGTTCATTCGGTGGAAACAACCAAGGCGGCCAACGCCGTTCAAGTGGTGGCGGTGGAAACCGTCGTGGAGCTTACATCCACCCAAGTAAGTTTATTAACAAAGCCGTAACCAAAGCTGAAGAAGTCATTTACGAATCTAAGCACGAATTTATGGACTTTGCTTTTAGCCCTGACCTCCAACACAACATCGTCGAAAAGGGGTACAAAATCCCTAGCGCGATCCAAGACCAAGCAATTCCTCTTATCCTCGACGGACGAGACGTTATTGGTCTTGCAAACACAGGTACAGGTAAAACAGCTGCCTTCATCTTGCCTATCATCGAAAAGATTCGTGGTGGCCAGATGTTTAACTCTGTCCTCATCATGGCTCCAACCCGTGAGCTAGCAGTACAGATTGACGAACAATTCCGTGAATTCTCACGTGGCATGCGTCTTTTCTCAGCACTCTGTGTTGGTGGAATGAACATCGAACGTCAGATCCGCGACCTTCGTCGTCGTCCGCATGTCATCATTGGTACTCCAGGTCGTCTTAAGGACCTCATGAAACGCCGTGAACTCAAGCTTGATACAGTCGAATACCTCGTCCTTGACGAAGCTGACCGTATGCTCGACATGGGATTCATTAACGACATTCGTGAGATTGTTGACCAAACATCACGTGACCGTCAGACGCTCTTCTTTAGTGCAACGATCACTCCTACGATTCAGTCACTCGTTAACACGTTCCTTCGTGATCCTGTTGAAGTTTCTGTTCGTACGTCTGAAACCGCTGAACACGTTGAACAAGATATCATCGAAGCACGTGACAAAGATCACAAACTCGACACACTTGTCCAAATGCTTGGTGGCGAAGACTTCGATAAGGTCCTTGTCTTTGGTGAAACGAAGTTTGGCGTCCAACGTCTTTCTGACCACCTTGAACAAAACGGCTTTAGCTCTGTTGCCATTCACGGTAACAAGTCTCAGTCACAACGACAACGTGCGCTTAAGTCATTTAAGGAAAACAAAGTGAACATCATGGTTGCAACCGACGTTGCTGCCCGTGGACTTGATATTCCTAATGTGAGCCACGTGATCAACTTTGACCAACCTGCGACATACGAAGACTACGTTCACCGTATCGGCCGTACTGGTCGTGGTGGTGCAAGCGGAAAAGCTTTCACTTTCGTTCCTATGCAGAACACACAAAACCGCCGTTAATTTCTAAGGAATAAGCAGCGTGAGTAGCGCAAAAGCTACGCCGATAAGCCCAGACCAGATAACAATCTGCTGGGCTTTTCGTTTGTCTTTGAGGCGGAACTCTTCAAGATCAACATTGTCCACGACACCGACGCTATTCATCACGTTATAAATGCCTTTCATGCCAAAGCCAGCACAAAAGTGCAGTGCGTCTTGCAGAAACCCAGTTGCAGCACCAGCCGCCGGAATGATAAGGACAAGTCGCCACCAGATTGGGTCGCCAGTAAGGAGGAGTACGGCCAGAATCAATATAGTTGTGACGACGCCGGCAATACCACCATTTCGGCGTTTACGACGCTCGGCTGGACCAATATTACAAACGCCAGGAATATACTCTTGGCTTGGCTTTTTTGACGTGGCAACTGCCATTACTTTTTCCTAAGGACTGCTATGACAACTGAAAGCGAAATGAGTCCAACAATGCCAAGCAGGAAGACGACGACAAACGAAAGCAGGGGATCGAGCACGATATTAAATGAGCCGGAGAGTGCCAAGATAAACATCAAAGCAATAACAAGGAGCACAATCATGCCGTGAGCACGTGCTAATTCTACCTTTGCTGTTTTATCCTTAATGTTGAACTTCTTAAGATATTTTTTATTCATGCTTATGACTATAGCACTTCGTATATCACAGCACAATTTCAGAGGTGGATAAAGATAAAACTATGGTATAATAGCTATAAGTTACTATAACAGCTGATAACTGTGTCTATAAAACAGACATGAAGGGAATTAATTTACGATGGCTAAGCACAAAAACTGGCACGGCGCTGCTCGAAAGCGTCTTCTGAAGAAAAAGGCTAAAAGCCTGAAGCTTAAGAGCAAGATCTAATATAAAAACGACTCGCAGGAGTCGTTTTTATATGGGTTAAACCAGTGTCTACATATTCATACCAGGCATACTTGTTGTCGGTACGTAACCCCAAGTCATCTGCCAATGCTGCATTTGACTTATCTCAAGTGTTTGGGCTTTTATGATGTTCACCGATAAATCTTTTATCTCTTGATGGTTTGCTTGTGACTGCACGAGCTTCGCCATCGCGACCGCACCCTGATGATGCGCGATCATCTCCGAGATAAATAGTTTATCGAAGTCGTCGCCACTTTTGGCCTTAAGTGCCGACGTCATATCGTCCATAGACATCTGAGAATCAGAGCCGTCGCTCGTGTTCATTGCGTACATGTGCTGAACGGTGGTATTTTTATTATTCACTGCATACGATGCTGTAGCACCGCTCGTAAAGATACCGACGAATAAGCCAATAAGACCGAATAAGATTGATTTTTTTCATATGTGCTCCTTGTTATGATCTAGTAAAAAAATAAACGAAAGAGAAGCACTACAGCCCGTCACTATACCTACCCGTTAATAGCAGTATGTCGGGCGGTCTCCAGCTCGATAAAAGATACAGTCTTCTAGATGTTAGGAGCGCACCAATCAATGCCAGAGATACTCCGGCAAGGCCGAGATAAAAAGTCTGCGGTTCTTTCTCTATACCTTCATTTTGGAAAAGTCTTTGGTTTTCAGTCGCTGTCGTCGCATAGGTACATATGTTTTGACAGGCCACAGGATTCGTGTGTATATCCATGCTCATCATCTCGTCAGAGACACCAAGACCAAGGTGGCTTAGTGAAAACCCAATGATAGTCACAAGGATTATGACGATAGATTGAATGGCGTCTCTTTTCCAAACAGCATGCATATTCTTATTATATCAATAACCGTGGAATTAGCTCTAGCACGATATGTTGCAAAGGTAAGTTATAATGAGGTCATGAAGCATCACTCGATAAACAGAACTGCCGCGAGTGCAACATTGCACTGTCTCACGGGTTGTGCAATTGGAGAAGTTTTTGGCATGATTATATCTACAGCCCTTAACTGGTCTGCATTTCCAAGCATCGTTCTGTCGATTGTTCTGGCGTTTGCGTTTGGATACAGTCTAAGCATTTTGCCAATTTTGCGACATGGCATCGCCTTTAAGGCAGCCCTACTGCTCGTGCTAGCAGCGGACACTGTCTCTATTGCCGTAATGGAAGTCGCAGATAATGGGTTTGTGCTCCTCGTACCAGGTGCCATAAACGCAGGGTTGAATGTGCCTCTATTTTGGATAAGCCTTATCGTATCGCTCGGTGTAGCATTTATTGCCGCTTTCCCTGTCAACAAGTATTTGATACGACGAGGTAAAGGACACGCGATCGTACACGAATTCCACCATTAGCAGGAGCGTCCTTTACTGCGCGCCGATTTTCAGCACATCGCCCGAAAGCTTATCGCGGAAGTAGCCATCGTGGCTCACGTAGATGATTGCGCCAGAATACTTACCGAGAGCAGTTTCAAGCTCTTCCACACTAGGAAGATCGAGGTGGTTCGTTGGTTCGTCAAGAATAAGCAGCTGCGGATCATTCGCAAGCATCGCAATCAATTGGAACCGTGCCTTCTGACCACCGCTCAGACGCTTGACTGGCGTTTTGCCATCGCCTTCGGTAAATAAGTAGTCGCTCATAATTGAACGAATCTTGGTCGTTGTAATAGGCAATTCGCGCGAAAGATACATGCGCTCGATCGCTTCTTCGAGTGGCATGTCGAAGTAGGTCGATGACACTTCTTGTTCATAGATACCAACACGAACTTGCTTATCGAGTGTCAATTCACCCTCATATTGCGTGATTGATTCATCACCAAGAATTGCTTTAATAAGCGTCGTCTTACCAGCACCATTGCGTCCACGGAATTCAATTGCTTCACCTTCGCGTAGGTCGATGTTAATACCTGCAAATAGTGGCTTGTCATAACCGAGACTGACATTACGACCTGAAATAAGGACATGCTTGCTTCGTGATTCATCAGATTTAAGATTGATACGAACATTCTTCGCCTTAAACTTATCGTATTGTGCCGCAACTTTGTAATTAAGATTGTCGACAGAGTCTTTATCAATCCAGAAGGTTGGTTTGCTACGCGTCTGCAGTTCAGCCAGTTCTTTACGGCCTTCTTCTTCAAGTCGCTTAAAGCGCTGAATCGTACCGCCGTGGCGAGACTTTTCTTTGAATCGTTGGTACTCGATGACTTTTGCCTTCAAGTTAACAATTCGCTTTTCAATCATTTCAAATTCATTCATTTGGCTACCAGTAGAAACGGCGTTCTGTTTCAAGTACGCATCATAGTTGCCTTTAAAAGCTTGTGAGCCACCATCCTTCAGTTCGACGATGCGATCAACTTCACGAAGGACGTCACGGTCGTGAGTAATCAAAAGAACGCCTTCGTGCGCGCCTTTGAGCCACTCAATAAATTGGTCTTTCGCAATGTAGTCCATGTGGTTCGTTGGTTCGTCAACAAGCGCAAGATCGGCATCAGAGTGCATAATTTTCACGACTTCAACGAGACGCTTCTGTCCACCAGAAAGCGTCGAGAATTCACGGTGCGCAATATCAGGCAATTGGAAGTTCGCCAGCTCACGCTCGATTTGCTCTTCAATTTGATAAAAGCCTTTGTCGTCAAAACGAACCAGCGCTTCGCTGTATGCGTGAATTTTCTTCATGTTATCACCCATGGTTTCCGGGTAGGTTTCGATGATATGGCTTAACCCTGCGTATTCAGGAAGCCCTTCAAGGACGTACTGAAGGACGGTCTTATCACCAACATCATGATATTCCTGCTGAGTCGCAACGATGACCGTTCCAGGCTTGTAGGTAATGTCTCCTGTGAAATCTTTGTCCATTCCAGCCAGGATCCCAAAGAGAGTAGACTTGCCGACACCGTTCCGTCCAATGACACCGATTTTCTCGCCATCGTTAATAGTAAACCTCACGTTAGACATGAGGGATTTAGGTCCAAAGGACTTTTCGGAAACAGTTATATCTGCAATCACAACTTGTCCATTATAACAGATGAGTGACCGCTTGTCCTTGCAAAATTATATTTTCTGTGACATAATTATATGTAATAGAACGTGTCTTACGTCAGTTGAACATCACTGGGGCTCATCACTTAGTTTCTACCAACTAAACTTACATAAACAAAGGAAACTCATCACATGCAACTATATGGAAGGTCTTTTTAATATGGCGAAAATCTCTTTACGAATAGAGGTCGTCCGATCATCTTTCAAGCATATTAGCTCGATGAGCGCAGAGTCTGCCGGCGATATCGTCACGCTGCTTCGTCAGCACTATAGCGACGTTATTCTGACAAATGTCGATACCCTCGAAGCCCTTAACGCTCTCGTTGAACGAAAACCCGACCTTGTATTCGCAGGGATCTACTTTGTCTTTGATGAAGCTAACAATGGCGCAAAAGTATGGCTCGCTGATGTGCTCGAGCAACACGGCATCGCCTATACAGGTTCAGGCAAGCACGCCAATCGACTCAGCCTTAATAAACACCTTGCCAAGACACGCATGCTCGAACAAGGCATTCGCACTGCAGCTTTCAAGCTCTTCCGACGTGAAGACACCGAAAAAGTACACGAAGGCACGCTGAACTTTCCACTATTCGTCAAACCAAGCAATAAAAGTGGGGGACAGGGTATCGACGAGTTCTCGATCGTCTACACAACCGAACAACTTCGGAACAAAGTTGCTTACATCCATCGCGAACACAGCACCGACGCACTCGTCGAAGAGTATCTCTCCGGACGCGAGTTTAGTATCGCCATCATTGGTGGTCCTGAAAACAGTTTTGTCGCAATGCCACTCGAACTCATTGCCATCGAAGACCGCAACGGTGACCGTATTCGTAGCCAAGTCGTAAAGAGCTCAAACTCTGAAGCCATGAACCACATTCCCAATCTGATTGAACGATCAATGCTTGAGAAATTTGCCATTGATAGCTTCCATGCACTCGGTGGTGCTGGCTACGGCCGTATCGATATTCGCTTTAACGCACTCGGCGTACCGTACTTTCTTGAAGCGAATCATATCCCCAGCCTTATTCAAATCGATAGCTCATTCTTACGCGCCTACGAAATGACGATTGGCAAAGATTACGAATCGATGATCTTGCGTATCGTTGCCCTCGCACTCAAACGTGACTATATGCCACTGTCACGCGAACGAATCTCACCTACGCTTTAGGGTGAAACTTGCTTTCGACATGTTCACGCCCGTACTTGAGCGTTTTCGCCATCCAGATTAATTCAATCCAGGCACCTTTAACGTACTCACGATAATCTTCGTTTAATAATGTTCCGTTATCATCAAAGAGGTCGTTGATTTTTGGAAATTGCATATCCGTAAAGGTAGACACCAGTCCAAGTTCACGCGCGGGGTGAATAATCGCTTCGATGCCGCGAACGCCGCCCCATTGAGTTTTCGAAACGCCACCATAGGCAACCGGTTTATGAATGTAGTTGCTCAGTTCGCTATCGAGCATGCGTTTTAGCGTGCCCGGAAAACTGTGATTGTATTCGGGGAACACGATAAAGAATCCTTCTGCTCGTTCCGTGACTGCGGTATAGCGAGGGTCTTTTCCTTCTGGGTCATTGCCGTCACCAGGAAAGTAGTAGTCCTTGGGGTCAATTACTTCCGTTTCAACGTCTTCAAACGTATTGCCAACTTCTGCAACTAATCGAGCTGCATAGATACTTTTACGTTGTTCTCTGGTCGTTCCTGCAAGAACGGGGATATATAGCTTCATCGTGTGCCCTCCTTAATATATTCAGTATAGCAAGTTATGTCAGCCGAACGCTCAGTCCAATGCCGCCAAATTCCTGGCAGATGAAAACGGGTACTTTTGATGTACTCAGTTCAGAGCTATATGCATAGCCAAGCTTGTTGAATTCCTTTAATTTCTCACTACCCTCAATCCGGTGACGTACCATCCAACTCGCAAACGCGCCACGTGCAATCTTTGCGTGGACGACGACAAAAACTGGTTCGCCCGTCTTAGGACTCACCGTCAAGAAGCGGGGGGTGATGATTCGTTCAGGATCGACATACTGCGTAACGGTCTTTCCGTATTCAACCGCTGAGAGATCGACGATCATCTCACCCGCAGGCAAGGTTTTCGCAATCTTGTCACCCCAGAATGTATAGAGATTCCTGTAAGCGAGGTTAGGGAACTTATATCCCATTTCAGAACGATATGGATACGTCCCATCGAGTGGACGAAGGATGCCGTACATACCCGAAAGAATGCGCAGGTGATCGTTCGCATATAGTCGATCCTCATCAGTCCATGCACCAACCTGCATCCCACTATAAATATCACCGAGAAAACTATCGATTGCAGCTCGTTGATGATGAAGGTCATCCGTCCAGCCTTGTAACAAGTCACGCGTCTTTTCTGCCAACTTCTGGGACACATGCATAGTCCTCTTAATATCATCAGTAGAGAGCGACGCGGTATATGCATTCAATTCTTTGGCTTGTTCAATCAGGAGGGGGGTCGCTAATTCAATGACTGCGTTCTCAACCGCGGGTCGCATCGTTTTGGACGTGTGAATCAAGATGATCATAGCTACAGTTTACATGAACTTGATGTCCAGTGGTAAAAATGATATAATATGATTATAACGTTACGTTAGTTCTTCTCGTCCACCATTCGCCACTGCCTGAAAGGTTATTATGGCTGCATTCCCAGACGAAGTGTTCGTCTCAAAGCCCGTCCATCAAAAGCTGAGGATTCACATTGAACCCAGACGTTTCTACCCGCAAGCGGTGTGGGAGCTCATCTCCCTCCACATCACCTACATCATTGAGAGCAATCCAAACATCGAGATCGTCCGAAGCGAAGTCGTACAGATGCGCTTCGGCGAAAAGCGCTGGTTTCACCAACGCACTTTCTACCTTGAATTTGAGGTGGAGAACAGCCAGTCGATGTTCGACCACGCTGCGATGACAGAAGCGCTGTACGCCTTCTTCTTCACGCTCGAACCGGCCGCGTTCGGAAGTGATTTCGAAAAAGTGGACAAGGAGTAACATGTTCGCCGAAAAGGTTCGCCCACTGTGGCTTGAGCCCGACCGGCGAACTTTTTCGTTTTATCGATACAGATTTGCCTATTATATAATAGTATAAAGATATGGGAAGAACGTCGGAACAAGAGAACACTCAAGATTCTGAAAGTACGCAGGAGCGTCGTGAGGCACTCGCTGTCCTAGATCCACGCGATCCGATTGATGCCGAAATCATTAGATACAAAACAAAAATACATAAAGAGGAAACACCAACACAACTCGAGCAAAAAGAGCTCATACGAACCATCCGCTTCGACGAAGACCAAACCGCTGCAGACAAACTCGTCGCCATCAATAAAGGTTTCATCGCGACAATCGCTTATCAATTTAAATCCGAGACATTTAATAATACCGAGGAACTTTTTGAAGCCGGATCTGTCGCGCTCCTTGAAGCCGCGACGCACTACGGCCTAACTGCTTCAAGGGTCAGCTTCACAAATTACGCTGCAGCGCATATTCAAAATACGTTGAAAGGGGTTGCTCCGGAAGTTCAGGCCCCATACCTTATTAATGACGAGCCGCAACCGCTTTTAACTATCTACAAATTCCTCTCGACACTGAAAGCAATGAAAAGGTCTGAGTTGGACGAACATACAAGAACAACCATTCTCTCACATGCGGATCTCGTATCGCTACTTCCGTTAACCGACGAGGAACTCTTCGAAAAAAGAGGATTGAACTCTAGCACATTCTACAAGAACTTGCATTCACTGTACGAAACGCTTGGCATCCCTAACCGAGCCAGCCTCGCACTTGTAAGCAAAAAAGCAGGTATTGAATTCGACATAGCGCCAATTCCGAAAGGGACCCACTTTACGCCAACTGAACGAAGGATTGCTCCATATCTGCATCTTAAGTTTGCGGAAGCTGCAAAGATCCTCGACTATAGCGAAGAGAGTGTAGAGCGTGTTTCAACCGGTCTTCGCGCAAAACTTGGTGCACGAAGTCGAACAGAACTCGTGCTGATGCTTGATACAGCCGACCTGCGTGAACCAGCACCAAAACCAAAAGAAGTCGAAGAATTTACGTCATATGAATTAAAGGTACTTCCATTTATCCAGCACGAAACATCAGTCATTATGCAATTAACAGGACTCACAAATAGTGGTGTTCAAACCGCCCTCAATAAAGCGTTCAAACGAACGGGGACGAACTCACGCCAAGCATTAGCGCTTAATTTGTTAGAACGTGGCTTTCCGCTTGCAGTCGCACCACCAAAAGATTCGCTGAGTGCGCTCTTTCATGAAAAGCAAATGGACGTACTGAAAAACCTCCAGCTTGAAAGATCAGAAGTTGCACGCTTAGGCGACATGACCGAAAGCGCAGTTTCCTCATTCATTTACGAAGCACAACAAAAAACGGGCGCACGCACCCAAATAGAATTACTCCTTATGGCGCATCTCTACGATACGGGCGAGCGACGAGCGAAAGATGAACGAACGAAGCATGAAAGACTTGCCGAGAAGCTAGGCTGGGGAACGCTCAATGCCGAACGCCTGAACGGACTCCTTGATACGCTTAACCCAAAACAACAAACACTTATAAAAAGTTATTACTTATCCGGTGAAGAAGTCACCTGGAATGCAATTGCCAAAGGATTGGGAATTGATACCCACGTCGCGATCAGCACTGCGCACTATGGGCTTCTTCGTATGAGAAATCGTCTTGAAACCGATTCTGCCGCCTAAGACGCTTTGTTGTGCAAGCGATATGCACGAAATAGACCGACTATTCAACGCGTCGCGCAAATAACTCTTCCGTTTCATGCATAAAGATCTCGGCAGTCTTTGGCCCGACACCATAGAGTGTCTGGAGTCGTTTCGAAAACTCATCTTCGTCGAGGCTACTATCGAACATTAATACTAATGAGCCTTCGTATTCACTGACGAGTCGCTCCATGCAGCGATGCAGTGCGTGTGCGGTTACTTCGTCGTAGCGCGTGTATTTGCCCTCATCGAGAATAGTTTTTAGTTGCCAATGTGTCATATCAAGGATTGCCCATGGGGTATCAATCTTTCTTTCGATAAATATCCGCCAGGTGTTAATAGCGACCGTCGACTGAATCGGCTTTCCAAAAAGAAACGACAGCAAAAACCAACGAAACAGGTCGTCGTCGCCAGAGGTGACATCAAGCCCAAATTCTTCAGCAGTATGAACCGGCTTCGGTTTTTTCTCTCGTACCATTAGCACTATTATACGGTACAATGAAGCTATGGAGATTCCCGAATCTAGCTTCATTACAGACTTACCGATCTACGATTACCATACAGCTATCACCGAAGCTGTCGATGCCAATCAAGTCACCATTATCACTGCCGAAACCGGTGCAGGTAAAAGCACCCAGGTACCGCAATATCTTGCCGATCACGGCTATAGCAAAGTTATCGTCACGCAACCCCGTATCCTTGCCGCACGAAACTTGTCAAAACGTGTTCGCGAAGAGTGGGAAGCACGTACGCATGAAAATGCCGAACACGTCATTGGGTACCGTACCGCTCACGAGCGTGATGACAATCCTGGCACACAAATTCTGTATTGTACCGACGGGCTACAATTGGTTCGTGAAATTACGGGTGCAGGCACAACTGATAACCAAGTCCTGATTCTCGACGAAGTGCATGAGTGGAACGAAAACATGGAGGTCCTTGTTGCCTGGGCAAAGAAACGTTGCCTCGAAGATCCTCATTTCAAAGTGGTGATCATGAGCGCAACCATCGATACCGCGCCATTAGCCACATTCTTTAATACCACTGCAGTAATCACTGTTCCAGGACGAAGCTTTGCAGTAAAAAAACGTCTTGGTTCCGACATCATTGCTGAAATCTTAAACAAGATCGAAACAACGAACAGTAATATCCTCGTCTTCCTGCCTGGTAAATCCGAAATCCAAAATGTAAGTGATGCAATTGCGAAAAAAGCCTCTGCTGCAAGCATTCCCGTTATTCCATTGCACTCGCAACTGGAGGCAACTGCCCAACAAGAAGCGTTCGCCAACTATCCAAATGGAAAGATCATCTTGGCGACAAACATTGCTCAGACAAGTGTCACAATTGACGACATTGACGTCGTCATCGACAGTGGACTAGAGCGACGTAGTGAAGTACGGAACGGCGTTGAAGGCTTATTCATTGCACAGATCTCACAAGCGGATTCTTTGCAACGTGCTGGCCGTGCGGGACGTACCAAAGAAGGGGAGTATATCCTCGCGCCATACGACGTCATGCCGTGTTTACGATTTGAAGAACGACCCGAATACGGAACACCTGAAATTCTAAGAAAACACATTGATCGACTCGTATTACGCTTAGCGAATATTGGTATCGACATTGAATCACTCGATTTTTATCACGATCCAAGCAAGGGTGCCATACGTCGCGCAAAGCAAACTTTGATTGCACTTGGTGCAATTACCTATGCGGGAGACGTGACGAGTATCGGTCGTAAAATGGAGCGCTACCCAGTCGAATCAAGTTACGCACGTATGATCGTAGAATCAGAATTGTATGGTCACGAAGTCCAAACAAAATTGGCAGCCATTATTGCGATCCAGGAAGTCGGTGGCATCGCCAAAGGCGGCACTCGCTACACGGGTTGGCATAAGTATACGAAACAAAAACGATCGGATCTTTTAGCACAGTATGACCTGTATTTAGCCTTGCCGAATATTTATCCCGATGACTATGAAGACCTAGGCATCATCAGTAAAAATGTCACGAAAGCCCGTGAAGTCATGGAACGTCTGAGTAGTGACCTAGCTGACATTGACGTAGACGATTCTTTGTTAACACCAATCACCGAAGACGAGCAAAACTTCCTGATGCGTTGTATCGTGGCGGGACAAATTGATCAGCTTTGGACAGTTGATGCCGAAGGAAATGCTACGCACATCTCAGCGAGGGTGACGCGTGAACTATCCGCAACCACTGTTGTCAGGAATCCGACGCTCATTGCTGGGACACCATTTGATCTTGAGGTTCCAACGCGCGACGGCACGCTGCAAACGCTCCACCTGGTGCAGGGGATTACGGCTGTGAATACAGAATGGCTTATCGACCTCGCGCCAGAACAATTCGCGACCAAACGAGGCAAAATGGTCTACGATCCACGATCGGGCAGTTTGGTAATTCGACAACAAATTCGTGCTGGCAAACAAGTCTTTGAAGGCACGGGCATTCCTGTGACACAAAACACTCGACAGAACCAAAAGTTTTTTCAAGAAGCACTGGCAAAGTGGGTCTACGAACAATTAGAAAAAGAACGGTATGCCTTAACCAGCTCGCATAGCAAGCGCATTCCACAGGTACCATATCCTCAAGTTCGTCGTTTAGTATCATCACTCGCCAGTAACAGTATCACCCTCGAATCAATCTCACCAAGCAAACGCCAGCAGTTATCCGAGTTATCGAAACTTGCCACACACTTCGGCGTCGACTTTATGAATCAAGTTGCTTCAACCTTCAGAAAAGAACACACGCCAGGACGACACCACGCACATCGCGGATGGAAGCCAGGGCATAAACAACGAGAATCAAAACGCGACAATCGGCGTCGGTTTGATTGACATATCAGTTTAAAGATACTATAACAAGTATTAGTATCATGTCGAGAGAAATTGAGTTAAGTAGTAAGCCCTGGGAACATGTGTCGAGTGATGAACTCGGCTATACTTTTCCTGGACTAAAAATCGAAACTACTCCTTACGAAAATGAACATACCGGCCAACGCTTCAACGTATTAGACATCGATGGAAGAAATAGCGAAAATGACCCAACGGTTATCTCGGCTGCTTCATTCAATTATCGAATTGATCCTTTGAAAATACGTGAGCTTTCAGTCTTTGCTAAACAGTCAAATGCGCGAATACTCTATGCAGAGCAGCCAGGTGTTACTATGGACCTTAAAGATCCGATGCATACACGAGGTGACTTTCAAACACCCAAACAACTGGTATTGGCATTTGCGGGCAACTTTGACCCGCTTGTTCGCGAACAATTAAAAGCAATCGATAGTGTTGCGCATCTGAAAAATGGCCAGGAAGTACAGTTTTTTGGTGAATCATTGGCTGCGTACTCTATCGCCGCCATGATCCGAGTACTTGCTCGCGAAGAATTCGAGAAGCAGTTTGTTGTCACGCGTATGGACTTCCACGAGCCCGTCAATGCATACCAAAATCGTCGCATTAAAGATCAGGTGAAAATGTATTATCAGCTTGCTTCAGTCGAAGATGCGCGTCGTCAAATGTACCTTGCTAAAAATAAAGCATTGTGGCCAGAAGACTACGTTGGTGCTTTTGAGAAAATCTCACCATTCACTGCGCGCATTGATAAGCACGTGAAACGACGCCAAATCCTCCCTGTCTATGCAGGCGGTGCAGGGCTACGAAAAGGGCTTCATACCGCACTCGGAAATGCACTCGATGCAAATCATGACCTACGCGATACACCAATGATATTTAGTCGTGGGAAGGACAGCACTGCTTCGTTTGAAAGAGACCTACTTGCTGGCGCACAAGTTGTTCGTACACACGGCGGGCGTGCAGAAACGGCGACTCTTGTCAGCGAACCAGGTGATACAACACCAATTGGTCATGCGGCCTTGGATGCATTCGCATACATGGCATCGTATGCAGTTGCGCGAAAAGCAGAAATCGACGCGTTTAAGCTTTAGACTTCAATTGATCCAGAAGTTGCGTGGCGATTGTCTCAAATGGCTTAATGGATTTTTGCGCTCGTGCGACAACAACGGCTCCTTCAGTCGTCACGACAAGTTGTAGCGCAAACGTTTTTGCATCCTGTTCGTTTAGTCCGCCTTGCTCTAATAAATCAGCGAGCGTATCTTGCCATTTCTGAAAGACATTCGAAGTGGCTTCTAATAATTCAGGCGAATCAGTCGCTACCGTCACGGCCAACACAGAACACCCAGCACGAAACTCAGAATATGTCAGAAGTTGTCGCCACAAATCTAAAAAGTACTCGGTTATTTCCAGCGCGGAACTGCCGGCTTTTTTGCGTAACGCATCCAATGTATTTTGCCCAGCCTTCGTCACGGCTTCAGCAATCATCTGATCCTTACCAAGAGGGAAATGGTAATAGATCGAACCACGTGGCGCCCCCGTTAATTCTAATACTTCAGTAAACGAAGTTGCCTGCAACCCACGGGTCGCAAGTAATCGAATAGCGCCATCAATCATCAAGTCTTTTGCCTTACTGGTCATGGCTTTGTCCTTGACTATGATGTTCGTCATACATTATTATGATGAATGTCATACTAATAGTCTACTACGGATAGAGGAGGGTAACAATTATGCCAATGATCGACGTTTACGCGACCATAGGAACTTTCGCAGACAAGCACGAACTCGCAAAGGAGTTGGCCGATACACTAAAAACAATCGAGGGCGTGCCGAACATCCCGATGTTCCGGCAAAATACTGCAGGATTCGTTCATGAACTACCCGAAGGCGACATCTCCAACGTCGAGGGCGAATCAAACTACGTCCGCGTGCAGGTCTTAACAAATGCAGGCGCATTGGGCCGTGACAAGCAACTTGCCGTTGTCGAACAATTCACCGACATTATCGCAAAAGCTGCAGGCGACGAGACACTAAAAACTCGTACTTGGGTACTGCTCACCGAAGCCGTCGAAGGCGGTTGGGGACTTTCAGGCCACGCCAATACAAATGAAGAATTAATTGCCGCTGCACGAAAGCAAATTGGCGAGTTACAGGCCAAAGCTGCTGAAGACTAGGCTTGCTTAGCAATCTTCCTCACAATCAAAAAGAGTCCGAAGGCTAGTCCAACTACACCAATAGCCACACCGATAGTAATAAACGTACCACCAATAATAGTGTCCTGATGCAACAACCCCAATTGCCCAAACACGTAATTCCAGTCATGCTTCACAGTTTCACCTGGGCCAATCAACGGAATCGCTTGCGTACGCGCATCGGCCATATATACTCCTGCGCTTCGAAACGCCAGCATCACCCATAAACTTGCAAAGACGGTCGCAAAGTACGATTTTCCTTTTATTGTTGCCGTCAGAATGAGGCCAGCAAAGATAATTTCACCAATCGAACCCGCCGAGGCGACCAATACAGACGGCAAAAAGAAGAACACAAGGTGTGATGCTTCATGCACGCCGAAATCAATAAATTGCATCCCACTCAGCAGGATATTATTTGCATTAAACGGCCCAAAGCTGAGGATCTGTGTAAATAAGTACGCGAAAAACAACCAGCCAACGATATAGACCCATAACGGAAGACTCATACGTGCGACGACTGGTTTTGCCATGGTATAAGCATAGCAAACTGTCTCGCTTATACTAATACGAAAAGACCACAATTATACTTTTGGTATCAGCCAAATAATAATTTCGAGTTCCTCGGGATTTTGCGAGTACGAAGATACTTCGACAGGCCGTCCGTATATTGCGATAAACTCCTTAATGACACGGTGTCGTTCAGTCGGTTCGCCGCTAACACTTAAAGAGATGATCTCATCCTTCTGAGGAGTTGGTAAGACGTGTCGCGTTACCATTATTTTTGCACCGCCGTCATATTCTTCCCAAATTTCGTGGTCACGTTGAATCTCACCAAGTTTGCTTTTTGGAAGACCGGCGACGCTCGCTTCAATGATTTCTCGTTCCATTGGCTCAATTCTAGCATAGTGAACTGACAGATGCATAGTATTATGATGTAATATCCCGACAGAGGCTAAAACAGCGGCTCGATCGGTGCGACAACATCTGAAATAGGGAAACGAACTCGTCGACCACGGATAATAATATTTCCACCAACATAATACTGTGTTCCTGGGATATTGAATTCACACGTGTCTTGAACGGGGCAGATGGCACACGACTCGGCGTAGGCTTTTTGTTGCCCTGGATTCTCGACGTCGACAAGTTTTGGAATTAAGTACGTCTTGCGTCCGTTACGAATCTTTCGACCAAGTGGTTCGATAGTCGTATTACCTGGGTGACGTCCACAAGAAGACTCCGAGAGCATCCATACGGCATCACAAAGGCGAAGTGGATTCACGTTTCGTTCCTCGGCATAATCCAGGTACAATCCGCGGAGTGCCGCCAGCGTTTCTTTGGTGAATAAGTTTGTGCCGTAAGGCAATGGGTTGCCCTCGCTGTCAGAAAAACCAACCATCTCGTTGGCGATGCTGACACGCATGACGTGCAGATCAACGGGAATAGGGAAGTTGAATGGTTCGATTAAATCTTCGTCCATAAGATAGTAAATGATCATGCTGGTCATTTTTTCTTGAAAGCCAATGAAGCCTTTGTTCTTTTTGTTCTGGATCAACTCTTGGCTTTGTTCGTACGTCGTCACACCATTAAAGATGTTACGTGGATCATCTTCATACTCTTTCATGCGCCAAGAATTTTCGATCCACTGCCCGGCAACGGTCGCTTGAAAGCCCAGTCCATGAGCTTTCAACACTCCTTGAATCTCTTGATTGAGGATACCTTCCATATCTTCGCTCATCGAAAGTCCTCGAACATACTCTGGATCAAATAGCGCAGGGTGGTCATCATATACTGCGGACATTCGCTTCACTGCATCATTCGACTTAATGCCACCACGCATGTAATAGCAAACGTTGAATAAGAACATCGCGTGATCGCGTGATCCATACTCAAGCGTCTCAGGCATGTGGCGAGGATCGTGTGGCAAACGAACTCGATCAAGATTATAAGGCGCTTCGTTGTTGGCATACGCCCGTAAGAGCTCATCGAGGATAGGGTAGGCGTGTTCTTTGTCGACAGTAACCTGAATGACTTCGCCTGTATTTGGAAGTACTTCAGGAATATAGTCAGCGGGAACTTGCAGTTCAGGCGAAAGCGGTTCGACGTGAATCACTTCAAGATCTTCTTCGATAAAGAAGCTCTGAGTGTATGTCATTTCCCCGTTAGTCATAACGTCTATTTAAGCCCACCGACACGGAGACACGCAAGCATAAGGATATAAAAACACCGCTCATAAAAGCGGTGTTTTTAGTGCATCTCAATTGTTAGAGTTTAATAACCCATACAAAGATGGCGGTTGCGATGGCGAGTAGGACAAAGAACAGCCCCAATCCAACGGGTGAACCCCAGCTGAACCAAGATCCCCAAGCCCGCCAGTGACTCCAGTGTGCTTGCGATAAATCGCGCCACTGATCGTACTGCTCTCGGGCCAGTTTCTCTTTTGCTCGTCGCTTTTCTTCGCGATCGATCATAGTGATCTCCTTGTTAATTATCGACCAGCCCTGGTTCGATAGAAAACCGCAAATCTGTTCGTGCTGTGGGCTAGCCAGCCAGACCGCAAGGCGGATTTATTTTCAAAGCTATTATACAACATCAATAGAGTAAAGAGTATCCTGGGATCGACAGATCATGGTACAATAAAAGCATAAGACGTAAGGAGGAACCATTACCCGAACTCACGCCAAACAAATTTGCCTTGTACTCCTTGGAGGGGTCATTACTGCAGCCGGACTGCAGTTTTTTCTTTTGCCAAACCACCTGATTGATGGTGGGGTAACTGGTATATCTATCATCATCGCACGTCTGACAGGCCTGCCGATCGGTCTCTTTTTACTCATTATCAATATTCCGTTTGTCTGGCTGGGGTATAAGAAATTCGGCAGGACATTTGCGTTGTTGTCATCAATTGGTATCATCACGCTGGCAATTCTGACGTCATTTCATACACCACACGGATTAACGGATATTCCAATTCTTGGCGCTATCTTTGGCGGTATCGTCGTTGGCGTTGGTGTTGGGATTGTCGTTCGCTATGGGGGAATCATCGATGGAACCGATACAATCGCACTTCTTATCGATCGCGTGACCGTCTTTTCGATTGGTGAAGCAATTCTCGTGATTAACGGCTTTATTATTATGTGTGGTGGACTGGTATTCGGATGGGATTCGGCACTCTACTCACTTGTCGCTTATTTTGTTGCCCATAAAGCAATTGACATTACCGTGGAAGGATTAAATGAGTCACGAAGCCTGTGGATCGTCAGCATGCATGTTCGCGAAATCGGGAAAGTGATTAACGAACTAATCAAAGAACCCGTGACCTATGTAAAAGAAAGTAACCCACAAGACCGCGAACCACACGGTATCATGCTAGCCGTGATTACTCGTTTCGAAGAAGAGAAAGTGAAGAATGCGGCACGAGAAATAGATGCACACGCCTATATTGTTATCACGAGAGCACATGAAGTACTAGGAAGAATTTCTGAAGGGTCTTTGTACAGAGAGAGTTCGTAGGAGAGTTACATGCCTATGCTTGCACGCGTCAATGAGAAGTAATCTCAATTCAAAAAGCCCCATCGGAGCAGTTGCTCTAATGGGGCAGTGGTGTATTCAAGGGCACAAAGCCACGCTTAAATATGAGTGAGCCAGGGGTGCGTCGATTTTGGTCGACGCACCCCAGACAACACCATGCTACGCTAGCTCTTCTTGCGAGCGCTGCGCTCTTTGCCGAGTTTGATGCCCTTCTCGAGAAGTTCACCGGGGGTGTACTTCTCTGAGAGGACGGCCTCGACGGTAGCCGCCGGAATGCCGTAGCTTTCCGCCAGCTCTGTAATGGAGACTCCTTCCGCCTGCGCCCTCGCAACGATGGCAGCGAGAGTCTCGTCATCAAGGGTCTGTCCGATCACCGGGCTAGTGATCGTAGCAGGCTTGCTGACAGGCGTCGGCTCCACGATGGGTGCCGGCGCTTTGACTGATTCTGCGGTCGACGGGCGGTCGTCCACAGGTGCAGGCGTCGGCTCCTCGCTGGCTTGCGAGGCATCGCTTGCAGGAGCAGGTGGTTGCTCGACTGAAGTCGAACCAGGTACCACCGGCTCACCGTTCCTTATAGCAGCCAGAGCCGCCCCGAGAGCGCCACCGAAGGAGGCACCGTTCAAGGCATCGCTCTGAACGTCGAGCTTGCCGAGCAGTGCGGGGAAGTCTCCCAGGACCTTCGAAAAAAGGTTGTCTCCTGTATTCGTTCCGCCGCCCAGATCAACAAACTTGGCGTTCTTGCCGACCTCGGCCATAACCGTCGCCGTCTGCGTCGCGATGGTGATGCGAGTCTTCGACTCGATCTCCGCCAACGTGACGTGAAGGTTCGCACCTTCGTTTGCAGCGAGCGCGTCAGCCATGAGGCGCTGAGCCTCGGCCTCAGATGTACCACGTGCAAGGATTGCGGCAGCTTCTGCCTCACCCTGTGCCCGCGCGATCTCGGCCTGAGCCAGACCCGTCTGACGAATCCGGTTCGACTCCGCTTCAGCCGTCTTGCTGATGGCGTCTGCCTCACCCTGAGCAGTGATAACCCTGGATTGGGCCACGCCCTCGGCGTTCTTCTTGGCGACATCAGCCGCGGCACCTGCTTCGACCACCGACTGTTGGGCGGCGGCCTCTGCCTCGATGACCTGCGTCTGCTTGGCGGTCTCCGCTTCGGTCACCTTGACCTCGCGACGAGCCGCTGCGGCCGTCTGGTTCTGCTGCTCCCGAATGACCTCGACCTGTCCCTGACGGGTGGCGAGGTCCTGGTTGCGCAGCTCCAGCTGGAGCTGTCCTGCGATCTCGGCGTCGGCGTCCGCAACGGACGTCTCGGCCTTGATCGCAGCCCTTCGCAGCGAGAGATCGCGCTGCTGTTCGGCGAGCGCCAGGTCACGCTGCTGTTCGGCAGCCTTGGAGGCCTGGTCGGCCTCGGCACTGCGAACGGCGATCGCCTGATCGGCTTCGGCCGTGAGGTTGGCGGCTTGACGTCGCGCAGCTTCACGGTCTTCGGCTGCCAGGTTCTTGAAGTAGTCGCTGTTGTCGGAGATCTTTCCGATGTTAAGCGACACCAAGAGGTAACCGAGCTGCTTCATGTTCGGAGCAACCCCGGTATTAACCTCTGTCGCGAGCTCGGCCTTGCCCTGAACCAGGGCCTGAGGCGTAAGCGTCGCAACGACGGCACGAACTTCACCTTCCAGCGTCTGCTGGAGGGCCTTGCTGATCTCCTCCGGCTTGTAGTTGGTGAAGCCAAGGATAGCGTTCCGGATCGACTCGTTGAGCTGACCCGTGTCGTCCAGTGACGTGTCAGCGCGAAGTTGAGCCGTCCACTCCACGATCACTGGGACCATGGACTTGGACTGCGTCTCGTCATCGCTTGACGTCACGGTGATCATGCCGAGGTCAAAGACGGTCGCCTTGCGGAACGGTGGCACGAATGCGCCACCTCCCACGAGGATTCGCGGTCCCTTCTTGCCACCCGTGATCACCAGCGCCTGGTTGGCGTCCGCAATCTTGTAGCGCGAGCGCACGTAGATGAAGACGATCAACGCGACGATGATCAGGACCGGAATTGCGAGGAGCCAGGAAAGGCCCCCCAAGAAACCAAGGATTGCGTCCAAGGTGTTCCTCTCTGTTTGTTGTGTTGTTCACTAACTGCGACGCAGTTAGCTACATGGTGTTGCATTGTGAAGCTACGCTGCAACTCCACCTGCAGTTTTTTTATTTTAGACTATTTACGACTATATGTCAATGGTTTAACAGATTGACAGACTTATGTAAATACAAAAAAACAGAGGTCTTTAAGCATAGCAACCTTGCCGGGGGATAGTGGCGTGTTCTACAAATTGCTTTTATGTCGTAATTGTGATATAAAAATATAATGACACCAGAGCTACGTGACCATGGAGACCATTTCACCCCAGAAGAAGGTAATGAGGCCCTGAAGCTATGGGATGAATTTAGCAACTGGCTTGAACTTACGGCTGATCTCGATCAAGAAGATCCCACTATTGTCGCAGAACGCCAATCTTTTCTCGATCGAATGAGCACCCAAGCTGCGCTTCATCCTTCAATCGAAGACTTGCCCGAAAATGCGCCCGAACTTGTCCGAAGACGAGTCCTTATAGCGATCAACAAATCCCTGCCATACCAAGAACCCGTCGACAGCCTTTCGAAAGCCGTCGACCGTTATGGCATCAGCCTTGAACGTCTCCGTTCTTACAACCTTAACTGGTATGATGAGCAAAAGCTCCTTCTTGCGACTGCCTATGCAGCCAAGAGCCGGCACACAAAAGCTGGTGAAAAACTAGCAAAAAAGGCCCGCGCCATTTTGCGACATGAAGCAACCAATAGAATGCCGGATGGTCAATCAATCGATGACTACGAAAACGAGAACGAAGCAATTGCTGAAGTACATAAACGCGGTGATCACGCTCTAAGACAAATTCATGCAGCTGGTCTATCTACGTTGTTTGAATTAATGAACGTTGGCAAACTTCCAGATACTGCTCCCATTCCCAACATCGACACAGTCCTTCCGATTGTTGGGAAAAATTACTTAAAAACAGATACGACCCTCTGGACGGCGCTTCAGGATGCAAGCGATGCCTACGTCGAACCACTGGATGACTCTGATGCAGATTTTGCAGAGATTTTCAAAGATGAAGAACCGTTCGTTAACCTCACTTCGGAAGAAATTAAACGCCGCTTGACCCAATTACCAATTGTAGAAGACGAACTAAAAACTATTTTTGGCCATGACTCGACGATAACTTACAAAGAAGTTAACCCCCTACACGATATTTCTATTCGCGATCTTGCAAGCTCGATAGAACGTGCCGACTCTTCTGATGACAATGAAGAGGGCAAAGAAGGCTCGTCAACCTTCGCAGAATATACTTTTTTAGAAATCATTCAGCCTGACGGCCAGACCTATGTTATTGCAGAGAGCCCATACGAAGCAAACGCTTGCTACGTACTACGCGGGGACGTCGTCGAAAAAGTGGGAAACCTGCTCGATACAGAATTGTCGTGGGAAGATATTATGAAGTATCCAAAAGAAACTGTCCGCCAACTTGGTGCGGTACGGTTCAATCATACTTCAGCAGGGGACGTCGTCGCCAAGATTGCAGACTATGTCCAACGACCTGCCGAAGAAACGCTTAAACAACTTGCGCAACGTTGGCTTACTACTAGCCGAGCTGCTTTTGATCATGATCTAGAGGCAACTTCAGATAACCGCCTGCCGTTATCAATGCGGGCTATGGTGGCTACTCATCCAGAAAGTGTTAAAGAATTATTACTACAGTGGCTCGAGACAGACGAACTGCCAGCGACTATCATCCATCACCTTGGTGAACGAGCGCTCCAGCCAAAAGTTGCTGAAACAAAGCCCGAAACGTCAGAGACAGAGCTCGATGCGTTGAAACGTGAAAATGCCGAATTACGGACACGACTTGAAGAAAAACAAGTGAGGGAGCTTAAATTCATTGCCCGCAACAAAAAGCTACGAAAGTTCATTCGGCAGCTTTTGAAAGAGTCTTAGTTCTTAAAAATCGAATAGCCGCCCTCCAGAAAAGGAGAGCGACTACTCGATCCTTCTATGGATAGGCGGCTGATGAGGACTAGTCCTCGACGGAGCCAAGGATGAAACGGATCGCATCGTCGTCGGTCACGACGCTGTAGGTGTCGACGTCCTCGCCGACGACGATGTCGCGCTTCTTGGCGAGGCGTCTGGCGTCGGTGAGTACCTGGGGGAGCATCTCCAAACCGATGTACTCGGTCATGTTGTGTGAGACGCCGTCCAGGACGACAGGGAATCCTCCGTGCAGGCCGAGGGCCTGGTTCAGACATTCCGTCGCCGCGTCTGCCAGAGTGTCGCCGAGACCTTCGTAAAGGTCATCGAGCGGCTTTGTCAGTAGTTCCTCGATCTGATCCGTGTTTCCATCTGTATTCGTCATGCTTATTCTCCTTCTGAGATACCGTACATTCCTAGAAATACTCAGTATACATTATATCATAAATATTCAAATAAAGCAATGTCTTCAGTTACTGTGAGTCGGGGAATAAGGCTATATTGACTTATAGCAAATAAAGTAGTATAGTATATACGCTGACATTACTCCCGTATGAGGTTGAGTAGATGGCACGTATTTTTTGAGCGTATTACGACAGACTGACCTGTGCCATTTTTTTGACATAGATCAGTCTGCCGTAAGGTGTACTCCGCACTCCACGGACTGGAGCCTACTCCTTAAGGAGAATCATGGCATCCCTCAAACGAGGCGACAAGGTCAAGACGATCAGCGAGATCTCGAACTTCCTGAAGCCAAACGTCAAGGACGGTGCGAAAGGAACGGTTCTCGGCGTGAAGTCGGGCAACAAGGTGGAAGTCCACTTCCCAAGCGCCGGCATCCTCTGGCCCGAGGTGACCTGTGAGGTCGACGTGAAGTTTCTCGACAAGCTCTAACGAGCGACCCTGCAACTACACCTACACCACGCTCAGAATACAAAAGCCCCCGCATACGTACGTTTTTTGTACGAGGCGGGGGCTTATTCTATTGGGATCACTTTGGCTGGGGATGAGGGATTCGAACCCCCGAATGTCGGCACCAAAAGCCGATGCCTTACCACTTGGCGAATCCCCAATGCATGATTCGTGGAAAGAACTTAGTTATTTTACCATATTCAGACTGATTTGTACGTATTTTTTATCTGTTAAGCCAGCCTAGAGGGACCCGATATAATATACTCATTTATACGTTTACTTCTCCGCTTATGCTTGATACAATAACGTCATATGGATAGGGTTAGGGAAAGAATTCGCGGATTCACGCTTATTGAGCTTATCGTTGTTATTGCGGTTATCGGAATTCTCGCCACTATTACGGTTGTTGGATTTGGTCGCTATCAAGGTGATACACGCGACGCTCGTCGTTCTTCAAGTGCCAGTGTTATTGCTGAAGCACTCGAAAAGTACTATGACCTGAACGGAGAGTACCCAAGTTGTGCAGCCCTTACTGCATCAGGAAGTGTCATTTCAACGACCACCCTAAAAGGCGTCGACACAAATACACTCGTCGCACCTCAGGCGCCAAGTGCTGATATCACAAATGCGAACTCTATTAAATGTACGAGTTCAGGAAGCACGTTGACGACAAATGGCGTCGACTTCTTCGAATATCAAGGTGATGGTAGCCCTGAATGTGCCGCTTCCGGCTCTTGTTTGAGCTTTACATTGAAATACAAGGACGAGACCGATGGCCAAATTAAAACGATTACCAGCCGACGTTCGACAAACATTGCGACATCAGGAAATATCACTAACCTGACAGCAAACTCTACCAGCTTTACCTCGATCGGATTGAACTGGAGTCCTGTTATCAATACAGCTACTTACGATATTCAGGTTTCACTGAGCCCGACTTACAATACAAACGGATTCGTGACGATTTTCTCCTCAACCAGTAGCTCAACGAATACCGCGAGCATCACAGGCCTTAGTGCTTCGACAACGTATTACTTCCTTGTTCGTCCAGTATCTGGTACGGGTGGCAAAGGCGCGTGGTCTAATCTAGCGACGGCAACGACCAGGTCGCTTGCGACACCCATCGTCACCGCAAACGTCGATAGTGGCACACAGATCACTATTTCATGGGCACAGATTACCTTTGCAACGAACTACAATGTTCAGCGAAGCACCACAAGCGGATTCCCTGCAGACGCAACGACCACCTCATCAAGTCAACTACCAACAGGTGTCACAACACAGACAAAAACATACACAGACGAAGCACCAGGACAGATTCACTGGTACCGCGTTCAAGCAACTGCTAGCTCAGGTACACAAGTCAGTGACTGGTCAACACCAGTACAAATGAGCCCTGCTGTTGTTCCCGCGGCGTTCACCATCACAAAGACCGACCCTCAGTATAATATTGAACGCGTCACCTCAAACGCTGTCTGTACCGCGGGTACCGTGCCGTACTACCAATGGTTCAAGAATGGTGTTGCTTGGACAGAAGGAAGTGGTGCAAGCTACCAAACCGTTGACGCCGTCTTCCCACAATGGAATTACACGCTCAAGGTAACAAACAATACACGTTGCCAAACATCAACCTACCAGTCACCATACGTCGCTGCAAGCAACAGTGTCAGCCGTACATTATCAGCGCCAACCTCAAGCATCGGAAATACCTCATACCGTACGATGACCTGGGACTGGACATGTCCTTCGGGAACAACATCGTATACGTACTCGTGGCATATTACAGGAAGTGTCAATAAGTCTGGGTCTGGATCTGGTGGTGCATCAACAAGTGGAAGCGGTGGGTACAGCAACACAGGTGTCGCCTGGGGAAGTGGTCGTGGATACTTTACGATCAACTGTAGCGCCGGTGGCACATACGGATGGGGCACTATTAGCGATAGCTCGCAGGGTGGATTTGGACCCGGTTGTCTTCCAATGACAGGAAGCTGCCCACCATAACCAAATGGGGAAATATACTATGGATAATGATAATTTAGATGATCTCAAAGCTCAGTACGAGCTCCCAGTTACAAAGAAGAAGTCCTCCAAAGGACGCGCTATTCTTCTTGCTGCTTTAGTCGTGATTATATCTGCAGGGCTTGCTGTTGGCGGACTCGTCCTCTTTAAAGGCAAGACGAGCGATACAGCAACAGCACCTGGTGCGACAACGGTCGCAGGTCCAAAGCCAAGCGATATCATTGATAAGATCGCAGCTGATTCAACGGTTAATGATGCAAAAGGGTATACGCTTTTCCGCGCCAGTAGCGGTAGCACTGACGTCATATCAGATACAAGCTCCGTCATCTTCCCTCATAGTGGGTATTCGTACATCACAAATATCGCCCCCGAAGATGGATTGAAATTCTCACTCGCCTCTGACGGTACGTCGAACAAAACTGCTATGACGGCTGTTATTCAAAAAGCACTCGCTACTGCCTCGTATGTGGAAACGAAGCAAGATACGTCGGCCCTCAGCGCCTACAAGATCACTACGTATGTCAACGGTGGCACGGTGTGTCAACTTGTCGACTATGCTAACGCGGCAGAGCTGACTGGGTTTGAGCAAAGTATTCTTTGTGCATCGAGCGCCTCATTACAAGCTTCATACGCCAACGTGACGGCACAGCTCAACAAAGCTGATCCAGCGGTTGCAGGAACAGCAAAAGTAGTCACACAATCGACCGTGATGAACGGCACAAAAAAGCTCCTTACCTTATCCGTGCAAGCAAACGGTTCAAGTAATACCACAAACTATTACTTCGCAACACTCGACACAAGTTACGGATATATCGGTAAGCGCGCAACGCCATCAGTCGATAACGCGGATAGCTACAATCTCTCCGACGAATTCAAAAAGAATATCTCGGACGCAAAGTGGGGAACATTCCTCACTGACAATATCAAGTAAGTCTTAACTCGTTTTAATACGACGATACGTAAACTTAGCGTTCTGACGCCATTGGCCCGAACTGTCGCTATCATATTGATAGATGATGCCGGCTTTGACTTCGCTAATCAGAATCAGTGCTGGGCTATACGGTGTCAGCGTGCGGTAAAATGCGATATCTTGCTGATTAATGTGGCCACGACCTGGAAAGATCTCTCGAAATTTCTTAGTCCCAATTTCATCAAAGTAGTGGGGGCGATTCTTTGGTGGTAAATACAATTCAGCCTTCAGTCCCACACGAGAAACGATCTTTTGCACGTCAGATAAGAGTAGTTTTGATTGGGCATCGATATAGAGGAATAATTGCTTTTTCTTGGTCAAGAAAAGCGTTGCTTCGGCGGTGCGACTGACGGGGAAACTGCGAGCAATAACGGAGTCGATCTCGGTAACGACGCCGAATTGAGCCTTGATGCTTTTCTCAAGGGCAAAGTCATGGTACACCTGTTCGTTCATGGGTGCCATTGTACCACTCTTCGGTGTTATAATGAACCGTAATGGATTTTGAGAAGCGATACCAGCAGCTCAACGCTGCACAAAAACAAGCGGTAGATCTTATCGAAGGACCAGTCATGGTAATTGCCGGACCTGGAACGGGGAAGACCGAGCTTTTGAGTGTGCGTGTCGCAAATATTCTAAAAAAAACGGACACGTTACCCGAAAATATTCTGTGTTTGACCTTCACGGAAAGTGGTGCGGCAGCAATGCGTGAACGTCTGATTGGAATTGTCGGAAAAGATGCCTACAAAGTTGCGATTCATACTTTCCACGGATTTGGCACAGAAACGATTAATCAAAACCGCGAATTCTTTTATCGTGGTGCGTTATTCCAGCCAGCTGATGATGTCAATCGCTACGAAATTCTGCGCGCGATTTTCGATAGTCTTGAGTACAAGAACCCACTCGCCAGCACGATGAACGGCGAATATACTCACCAAGCCGATGCAGCCCGAGTTATCTCAGAATTAAAACGAAGTGGTCTAACGAGCGACGAACTCCTCGCGATTCTTGACGAGAGTGAAGCCGCAATCGATTTTGCCGAGCGTTTGATTGTTCCGCACATTATCGGCACCGTCAGTAAAACGACACACGAAAAACTTGGTACTGTCATGCCCGAACTACAAAAACGCGCCGACGAAGCAGCGACGTTATTCGAGGTTTTGCCACTCATTCGAGTTATTACGGATGCACTGTCAATTACCCTCGAACAAGCTGCAAATGATCACCCGACGAAACCGGTCACTGCATGGAAAAAGAAGTGGTTTGTGAAAAATGAAAAAGGCGACTACATTTTTAAATCCCGCGCGCAATTAGTGAAGCTTCGCGCCCTGGCATACATTTATTTCGAATATCTCAGCCACATGGAGCAAGAGGGTTTGTTCGATTACGACGACATGATCTTGCAAGTCGTGCACGCCATGGAAGTCCACGACGACTTGCGATTTAACTTACAGGAAAAGTATCTGTACATTATGGTTGACGAATTCCAAGATACAAACTTAGCGCAAACACGTATTCTGCATAGTTTGACATCAAACCCGGTGAATGAAGGCAAGCCAAACTTAATGGTGGTTGGTGACGATGACCAAGCCATTTATAGTTTCCAGGGTGCTGATATTAGTAATATCCTTGAATTCCAAGAATCATATCCAGCCGTGCAACGTGTCGTCCTGACTGATAACTACCGATCAGGTGATGACGTAATTTCTCAAGCTCGTTCCGTCATTATTCAGGGTAACGATCGCCTTGAAAGTATCTATGAAGACATCAACAAACAGCTAACGGGCAACAAGGGAATCTCAGGTGAAGTTGAGCTGTACAAGGCAGAGTCAATTGATCACGAGCGACACTGGATCGTCGATAGTATTGCGACAGAAATTAAAAGCGGTGTATCACCAAATGATATCGTCGTCTTGACTCGCCAGCATAAAGAAATTCAAAACTTATTACCGTATTTCTATCGCGCAGGCATTGCAGTTAACTACGAGCGTCAAGAAAATGTCCTCGATCAACCGCCGATTATTGTTATCGAACAACTCAGCCGAGTTATCGTTGCCCTTGGAAAAGGCCAACACGACGTTGCAAATTCACTCCTGCCAGAACTACTGGCACATCCTGCATGGAAGATTAGCCCCATTGAGTTATGGCAACTCAGCACCGACGCTTATACCGCCCGAAAGTATTGGCTCGATATCATGGCGACAACGCCGCGCTTCCTCGATATCCATAGTTGGCTCATCGAACTAGCAGCACTATCTCAGTACACACCACTTGAACCAATGATCGATCGTATGATTGGCAAAGTTGAAGATACGGTTGTTCCAGCAAAAAATAGTCCGTTCTACGAATACTTCTTCGGACAAGAACGACTGGACGAGAATCCTTCTGAATATTTAGACTTCCTCGCTGCACTCCGCACCATTCGTTCGAAACTACGCGAATACCATAATAAAGACACCCTGACTGTTGAATCGTATCTTAGCTTTGTTGAGTTACATCGTCGCATCGGTACGACGCTATCTGTCTCGCACCTCGCTGATACACAATCAATCGCTGTAAATCTTATGACCGCTCATAAATCGAAGGGGCTTGAATTCGAAACTGTCTACATCTTTAACAGCGTCGATAATATCTGGGGCGAAAAGGCGAGGGGCATGAGTCGCAACATTGGCTATCCTGAAAACCTTCCGCTTGCCAATGCGGGTGATTCTGCTGATGAGCGTTTGCGTCTTTTCTACGTTGCGATGACCCGCGCCAAAACAAAACTACGCATTAGTTTCAGTGCATCAGACGACAAAGACAAACAAACACTCATCGCTAGCTTCCTCAGTGATGCCGACCTCGAACCCATCTCGATTGCGCCGTCAAATGAAGCAGAACGTGTGACATCGGCTGAACTTGCCTGGTACGAACCACTCACCACGCCAACGGCCGACCTTATAGAGCTTTTAAAGCCTTCCCTCGAGAATTACAAGCTGAGTGCAACACACTTGAACAATTTCCTCGATGTCACGCATGGTGGGCCTCAGATGTTCTTACTCGGTAATCTTTTGCACTTCCCGTCGACTAAATCGCCAGCGGCATCGTACGGAACTGCGATTCATGCCACATTACAACAAGCTCATGTCCATGTCGTTGCGACAGGCGAGAAAAAGCCACTCGAAGATATTCTTCACGATTTCGAAACAAACCTGACAAACGAGCGTTTGAATCCACTCGATTATGCCACCTATCACCAAAAGGGAAGCGAGCAGCTCCAAGTATTTCTGTCGCAAAAATACGATACATTTACCAACACGCAAAAGACGGAGCTCAACTTTTCCAGCCAGGAAGTCTACCTCGACGATGCACACTTAACAGGCATGATCGACGTTGCCGACATTGATAAGGCGGAAAAGACCATGATTGTCACCGATTACAAGACAGGGAAATCAGTTGCCAACTGGAAAACAACCGCCGAATACGACAAGATTAAACTCCACAAATACCGCCAACAATTATTATTCTACAAACTGCTCGTTGAACGATCCCGCGATTATAGCAACTACACCGTTATCGAAGGCAGGCTCGAATTTATTGAGCCAAACCGTTCGAATGAAATTAGCACCCTTGATATGCCGTTCGATAAGGAGGAGCTGGCGCGTTTTGCGGAGCTTATAGGTAAGGTCTGGAAGCATATTATCGCACTCGATCTGCCCGATACGTCGAGCTACGAACCAACCTATCGCGGGCTCCTTGATTTCGAGCAAGACCTCCTCGACGAACGTATCTAATAACCCCTTAGAGCTATTGACTATAAGGGGTGAAAAGTGCTATAATAGGTATTAGCACCGATTGAGGACGTGAGACATTGACACCAAATAATACAGATTGGCGTCCATATCTCACGTCCCGTCAGTTGCACATTGACAGAGATAGTGAAATAGTTCCGGCAGCTGGCGCGCGTTGCCCTCCGGAACCGTGGTCCCGCCCCTCCCTTTCAGTCAGATGTCAGATGTCCTGACCCATCTGTTTCCTGATCGATCGAATACACCCCTCAACCGACCTTGCAGAATACTGTGGGGGCGGCTTCCGAAGCGGTGCGGTAGGGGCGGGACCGCACAAAGCGTCCATCCATCCAAAAAGCTCGTGCGAAAGCGGCACTCAACACGTCGCTGACGAACGCTGGGCAGAAGCCCAAGAGCTGACACCGGCAAGAACTGACTTAGATCAGGAGCGGATGGGGCAAGAAATCACTATCTCTGTCCGCTCAACCTATCCATAACTCGTTTATGAGTAGATTGAGCGTTTTTGATTTAAAGACACGCATGAGATAATAAGCACCGTAATGAAAAACTTCTGGCAAGACCTCCCAAAACCATTCTTCGTCTTGGCTCCTATGGAAGCCGTCACTGACGTTGTCTTTCGCCATGTCGTCGATGCGGCCGGTGGACCGGATGTCTACTTTACCGAATTCGCGAACGCGGCTAGTTATTTTAGCGAAAAAGGCCGTGCGAGTACTCGTGGTCGACTTGCATTTACTGACGACGAGCAGCCAATGGTCGCTCAAATTTGGGGAACGAATCCTGAATATTTTGAATTTATGGCAAACGGCCTTGCTGAACAAGGATTTGCGGGTATAGACATTAATATGGGCTGTCCTGCTAAAGATGTCGTCAAGATAGGGGCGGGAAGTGGCCTTATTCGCGATCCAGAGCGCGCTGCAGAGCTGATTGCTGCCGCAAAGAAATCTGGTCTACCTGTCAGCGTAAAAACTCGTCTGGGTGATCTAAAGACGGAGGAGTGGACCGCGTGGCTCACTCATATCTTGAAGCAAGACGTCGTGAACCTCACGATTCATTTACGTACTCGAAAAGAGATGAGCAAAGTCCCTGCGCATTTCGAACTGATTCATGAAATTAAAAAACTACGTGACCAGATTGCGCCACAAACGCTATTGACCATCAACGGTGATATCCGTGATCGCGAGCACGGTCTTGAACTCGTCAAAGAATACGGCGTTGATGGCGTCATGATTGGTCGTGGCGTCTTCAGTGATCCATTTGCTTTTGCGAAAGAAAAGAAGGAACGGACACGCGAAGAATTAATCGACCTTCTGAATATGCAGCTTGATTTATTTGATAAGTACTCAGCAGAATTAGAACCACGAAAATTCGATCCTTTAAAACGATTCTTTAAGATTTACGTACGAAACTTCGAAGGAGCATCTGAGCTTCGTGATAAAATGATGCATACAAAAAGCACCGATGAGGTGCGTGAATTACTAGGAAAATAAGCAAAGACCCGTTAGAGACAACCCGACGAGCGGGGCAACACAGACACTAGGCCTTGTTGCCCCGCTCGTCTTTGTTGTTGTAAGTAGTGTCGGCGAGTGTCGCGAGGCGCTCCATCATGACTTCCGTCACGAGGCGCATCGCGACCTTATCTGACAGCACTACAGTCGACGTCTTCAAGATGGAGCTCAACTCAGCCTGGGGATCGAACAACCCGAGGTGAATCGATCGCTTCGAGTGCAGCCCATTCTTGCGCATTCCTCGAATTCCCGCCAACGCGATTTTCACGTTAGCCTGGAGCGCGATCTTCACCGCACCGTCTTTGGCTCTGTGTAGCTCGACGTCATCGAACCGTGTCGCTTCAGGAAAGATCAGAACGGGATACCCGTTCTCAAGTTCCGCCGTCGCAGGCGCGATAGCTTCACCACCACGACCACCCCCTCGAATCACCGGAATTCCTCCAGCGTTTCGAAAGATCCAGCCGAAGACTGGAATGCGAAAAAGTGAATCTTTCGCCATGATGTGGAACTCGTGTTCCTGCAGGAATGCAGGAACAATGACCGTTTCCCTATAGGTCTTGTGCGGACCGACAACGAGCACGTACGGCTCATTCGGAAGCAGCTCACGCCCTATAACTTCCGTTGGGAAGAGAAGGCGAGCACCTGCGCCCAGCGTCGGCCCACGAAGGAACCCGTTAAGGCTCTTCTTGAACTTCATTTCCAACCCCCTAAGGGTCTTTGCTTGTTAAGGATGTCACGGATGTGACACTCAACGATAGTACGACTTTTAAGAGGTGCGTGCAAACATAAGGGCTACTGATCTGCGTAAGGATTGATCAGGATCCCCGAGCGTTCTTGGTGCGACATGTCGGCAACTGCCTGTTCAGCAATATCAGAGACAATCGCAATACGTTCGGTCTGCTTCATCACTCTTGGGGTCACCGCGTCAACAATCCCGTCAGGAAGTAACTGATAGTGTTTAAACTCCATACCGTAGTCCTGCGGGTCTAGTGGCGTCCCAAATTTTAACTCAGGAATTGTCAGTAACCCATGCCGCGGATAGATGATGCTGGTTGGAACAAGCGGAACGCCGTACTTAATAGCAAACGCAGCGGCGCCAACTTGAAATTTATTCAAACGACCATCCTTTGAACGCGTCCCTTCAGCATGAAGCAGGATCGATTCACCAATACTAAATCGGTATTTAATTGCTTTTCCAAGTATTGCTGCACCTCGAAAATTATCTGAACGATAAACAGGAATTTGCTGTGTGCTATCAACAAAATGCTTTACTTGTTTTCCTAAAAAGCCTTTATTGTTAATACCACCACCCTCGAAGTATTCACTTTTTGCACCAAGTCGCAATGGCCGTTTCGTGTAGCGCGCATATGCTGCGGCAATAATGAGTGAGTCATCAAAACGAAGGTGATTTGCCACAAACATCGCAGGACCTTCAGGAATATTTTCTCGACCCGACGTATGAATCTTTGGATATTTTAGTTTAAGATACGCATTCACGAAGGGAACTGTTTTCATGTACCTGTCTGTTTCAGCAAGTTCCTCGTCAACGGGATTTCTTCGTTCCATATCTCTCTAGGATAATCCTTTTAATAGAGGTGAGCAAGCATAGGCATTACTGCCCTCCTTGAAGAATATGATCCGTCTTGCGATCTAAAGATTAGCTACGTTTGTGACGACGAAGACCGGCAACTTGTAATCGAACCGTATGGCGATCAATAAGTTCTTTGGCGTGATCAATATCAACTTGGTTCTTTGCTTCAGTTTTTAGCTTGAGTGCACGGTCGAGCGCCGCTTGAGATTCAGCCTCAATAATATCATCACCATGATCTGCTTCATCAACAAGAACGCGAACGGCAGTCTGATTCACTTCAATGACACCACCGCTGATCGCAAAGAACTCGCGGGCATCATCAGGATCACCTTTTTTGTAGCGAACGGCAAGTGCACCAGGAATGGCCACCGAAACAAGTGGTTCATGTCCTGGGAACACACTAATAGGACCAGCTGCAGTTGGCGCGCTGATTTCGTAGATCTCTTGATCGATCGCGATGCCAGTTAGGGTAATCAGTTGCAAATGCATTGACTAAGCTTTCTTTGCCTTTTCAGATAGTGGGCCGGCGGCCATGTAGAACCATTCTTCTGGCTGTTCGTCGTATTTACCTGCAAGGATATCAGCAAAGTCACGAATCGTGTCTTCAATCTTGATGTACTGACCTTTGTTACCGGTATATTTTTCAGCGACGAAGAACGGCTGAGAAAGGTAACGTTGCACACGACGTGCACGAGCAACCGTTTGCTTTTGATCGTCAGAAAGTTCTTCCATACCAAGGATGGCGATGATATCCTGAAGTTCCTTGTACTGCTGAAGCACACGTTGCACTTCACGGGCGACGCGGTAATGCTCTTCACCAACGATTTCTGGGTCGAGACTGGTTGAGCTTGATGCCAGGACGTCAACGGCAGGGTAGATACCGATTTCTGTCAATGCGCGGTTCATCACGATCGTCGCGTCAAGGTGAGCGAAGGTTGCAGCAGGTGCTGGGTCAGTAAGGTCGTCTGCGGGTACGAAGACTGCTTGAACGGAGGTGATTGAACCTTTTTTCGTTGAGGTGATACGCTCTTGAAGTTCACCCATTTCCTCTTGAAGGTTTGGTTGGTATCCTACGGCTGAAGGAAGGCGGCCAAGGAGGGCAGAAACTTCTGCACCAGCTTGAGTAAATCGGAAGATATTGTCGATGAAGAGCAAGACATCCTTTCCATCATCACGGAAGGCTTCGGCCATCGCAAGTCCAGAAAGTGCAACACGAAGACGAGCTCCTGGTGGTTCATTCATCTGACCAAAGACGAGGCTGGTCTTCTCAAGCACGCCGGCTTCTTTCATTTCGTAGTAAAGGTCGTTACCTTCACGAGTACGTTCACCAACACCGGCGAAGACAGAGTTACCGCTGTGGAACTTGGCGATGTTGTTAATCAGCTCGGTAATAAGGACGGTTTTACCGACACCTGCACCAGCGAAGAGACCGGCTTTTCCACCCTTAATAAGCGGAGCAATAAGGTCAACAACCTTGATACCTGTTTCCAGGACTTCAGACTTGTTGGCTTGTTCGTCAAGAGAAGGGGCTTGGCGGTGAATAGAAGCAAGTGTCGGGTTCACGAGGGCTGGCTGACCGTCGATCACTTCACCGATCACGTTGAACATACGTCCTTGAGTCATGTCGCCGACAGGAACGCTGATTGGCGCACCAGTTGCGATGACGTCATCACCACGACGAAGCCCATCGGTACTTGAAAGTGCAATTGCGCGAACAGTATTCTCGCTCAAGTGTTGCGCAACCTCAAAGGTCATCTTTCGGTCTTTGCTATCAATGATCAATGCATCATTGATCGCCGGCAATTCACCTGCGAATTGGACGTCAACGACGACTCCAACGATCTGTATAATTTTTCCTGTATTCTTAGCCATCATTTTCTCCTTATTCACTTAATGCCTCGACGCCGCCGGAAATTTCTGCAAGTTCCTGGGTAATCGCGCTTTGGCGGGCCTTGTTCATTTCTAATGTTAAATCATCTATCAAATCGGACGCGTTATCCGACGCATTCTTCATCGCAATCATACGCATGCTGTGTTCACTGGCACGTGCATCCAGTAACGCCTGAAACAATTGCGCTCCAACAAGACGATAGGTCACACCGTCAAGTACTTCGGTCGTTCCTGGTTCGTACGTCACGTCATTTGAGGGGGTCGGTTGAAGCGTGTCATCGAATCCAGCCGGAAGCACGCGCATAACTTTTGCTTCCTGCGTGATACTGCTAATGAAGTCAGTGTAGATAACGTCGACAGCATCGACTTCACCAGCCATAAAACGAGACTTAGCGCTATCAAGGATTGCCCGAAGTTCATTTCCATCTGGCTGGTCGGGAAGTTCTTCATAAGCGCCGATCACTTCAGTGTCTTTTAGTCGTGCAGCCAATTGAGACGCTTTCCGTCCGACAGTGATTGTCTTATTTTTGATACCCGCTTTATCGTCGGCCTTTAGCTCGGCAACGTATATTTTCGTAATGTTGCTGTTATACGCACCAGCAAGTCCTTTGTCGGATGCAATCACAATCATCAAGCGACTCTTGACGGGACGTTGCGCAAACAGAGGGTGACTTTTCACCGATGTGCGAGTCGCAAGTCCAGCGAGTAGTTCACGAGCTGCTTCCGTGTACGGCGCAGACGCTTTGGTTGCTTCCTGCGCACGGCGCATTTTACTCGCTGCAACTAACTGCATCGCCTTGGTGATCTGGCGAGTACTTTTCACACTTCGAATGCGTGACTTTAATAGTTGCGTTCCAGCCATGTATTAGCCTGCAAAGCCTTTCGCAGCTGAACGAGCGGCAGTTTCGATGATCTTGTTCATCGCATCATCAGGTTTGTCGCCCTTATCGAGGGTCTGCATGTCTTTTTTGTGTTCTGCCCATAGCTTCGTAAGAAGTGCAGATTGTGCATCCTTAATTTTAGCGGCAGTGACAGTGTCGAAGAAACCGTTGGTTACTGCAGCGATACTGACAACTTGTTCCCAAATCGCAGCTGGCTTGTATTGGTGTTGTTTCAATAGTTCAGTCAACCGTTGTCCACGATCAATTTGCTTCTTAGTCGCTTCATCCAGATCAGAACCGAACTGCGCAAAGCTGGCAAGTTCGCGGAACTGAGAAAGGCCAAGCTTCAAGTGACTCGAAACTGATTTCACAGCGGCAGTTTGAGCCGCACCACCAACACGAGACACAGACAGACCAGCAGAAATCGCTGGACGAATACCTTGGTAGAACAAGTCCGTTTCAAGGAAGATCTGACCATCAGTGATAGAAATCACGTTAGTCGGAATGTAGGCGCTGATGTCACCGGCTTGGGTCTCAATAATTGGAAGGGCAGTCAAAGATCCGCCACCAAGTTCGTCAGACAACTTCGCAGATCGCTCAAGCAGACGAGAGTGAAGATAGAAGACGTCACCTGGATACGCTTCGCGTCCTGGTGGACGACGGAGGAGCAGTGACATTTGACGATAGGCAACCGCATGTTTTGTAAGGTCATCGTAGATCATCAATGCATGCTGAGAATTGTCACGGAAGTACTCACCCATAGCAGTTGCTGCATATGGTGCGAGGTAGAGCAGCGACGCAGGGTCGGACGGGCTGGTCGCAACAATAATCGTCTGATCCATCACGCCTTCTTGCTTCAAACGTTCAACTAATCGGGCAATTTTCGAGAACTTCTGACCAATCGCAACGTAGACGTTAACGACGCCAGTATTTTGTTTTGCTTGGTTAATCATCGTGTCGATCGCGATTGCCGTTTTACCAGTTTGGCGGTCGCCAATAATGAGCTCACGCTGACCACGACCGATAGGGAACATCGCATCGATGGCCATAATACCCGTCATCAAAGGCTCGAAGACTGACTTACGACCCATGACGCCAATTGCTTCACGTTCGACGAGGCCAGTTTGCTTCGCCTTAATTGCGGGACCACCGTCAAGTGCGTGACCGAGCGGGTTCACGACACGACCAAGCAGTTCAGGACCGACAGGAACTTCAAGTACGGTACCTTTAAGACGAACAGTCTGTCCAGCCTTAACCGCTGCGTCATCACCAAGCAATACGGCACCGATTTCGTCCTCAAGAAGGTTCAATGCAAAAGCTTCAACAATACCGTTAGGAGTTTCAATGTTCAAGACTTCACTGTAGCCAGCACTGCGAAGGCCATGAATCCAGGCCACGCCATCACCAATACGAGTAATGACACCAACTTCATCGAGTTGCTTTTTAGTATCTAGGTTTTCGATCGCGTTGCGCAGATCATTTGATAGACTGTTTATGTCTAAATTCGTGGGTGATTGTTCGCTCATAATATAATTCCTTTAAACTTTCTTGAATCTGGTCTTTAATACGGTCAGTTGGCGGACAATTGTCTGATCAAGCTCACGGCCGGGAACACTGATTTTGACGCCGCCAAGCACGGCCGGTTCAACCATGCTTGAAAGTGACACCTGGGTTGCTTTGGTCGCTTTCTTTACGAACGCCTCAAGCGCCTTTTTCGTTTCAGCACTTAAATCAAAAGCTGAAACAATGTTTGTTCGGACGTAGCCCTTCTCGGCAAGGTAGTACTCGATGTCACGGACGATCAGGTCGAGTTCATCGGTGCGCTGCGTATCAATAAGAAACGCAGCCAACTCGCTCAGCAATGCTTTTTTCGAAGGTTTTCCTTCAATCAAGCTTGTCGCGACATACTCAGCAATACTTCGGCGTGAAAGGCGAGTCATCTAGTTGCCCCTGCTTTCAGAAGAAGAAACGGCAGACGCAATTAATTCACCGTCGGCTTTTTTATCAAGCTTCTTGTTGATGATTTTTTCGGTCGCAAGCCCAACGAGTTCGAGCGTGTCATTGTAAAGAACCTTTCGGGCGTTCACGACATCTTTATCAAGTTGGTCGTGTGCATCTTGCGCAATTCGTTCAGCTAATTTTCGCGCTTTGTCTTCCGTTGTGCTGACAATTTCAGCAGATTCAAGCTTTGCAGTACTGATGATTTCACTGGCTTCCTTGCGGGCTTCGGCAAGTAGTTCAGCGACGGCTTCTTTGTTTATCTCGGCAGACTTTTGCGCTTCAGCGGTAGCTTTTGCCGCTGCTTCGATGCCAGCTTGGCGCTCGTCGACAGACTTCATCAACCATGGATAGACGTACTTACCGAGAAGAAACACCAACAGTAAAAAAGCAACAATCTGAATAATCAGATTATGCCAATCAATACCAAGACTGGTAAAGATGTTTGTAGTCGCTGCTAATTGTGTTAATTCTTGCACTGACAATTCCTAACTAATAAACTTCGCGATAATTGCGACGATGATACCAATGAAGGCCAATGAGTCGGCGAACACGATACCAAGGATCATGAGCGTACGAATTTCTGCGAGCTTTTCTGGGTTACGTCCAAATGCGTTCAACGCACCGCTGGCCGTAATACCAATACCGATTGCTGCACCAAGTGCTGGTAGGGCATACCCGAGTACAAATGCTAATTTATCCATATATTTCTCCTTATTCTAATTTCTTTGAATTACTTTAATTATAGCATTCTTCATGCTGGCTGCTTATCATGTGGTTCCTCGTGCGTGACGGCAAGTGAGGTAAAGATAAGCGTCAACACAAAGAACACATATGCCTGAATAAAGCCGATGAATAGCTCGAACAGCATGAAGAACGGCAACACAATACTTGCGATATAGCTGGTAAGAAGCAAGATCACAATCAACAAAATTTCACCTGCAAATGCATTTCCGAACAATCGAAGTGCAAGGGCAACACCACGGCTAAACTCGCCGATAATTTCAAGTGCGCCTTCGAAAGCGCCGACGGGGTTCTTGAGGGGGTTACGAATGTAACGCCTGATGTTACCAAAGACACCGAGGTATTTCACCGCATACATTTGGACCGTTACGAAAGTAATGATTGCGAGCGCGAGGGTGAAGTTGAGGTCAGCCGCCGAACTACGAAGAATCGGTATCCCATTTACTTTAATTGAATCAAGACCAGGTAAAACACTAAGCCAATAGTTAAACATAACGACAAAGAAGATCGTAATCGCTAACGGCGTCATTTTCTTGGCAAGTTTCTTATCAGGAATAATATCGTTGATTTGATTCAAGAGCCCTTCGAATACCCATTGGACCAAGCCAATGAAACGATTGTATTTACCGCGTTTCACGCTCAGTGCAACGTATACCAAGATTGCTACAGTGATAATAACTCCAACAAGCCCCGTCAAAAATGCATTGGTGACATTAAACCCGAAGACAGTAAAGAGTGTCTCGGCGCCAATACTGACCTGGAGATCAAAAGCTGCAAATTGTGACATCATTTTTGAACCCCTTTCAGTAGTTGGTAAATCAGAAGCACGGATAGTGCGATTCCGAGTACCAACCCAATAATTGTTAGTAGTGGTATTGTATGGAGCGCATGGTCAGCCATAAGTCCTAAGACTGTTCCAGCGACACCAGGCAGAATTGTCCGCCATGTTGCGTCAAGCCCAGTTAGCCCCAAGATCAGAACGGCATGCACAGTCCCATTCTTTGTCGTCGTATCGGCAGATTTAGTTCGTGGCGACTCACCCATATAGGGTACATTGTAACAAAGGTCGGGGGAGTTGTACAGGTCAGGCCGTCCTAGTTAACCCCATTAATCGTTATGTAGCCGCCCGTATTAAAGCGAAAGGTCGTAAACCCAGGAGTACTCGCCGATACGTCAGTTCCCCCAATGACTGCAAGGACACTAAATGTTCCCGTAGGGAAGGAGACCACAACGATACCTGAGCCACCAGCTCCACCATAGTTGTTCGCATTATAGTGTGAACCGCCACCGCCACCGCCACCAGTGTTCGCACCTCCAGCACCACCGGGGGTATTTGCCTGAGTCACGACAGCACCACCGCCACCAGGTGATCCAGGGTTTACGCCGGATCCACCCGTCGTGACGCCGATACCGCCACCGCCACCGCCACCTGCACCACCGTTACCACCGATAGTTGTATAGCCTGCGCCACCGCCACCGCCACCGAAGAAGTACGAGGTTCCTAGAATATTATTCGAAACACCGACACCACCAGTAGCAACGTTTGTCGCACCGCCACCACCTGCACCGCCGCCACCAGTAGGATAGTAGCATCCAGGGGTTCCAGCGCTTCCGTTACCTTGACCAATAACAAATCCTGCATATAAATTTTGATTACATCCAGCACTTCCACCTGCTGATGCACCAGCGCCTGGAGGCGAAGCGTTAGTTGAATACTCTGAGCCACCGCCTCCTCCGCCTAAAGCACGGATGGTCGCGTAAGGCGATCCAGTCGGTGGAGTAAAGGCTGAGTTACCGCCGTTATTTCCACGTACCTGACTTATGCCCGCTGGACCACCAGTACCGCCGACACCAACACTCACGTTATATGTTCCAGTCGAAAGAGGGAAGGCTGCGTTGTAAATGACGCCTCCGCCTCCACCTCCGCCACCCATGTCTGAACCGCCTCCACCTCCGCCACCAACAACGAGAATCTTCGCGTTTTTAGACGGTTGCACGGCTGGTGTAGGCGTGTAGGTTGAGTCATACGAATACGGCTCGACATTCGCCGAAGACCAGCTGGTGGTCGAGTCCCAGTTTGGACTGCTACGATCAACTACCTTGCCCGTCGACAGGTCAACGGCAGCAAAGATGAACGCTCCAATATTTCCAGTTGGCGCGTTATACAAACGAACACCAAATGTATGCGTTCCCGGCTGAAGACTGATTGATTTCGAGTTTAACCCACTTCCCGATACAGGGCTGAAGACAAGGGTTCCATCGAGATAGATATTACATTGGTCGTCACAATATTCTGAAAGGCGAATCGTCGTTGCAGTTGCAATCGTAAATGGCTGAGGATCTCTAAACCACGCATACGCATCACCAGGGCGATTTGTACCGCCACTGCTGTACTGCGTCGTAATGTATTCGGCCAAGCTATCTCCCGAAACACTCGTCCAGTTCGCTGGCGCGCCACCCCAGGGAAGGGCCGTGTTGTTCCACACACCCATATCGAGCACTTGTTGCCATGCCCCTGGTGTTTCGTCGTAGTTGTACGTTGAGTAGTGTGTCGGATCTCCCGAAACAACACGCCATGACGTATCGGACACGACCGTCGGAACCGTAGCACCACTCCTGACAAGCGCTGCAGTAAAGTCGGATGTCTGCGGAAGGTACGTGTCGTTCGTCAGCTCAACCACCATCGTATGGCAGCCAGCCGACAATACAACCTGTGTCGAGGTGTCGGCACCAGCGGCGGTTGAAACTTGATTTCCATCAATATAGGTCGCCGCAATGTTCTGTGCTGTCGAGGTATAAACATCGAGGTTATAGGTCGCATCAACGGGGGCGTTAAAGTCTTTCCTGTAATAGACAACTCCGGCGTTAAGTGACGTATCGGCCAAACTAATTGTCTGGGCAGCCGATGAAGCCGCTAAAGAATCTTGATTCGTCGTCTTTACCGCAGCCGACCAACCACGTGCGCTGGTTGCGTTTCCAGAACAAAGGTCAGGAACAACTGCATTTTGAACCCCTGGTTGTTTGTATGTTCGCCAGACCGCACCGTTTGATTGACGCGTCACTTCAACGTACCCAGTATTAGGAATCGTGACTGCGCGTCCTTGGCTGTCAACAGTCGGCTTTCCGACGCTGAATGAACTTCTAACATTATCGTTAACTGTGACCGAACATCTTGGATCAGAAGGACAGCTCGTACTACCTGTTGAGGTGACGTTGAATGTTCCACTTGAGGTAAACTTATGAATTTCAAACCCACCAGAATAGGTGACCGAGCCACCCGTCGCGGTAATACCACTGTTAACGCGGAAAGATATAATAACGACACCAGAGCCACCGGCGCCGCCACTATAATAAGTGCTGTTGTACGATCCACCGCCACCGCCAGAGCCGGTATTTGCAGCTCCTGCCGTACCAACGTTGTCTACTTGTCCAGAGCCACCGCCGCCGACACCACCGGTTCCAACATAGCTCCCATTGATTTCGCCGCCGCCGCCGCCAGCTGCGTAGTACACCATAGATCCAGTAATATTATTTGTAGTTCCAGCCCCACCAGCTGCAGTACCTGGAGTATTTCCACCAGCACCACCTGCGCCACCTGCGCCACCGCCACCACCGTTATTTCCAACCCAGCTAGCAGCCGATGAACCCTGGCCACCAACATTACCCTGACTCGCCGCACCACCTGCGCCACCAGCACCTGCTGTTCCTGAAGATGACATACCACCACCTCCACCAGAGCCACCAGCAGCACCTGGATTGGCGCCATGCGTTCCACCACCACCACCACCGATTGCAGTGATAGTACTGAATACTGAATTACCGCCAGATCCACCTAAAGCTGCGACGTTACCCGTCGCCGCTCCTCCGGCGCCAACAGTAATAGAGTAGGGCGTTGCCGTAATCGGAACACTGTCATTATACTGATAGCCTCCACCTCCCCCACCACCGGCAGCACCACCTCCGGCGCCACCACCGGCAATGACCAGCGCCTTAACGTTAGGTGATAACACGACGTTACCCGAACAATCCGTTGCAGGGGTAAGTGGCTTGGCATCTGTCCACTGAGGGATATTTCCACTACTAGCCAAACAGGCTTTTGCCATCGCAACGCCTGCTTCACCAGCAACCTGTGCGAGTTGCGTATAATATTGAGCCTTCAACGTCTCACGGATAGTGGCCGTTGCCGTCACAGAGACCGCAAGCACGATCAATAAAACGACGGACGCAATTAAAACAGTAGGCAGCGCAAACGCCCGTTGTCCCTTATTGTGCCCAAATATGCCTGTATTTATTCGCATAACCCTATAAAAACTCTTGTGATTATTGTAGCATAAGCACAGTGACTCAGGGGGCAAATACTATTTACTTGAGTCAATAATTACTGTACAATGTATAGTGAAACAAGAAGGGTATAACTTATGACTGATGCAGCAACTCCACAGATAACCATTTATCGCACTAGCTGGTGCGCCTTTTGCCACACCGAAATGCAGTGGCTCGACAAACTAGGTATTCCTTATACCGCAAAAGACATTGAAGCCGATCCAGCCGCCAATGAAGAATTGATGGCGAAAATCAACGGTGACTTCCGTGGCGTTCCTGTCACCGATGTTGCGGGCGACATGATTCTTGGATTTGATCGTCCAAAGATTCAAGACGCAATCAAAGCTCACGGCATCCAACCCGTCGTAGCGTAACCCTTATTTCATCTCTTTACGCTATACTAGGTACTAGATGGCTAAGATGGACACACCTGATGAACCTTCACCCCACTTCAACGTAAGTGACATCAACTCTTTTGCCTCCGAAAAAGGAAAACTTGATCGACACGAAGTCGATACCGATGATCTAAACGACGTCGATTTTGCCCACTATCGCCTAGCCGTATGGTCACATCCCGCAAACTTATCGCGAGTCGTGGAAGTGATCATACGTGATCTTATTGACGACACGGATCGGCAAGCCCCAAGTATCGACCGGCTTCGAGCACTGATAGCTGACCCTCGGTATGACTCTGCACCGGTCAGACAAGACCCGTACGACGCAAATTTTGCCGATGCTTTGCAATACGCGAGTACGGACGAACAAGCCTTTGCGATAAACGCGGTTCATCGATTACATACGGTCACGCTTTCAAGCGAGTTAGCCTATTCAGGTGTTGATTCGCACATTCGTCTACTTGTCGAAGCAATCCTTAAAACAAAAAGCTAAAAGAGGGGACCGTGCGCATCAAGCGTTGCCACGCCAACCATGCGCGCTGCCTTATCGACAGAAACCTGAAAATCATGCGTCACCGCTTCATACAGATCAGGATCAATGATTTCACGGTGTAACTGAATGAGTTCAGCTGCAGATGTTGAAGGAGTTTTACTGTAAATCCGGAGATATTCGGTAATCTCTTTGCGGGCCATGGCCAATTCTTCGTCAAGAATCTCATCGCTGGTTTTAAGATCAAGATCGAAAAGCGCCGTGTTCTCTCGTTTCTGCTTTTCATCTTCGTCAACAATCATGTCACGTTGCAAGCGAGCACGCATGGCACGAAGACGCTTCTCGGCAGCAGTACTATTTAATTTATGGTTAAGAATAAAGTTCATCTCGATCGTCAGCCTCTCGTCTAGTAGTTGCGCCACTTTTTCACGCTGCTTCACCGTCAACTTGTTCTCTTTTTTCTTCATCCTAAACAGAATGTGCTCTTTAATGTCAGCACCCGTCTTGCCAAGTTCAATGCCTGTATTGTAGGCAGCTTTACCTGCAAGAATAAAGTTACGAATGTGCGGAGGAATATGAGAGAAGGAAAGTGCCTCAGAAAGAACTGACTTCCCGACATTGCGATTGTGGGCAAGGAATTCTTTTTGTGTTTTCCATTTTCCTTGACGCACACCCCATTCATAGGTTTCGACGATCGCCACCGCACGACGCTCGCGCGGTGGTTGGCTGTGAATATTCTCATCAAGTTGAATCTGGATGATTTGTTCGGGTGTCGTGACATTGTGCACTTTTGCCTCAAGAGGATAGATCGGAATTCGGCCTTCTTCCTCTAATTCGGTAATAGCTTGGTGGCGTGAGTGTCCAGCAATCACCAGGAAGTAGGTTCCGTCTGGTCGTCGCTTATCAGCAAACTCCTCAATACTGGTATCTGACCCCCAGACTTCATTCACAAACGAAATGTATTCTGCCAATGTCACTTCATCCAAATGCGCGACGTCGATTGAGTTCAGTAAATCCGTGCGCTCAATACTGTCCTTCAGTTCTTCGCTGACGGTATTTTTTTCGCCACGTACTTGACTCATTTTTACGTATTCGATGGCAAAGAGTTCAACGCGCTCAAAACGACCATGGACTCGTTCGTAAGCAGGCTCTTGCTCAAGCAGCGGACTATCAGAAAAGCCGTCCGATTGCGGGGCGTGAACGAGATCTCCATCTACCTTGGGATACGTCATATAACTACCCATAGTGAACGATGCGGTGGGCAAAGACAAGCACAAGCATGGCAAGAAATGAAGCTTTTTCGACAATCTTTGAATGGAGTATAATGACCACAGATGAAAAAACAAACGATTATCCTTATCCACGGCTTCCGTGGGACCCACCACGGCCTTGCGCTCATCGCCGATCACCTGAAAGAGTACGACACGATCGTTCCTGACTTGCCTGGATTTGGGGAAGGAGACCAGCTTGAAACGCACGACCTGGACTCGTACGTGCAGTGGCTCAAGGCTTTTATCGAAAACCAAAACCTCGTATCGCCACCGGTGCTTCTCGGTCATTCATTCGGTAGTATTATCAGCGCAGCCTACGCAAAGAAGTATCCTAAAACGATTTCAAAACTGATTCTGGTGAATCCAATCGGTGCGCCAGCGCTTGAAGGACCAAAAGCCGTTATGAGCAAACTGGCTGTCTTTTATTACTGGGTCGGCACAAAATTACCCCATAGTTTTGCGCAGAAATGGCTGGCATCAAACCTGATCGTCATGGTCATGAGCGTCACGATGGCAAAGACAAAAGACAAGAAACTTCGCGCCTTTATTCACGATCAGCACCGTCAGTATTTTAGTTTGTTTCACACTTCAAAATCAGTTGCCGAAGGGTTTTCTACCTCTGTTAATCACAGCGTTCGTGACTTTGCGAAAGACATCAAGACACCAACGCTCCTTATTGCTGGTGCGCAGGATGACATCACCCCAGTCCAAAAACAAAAAGAGCTCCAAAAGCTCTTTCCAAACGCTGAATTAGAGATTATTCAACACGTTGGTCATTTAACGCACTACGAAACACCCGATCAAGTGGCCGCCTCGATTCAGGCGTTTATAAGGTCTTTGTAGATTTCTTCGAAGCGATCAAGTGTCGTGTTTAAGTCGTGCGTGTGTGCAATTGCGAGACTTTCCTTGCTCATTTTCTTTCGAAGTTTTGGATCACTAATAATGCTTGCGAGTGATTCCGCAATTTGTCCGATATCATCCTTGTAACATAAGTATCCGTTACGCCCGTCTTGGCAAAGTTCTTTCAGTGCACCAGCATCGACGGCAACAACTGGCTGTCCACTGGCCATTGCTTCTAGTGTCGCAATACTTTGTAGTTCGGTTGGTGATGGCATCGCAAAAACAGTACCAATTTGGTGAAGCAAGACTTTGTCTTCTTCTGAAACACGGCCAGTAAACGTGACATGGCTGTAAACGCCATACTCATGGGCAATCTCTTTTAGGTTCAGTGTATCCTGGCCAGATCCCACAATCATCAAGTGCGCTTTATGATGTTTGCGGACTTGTGCGAACGCTTTGACGAGAATAGGTAAGTGTTTTTCGACATCAACGCGTCCGACATAGGTAATAATCGGCTCGTCTTCGGGAAGTTTAAATTTCTTAAAGATTTCAGATCCCGGTTTACCTGGCTGGAAACGGATAAGATCGATACCGTTCGAAACTGCTTCCATCGGGACAGTCATCTTTTCAGTTGCTTTGAACATCTCAATCGCAGACTGCGTAGGCATCGTAATAAAATCTGCTTTTGAGTGGAACCGCATGCCGTACTGACGAAGCATAAAGTTAATTGGGCGGGCAATCGGCGCAAGAAGCAGAATGTTGTCCATCAAGTTTTCGGGCATCGCATGGTTCGTGCTCACAATTGGAATACCGAACTTGTTACCGTACTTCATCGCAGCCTGGCCGATCCACATCAACATTTGAATGTGAATAACATCCGGGTCAAAATCAAGAATTGCTTTTTTGACTTCGCGACCTGGTGTAGGAGAAATACGGAAGTTTTGGTAGGGCACGAATGGCACTGACGCAGTGCGAACGACAACGTGGTTGATATCGACTTCTTTGAACTTTTTGCTGGTTTGGCTTGGAGCGATGACCATCACTTCGTGACCACGTGCAGCAAGACCGATGGCAAGTGTTCGACCAAATGTGGCTACACCGTTAATAGTCGGGTAGTGTAAATCCGACGCGATGAGGATTTTCATATTTGTCTATTATACCATGAGTCGTTAGTCGCCCAAGTCACCGTGGTACAATGTGTGAATATGAAACTGTTCTACGATGCGCGCTATATTCGAACTGATTTCCATGACGGTGTAAGCCGTTACTCGGCCGAACTCGGCAACGCACTCGCCAAAATCACCGATGTCACATTCCTTATTTGGGATCCTGCGCAAATTCAATTTTTACCAAAAAATGCGAAGTACATCCAGATCCATTCGCCAATATCGGCAAAAGAGCCGTTCACGGCCAGTGTCTTAAATAAATACGAGCCCGATATTGTGTACTCGCCGATGCAAACCATCGGAACGGCAGGACGAAACTACAAACAAATCCTCACGTCACATGACATGATTTATTTCCGTCACCCGAAACCGCCAACGAACCTCAGTCCGCTCTTGCGACTCGGCTGGCGACTATACCACCTAACCTATCTTCCTGAACGCATCGCACTGAACGGCGCCGATGTCGTTGCGACTGTCAGTATCACGGTCAAACGTGAGTTCGAACAAGCGAAACTAACCAAGCGACCGATCATCGTCATCCCAAATGCACCACAAAAGTTCCATACCCATAAAGTCATCCAAAAAGATGGTCCAAAAAATATTGTCTTCATGGGATCCTTCATGCCGTACAAGAACGTTGAGACACTCATCAAAGGGATGGAATGGCTCCCAGGACGAACGCTTCACTTGCTCAGCAAGATCACACCAGCCCGCCGAAAAGAGTTAACGAAACTTATTCCAAAAGGTGCCGATGTGCGTTTCTACGGTGGTGTTACCGATGACGCCTACGAAGCACTGCTGGCAAACGACGCCGTTTTAGCCAGCGCAAGTTACGAAGAAGGCTACGGACTGCCTGTTGCCGAAGCGCTCTCCATGGGTGTTCCCGCAGTCGTCAGCAATACACCGATCTTCCACGAGGTTGGTGCTGGTGGTGCGCTTTATTTCAACCCAGCTAAACCAAAAGATTTCGCAGAACAAGTCAAAAAGCTTGATGACAAAACGCTTCGCAATGAACTTATCAAGAACGGTCGTGAACATATCGGTTTATTCACTTGGGATAACTCCGCACGAGCCCTGCTCAAGACGATAAAAACACTCGTCTAACCTGTTACAATAGTGGGTATTATGGCAACGAAGAAGAAAAAGCCTACTCAGCCCCGTGCGATCGTCAATCGTCGTGCGTCTTTTGACTATGCTCTTGACGAGGAATTAATCACCGGCATTGTCTTAACGGGAAGAGAAGCCCGCGCAGCTCGAGACGGCCACGTACAGCTCAAAGGATCGTTCGTGACGATTCGCAATAACGAGTTGTGGCTGAATAACTCAAGTTTTAGTCTTGCGTTGAACTCAAAAACTGACGGAGGGAAGTCGGTCGACACATCGGCGCGAAAGCTCCTCGCCAGTCGCAAACAAATCGACGAACTAGCTGACCGGAAACAGTCTGGCATGAGCATTGTTCCACTCAAACTCTTGACACAAGGTCGTCACATCAAACTCGTCATCGCACTCGGTAAAGGCAAGAAGAATTACGACAAGCGAAACACTATCAAACTCCGTGACCAAGAACGAGAAAACAAGCGTCTCATCAAGCATCTCTAGAAGATGATAAAATAAGAACATATGAAACTCTATTCGTGGAACGTCAACGGAATTCGGGCAGTGCTGACAAAAGGCACTTTTCAAACCTTCATCGAAGAGCACCAGCCAGACGTGCTGTGCCTTCAAGAAACAAAAGCCAAACCAGAACAGGTTGAATTAGACCTCCCTGGCTATCATTTGTATTGGAACAGCGCCGAAAAAGCAGGCTACAGCGGCACGGCAATTTTCTCAAAAATGGAACCTCTGCAGGTCCTTAACGGCTTCGCTGATGATATCGCCGCAAAGTACAACCTGGCTGGCGACAGTTACGGCGACCCTTCAAAAGAAGGGCGTGTCATCTCTGCAGAATTCGAAAAATTCTGGGTCGTGACCGTCTACACACCGAACTCAAAAGGGGATTTGTCACGTTTGGACCTCCGTCATAAACAGTGGGATCCAGCTTTCCTCGAGCATATAAAAGAACTTGAGAAATCCAAGCCTGTCGTCTTTAGTGGTGACTTAAACGTCGCGCATAATGAAATTGACCTCTCGAACCCGAAACCAAATGTCGGTAAACACGGCTTTACCAACGAAGAACGTGAAGGCTTCGATAACTTCGAAAGCGCCGGCCTTTTCGATACGCTACGAACTGCCTATCCTGAAGCGCCCGAACTCTATACCTGGTGGACTCACTGGGCGAATGCTCGTGCGCGGAACGTCGGCTGGCGGATCGATTATTGGGTCGCCAGTGACGCACTGAAAGACAATATCAAGTCAGCAGCCATTCACCCCGATGTCATGGGGTCTGACCACTGTCCCGTCAGTATAGAACTGGATATCTAATGAACAAAAAAGTCCTCTCGTTGCTATTCCTGAGGCAAGATGACAAGATTTTGCTTGCCATGAAAAAACGAGGCTTTGGTGAAGGTCGGTGGAACGGCGTCGGCGGAAAAGTCGAAACAGGTGAGTCGGTTGAACAAGCCATGATCCGTGAGACCCAGGAAGAAATCGATGTCACGCCAACCGTCTATGAAAAAGTAGCTGACATTCGGTTCGATGAATACTTCAAAGGCGAGCCGACCTTGATGCATGTTCACGTTTTCGTTGCGACAGAGTGGGTTGGTGATCCTATCGAATCTGACGAGATGGCGCCACAGTGGTTTCCAATCGAAGATATTCCCTATAAAGACATGTGGTCCGATGATCCGTACTGGCTCCCGCACGTACTACACGGTGCTAAGGTCAGCGCCGACTTTCAACTTGATGCTGCAGACGTTATAATGGAACATACAATTAACGAGGTGGTGGGATTTAAGGACGATTAAACATGGCCCTATCAGGAGAACTGCTCGCGTTACATCATAAAGAGGACGACTATAAAGGTGATGAGTTTTTAGTCGGTACGCAAATATACAACAAAACCACCCACATGGTCGCTGGCGTATCGAATGCTGGCAAAACAACGCTTATCGAGCATGCCGTACCGCTTGTTGAAAATAGTGCTATGGTTGGCACCGTCACGGACCGAGGGTATAAAGAGGATGATCCTGGTAACTACGTCTATTTTTCCAGTGACCACATAAAATTCTTGATTAATGACGACCAAATGGTCAATTATGCCGTCCATCCAGCAACTGGCAAGCTCTATGGAACTTTACCTGAAAGTTTTCCTGCAAAACATAATTTTCTGCCAACAATGGTGACAAGCATGAAGCAGATCGAACGTGCTGGCTTCGATGAGACAACTCGAACATACATCACAATGGAGGGTGTATCATGGCGAGGACTCATTGAAGCAGTAGATTTCAAGGGGTCCCGACGAGCTCGCATGGAAGAAGGCATCACCTCACTTACCACCGCAGAACAGGAGGCAGAAACATTCCAGTTCGTGAGGAACGTCCTCGGCGAAACCGGTCTGAAACAAGCGACAAATGATCTTATCGCTGTCACCGTTGGTGGCGAAGAAGGCTACGATCGAAACAAAGCCGTTGAAGATATCCGCGAAATGCTTGCTATCGCAAAAGATCTTGCGGTACGATCAGAGTAATGGATTTCACTTACTGGAAAAAACAAACCGCCGAAGCGCCGCTCTATCCCGACATCGAGTGGAGTAAACCCGAGCGAAAATCAATGGCTGGGAAGCTGGGGATTATCGGCGGAAACAAACTTGGCTTTGCGGGTGTCGCCGAGGCATATTCAGTTGCGCTTGGCACCGGGACGGGTAATATCCGCGTCCTCCTCCCCGACGTTTTAAGAAAAATGATTCCGCCAACGATCACTGATGCTGTTTTCGGACCAACGAACCCTTCTGGAAGCCTCAACAAAGATGCCCTCGACGAAATGAATGCCATGAGCGCTTGGGCGGATGCCGTCCTGTTAATCGGTGATGCAGGACGTAGTAGCGAAACGGCGATTCTGTACGAACAATTCATTCAAAAGTACGAGGGACAGCTCATTTTGACACGCGATGCGATCGATTTGGTCAAAAATAGTGCCGAACTGTTAGTCGAAAGACCAAAAACGGTACTTGTTGCGTCATTTGCGCAGCTCCAAAAGCTGTTTCAGTCGGTCTATTATCCAAAAGTGTTAACATTCAGCATGCAACTGACAAATTTCGTTGAAGCAGTACACAAATTCACCATTACGTATCCCGTCACGATCGTGGTACTTCATAAAGACCATTTAGTTATCGCTAGTGCGGGAGATGTGGTCAGCCAGTACTGGGAGAATCCCATGATGATCTGGCGAGGGACCGTTGCCGCCAAAGCAGCGTCGTATTGGCTCTGGAACCCTTCAAAACCAATTGAAGCTATCGCCAGTTCCATTCATGCGTAGCCCTTGATAAAAACTCTAAAAAATGGTACAAAAACACTATGGATAACCGTCGATTTGGAGAAGCATACCAAGACCTCCCGGAAAAGAAACTTCCGAGTAATCTTGAACGACGCGAACTACTTGAAGCACCACGTGAGTGGATGCATTTTTTTAATGACACTTTAAAAAATTACCTGGTCGGAAATGAACCTCCAGAAAAGGCAGAGTTCATCGATAAGCTTTCAGAATACTTCGCCTGGTCACAGATTAATCTGAATGTCCTCATCAAAAGAGCGGGGGAGATTGACGACCCAATGCTCAAAAGTGACATCTCAAGCGAATTCAGCTTTCATCAAATCAATGGACCACTGACATTTCTTTGGTATAGCCTCATCTACCACGAAACCAATGCATACTCAGTTCCTGAAATAACGGATATGCAAGCCCACCTTGCGATGACAATGGCCGAGCCTAGCAATCGTTTACGGAAAATCGACGAAAACCCGAGCATCGAGACAACCAAAGAGCATAAACGACTCAAAGGAACGCTTTCGGAAGCCGACGTGATGATCGTCCTCATGGAACTCATGAAGAAAGAGCCTGGCCTCATTGCACTGCCAGCGCCCGAATTGTTCGAGCACAATCCGCATGCTTTTTGGCGCAACGTCGATGCTCTCCTCATCGACACGGTGACAAAACAGGTTCAAGGATTACAGGTGAAGACAAATACTGTCGACATTAGGGATGATGCGGACAAAAAACACTATGACGCCCACTTTGCGACCGTTATCGACAGCGCCCACGAGCTTGGCAATACGACCTATACGATGCGCCACGCCGACCGGCGACAAAACCTTCCAGGCCAACTCGCCCTGAGCTTACTCAGCGAACGTCCGATTAATAAACCGCCTCGTGCCGTCGCAAAGCCAGCATTTATGCGCTCACGTCAGATCGCTATCGAACTTAGCCGAGGTCGAAAACCATTCATAAATCAAGCGGTCCACAATCTAAGTGCTCGAATTCTGCCCGAACTAAGAGCGGATGTCGCCCAAGAAGACGCCCAAGACGCCATCGAAAACGAACAAATCGCCTAAGAAAAAAGCCCGCCATGACGACGAGCTTTTTTCTTTGGTACCGCGAGCCGGATTTGAACCGGCACGTCCATGAAGGACACCAGATTTTGAGTCTAGCGTGTCTACCATTCCACCACCGCGGCATATTTTTTTTGCGTCGCTTAGCGTGTCTACTCATATTTGACACCACCGCGGCATAAGCGACTCTACTACTGAAAAGTACCAATGTATTGTACAATAGAAACCAGTAGGAATCAAAGATATGAACCCCGACGAAAGCAGTCCTGACGACGAGAAAACGCAGCAAACTGCGGCAGCTAACGTTATTCGGTCTCAAATCGACACTCTTTATACCGGCGAAGTACACGCCGAAGCTGAAGCAAAAGCTCAACCTCAACAACAAACCGGAACATACCACCGCACTCATAATCCACACCCAAAACCCGAGGCAGAGCAGTGGAAAGAGTACCATACCGCCTGGCAGAACTACTACCAGAAATACTACGAGAACTTCTATACGGCGCAGGCGAAGAGTCCCGTACAAGCTTTGGCTGAAAAAGCCAACGTCGCTTCAGACCAGCCCGATGTTAAAAAAGAAGGCTACTTTAGTGCCCAACCGGCTCAATCAGAAGAAGCAGAAGAAACGCCCGAAGCGTTGTCGAACGATCAGGCATTATACGAACTTCGCCAAAAACTACTAGGAAAAGTGCAGGCTTCTGCCACCAAAATTCGAAAAAGCCGTCACTTCATTCCGATTCTTTCAGCCGTTGGTGTCGTCGCTATCTTTGTCTTTATCCAGTACAACCAAGTGTTTATTGCCAACGTCAAAGCTTACGTTTCGCCAGGGAGTATCGATCCGCAAAATATCGTCGTTGATCCAAGTAGCGACAACGTCGTGTCGCAAGACCCTCGCATCATCATTCCAAAGATTAACGTCGATGTGCCCGTTACGTATGACATCGGGACAGACAACGCTTCACAAATGGCTGCAATGGCAAACGGATTAGCGCATTTCCCAGTTGCTGGTGCCAGCAGCCACCCAGGCGAGATCGGCAATACCGTTTTGGCTGGTCACAGTAGTAATGACTTATTCGATACAGGTGATTACAAGTTCATCTTTGCGCAACTTGATAAATTGGTTGTCGGCGATACCGTATACGCCAACTATAAAGGCAAGCGCTATACGTATGTCGTGACCAAGACCCAAGTCGTCAAACCAACCGACGTCAGTGCGCTTGTCTATCCAACGACGAAACCTATCCTGACACTTCTGACGTGTACGCCGCTAGGGACCGCTCTGAACCGTTTACTGGTGACAGCCGAACAAGTCAGTCCCGATCCAAGCGTCGCAGCGGCAGCGCCCGCACAAACTGGTCCAGCGACGACATCTATCCCAGGCGATAGTGGCACGCTCTTCTCGAAATTATTCGGTGGCGGAAACTAGAAAGAACAAGTAATTAGTTCAAGATCATCATGACACGTTGCAATTGGTAGCTTGTGCCGTTGCTTGCTTTCGCAATACCGTAGAGGTATTTACCATTCTGGCTGAGCGTTGCGTCGAAGCCTGGTTCCATATTCATAATGACGTGCGTGTTGGTGCCATCGAACTCACGGATCGAGAGGTGGCCATCGTAGACCGCCCATAGGTAGGCATCGTCGAGCCACTGCATGGTGTGTGGCGTTGTTTCGCTGGTCGTGACAGTCGCACCAGTTTGACGCATATACTCAACTTCGTAGCTGACAAAGTTCAGGCCCGATTGAATAATTAAGTGATCGCCTGTCTTGCTAAACGACGTCGTGTCGACATTTGCGGTGGTCTTAAATTCATCGTATGGTTTAAGGCTAGCGCTGAGCGTATCGCTTGAAGAAGGGAAGCTGCCCTTCAGGACTGTCACTTTCAAGCCTTCGGAGATTGCAACAAAGTCGTCGCTATAATACTGCGTCAACGCAATCGATAGCGGCGTCGTCAGGTCATTAACGGTGCGAAGCACGTGCGACACTTCATCACCCTCACGGTAAATACCTGCAACTTGATGCGCCGCATTAGAAGGGTCAGTTCCTGTGTAGGTAATAATGTTAGTATCAAACATGTCGAAGCTCTTTACGTTCGAAACTAAGCCACGAGAAATTGTCGCACCGGACAGATCGAGTTTTCGAATCACGCCGTCACTCAAACCATACAGAATGTTGCCACTCGTCCCAGAGAACTTCAATTCAGTCAGAGAAACGCTGAGTAATGTCGAGACGTTTACACTCGTCCCAGGATCTTGGGTATCGATGACGATGTATTCAGTCTTGTCGTTGAAGGTGTGTTTGACGATCACGTAACGACCGTCCGTATCCCAACTCTCTATCGAGAATGAGTGAGTCACACCCTCGGTGGTCGCATCGGTATACAGTGTTGTCGGTAACGAAATCGTCGAAGTCTTAATCTGCGTCGAGCGAAGGTCAACCAATTGGAAACTTGGCGTGTCAGCTTTTTCCTGTACTAATAACCATTTGTAATCGGGTGAGGCTTTTTCGCCGAAGACCGTCGTATAGTTTGCGACCGACTCGACAGGAAGTGCTTTCGGAACCAGACGAACGTAATCGAGCCATTCCAAGGTCCCGGCCTTCACATTCAATGTCTTTGACCATGGTTGGTAGCCATTCTTGCTCATTGCAAATGCGTGAATACCAGCCATAACCGACTGTTTCGACGGCGTGTTGGCATTGATTGACTTGGTATCAATCTTTACGTCAGCACCGTTTGGCTTTGAATCAAACTGAACAAGCGCACCCTGTTCAAGCTTGCCTTTATCACCATCCAAACGGTAGCCAAGTATGAAGAGGATCGTTCCTGCGACAATCACAAGCACCGCTACCACCATGACGACATAGGTAATAATGCGACGAATCAGGAGTTGTTTTTTACTAGGGCGTCGAAACATGTTACCTATATTATAGCAGTCTGCATACATTTTTTAATCAGGGCTTGCATAAGCGTAATGATACTTCTAATATAAGTAACAATGTATGCGGGCAAATCCCATACTCCATTTTTTGACCTGCGAGGAATAAAGACAGTATGCAATCGAACAAAACGGTAACAATCAATGGGCGTCTTTATGACGCCAAGACTGGATTACCGGTTAAAGCATTGAAAGCGGATGAAAAGCCCGTCTCTCCAGCCGTCGTCAAAAAACGAGCCGCTGAAGTTGCGTCAAGCAGTGTTCACGCACAGCCGCAACGATCTATGACATTACACCGTCGTGCAGCCAAGAAAGCATTGGCTCCTGGCCTCGCCAAGCGTCCACAACCAGGTCGTCACATGGATATCTCTCGAAGTTCAAAAATAGCGAGATTTGCTCCGCACCCAGTTGCTGCCCTAAAACCAAAGACAGCTGAGATCCCCGATATTGCGACGAAAGCGCATCCTGTTGCCGCTCGTGCACTTGCCCGAAGCACAAAACCAGTCGTCTCAATTTTCTCCTCATCAAAAACGGCAAAGCAAATCAAAGATGAAGCAATCACTAAAGCACTGTCTACTCCGACTGAGAAGCCAGCGAAAAAGAAACGTGGCTTCCATATTTCTCGTCGCTTCACAATCATCACCGCTATTTTTGCCGTGCTTATTATTGGCGCCTATTTAACATGGGTGAACATTCCAAGCATTTCCGTCAGCTTCGCAGCCTCACAGGCAGGCATCAACGCGACCTATCCTCAGTACAAGCCAGATGGCTACAGTCTCAGTCAACCCGTCACATTCAGTGATGGTACCGTCACGTTGAAGTTCCACTCAAATTCAGATAATAGCGAATACTCGATCATTCAAGCACGAAGCTCATGGGATTCAACGGCCGTTCTGACCAACATCGTTAAGAAAGCAGCTGGCGATAACTACATCACCACCCAAGAAAGTGGCCTGACGATTTACTCATACAGCAACTCAGCAACTTGGGTAAACGGTGGCATCCTCTACACGATCAACAGCAACGCACCACTTTCTGGCGAACAAATTCGTCACATTGCTACCAGTTTATAAGCCGTCTTTAATCTGTTATACTGTCACCAATGTCACATTCTGTTATTCGTACTCGTTTTGCCCCAAGTCCAACCGGTTTTATGCATGTCGGCGGTATTCGCACCGCGCTGTTTGCGTGGTTCGTTGCTCGCCAAAGTGAAGGTGCCTTCATTCTTCGTCTTGAAGATACTGACCAAAAGAGGGAAGTGGAAGGTTCTGCCGACCATATTCTTGCTGCACTTGGCGCATTAGGGATTACTCACGACGAAGGACCAGATATCGGTGGCCCGTATGCGCCGTATGTCCAAAGCGAACGCCTCGATATTTATAAAGCCTGGGCGCAGAAACTGATTGACGTCGGCAGAGCTTATGCCGATCCGTACACGGCGACGGAACTAGAAGCTTTCCGTGAATCTGCCAAAGCCAATAAAAAAGCCTTTTTATATCGTGAACACCGCCCCGAAAATCCACCAGAATGGGACGGCACGACACCACTTCGATTGAAGTCTGATCCGAAGCCGTACCAATGGCACGACGAAGTACTTGGTGATCTTTCGACTAGTCCAGAAGTCATCGACGACATTATCCTCATGAAGTCCGACGGCTTTCCAACGTATAACTTTGCTCACATCGTTGATGATGCCGAGATGAAGATCACCCACATTATTCGTGGCCAAGAATTTATCGCCAGTCAGCCAAACTACCTTAATATTTACGATGCGCTCGAGATTGATCACCCAATTTTCGCAACAATGCCTCACATTATGGCCGAAGCAGGCAACAAGAAACTTGGAAAGCGTGACGGTGCAAAAGACGTCCTTGATTACTTAAAAGACGGCTACCTGCCCGAAACAATGATTAACTTTATCGCCAGCCTCGGCTGGAACGATGGCACTGAACAAGAAATTTTCACCATTCCCGAAATGATCGAGAAGTTCAGTCTCGACCGCGTGCAAAAAAGCGGTGCGCGTTTTGACGAGAAGCGACTTGAATGGATGAACGGCCAACACATCCGTTTGCTTTCTTTGGATGATCTATATGCTCGAGTCGCTGATTTTTGGCCCGAATCTGCCAAAGACGCAACTGAAGACAAAAAGAAACTAGTCCTCGGTCTGGTTCAAGATCGCCTAAAAACACTCAAGGACCTCGCGATCCTGACTGACTATTTCTTTACCGAGCCAACGCCCGACTGGTCAATGATCGAAGGCAACAAACAACTTTCGAAACTCGAACCAGTTGAGATCAACACGCTTCTTAGCGAAGCCATCGTTTCCCTTGAAGAGAGCGAATTCACGCCCGAAGCAATCCAAGAAACGCTGAATCAATTACTTGAGATTACCGGCCAAAAACCAGGCATTCTGTTTAGTTTGATCCGCCTTGCTGTTTCATGGGCACCATTTAGCCCCGCCCTGAACGACACCCTTGCCGTCTTAGGGAAAGATACCGTCCTTGAACGGCTCCGCGCCGCAACCAGCGCCCAGTAACTCCACCCTCCGAGAAGAGTTACAAAGCGTAAGTACTTTGCTATACTGACAGCTATACGTATGTTCAAACGCAAACCAAAAAAAGAGTTCATTGATATTGGCCCAAAAAAGCCAAACTGGTTTCGTCGACATAAAAAACTCGCCATTATTTTAGGCGTTGTTATCGTTCTTCTCGCAGGGGCGGGAACGGCTACCGCACTGTACTTCATGAACAAAAAACCAGCAGCAACAGCGCCAGCAAAAGTCGTGAAGCCTATCGTCAAACCACCAGCACCGAAATTCTACTCGCCACTGAGTGGTAATCAAGTACCTGATGAAGCATCGACCAAACAAGCAGTCACCGCTGTCATGATCGAGAATAGTCCCGACGCTCGTCCGCAATCAGGCCTTAAGGAAGCTGGCGTCGTCTTTGAAGCCATTGCCGAAGGTGGCATCACTCGCTTTGCCGTGTTGTACCAGCAAGAAAAGCCAGGTCTGATTGGCCCCGTTCGTAGCGTTCGTATGTACTTTGTTGATTGGCTAGCTGCATTTAATGCCAGCATCGCCCACGTCGGGGGATCAGCCGCAGCACTGGCTGAAGTTCGAAATGGTAACTACCGTGACATCGACGAATTCTTTAATAGCGGGTCATACTACCGTGCAACTGATCGCTATGCGCCACACAATGTGTATACGACCGCCACGCGACTTGATGCCCTGAACGTCAGTAAAGGCTACACCAGCTCGACATTCACTGGATTCACCCGTAAAGACAGCGTGGCTGCAAAGGTGCCGACCGCAACATCAATCAGCGTCGACATTAGCAGTGGCTTGTATGACAGCTCATACGCCTACAACGCGACGACCAACACCTATGACCGTTCAGAAGGTGGTGCGCCACACATGGACCGCGAACTAGGCCAGATTAGCCCGCGTGTCGTTATCGTGATGAAAATTCCTGAACGAACCGTCCTTGAAGACGGCTACCGTGAACAAATTGATGCCATCGGCAGTGCAGAAGCGACTATCTTCCAAGACGGTACCGTACAAAAGGTAACCTGGACTAAAAAATCGATGCTCGACCAAATTACGTTTACGAACGCAGAAGGCAAAGACGTGCCACTGGCTCGTGGACAGACCTGGCTGACATCAGTGCCTGAAGACGGAGGAGTCACATGGCAGTAACCGAACCGCAGAAGTTCGCCAAAGACTTTTGGCCTTACTTTAATAAGGTCGTCACGACCGTCATTGTCTTTTCGCAACTCATCATTTTGGTCACGACCGCCGCAATTCTTTTCATGTTCAACTTCCTGTCGACCAATCTGCTGGCATTTATTTGTATCCTCGCCGCACAGTTAGTTCTTGGCATCGTGTCATCGATTTTCCTGTATAAGTTAGCCGCGCAACCGCTAAAAGACCTGCTTGCAGCAATTATCCATATTTCCGGTGAACCAACCGCAACCACACCACCAAACCCGAATGACGAACGATTCGATAAAAGTGGCTTTAAGGACGTCCTGCAAACTATCTACGAACTTGCCAGTAAGGACAATACTCCCGCCGGTGTTATCTCGTCAACACCAGCCAATGGAGCGGTCGTAGCTCCAACCGCTCAAGTTGCCATACCGACCACATCGCCAACTGCCATGATTGAAGCCGCGCTCAACGAAACGTCATGTGGGTTTGTCGTCATGAATCATGATCGAAAGATTACCTTCTCGAATAAAGCGGCGCCTATTAACATCGACGCGCAGGGGGTCACCTCACTGAGCCTGATGTTTAACGGCCAAGAAACCCTGGATGCCTGGCTGGAAGACTGCGACAAAAACGCCGTCCACGCTGAACGGACCTGGTCACGCATCCCAAATAAACTTCCCGAGGAAGAGGATCGTCGATTCTTTGATGTTATCGCATCATACGACAAGGGCGCAGAGAGTGAAATTGTCCTTACGCTAATCGATCGTACCAGTCTCTATGCTGTCGGCGAACAAGAGCTGGACTTCATCGCCTTCGCTGCCCACGAACTCCGTGGACCAATTACTGTCATTCGTGGCTACCTGGATGTCCTTGAAGACGAGCTAAAGGATGTCTTAAAAGACGACCAGCACGAACTGTTCCGCCGTCTAACCGTTTCTGCCAACCGTTTGTCGGGCTACATCAACAACATCTTGAACACGTCTCGCTATGACCGTCGCCACCTCAACCTGCGTCTGGGTGAAACGACCGTCACCGAAGTCTACGACACCATTCGCGACGATATGGACCTCCGTGCGAGTGCGCAGAATCGTTTGCTGACCGTCAACATTCCCGCCGACCTGCCAAAGATCGCCGGTGATCCAGCCAGCCTTAGCGAAGTCTTTGGGAACCTGATCGACAACGCCATCAAATACAGCAACGAGGGCGGCTCGATCAATGTCGGAGCATCAACAAAAGGCGACTTGGTTGAACTGACTATCGAAGACCACGGTATTGGTATGCCCGCGAGTGTCATCGGCAACCTGTTCCAGAAATTCTACCGTTCACACCGTTCACGTGAGACCGTCGCAGGAACCGGCATTGGCCTCTACATTTCGAAGGCAATTGTCGAATCCCACGGGGGTACGATCAGCGTGCGTAGTGAAGAAGGACGAGGATCAACCTTTATTGTTTCACTTCCAACCTTCCAATCAGTTGCAGACAAGCTCAAAGCAGGCGATAATAGTAACAAAGGATTAATTGATCAAGGATCGGGTTGGATTAAAAACCACTCCATGTACAGAGGATAATTTAAGGGGTAAAATAACACATGGCAATCAAAACAATTCTCATTATCGAAGACGATCGCTTTATCGGCGAGATGTACGTTCGCAGTCTTAAAAAAGCCGGCTACGAAATCGACTGGATGGTTGATGGCAACGACGGCCTTATCGCCGCGCGTAACAAGCCGTACGACTTGATCCTATTAGATGTCATGTTGCCCGAACGAAGGGGCACAGAGATCCTCGAAGCCCTCCGAGGTGGCGCCGAGGACCTCATCCCTAATACTAAAGTGTTGATCTTAACTAATTTTGAACAAGACGACGAATCTCGCCTGGCAATGGAGAAAAACGCAGACGGCTACCTCATCAAAGCCGAAATCACGCCAAGCAAACTCATCAGCGTCATTACACAACTCGATAAACCCGCATAACAATGGCTGAAAATCATTACGTCGACCCGAAGGACCAGCACATAGCCGCCGAGGGCGTGCCGTCACGGACTGACTTAACGACGGCGTATCGTGACGCAAAAAAAGAAACACTCGGGCCTTGGATGCAAGAGGATGAGCGTCAGTTGATAATGGAGAAGGACCGACAAAAAGTCATCACAAGCTTGCGCAAGTCTTCATTCCTGATTGGGCTCTATACCAGCCTGCCGGTTGTCACAGGCATCCTACTGTATGATTTCGCAATCGTCCGCGCCACTCTTGATCAAGCTACTGCGCTCATCCTAGCATTCGTGCTTCTTCTTGCAGCAGCAATCTGGGCAATCATCAGTTACCGACTATTCAAATGGATAGGGGAGACGTTTCGTCAGCACACCCTGAGGGCACTTCCTATTACCTTTACGACGCTGTTGATTTTGGGCTTTTTGGTCCGACCGACGTTTATGTATTTCACGACGCACTTCGTTGATACGATTGGCCAAATCATCTGGCTTGCTTCGTTATTAGTCATTGGAGTCGCCGTTTCAATCATCTTGATATTTATCTGGACCACCAAGTGGATACCAGGACTACTAAAAATCTTTATTTTATTGGCATTATTCGGGGCCGCAGTCGCCGTCGCATACCTCACATAACTAGACATTACCACTGTTATTTGGTATATTAGGCAAGTTCAACAAACCACAATTTAAACAATATGGTCCCGTCGTCTAACGGTTAGGACACCAGGTTCTCATCCTGGCAATCGGAGTTCGATTCTCCGCGGGATCACCATAGAAAAAAGTTCAGGCTTTGGCTTGGACTTTTTTCTTTTGATGAACTTGCATAGCAAGTCCGAACTCCGAAAGAGTCCGAGTACAAGGTATACCGAGAGTATAATGGAGTAAACGGAGATAAAAGTATGCTGTATTTCGAAGACTGCATGAAAGGTTTGCATAAATGCCGAGGATAAAGGGATTCGACGAGATTGAGCTCGAGATAGCTAGCCACAAGGGAAAGATAGCTGTTGATGAATGGGCAAATTTTTCTCGTATATTTGTTGATATTTACCAAAAGAACAGGAGTGAACTTACGCAGCTGCTGGAGGAGCCCTCAAAAAACGATAAGCTTTCAATGGAACTTTTTCAGAATGTCAGACCGCCAATTATTAAGAATATGTACACGAATGAAGTTTTGCGAAGCATATTTAACTACTTGTCGAGCTTGAGCTCATTAGTTGACGTAGGACTCCGCTTAACACGCAACTATTCGGATGCTCAAATGGAAGAATACGACAAACACAAAGCCGTTATAGTTAACTCGGATATTAATGCCTTCTTCGGTAAGTTGCGCAACTATATCCAACATTACGGCATCCCGCCCATTGGTTGGGTAACTCATCTAAACGAAGACAAACCAAATGATTGCACGTATTTCCTGTCGAAAGATAAACTGCTCGGCTGGAACGAATGGGGCTCGAAAGCAAAGTCGTACGTACTTAAAGGCGACGTTGACTTACTCGAATCTATTCGAACACATGGAAAAATGATTGACGAAGCTTATGGTACTTTGTTGCGTCTCTCCTCGAGCATACACAGTGCCGATATGGATGAAGTAAATATATTAATACGCCGAAGAAATGATATCTTATCTGGCAAAATACCCATTGTTGATATAGACGACTAGCCTAAGTATCGAGTAATAGAATAACTATATGCCAGAAAACCAAAACGAATTCAATACCAAAGGCACGGCTGCCGAGGAGCTAATTGCGGAGCTTTGCGGTAATGCATTTTTCAGAGATTTCCATACAAGTTCACTGAGTTCGATCATGAATTCATAATAGTACTATTGAGGACGTTAATTCGATGTACAATGGATTCATATGAACGAAGGCCAGCGTCGAGCTCCGACCTATAAGCAAATGGCATTTGAAACTGCCGTAAGAAATCCTGAGAGGTATATTCCTGTACTTCAAGCTCTTAAGGACTACGAGGGATTGATCTTGAATGATAAGAACCTTCTTGATATCGTCACTACTTTATATCGTGAAGGTATCGTAGAGAGCGACGGTGTCGACCTGGACCAACCTGAAGACGTTATAAAAAAACAGGTCATAAGTGTAAATTCAACTCGTCGAGCAGACGGGTCTTTCCCTTCAGGATATGCCTCTAGATTTTGGACGTACATGCGTACACCATCGGAACTAGGATTTGTGTACGCTAGATACGGTAAAAAGTTTCTGATATCCCCACTGGTGCACAAGCTACTCCTCGGCGAATTAGATGAGCAAGAACTTTTTGCAATTCAAAGTTTTCGAGGGAACCGACGTTCACCATATCGTAACGTGAGCAATAATTATAATTTCTTTAAATTTATATTTTCTGTTTTAAAGAAGAGGCAAGTTGCGGGTAAGGAGCTAACCCTTGAACAATTTGTAATTGCGATGTTTAGCGAAAATGGGGATGCTGACGAATACTTACAACTAATCGAAAATAATAAGTTTCCAGACCTAGATACCGTGTACGATTTTCTTCTCGAAAACTACTCAATTCACACGGTAATCGGTACCGTAACTCGTGATTATCCAGACGTGGTTATTAGACTTCTCGCAATTACCGGTTTAATTTCAATTCGCTACAGTGGTAAAAAGTTCATCGGCTTAAATAAAAACAAAATTGACTTCTTTGACGACTTGGCAAAGTTGGTTTCGCCACTATCAGAGGCTGCAGTCGAAAACGATGCGTTATTTTACGAAGAAATGAACTCTGACATTTCAGAATTCATGCCGTTAATAGAAAAGTATCGTCAAGACGATAAGATCGAAGCATCTGAGTACAAAAGCTCATTAGCAAGGCTCATAGAGAGATACAGCCTAAACGAAAATCTGATTAAACAAGATTTGATTGATATTAATTCGAGTCATAATCATATTGAAGCATTCAAAGAAATACCTAGGCCTCTTAAGCTCGAGTTCTATATAGCGTTGCTACTGTCGATGAAGTACGGTGACAAGTTTAATATTCGCCCAAACTACAAAGCAGACCATGAAGGCAAACCTTATTCACATGCCCCAGGTGGTGGTGGGGATATAGACGTATTCTCAGAAAATATGTACTGGCTTATCGAGGTAACCCTCATACAAAATAAAACACAGCAGTTAAATAGCGAGACGGCGACGGTTTTCAGACACATGGTAGAAAATCAAGAATTTAAAACTAAGCCACTTAAGTATCTTTCTTTTATCGCTCCTCACGTACACCACGATACAGATGAATTCTTCGAAGCATCAGTCTTCAAATATAGAACCATGAACTTAAAATTCAAATCTTACACAATAGATCGTTTTATTGACGTAACTCTTGAGCAATCCAACCTGAATGACATGGAACGCAATACAACAAAGATACTTGAAACATTCCTTAACGGAGTTTAGCAATAACTTTATTTAATAATTCGTAACGACAACTTCTTTGAAGTTCTTAATCGAATTATCATGATAGCTGATGTAGTTGCTCTTGATCTCATTTGAAGAATACTTTCTTGACCACTCAAGAAATATTGAATTTATCCTGCCTTTGTAGTGGGTGACGTTGGATATTGCAAACTTAACCCCTAGCTTATTTAACTTATCTAGAAGTTCCAGAATTTCGAATTCATTCTTTTCATCCCAAATCTTATTGTATTCACTGAATGTAATTAGGTATGGCGGATCTAGGTACAAAAAGTCACCTTTTTTGAATTTAAATGCCTTCAGGAATTCAAGATAATCCAGGTTATTCCATACAACCTTCTTTTTTCTAGCCCATGAAAAATATGCCTCAAGTGACTGAACGACGTTCTTGTTAAAGTCAACGTTTCCTACGGGAAGATTGAAATTTCCTTGCCCGTTGAAACGTATCATACGATTAAAGCCGTAAATAAGAAGGAGGTACAGCTTGAATGCGTCCTTTTCGATATCGGAATTGTAATCATCCCTAAGTCTCCTATACGAACTCTCGTTGAACCGAGCATAGTATGTCTTTTTCCATTGCGCCCTAAGTATCGGCGGGACAATATCTGACGAGTAAGATCTGCTCAATCCATAGGACTCGATCATCGAAGAAACGACTTTAAAAAATTCTTTCTCATTTGTTGCGTATCTTTCGAGAAGCTTGTGGATATTTACTATATTCTCATCGATATCATTCAAATAGTATTCGTCAGCATCAACATTCATTGCTACGGAACCACCACCCGTGAAAGGCTCAACGAATCGTTTTATATTAGTCGGGAAAATACCCAAGAGCTGAGAAATCAACTTATATTTATCACCCACATAAAATAGGGGGGATCGAACCAGTTGCTTATTGGACTTGTGTAATAAAGACGTATTCTTTGTGGTCATCGAACTGTGTATTCCCTGCATTAAAATGTTTATGAGATATTGACTCTGAAATTGTCTTTCCCTTTTTAGATAGAATTTCTACTATCTCCTCCAGAGTAATCTTATTCTTTGATGAGCTACTCTTTGGATTGTAGGTATTATTGTACGAAACAATTATGTGTTTACAATTTAACGAATCGATTAAGTCGGCGAACGCTTTTTTCGCACTCACCTTGGAATAATCACTCATGTTAGCCGGTTCGGGCTTCATGGCTACACCAAATAATTCTGGCTTCTGCCAACTCACCAAATTATCAAGGACGTGGTAGAACCTGCTGTATTGGCGAGAATTGTAAGGAGGATCAATATAGACAATGTCGCTTTCTATTCTCCGAGCAAGCTTATTAGAGTCTTCACAATATATGTCAAACTTACTATCCTCTTTCGGACTAATCGACTTCACAAGAAGGGTTCCGCGATTATTCGAGGTCCTAAAGTATGCATCATAATGTCCGACAGTATTTGCAATCTTATCAGCGGAGTACATAAGAGAAGTTATTAAAATCCAATACTCTCGTTTTGTAATTTTGTTTTTTTCCGACTCAATGAAATCACGAATATGTCCAATCTTCTTCGCATTGTCCATTGAAAAGTACCTATCTCCATAGCTTTCAGAAAAATAGTTAGGCTCCAGATCTGAAGCATTCAACATATTAAATTCAAGAATGTATTTATCTATCTTCTTCTGGCTAAACCTACCCTTACCAAAAAAGGCTTGATACGTAGCATGATTAGACGGCAGGAAATCATTGATTAAGATGTTTCTGTAATGCTCTGAAGCCGCTTCTGCGACCACACCGGTTCCTCCAAACAAATCCAGAAAAGAATCTCCCGAACAGTGATTTCTTGAAAGTTCCATTATCCAATCCACTAGTTGAGATTTACTACCCGTGTATCTTCTATTCGATATATTAAACATAACTACAATGAATTGTAGCATTTAACGATGGAGGATTATAGTGTAAATATTACATTTTTTTGCAAATAATAGATGGTATAGTTTATTTATCTATGATAAACGTCCTTATGGCAAAAGAGTACTGGCTTAAGATTCAGTATCATCGTTTGACGGCGACTTTTCTCTTTGTCGCTCATTCATTTCACTAATATCTTGCTGCATCCTCATAATCGCAGTCTGTACCTGCCACCATCTAATTAAAAAAGCTACGCTAGTAATAAACAAAGCAATTCCTATAAATAACATAGCTAGAACTAGAAGAAGAGAGTTATTAAGATAGCTGAGTGAAACTGATCCGTTAGAATTGGCCATTTGGTATTCAATATGAGTTGTTTCGCTAAAAAGATTAAATAAATTCATACATTACTCCTTGCCTTAAGCATAGTAGTTTCAGACGTAAACGCAATACGTATCCGCTTCTCTTGCCACAGCCCTGTCATTCCGTCACACTAATTATCACTATGAGTAACCCGGTGGACAAATCTCTACAAAATCCTTGGAAAAATTTATCACCAAAACCTCCTTACGTGTTAGCTGAAGACATGTCGATTATTGAACGCTCGCGACACGCAAAGGAGTTGAGAATAGATACTTTACCCGATCCATTCGTCGGAGGCCTAGACTCCGCTGAAGTCATATTTCTAGCATTAAACCCGGGCTTCATAGATAGTGACATTGAGCTAAACCTAAAGATGCCAGAATTCTTAGAAGCTAACCGCACAAACCTAAATGATCCGTACAGTTCACCATTTTACTACTTTAGCGGTTCCTTTGAAGAGACCGGTGGTCACATATGGTGGGAGAGAAAACTCAAGCCACTTTTACAAGCAGGTATTACCGAGTCAGTGCTTCGTGAAAAAATTATGCTTATCGAGTACTTGGGATATCATTCTAAAAATGCCGATAAAATTAAAGGTCTCAAGGTGCCGTCACAACATTTCTCTTTCAACCTAGTTCGCGAAGCAATAAGTCGGCAAAAAACAATCGTTATCATGCGTAGTAAAAAGCTATGGTTAGAAGCAGTGCCTGAACTTGACGCGTATCCCTATATGACACTTAATAGTTCCCTCAATGTCACCATATCCCCAAAGAATATTGGCGAAGCAAACTTTGAGATTATACTAAAGAAACTAACCAATAAAGAACCCCGGGAGAATTAATAGTATGCCACGAACATTTATGGTAGGAACATTAGACGATAAACCACTATTAGTTATTAAGCTCGATGAACTAACCTATTTTGTTGATTTAGATACTAAAGAGGTCGTAGAAGACAAACCTGGCTTGCCGCCATTAAAGGACACAGACTTAATAAAGCGCGTACTAAAAGCTGCAGACGAAAGTAAGTAATTTAAAGACTATGAATAACCTAGTTGCCACCCACGACGTCTACGGCAACTCGTACCAAGCCAACCTCGCCGACCTCACCCAAACAATCCGCGTCTACGCCGTCATCAAAAAAGACGACAAAATCCTTGTCACCAAACAATGGGACGGCGTCAGCTGGCCCGGCGGTGGGGTAGAGAAGGGCGAGACGCTTGAAGACGCCCTCATCCGAGAACTCAAAGAAGAAACCGGCCTCGTCGTCACACCAGGCAACGTCTTCTATAATACCTCACGCTTTTTCCAACGCGACAAAGACAGTAAACCCGTTCAAGCATTTATGTTCTTCTTTGACAGCGAATATGTGTCTGGCGAAATCTCAAACGCTGCGATTACCGACAGTGAAACCAAGTACACGAACGGCATTGCCGAATGGATCGCCTCCGAAAATCTGACTGAAGGAGCCTTCCGCCACAGCGTCAGCCTCAAAGAAGTCCTCGACGCGTACGAAACCAGCCACGCGCAATAGCTTTTCTCTTGCCTCAACCCCCATAATCCGTCATACTATCCACAAGCACTTTGACCGAAGGTAAATTAGGGGGCAGCTATCACACCGCTTACATTGTCACGTTTTTGGCATCGCCGCATCTACGAGGTGGCTTTTTTGCTTTCACTGGCAGTCCTCATCCTTTATATCCTGCCGCAAGTAACAAATATTGCCGCAATCGGACCGTTTAATGTCAGTATTTTCGTCGCTATCACCGCCACCGCCACGATATTGATGAGCATCCTCAGCTACTTCATCGAACCAAAAACGCATCACTTCATTGAACCGCTGGTTGTCTATCTATTGTTTAGCCTTACGGTTGGTCTTCTGGTTTTCCAAACAGGTGGCATCACGTCGCCATTCCTGATGCTGTGGATGTTGGCAGCTTTCTTTAGTGGCGTCTTTGCCGTTTACGGGTGGCTCCCAATTATCATCGCGACGGGGGTATTTTTCGCCGAGCAATACCTGGCGAATAAGTTCAGCCCCAGCCTCATCGGAATAGTAGGGGTGAGCTCATTACTACCAACGATCATCGGTATCATCCTCTGGCGCAACCACACGACGACGGAAGCAGAGAAGAGCGTCAAAACACTGGCCAGCGAACTGTCGGAAGTCGCCAACCGTTCTGAAATCGTCATTAACGCTATCGGTGACGGCGTCATTGCAATTGATGCACAGGGCACTATTCAGCTAATCAACCCAGCGGCTCAAGAAATTCTCGGGTGGGGGAAGCAAGACGCCCTCATGCTGAACTACAAATCGATTTTGCAGCTGACTGACCTCAATAATAAGCCCCTGGATCCAGGCGCCGATCCAATCATGCAGGTGCTGAACACCAACCAGCAAATTCGCTCCAGCGCCCTGATTATCCTGACAAAATCAGGTAAAAAAGTGACTTCGTCGCTGGTGGTATCACCGATCGGGACCCCTGGTTCTGGCGTCATTACCGTTTTCCGTGACATGACAAAAGAAAAGGCCGAAGAGCGCGAGCAAGCCGAATTCATTAGCACGGCTAGTCACGAAATGCGTACGCCAGTTGCCTCGATCGAAGGCTACCTGGGACTGGCATTGAACCCGAACACGGCCCAAATCGACGCCAAGGCTCGTGATTTTATCATGAAAGCACACGAGGCGGCCCAACACCTTGGACGGCTGTTCCAGGACCTCCTGGACGTCTCTAAATCTGAAGATGGTCGCTTGGCAAATACACCGAAGGTGGTTGATCTTGCCGTGTACACCGAAACAATCGTTCAGGGCTTGGTTCAAAAAGCGACTGAAAAAGGACTGGGCCTGACATTCAAGCCGAAAGATAACAACAATCAAAAGACGATTACCCCGGTGTATTTCGTCAACCAGGACAACGATCACATTCGTGAAATCATCGATAACTTGGTCGAAAACGCTATCAAATACACGCTGAAGGGCGAAGTCGTCGTTGATGTCACCGGAACGGACAGCAAGGTTATCGTCAGCGTCAAAGACAGCGGACTCGGTATTCCAGCCGAGGACGTGCCACACTTGTTCCAAAAGTTCTACCGCGTCGACAACGCAGACCGCCAACAGATTGGTGGAACCGGACTTGGATTGTATCTCTCACGTCGTCTGGCGGAAGCGATGCAAGGTCGGCTGTATTTGGAGAGTGTTCACGGACAGGGAAGTACTTTCTTCCTCGAACTGCCTCGCATCGATAGCCAAGAAGCTGCTGACTTGCGTCAAAAACAATTCGCCCAAGCCGCCGCTGCAGCTCAACAAGCCGCACAAGCACCAGTTGCGCCACCAACCGCACCAGCGATGCCTCCCGTCGTTAATCCGTATCCTCCAGCAGCAGGGCAGGTGGCACAACAACAACAACCAGTAGCCCAAGAGGCTCCAGGCACCGTCAAGGCAGCCACAACGGTGCCACGTGGCGAAAGTCTCAGCCGTGAGCAGATCATGGCACACGTTCGTGAATTAGAGGCAATGGCGAAGGCGCAAAACACACCGCCGCCACCAACTGGACAACAGCAACCATAAGCACTATAGTAATTTTAAAGATCATCAGATAGAATAAAGGGTAATTATGGCAAAAATTTTACTGGTAGAAGACGACAAAAGCCTCCGCGAAATTTATGGAGTCCGCCTCATGGCCGAAGGATACACTATTACCTCTGCTGGTGACGGCGAGGAAGCATTAGCTGTAGCGATTAAAGAGCGCCCTGACCTGATCGTCAGCGACGTTATGATGCCAAAGATTAGCGGATTCGACATGCTCGATATCTTGCGAAGCACAACGGAAACAAAGAATATTAAAGTCATTATGATGACCGCGCTTTCTAGCGAAGATCAACGTGCCCGTGGCGAAGCACTTGGTGCAGATCGTTACTTGGTTAAGTCTCAAGTTGGTATCGAAGATGTTGTCCGTACCGTCCACGACGTTCTTGGTGACGGCATCGGTGGTGCAGCGCCTGCTGCTGGACCAGTCTTTCCTGCGGCAGCTCCTGTTGCAGCTCCTGCAGACCCCGCAGCTGTTCCTGCGCTAGTTGATCCGCTTGCGCCAGCACCAGTTGCACCCGTCCAGCCAACACCTGTGATCGCAGCCCCTGTTGAAGTTGAAGCCGTAACCGCACCCGTGCCAGTTGCCGTCGATACGCCAGCCTTTACACCGATACCACAAGCTCCTATAGAAGTAGTGGCTCCAGCGCCTTACGAAGCTCCCATGGCACCAGCAGTAGCGCCTCTTGCACCAGTCGCCCCGGCGCCGATTGCTCCAGAACCATTCGCAGTACCAGCATTTCAGCCAGCGCCTGCTCCGGTAGCTCCCGTGGCTCCAGCGCCAGCACCATTCACTCCAACACCACTTCCACAGCCAACTGCGCCGTTCTCATCGAATCCTCCAGCAGGACTTGGCGATCGCATCATCAATCCGCTTCCATCAGCAGACAGCCTCACGCAAGGTGGTGTCGCCGACATTGCTTCTCAGATGAACCAAGAGTTGAACGCACATATCCAAGCACTCAACCCGGACCCTGCGCCCGTCACGCCAGCACCACTGCCTCCTCAGCAGTATGCAATCCCTCCACAGCCCCCAGTTCCTCCGCTTCCACCTCAACCAGGCGTCTAACCTTAGTAAGCTGTTATACTAGTCAGCATGAGAGAACGTCTTAATAAACATCTCGCCTTTCAAATGGGCATCTCACGTCGTGAAGCCGACGAGCTTATTGACTATGGTCACGTTAAAGTAAACGGTGCAAAAGTCACCCTCGGCGCACGCTTCGAAGAAGGAGATGAGATCACTATCCGCAACCAACCTCTGGGCGCAGCGGTGGACTTTGAATACATTGCCCTCAACAAGCCGACTGGCTACGTGTCTTCCCGTAAACAACAGGGTGAAACGCAGACAATCTACTCGTTATTACCTGAAAAATACCACACCCTTAAACCCGTCGGACGCCTCGATAAAGACAGTAGTGGACTGATGCTGTTAACGAACGATGGCGATTTCGCCTATCAGATGACCCACCCGAAATTCTACAAGACAAAGAAGTACGAGATTACCCTTGATATCCCTTTAGCGCCCCTGCATCAGCAAATGATCGCTGACCACGGGATTCAGCTTGAGGACGGACCAAGCCAATTAAGCCTGGAGCGAGTCGATGATAGCCGAGAGCACTGGATTGTTACCATGCATGAAGGACGCAACCGTCAAATTCGCCGAACTTTTTTCTCGATAGGGTATAACGTCACGCGACTTCATCGAACAGACTTTGGGCATTATACGCTGGGTGATATAAAGCCTGGTGAATTTTCTATCGTTGAAAAGCTGTAGTTACCCCTGTAAAACCATTGCTTTTATATATACTTTGTTATATAATAGTACTCAACAAAAGTAAGCAAGTTGTAAGAGATGCCACGACCACCACAAACAAATCACCTCATTACCTCAGAGCAAGTGCTCTCATTTCGTGATGCCTCTCGTCGTCAGATCGAATCATGGCCTGGTGATATTCCCGACTATACCTCTGTGGCGGGGTCACAGCCCGTGTATGCCCAAATGGGTAATCTGTACACAGAACGAATGCTCGCCGACGGACTGGACCCACGCTTTAGATCAACCGGCTCGACAGGGGGACTATCAATCATCCCTCGTTTCCTCTACGCTGGTGCTGCAAAGGCAGCCGTACTTGGCTATGAATTAGCCGATCTCAAAGACGGCATGTACAATCATGGCACGCTTGAATCCCTCTCAAACCTGACTGTCGATGAGAACGACGTCGTTGTTGCCCTGGAAATAGAGCTTGGACTTCGTCCTGGTGGAGTAAAATCGATTGATGAAAGTCTCGACCACTACACCTTTGATCCAGAAAACGGACTTGGCTTTACTAATTTCGACCGCGCTCGTCGTACCGCTCACATGGATGCCTACATTCGTCACGGTAAATCATATGAATTTAGGACTGAGCTAGAGTCGCGTTGCGAGGGTCAGCGAACCGGTGTTCTTGCGATCGCATACCGTGCCATGCTAATGATCAGTTTGTCAGATCCAAACCTATTTCAGGCGACACTTGAAGCAAAAGAGTCTACCGAAGACGACGCCGCATAATACGAATCACGCTTATGCTCGCAAAAATAAGCGACCTCTGTTATAATTACCCTTTGTTATGGCCTCTAAATTACCAACCGTTGCAATTATTGGACAAGCGAACGTCGGAAAGAGTTCGCTCTTTAACCGTTTCGTGCGGTCTCGTCAGGCAATTGTGGCAAAAGAGGCAGGTACCACTCGTGACAACGTTCTAGGTAAAGTCACCCACAACGATCATACGTTTTGGCTCGTCGACACCGCTGGGCTTAAAGACGCAGCTGACGACTTTGAAGCCTCAATCCAAGAGCAAATTACAGAGGCCGCTGAAGCTGCTGACGTCATCATGGTTGTCGTCGACGGCACGCAATATGCCAGCGACCAAGACAAGTTCGTCGCCAAGAAAGCACTTCGCAGCAAGAAGCCTGTTTTACTCCTTATCAACAAAGTTGACCTTTCAGGCAGCCTTCCGTCTGACGAATTTAAGCGCCTCGGCATTAAAGAAATTATCCGTACTAGCGCTGAGCACAACATTGGTATCGAAGCGGCAATTCAGACAATTACCGAGCTGATTCCACCCGCACAAGACGAACCAGCAGGCGACGTGATCCGTATTTCACTCATCGGCCGTCCAAATGTTGGTAAGAGTAATCTCTTCAACACCCTCGCAGGTAAGCAGCAAGCAATTGTCGCTAATATCGCAGGAACGACTCGTGACATTAACCGTATCGCCATCAAATACAAAGGCGCGAATATCGAAATTCTCGACACCGCTGGTATGCGAAAACCCGGCAAGCAAGAAGTCGGCATCGAGAAATTCTCAGTGCTTCGTACGCTCCAAGCGATTGAAGAGTCTGACATCTGTTTCCTCCTTATGGAAGCAAACGAGCTTAACACCGCGCTGGATCAACGCCTCGCCGGTATTATCGACGAAGCAGGCAAAGGCCTCGTTATTGTCGTCAGTAAGTGGGACATCGTCGAAGATAAAGACGAATTTACTCGTGATGCGATTGCGCCAAAGATCGCTCATACCTTTGAGTTCGTGCCCTGGGCACCACTTATCTTCACCAGTAGCGTAACTGGTCAAAACGTCACCAAATTATTCGACCTCGCCCTCGAAATCGACGAACGTCGTTTGACTGAACACAAGACTCGTCACATGAATGACCTCCTGCAAACTATTGTTCAAAAACACCCGCCAGCTGGTCTGAAGAATACCCACCCGCGTCTTCGTTACGTCGTCCAAACTGACACGTCACCTCCATGGTTCGTCATCCACGGAAGCAACCTTAAATTCATTCACTGGTCTTACAAACGCTACATCGAACGCAACTTCCGCGAAGCATTTGACTATGTCGGCACACCGATTAAATTTAGTTTCGTCGACGAGAAGCAAGTTAAAGACAACAAAGCTCGTATTGCCGAGGGTAAAGAGCCTATCAACAAGGCAAAAGCGAAGAACGAAGAAGCCAAAGTGAATCTTGCCGCTCGACAAGATGCTGGCCGCGAAGCGAAAAAAGAAGCTCGCAAAAACCTCTCAGAATAAAACTCAAAAATAGATCAGAAAAGGAAGAACCCCGCTCCAGGGAGCAAGGCTCGACCGTGGAACGGGGTAGTGATGTGGGATTTCTCCCGTTGTTTCTTCTAGTCGCGCCTGAAGGATCTGACCCATCCGATAGCAATCACGGTAAACGCAACTGCAACGATCGCCACGACCGGTGCGTACACGAACATACGTTGCACCTCAGGTGACGGCATGGTGAATCCCACGATATGCGAGGTGACCACCAGAACAACCACGAAGGCTGCGATGCGACCGAAGTGGTAACGCGACCGCCTGCGAAGGCGACCGAATTGCGCGTTTGTCCCCACGACAGCGAGATAGATCCCAAGGGCTCCAACCGCTGTCAGTACTGCCAGGATCAGGTTGCCCTGTTTGGTGTGTGCCGAAGCATACACCAAAACCCAGTAGTACATCAGTCCGAATAGACCGACAGATGCCACGATCCAGCTCCAGCGCCATACTTCGCGCCAGCTGAAATCATGCAGTTCCTTTTCCATTAGTGCCTCCCGATGCGTGTTGTGTCATGAAAAAGACTTGAGTTATTATGAAACTAATTATCAGAAAAATCAATACCTATACTCAAGAGAATGTAGTAGAATGAACATATGAAGATCGTCTTTGCCCAAGGCAACCCAGATAAAAAATACCAAAAAACCCGCCACAACACGGGTTTTATGATCGTGGACGCGTTAGGTGAGAAGTATGATGCCACCTGGCGCGTTATTGATAAGTATAAGGGCCATATCGCCAACATCGAGATAGATGGCGAGAAAGTCATCCTCGTAAAGCCCCTGAGCTATTACAATGACACAGGGATGGTTGCCCGACTACTGGTTGATTACTATAAATTGAACCCCGCGACTGATTTCCTCGTCGTTCATGATGACCTCGCCTTGCCACTAGGGACCATTCGTGTCCGTGATAGCGGCAGTGATGCTGGCAATAATGGCGTCAAAGATCTTAATCTTCACCTTGGTCAAAACTACAAGCGTATCCGTGTCGGTATCTGGACCGAGGACCGCGATAAAATGGACGACGTGAACTTCGTTTTGGGCGTATTTCCTAAGGCTGAGTTCGAAAAAGTAGAGAAAGTCATTATTCCTCACGTTACTGATCTGATCGAAAAATTCGTCGCTGGCACCCTCGAAGTCTCCAGCGCCTCTCTCTAAGGGTTTATTTCATTCGTCAAGAGGCGTATACTCTCTGGCAGACCGCACCACCCCCTATCAAAAGAAAGGAGCGGCCATGTCCGCTTTGCAAACAAGCATGGACAACAACGCAGTTGACCCTGGCCACTGGCTCGTTGAGCTAGTGAGAAAGATTCAACCGCACCTGTCACACCTCGTCATCATGCCGAAGCCGGAGCCGATCATCGACACTGACGGCGTGGAGACGATGGCCATCTGTCGACCCATCGACAAGCACTACCTCATGACCACCAAGGGTCTGGCACGCGTCGATCGAACGCTGTTCGACCGCAAGGCCAAGCCGCGGCTCATGAGCCACCACAGCATCGCTCTGATCGAGAGCCGTGCCATGGTTGGCGTCATTGCCGCAATGGAGATCATGCTCCAAGAGCAGATCAAGTCGTGGGGCGAGGCATCGGTTCGGTGACAGCGGGGCGACGGGGAGAGCAATCTCTCCGTCGCCCCACACCTACACCCTAGACAACAAAATACCCCCTCTGAAAATGAGGGGGTATTTATGTATAAAATCATTGGGATATGAAGAGGGGCGGTGAAGTACATCACCGCCCCCTTCGGGTAAAAACCCGGGACACCCGTTGTCGATCAGTGATCGACGTGTTCGTGAGTTCCCGTGTTGACCTGAGCTTTCGCCGCCTTGCGCTTGTCGCGCTTCGAGGGCTTGCGAATGACCAGGGCGAACACGCCGGCGACCATGAAAAGCAGGACGGCGAGCACCATGATGTTGAAGCTGGTTGCCAGCGGCTGGGTGTACCCCAGTCCCAGACGATCACCCAAAAGGGCAAGGTCTGGTCCAATCGTGGCGTTGAACAGGACGGCGAGCGCCACGAAGGCGACGCCGATCCAGATGATCATGGCGATCAGCTTGCGGATCTCGAGCTGTTGCTGAGGATCCTTGTGCTGAGTGCGCGATGCGCGGTACATCTCGAGCGCCTTGATGAGGGCGAACACGATGACACCTGCGAGCACGATCGTTGTAGCCCACCACATGGTGAGGTACTGGTACAGCGTGTCTGATACGAGGCCGGTGGCCATGGGAACAATCATGTTAAGTTTCCTTCGAACGGTGGAACGGGTGTCGTCATACCGAATGGTACAACGAAGAACATTATACCACTAATGCTTTAAAAAGTCAATACGCTGATAATCCGGAAGTTAATAAGTTTCCAATAAAAAACGCTCACAGTAAGGGTGGGCATCACTGTGAGCGTATTTTACCCTTTAACCCACCCAGATTTCTCAGTGAAGCGGTAGCAACCGTAGTAAATATATGGTGCGCGCCTGGCTCTCACAAGGAGGGCCACTACTGGATAGTCACTATACATGAGAAATCTTTATTGGGATCCTTTATCTCCCTAGGGGAAATAAAGTGTTAAAGGGATTAGTATACACACAAGGCTGGCATGCCGAAGCAAGGCTCATACAGTGGAGGGTAGTTACTATATGAACACCGTGTGCGTAACCTAACATAAGTTAGAATAGGGGGTATAAGGTGCTTGGTAAGCCTCGCAGGACTAACCAATCGCTTTGCATTTTAGCACGTATTTGACATAAAGTCAATACGTATTGAAATAAAATCTATGAAAATCAAGGCTATTACACCAGATGAATCTGTTTTCTTACAGATCATCGAAACTATTGCGCTTAAGCCAAAAACAGTATACTTTATAGGTTCACTCCCTACGGAGCGGGTTCCAGTGGTGGCAATGGTGGGAACGAGGAAACCTACTTCTTATGGTAAAGAAGTAACCTTTAATTTAGCTTATAAACTAGCAAAGCAGGGGGTTACTATTGTCAGCGGGCTTGCCTTGGGGATAGATGCGATCGCACATCGAGCAGCGCTGGAAGCGGGTGGGACCACTGTTGCGGTCCTGGCAAACGGACTCGATTCCGTCTACCCAGCGTCGCATCGGGCACTCGCAGAAGAAATCGTCGCAAAAGGTGGCCTTATTATAAGTGAGTACCCGCCAGGCACGCCCGCACGTGATTTCCAATTCTTAGCCCGTAACAGGATTGTGAGTGGCTTGTCTGATGCCGTTATCGTCACCGAAGCAGCTGGGCGTAGCGGAACGCTCGCCACCGTCGCATATGCCCTTGAACAGAACCGGGAAGTCTTCGCTGTTCCAGGCAATATCACCAGTCCGATGTCGGTAGGACCAAACCGCATGATTATCCAGGGTGCACACCCGGCGCTAGAATCGAACGATATCCTGCAAATAATTGCGCCTCACTTACTTACACAACAAACAACATTAAATATGGGTAGTACCCCAGTCGAAATAAAGATTATCGATCTATTAAAATCGGGGATTCGTGATGGCGATATACTGCAACAAGGATCAGGTTTCGACGTTAGCGATTTTTCGCAGGCGATCACCATGCTGGAAATCGCAGGACTGATCAGGCCTCTGGGCGGGAACCAATGGACGATCACGTAGATGTCATGCAGACACGGGCAGTGGGGTATATACATATTGACTTTTATAAGCATTAGTGCTATAATATAGCGCAAGTAACCCCTGTGTTACGAAAGCTTTTGCACATTCACGTCTAGAGAAAAGAGAGATCGCCATGGGCGATGTACACGAACGAGTTGCCGAAAGGCTACGCTCCAAAGCGCAAGAGGACAAGCTCCTGATCGAGACCTTCATTCAGGTCGAGATCTTGGACGCCGCCCACACGCTCGCCGAGGCACTGACCAAGGCAGAACCAGTCGATACGGAGGTCATCCAGTTCTTGAAGCCGGATAGCCAGCGTCACTTCTGGAAAGAGGCGTTCGGCAAGAGCTCTTCCACCGAACCGCGACTTCGCTGGCTCTGTGTCAGTGACGCTGCGTTCGATAGCGTCCGTGGCAACAGGCGCGCCTTCGCTCACACCGTCGCCCTTCTGGAAGGCGGAGTGATCGAGGATCACAGCCTCGGCTACACATCGCTCTATGGTGACGGACAGTTGTCAAAGCCCTCATCGGGTGACGACATCGTCACAGTCTACACCGCTCTGGGAATGCTCAACAAGAGGTACCACCTACGCGAGACCAGGAATCTGTTCAAAAAGATCCCCGGTCCCGTCATGGACGTCCTCAAGTCGGGTAACTATCCTCCCTCCAACTAGACGCCATGCGAAAGCACGCCGGCCATTCCTCTTCGGAGGGATGAGCCGGCGCTTTTCATTTCTGGCCATTTACAAAGCAAGCGAAGTTGTGTAAAGTCGAGCCTTGTGCTTAGCTGGTTAGGTTACCACGAGCAGAATGAAAGAGATACATGGCAAAAAACTTAGTAATTGTAGAGTCCCCGGCAAAAGCCAAAACCATCGAGAAATACCTCGGTAGTGACTTTCAAGTACTCTCAAGTATTGGCCACATTCGCTCGATTGCCAAGAAGACTAAAACTGGCACTCCTCCTATTGATGTACAGAACGATTTCGCAACTACGTACGAAATTGACCCAGACAAGAAAAAGACAATTACAGAACTGAAGAAAGCGACAAAAGCCGCTGAACAAGTCTGGCTTGCAACCGATGAAGACCGCGAAGGGGAAGCCATTGCCTGGCATCTTTGTGAAGTCCTTGGCCTTGATCCTCTCACCACCAAACGAATCGTTTTCCACGAAATTACGAAAACTGCTATCGAAGCGGCCGTGAAAGAACCTCGTAATGTCGATATGCAACTCGTTCAAGCTCAACAAGCTCGTCAAATCTTGGACCGCCTTGTTGGTTTTGAACTATCTCCTGTCGTCTGGCAAAAAGTCCCTGGCGGTAAATCTGCAGGACGTGTCCAATCACCAGCAGTTCGCCTATTAGTAGAACGCGAACGTGAGATTCAAAAGTTCGAAGGTTCTTTCCAATTTAAGGTCACCGCTGAATTTATGCACGACGGCCAATTAGTGAAAGCCGAACTTCCTGATCGTTTCGACTCAGAAGAGGCTGCTCAGAACTTCCTCCAATCTTTGAAAGATGCGACATTCACCGTCAGTGATGTCACCAAGAGTCCTGGTACCCGAAACCCGGGTGCGCCATTCACGACCAGCACTCTGCAACAAGAAGCTAACTCAAAACTCGGCTACGGTGCCCGTGCAACGATGTCATCAGCACAAAAACTCTACCAAGAAGGTAAGATTACCTACATGCGTACCGACTCAGTTAATCTGAGCGGCCAAGCAATCGCTGCAGCCAAAGACTACATCACCAGCCAGTATGGTCCTGAATACTCAACCGTCCGTCAGTTCAAGACAAAGAACGCCAGTGCGCAAGAAGCCCACGAAGCGATCCGTCCAACCGACATGTCGGCGGTGAAGGGGAGTAGCAACGAATACGACCAAAAGATCTATGACCTTATCCGTAACCGCGCGCTTGCCAGTCAAATGTCACCAGCGAAACTGGAAAAGACAACCGTCACTATCACAATCAGCACTGCTAAAGAAATCTTTGAAGCAAAGGGTGAAGTCATCATCTTCGCCGGATTTCTTAAAGTCTATGGCGCTGGCAAAAAAGATCCTGACATTCTGCCCGCAATGACAACAGGCGACAACTTAGCGCTTGAATCTGCGCTTGCAAAACAAACCTTTGCACGCCCGCCAGCTCGTTACACCGAAGGTTCTTTGGTCAAGAAACTAGAAGAACTCGGCATTGGCCGTCCTTCAACCTACGCAACAATCATTAACACCATCCAAGCCCGCGATTACGTCGTGAAGGGTGAGGGCGAAGGCGAAGAACGTGACGTGATTACCTTTACGGTCACGCCAAAACAAGACGCCACACGCGAAGTTATTAAAGAAAAGACTGGCTCCGACAAGGGCAAGTTAGTCCCAACTGGCGTGGGCGAAATGATCAGCGACTTCTTGACTGACCACTTCGAGCAAGTCGTCGACTACGGCTTTACTGCTAACGTCGAAGATGAATTCGACAAGATCGCAGCGGGCGCCTTGGCTCGTAACGTCATGCTCGAGAAATTCTACACGCCATTCCATAAACTCGTAGAAGGATCTGGCAGTATCGACCGATCCGCGGTTGCTCAAGCAACTCAAATTGGTATCGACCCTAAATCCGGCAAGCCAATCTCAGCTCGTTTTGGTCGCTTCGGCCCAATGCTTCAGCTCGGTGATCCTGAAAATAAGGAAGAGAAGTTGCAATTTGCCCCTATGCCAGCAGGCGCTCGTATCGAAACTGTCACGCTTGAACAAGCGTTGATCGCATTCCAGTTGCCGCGTGTCGTTGGAACGACGGATGATGGTAAAGAGATCAAAGCTAACATCGGTCGCTTCGGTCCGTATATCCAAATCGACAAGCTTTTCGTCAGCATTAAACCGCTCGATCCACACGATATTACCTTGAAAGAAGCGCTCGATCTGTATGTCGCTAAACTTAAATCTGAAGCAGAAAAGAACATCACCGACTTCGGTGACGGTATTAAAGTCCTAAACGGTCGCTATGGTCCATACATCACCGACGGCAAGAAGAACGCCAAGATTCCAAAGGACCAAAAGCCTGAAGAAATTACGCACGACCAAGCCAAGCAAATGATCGCCGATGCTCCCGCAGCGGGGAAGGGGCGTTTCGCCCGCAGAGGTACAACAACCGCTACGAAGAAGCCTGCAGCTAAAAAAGTTACTGCCAAGCGCAAACCGGCCACAAAGAAGAAATAGCTTCTTAAAGATCTTATTGACATCTTTTTAGTGATCTGGTGTAATACACAGGTTCAACACCGAACAAATGCACTGAAAAGTGCATCCCCCGCATAGAAGGGCTTCACCCCATGTTGACTGCAGAACTCTACTCCTCCTCAGAACTCGACTCGTCGACCCTCGACGGCATCAAGATCTGCTGCGAGGAGATGATCCCCGCGATCTTCAGCACCAAGAAGCACCCGTGGTCCTCTGAGGACGTCTCCTTCGCGGAAGCAGCGATCTTCGAACCCGACGCCAGCGACGGCGAAACGGACGAAGACCTCACTCCCGCGATCCGTCTCGTCGTCACCGCCCCGTACAGCAAGACGCTGTACAAGAAGCCTGACGAACGCGCCGCTCAGATGATCGCCGCTTTGGAGGAGGTCCTGTCGAAGGGCACCTACCGGATCTGGGTCCAGCTTCGGCTCGTCGTCAATGTCGGCCTCGCGGTCAACATCGTCAGCGACATCCCGGACATCACCAAGGACCCAGTGCTCCGTGCAGCACTCGACGTCACGCAGGAACGCATCTGCTTCGACGACGAGATCGTTACCGACCCCGCCATCCGCCAGTCGATGCTGAGCGTTGCGGAAGTACTCGTCGGCGACAGTGAACTGGTCGGGGCGTCGTAACAGACGCCGAAGACCGCCCTCTGCGGGAAGACCCGCGCCGTTCAAGGATTCGTTTCCTTCGAATGGCGCGGGTTTTCGCTTTCTTTAGACATTCCATGGAGGCATAGATTGCTCTTTTATCATATTTATGCTATAATATAGGTAGTTCCCTTGAACACTGCACATGCTGCAAGCACACCACAATTTAGAGAGAGGAGGCGACGGTGCAAACCAACGCCCAGCCAGTCGTACTCATCGCCGATGACCCAGCCTTCATCGACAGTCATCGTGAAGGGGAGGCGTTCAGCGTTGTCTCATCACCAGATAGCAAAGGAGTTCTCTTCGTCTATCCACCACAAAGTGGACTACGAGGAGCACGCCCCCGCATCCAGTTATGGCATGTCGTCGACACCAAGCCGCAACGTCGAAGCTGGAGAGAGCGTAAGGCGCACCAGGCCTACGGTACCAGTGGTATCGACGCCTTCGGGCTTCGATACGCACTCAACCTCGACACCGATCTCTAGACCCCTGGAGCAGGGAATTGAGCCCGCATCCGTCCGCGACAACCTAAAGGAACTCGCGTCGACGATGCGGGCTCTTTTAGTTCTGCTCATGGTAAGCTAGAGCTATGAATAAGCGGTGGGTGCATGCTCAAAAATCAGGATTTACTGTTGTCGAACTGATCATCGTGATCGCGGTCATCGCGATTCTCGCAACCCTCGGCATCGTTTCGTACAGCACTGTGCAACGATCCGCCGCTGACAAAACTGCCCAAAGCGACCTGACACTCGCAACCGGTGAGATGGAGCGAAGCCTGCAACAAAGTGGTGGCTCAACCTATCCCACATCGCTCCCGACCAGCATCAATGCATCGCCCAACATCGCCTTGACCCTTAAGAAATCAGGCACGATTAATCATTACAGCAATGTGACTGCAGTGCAAAATGGTGTCTTATTAGCCCAGATTTGTCAGGACCTTGTCAACGAAGGTGAAGGCAAAGGAGTCAACCAGGGTGGCGTCACCAAGGCATTTATTACCAGTTGCGGCAACTGGAATAGTAACAGTATGCAAATCACTGGCTGGGACTCGAAAGTCTACACTACGCCTGTCTCCGACACGACCCTTCTGGCCTATGCCGATACTTTTACTACCAGCGACACCTACAATAAAATTCAAGAGACAGTCGTGAAGAACTTTTACCACCAGTTAGTCGAGCGATTAGTGTTACAAGGTGGCTTTTTCCCCGTCACATCATTCTGGGATAGCTGGGCAACCCCGACAAATGGGGGAGTCATGCAACAGCCGCTTGGGAACCCAATTCCTCAGCCGTATTACTGTATTGAGGCCACCCATACTAATTACGGCGACCTTTTGTGGCATATAACAGAGGATCTGAAGATTAAACCGTACAGTTGTTAGTATGCCAACCGCTAGCACCAATACCATATATTGTGGATAACTAAAGTCTGAGAACACTATTTACAGCGGGTGTCTACTTCATGCTATAATAAATTAACCATACAAAATGTTTGACATAAATTACATAATCTTGTATAATGATAAGCATATTTGGATAGCAAATTAACCCCCTGAGGTGGCGCAGGATGAAAGACAATATATGAGCGACGCGACTGACCAAAAACAGCCAACTATCGACCTGAAATCAGGTGTGAGTGACGTTTTAGCACTTATCGACCAAGAACGTGAGCGTGAAATTATTACACGTCGTTTTGGGCTTTATGACCGTCGCGAAACACTCGAACAGATCGGTGAGCTGCTTGGCATCACTCGTGAGCGTGTTCGTCAGCTTGAAAAAGCGATTCTTATTCGTCTAAAAATTGCCGCAGAAGAAGGGAAGACCGAAGTCGTTACCACTCTTGAAAAGACATTCATTCGCACGCTCAGTGAAATGGGGCGCGTTGCTCGTGTCCAAGATCTTGCTGACAAGATCTACGGTCGCGCAACCAACATCCAGGAACGTGCTCACGTTGCATTCATCGCGACGCTTGCACCCGGCCTCACTGTCATCGACGAAAACGACAATTACTTCCACGCTGTGGGAATCGCAGAATACGGTGATGAAAAGAAAATCCGTAGCGAAGTCGACGACATCGTTCGTGTTATCAAAGAGAACAAAGAACCTATGTCTCTGGACCAACTCCATGACAAGCTCAACTACGAGCACCCTAGCCACGTATCTGCACTTGCCAGCATCAGCAAGCAACTTGCACACCTTCGTGACAGCTGGGGACTTACCAAGTGGCCAACCGTGAACCCAAAGAACATCCGTGACAAGATCTACGTGATCCTCGCCGACAACAAAAAGCCACTTCACTTTTCAGAAATTGCAAAGAGCATTAAAGACTCAAGCTTCAAACGAAAAGACGTCACCACGCAAGCAATTCACAACGAACTTATTAAAGACAAGCGCTTCGTCCTTATCGGTCGTGGCATCTACGCCCTCGATAACTGGGGGTACAGCAAGGGAACTGTTTCTGACATTATCGCTCAAGTCCTTCGTGACTCAAGCGAGCCGCTTCACCGCGACGAAATCGTCAAACGCGTGCTCAAAAGCCGCCAAGTGAAGGAAACAACTATCCTTCTTAACTTGCAAAGCAAACCACAGTTCAAGCGAGTCGCAAAAGCGACCTACACACTCGAACAAAAGTAATCTTTTGTCGTCACGCGACGAGAGGTCGTTGCCTTATCTTTAAAGAGGTGAGAGAATAACATAGACAGTATGAGTATCATCGGAATCATTATTAACTTTTTCTTGCAGGTATACGTTTGGCTACCGATCGTTTTAATCCTCGCATTCTTAACCTGGCGCAATTATAAACGTGCGGAAATCGTCGAAAAAGAAGTCGAAGCCGATCTCTTAATTCTTGAGATCCCAAAGACCAACGACAAGCAAGAACTTGCCGCCGAACAGCTGTTCGCCAGTCTGCACGGTATCCTTCGTGATCGAGCCGAACTACGTGACAACGCTGGCGTCCAAGAACATGTCAGCCTCGAGGTTGCCTCGGTTAACGGTCAGATCCGTTTCTACACCTGGGTACCAAAGACGCTCCGTAGTTTCGTTGAAAGCCAAATCTACTCTCAATATCCAACTGTCCAAATTCGTGACGCTGAAGAAGATTACGTCGCCCACGAACGTGAGCACAGTGTCGTCTATACCGCCGAAATCGTCCTAACTGACAACCAAATGTTGCCAATCAAAACATTCCAAAACTTTGAAGTCGACCCTTTGGCAGGTATTACGGGAACGCTCGCGAAACTCGAAACGGCTGGTGAAGAAGTCTGGATCCAAATCCTTGCAAAACCAATCGCCGATGACTGGCACAAAGGATCTGAAAAGTGGATCAAATCCGTCAAAGAAGGGAAGTCGGGTGGCTTTGGATTTGGAAAAGGCGGGGGAGCCTCTTTTCTGAGTGGCGTCTTTGAAGCCCTCTGGAAACCGCCTGAAGAAGCAACGAAAACTGCCGTGCCAAAAGAATTATCTGACCGTGACAAAACCCGCATCGCCGAAGCGGAGAAGAAAGCGACGAAACTTGGCTACGAAGTCAAAATTCGCCTGGCATATCTTGGTGAAGACCAAGTAAATGCCCGTCAACGCATGCAAGCGCTGGTCGGAACATTCAAACAGTACAACTCAACCAACTTGAACGGGTTTAAGATTTCAGGCGCCAGCTTTAAATCTGAAGATCTTATCAAGTATCGAAAACGCGCCTTTGGACGCGGCGGCTTTATTTTGAACATCGAAGAGCTCGCCTCGGTCTTCCACTTGCCACACACGAACGTTGAGACGCCAAACATCGTCTGGGCATCGTCAAAGACCGCAGAACCGCCTGCAAAGCTTCCTATCATCACAGGTGACCCTTCGATTGACGAGAACGTCAGCGCCTTTGGACTGACGAACTTCCGCGGGATTAACCATCAGTTCGGCATGTTGCGATCGGACCGTTCACGTCACGTCTATATCATCGGGCAAACCGGTGCAGGTAAGTCGGGAACACTCGAACTCTTTGCACTTAGCGACATCTTCCACGGCCATGGCTATGCGATCATTGACCCGCACGGTGACTTTGCCGTCGATAACATGCGTTTCATTCCCGGTAGTCGTATGGACGACGTCGTCTACTTTAACCCGGCCGATACTGCCTTCCCGCTAGGATTCAACCCGTTAGAGGTCACTAACCCAAGTCAAAAGACGAACATTAGCTCCGAAGTCATCGGGGTCTTGAAACGTATGTTCGGTGAGTCATGGGGACCACGTCTGGAATACATTTTGCGTTACACAATCTTGGCTTTGCTAGACCGTCCGTCAACAACGATGCTCGATATCACTCGCATGCTGACGGACAAAAAGTTCCGTAAAGAGACGCTTGAGTACTCAACCGATACCGTCGTCTTACAATTCTGGAATGTTGAGTTCGCCAGCTGGAACGAAAAGTTCCAATCTGAGGCAATCGCCCCAGTCTTGAACAAAGTCGGTGCCTTCACGGCCAACCCAATCATCCGTAACATTATCGGCCAACCAAAATCGACCTTCAACATCCGTGAAATCATGGACGAAGGAAAGATCTTGATCGTCAACCTTTCAAAGGGGTTGATTGGCGAAGACAACGCCGCGATTCTCGGTGCATTCTTGGTCACCAAAATCCAACTTGCCGCCATGAGCCGAAGCGACATTCCAAACATCGAAGATCGTCGTCCGTTCTACTTATACGTGGACGAATTCCAGAACTTTGCGACCGATTCGTTTGCAACGATCCTCTCTGAAGCCCGTAAGTATGGACTAAACCTGACCGTTGCCAACCAATATATCTCACAGATGACAGATACTGTCCGCGATGCCGTCTTTGGTAACGTCGGAACCATGATCTCATTCCGTGTTTCTGCTGACGATGCACCGATCTTATCAAAGCAGTTCGAACCGCAGTTTGAGCCACAGGATCTATTGCAGATGCACAACCGTCACTTCATCATCAATATGGTGATTGCAGGCGAGAAAGCACCAGCCTTTAGTGCCACCACGTTGACGCTTCCACCAGAACAGATTGATAACACCGGTCGGATTATCGAGAATACTCGTCGTAATTACAGTCGTCCTCGCTCAGAGGTAGAAATCGAGATTTCAGAAGCGATCGCCGTGCAACAGCAAGGGGCGCAACAATCGAGGCCTCAGCCTCAAGCCAAAGCCCAAGAACGCATCTGGCCTGTCGATAGTGGGGCAGTGGCCGTTCAACAAGTGGTAAATCCTGCCTTTGGCTCCGCCCCAGCATCCGAAGAAGAAGCACCAAAACCGAAGCGAAAGCGAACCAGGACACGCAAGCGAAAAGCGCCAGCGACAGAAGAAAATACCCCTTCGGCGAGCTAATGCATAAAGCATAAGCAGTGGCTTTTTAAAGGGCTACTATGCTAAGCTACCTCCACTATGAAGCCCTATCAGTGGCCAATCCAAAATGATTATATCCGTCGAGGACCTTTCCCGATGCGAGCGACGATTGATGCCGAGTTACACGGCCCAGAACGCCAACTAGCCGACTACCGTATCACCTCTGAACTCGGTGCTCACTCCTTACTTCCAATGTTCGTCGAATTACACGTCAACGCTGTCGACGGCGAGAACATCCCCATGATGTTCGCAAAAGCGTACGATACTCCGTTTGCGCCGTTGATTCAGAACGAGCAGGGCAGGGGAGCAGACCGCCTCCCTGGACTCCTTTGTATCCTTCCGACTCCTCTGAAAATGGGCATTACTGCCGTTGCGATTCGACAACGAGAACGAGAAAATCAGTATTCCGTACCCCTTGAATGGTACATGGATAGGGTAGAGTTACTGGCAACCGACCCCACTACCCTTGTCGAGCAAGCCCCTGCCGGAGCATTTAGTTGGGCATCTCCATCGGCAGCACTCAAAGAACACCCGGATGATCCAAATACGCGCGTTCACATGACGGATGTCGGTGATATTGTAAGCGTCATTCCAACGTTGACGAACGATAAAAAGCTTCAGTCATTGTTTGAAGCAAGTCTTGAGTTACGACAGAAAACTGCGCCAGATTCACTTGATAGCGTCAAAGAACTCGTTCCAGGCATCACTCAGATCTATCAGGAGGACGGACTTTCGATCAGAGGCAACATTGACCAACTTATCGGCTACGACTTCGCAGCGACCGCAGCGCACCTTGGGCTTAATCCGAGTGTTGGGAAAGCGACCTTTACGCGTTTCCTGCGCTACATTGGCAATCACGAACTAGAACGGATAAGTAAGCAGGTTTCGCCCGAAAAGCTCGAGAAACGCACCAGAAAGCTGTACGGAGCTATTGAAACCATCGCTTACAGAACCGGCGGCGATATGCTGTATGACACGGAAGGTCGACGATATCGTTATCAGCTCGCAGTGGACTTTGATGCAGCTCGTGATCTTGCGTTGACTCTTACGTCGGGCCGGCTAAAACTTCCTGGCATAGGGCAGGGTAGTATCGCCATACTTCGATCTTTATTTGATGATTCACACGTCGAATAGAAAACGAACAAAAATAGAACATAGTCGAACAGCCATAAAAACGAAAGTATGTACGTATATAGACGCATAGGCAATTCCCGCAGAACGAAATACATAGCGCGATAGGACGTAGTAGCAATAATTAAAAACAAAAACACGAAACACAAAAGACAAAGTGCGCGAAAGTATGATTAGTAGGTAGTGACTGGAATAGAGACTTAACGTCGCACAATATATCTTTTACGACATAGACTATACGTATCATAGTTGATTACTTATACCTCTAAAAGAGAGTAGTACTGGAGGTTTATCACTGTTATTGCACACATACGTTTACAAACATACTTGTCACACTGTTACTTATGCTCATATCTATATCTATGTATGATTAGTACGCCTGAGCCTATATCGTGTTGTATTTAGTGTCGTATGTAGCACGCATACTACAACATAAGTTATCCACACTTATTCAAATCGTCGCAGCCTAACCATGGCCCGTGAAATAATTCCTACTCCCCCTATTCTCCTCCACTACCCTGTTTTTTGACATTTTGCATTTTGTGTATTGTTATATGTTTTTTTCACAAACACACAACAGTAGAACAAAAATAGAACATTGAGTGTGAGAAAAGAGAGGAGCGGGGGGCTATGGTTTCTACTACAGCCTTGTCGGCTGGCTCATCATAGATAGACAGCTCGGCCCGATACGCGCACATCAACGTATTGCGCGCCACGACCAACAGACTTCAAGTAATTCAACGACCGAGTCATATCCTCAACCTGCTCCCCCGCTCCCCTGTCGATCGATAATTTTATTAATGGCTGAACGTCTTTTAATTGGATATCAATTTCACGAGTCGTACCAGATGGGAGGATGGCTTGCGTCACGGTATAACTCCCCTGCCCTGCCAGCGCAACAACCCTTCCTACGAAGCTCAGTAAGCGGGCACTTGCAACGATTGTCCCCTGCTCTGGCGAGACACCACTTTGGTCAACAATCTGCACGGTCGGAGTTTCATAATAGTTATTCTGAAAGACGACCCCTGTATCATCAACGTAGTACTGGTGTCCGTTAATCTGCCAGCCAGCGACAGGCTTGCGGAAGGTTAAGGTAAAGTTCGACTCAACGACATTACTCGTACTGGTCAAAGAAACGTGCGATACCTCAGGAAGAATGCCCGTCACATACGAACTGAGCGCGGTTTCATTCAAAGCGAATCGAAGCCTTTCGACAGGGTGAATCGCTAGATAGTCGTTGATTGCTTTCGCGTAACCCGAAGGCTGAATGGTACGCGTGACAGCTTGTGAAGAGCCGGCCACAATCACGTTTCCCGTAAACTGACTCAATAGAATAGCGAGCACAACAATAACGCCGACGACGAGGGTAAAGATTGCTCCAACATTGCGACGGCGACGCGCCAGGGCATGCATGCGAGTTCGTTCAGACACGGGTTCAGATTCTGGACGGCGAACACCGCTCAGGGTTTGGTTACGACGAAACTGCGTCCCCGCATCGGGAACAGCAGGAGTACGAACAAAATTGCCATTATGCTGCCTGCGACGAGGAGCGTCGTTTTTCGCTTTAGATCTGAACTTTATCATAGTTATGTTTATTATAGCTTACGAACGCACTGCCCTGAGAATCATTGTTGCCATATCTTTCGCTGCGTCAGGTTTACTGAATGCTTTGAAACGATGTGCCATTGCGGCAGTTTCTTTTGGTTCAGAGAAAAGGAGCTTAATTTCTTTTGCTAACAGGAGCGGATCGGCAACGAGAAGCTCTTCGTCAAGCACGGTGACTGCGCCAGCTTCTTGGTAGACGGCCGCGTTTTTCAGTTGATGCCCACCGGTAAGTTTGCCATTTGGAATCAGAATCGTTGGCTTTTCAAGCGCAGCAAGTTCCAAAATCGTTGTTGCCCCTGCCCTGGTAACAACGATATCGGACGCCCCTAGCAGACTATGCATATTCGTGACAAATGGATACAACTGGAAATGCTCGCTGTCGGCTGGCATTAAAGAGCGAAGCTCATCGTACTGCCCTGCTCCGGCGACCAAGACAACTGAGCCTAACTGTTGTAATGAGTGCAACGATTCGGCCACTACTTCATTGATACGCATCGCTCCAAGTCCACCGCCAGTCACAACAATCAGCGGTCGATCAGCAGCAATTCCCCACTCTTTTTTCGCCGCAATTTGCTCAGAGGTGGTATAGGGGTGAAATTCAGCCGCAATCGGGATACCAACATAGGTCGTTTTTGCCTTAGGGTACGGATAGTATTCCAAAGGTGCACCGGTGCCAATTGCACTCGCCCACTTCGACAGCACACGGTTCGTCAGGCCTGGATGTGCGTCAGAGTCATGAATCACCAGCGGAATCCGTAAAAGATGCGCGGCAAATCCAACGGGCAAACAGACGTAGCCGCCCTTTGTAAAGACGACGTCAGGACGCCAAAAAATAAGTTTAAAGAAACTCTGAATAAAACCAACGCCAACCTTGAATGCATCGCCTACATTCTTTAGTACTAATGAGGGCCAGGTTAGTTGCTGAAAGACGGTTAAGTGATAGTAGCGACGGAACTTCCCAGCTACAATCGTATGCACGGGAATGGTCGAATCGAACGCCTCGACAGTAGCGCGTGCTTGAGGAGCAAACTTCATGTCGCACCAAAAGCGAAGCTCAGCCTTTGGATGCATTGCCCTGATTTCTTTAAGAACTGCGACGACTGGCGTAACGTGTCCGCCCGATCCGCCGCCCACTGCGAGAATCTTCATGCTTATTGTCTCCTACGTTTGATAATCTTGATGAATGAACGGTGTACCTAGATAGTTGGAATACCAGCCCGAGTGCTGCAGTAAGGAATATCATACTAGTACCACCAAAGCTCAGTAACGGCAATGTAATACCTGTCAGTGGGAATACACCGATAATTGCCGATATATTAAGGATAACATGGGCGCCGAACCACCCAAACACGCCCGCAACAAGTAGCTTGAGGCGAATATCAACTAGGTGATCCATAATCGACAAGAGGCGCATTAAAAGGCTGAACAAAATCAATAAAATAATCATTAATCCAACAAATCCAAAGATCTCTCCCATGATTGCGAAGACGGAGTCATTTGTTGCTTCAGGCAAATACCCACTCGCCTGCACGCTATTACCGATACCGACACCGAAGGCGCCACCGGTCCCAATTGCGATTAAGGCATTGTCTATTTGATAGCTACTCCCGCCTGCTGAATCCGAACCACCAACATAGGTGACGATTCGCTGCACGCGGTGTGGGGCGATCAAGATAAAGACAATCCCAATCACTAGCAATGAAGCGAGGGCAATAACTCCGATACGTTTGTTCACTCCTGCAATCATCATCATTGCAGCAATTATACCCGCAATCGCAACACCGGTACCAAGGTCTTTTTGTAACACGACAACGAATAGCAGCGAGAGTACCGTCACCGCAGCGACGGGTATAAGCGTTTTATAGCGGTCATTGATGAGGCCTTGTTTCGCGCGAGTTCCGATAAATCCTCCGAGGAATACGAGAATACCAAATTTAAGCATTTCAGCTGGCTGGATACTTCCGATCGTACCGAGCTGAAACCACCGCACCGCACCGAGCGTCGCTGGCGCAATGCTCAGGTGAGCTGCGCCTGCAAGAAATAAAGCCGCGCATAGCCCAAAACCGATCCAAAGTAGTTTCTTGCCCTGTTTGAGAACCCATTCATAGGGAATCGTTGAAAATATAAAAAAGCCAATCAAGGCAATGACAAGGCTAATGATCTGCTTTACAAAGAAATACGTCGAACCGTAATTACTTCCATACGAGTTGTTTAAGACGTTCGCACGCTGTGGCCCAATAGCATAGAGCGTAATAAGTCCAATCAACATTAATAGCCCCATGAAAAGGACGATCATGTAATCGGGGCGGTGCCGACGAGTGACAGTTCCATTAACAGTCTCTTTTGACCGAAGTGAATGACGCCCACTCCCACCACTCCGGAGGGACATTAAATGTTGCCTCCAGCAACTGCCAGCATAACTCCGAAGAATGCGGCGACGGCAGCAATGACCCAGAAACGCATCGTCACCTTTGTTTCAGGCCAACCACTTGCTTCTAAATGATGGTGAACTGGTGCAGACAGGAAGATTTTTCGTTTAAAGACTTTCTTACTAAAGATTTGGAGGAGGCTCGAACCCGCTTCAATCACAAAGACAACACCAATAACCGGCAGAAGGAACAATGTATTCGTCAACATTGCAACGACTCCTAGTGACGCACCAAGCGCAAAACTTCCCACGTCGCCCATAAAGAAGCGGGCCGGATGAATATTAAACCAAAGGTAGCTCAGGAGCGCACCAGCAACCGTGAAACAGAATCCAGCAATTAACGGTGTCCCCTGCAAAATGGCAATTGTTCCAAAGGCACCATAGGCAATCACGGTCAAACCACCCGCGAGTCCATCGAGTCCATCACTAATGTTCACCGCGTTACCGGCCGCGACAACGGCAAAGGCAAACAGAGGAACGATCCCCCATCCAAGTGCAATATCACCGAGGAATGGAATGTGAACAGCATCAACACCAAGCTTCGCATAGAAGAACCAGCCCAGTGCAAGACCAACGACGGTGATCATCATAAACTTCAAGCTCGAACGAAGCCCCGCAACACCCTGCCCCGTTCCTCGAAGGTTAATAATGTCGTCAAGCAGTCCAACAGCTGCGCCACCAAGAAGTGCGGCCAGTGGCAGCCATGTCTCTTTTCGATCAAGGTTAAAGAAGAACGTAATAAAGGTGATCGCAAAGACAAAGATGATTCCAGCCATCGTTGGAATATTACGTTTGAACTTATCGGCGTGAAGCTTCGTGAAGACAGACAGCGCTTCCCCTGTTGTGCTGGTTTTGCGTTGCTTTTTCCAGAATTTAAAACGATACGCGACAAATGTATAAATCGGCGTTAAGAACATAGCCAAGAGGAATGCGCCAACACTAAGAAGGAAGGTTCGGGTTAATTCGCTGGTGAGGATTTGGACAGTTATATTCATGTTTGTTAGCCTTTCGGTTGGATCTTTAAATATCCAAGCATCCAGTTAGAGATATCAGTGAAAATCGGGAGCGCTTGTTGAGCCCCCCCAAGTATCTGATCTTTGCCTGATACTTGTACCATTATGACATATTGTGTCGAATCTTCACTACCACCACCAAAACCAAGATACGTACCGACTGTTTCGGTATTACTATACTGCCCATTCACGATCACCTGTGAAGTTCCAGTCTTTCCCCCAATGTAGTAACCAGGCTTGTCAGTCTTCCCGAATGATACAGCCCGCGCATCATGAGTTGCCTCTTTAATTTGAGTAGAAGTTGATTTCTGGATAATATTCGTACGGAGGGGTGCTGGATCTGGGACTTTCTGGAATGTCCCATCATCACCCACGTAGCCATTGATTACCGTTGGTTTGTAGTAGTTCCCACCATTAACGATTGAGCTAAACCCAGAAGCAACTTGAATTAAGGTTGCGTCGAGTCCCTGACCAAAGGCCATATTAGAGTAACGTACCGCATTCCCCTGCCCGCTTGGATCGTCGGGCGAAATAACTGTTCCGGCTTGTTCGTTTGCCAGCTCAATTCCTGTTAGGCTTCCCAGTCCAAATCGATTATGAAAATAGTCGTACATCACATCACGGGCACTCTTCGTAATATTCGTGCCATCACCTAATCTTTCAGCAACAGTGACGAATCCTGTGTTGAGTGAATATAATAGTGCCGTTTGGAAAGTAATATTACCCGTATGACCAAGTGTCGCGTTTGAGACAGTAATATCGTCGACTTTGATGTGATCAGTGTTGTTGTAGGTATCACTTGCCTTTACGACGCCTTTATCGATACCTGTTGCCAAAGTATACGTTTTAACGTCTGAACCCGGTTCATAAGGCGCAGAGATCGTATTGTTATTAAAGCCGGCAACGTCGGCTACTTGCCCATAGTTTGCGGGGTCAAAAGATGGGTTGTTTGCCATAGCGAGCACTTTCCCGTTGTTCGGATTCATGACCAACACACTACCATTTTTTACGTTCAACTTTTGCATATCAGTGGCAAGGATATTTTCAACCTGTGACTGTACATTCCTATCAATCGTCAGCACAATATTTTTTCCATTTTGCGCAGGGACACTGGTGTTGTCCTTACCGATCGTCAGTGGCACTTTGCTGACGTCCGTCACTGCTTGCAAAAGTCCGTTTTTGCCATTCAGCGCGTCATTTTCATATTGCTCAATGCCGTACTGGCCAGCTCCATTCGTATCGACGAATCCAAGCACTTGTGCTGCCAATGCGCCCTCAGGGTAGACACGCTGACTCACTTCTTGAAAGCCAATGCCCTGAAGGTTAAGTGCCTTTAGCTTGTCAGCTTGTGTGCGTGTCAGCTTATTTGCGAGTATCTGGTAGCGTGTTTGTTTCAAATCAAGAAGTTGATCAAAGTTCGGGCGAACGTTGCCACCAGCAATTTGTTTTAGAGAGTCAACAACCTTGGTCTTATCGTCGACGGTAAACGGATCAGCGAAGACAGTGTAGACACTTTCATTCATCACGATTTGATCTGGTATATCACCATTCATTGCGTAGATCTCGCCACGACTAGCTGGAATGATGAACCGACTCTCTTGAGTTTGTTTTGCGACTCCGACGTAATAGTCATGCCTAATAACCTGCAGATAAAAAAGGCGCACGACAAAAATAGCTACGATAACAAGTATCACGGTAGCCAATATTCGGGTGCGGCTTCCCTTAAGCAGTTCTAGATTCATTGTGTATTATTATAACTTATTGTTGGACGTAATCCGTACTAGCGGGCGTCGTCATTTCACGAGCGACACTGCTGTCCTTCACGGTTGATAGCGCCGTGAGACGAGCATTTTCAATTTGGAGATCACTCTTCTGGTTGTTGAGGTCGGCAATTTGGCTATCAATCTTTTGTGATTGGTAGTCGTAGCCCGTTGCCCTGGTTGCCTGAGTTAAATAGATAAGACCGAGAACGGTGATCATCAACGCAACAAGAACAGTATGCGCAACTGGCCCGAGTTTCACTGACGATTTAAATCGAGTTGTGTTTTGGTTTCGAGACCAATTCTGTTGTCGACGGCTCGTGTAATAATTATTTTGTGTTTGTGAAGATAATGACATGGTGGTGGTTGTCTATTTGTGCGGAGCACAATCGTGTAATGGTTTTTATTTTTGTGGTGCTATTTTTGAGTATGGTATCCAACCAGGAGGCGCACCGCCCCCTGGTTAGACTGTTCTGTTTACTTTACTCGGACTGCCACAATTTGTGGTTGGTCTGAGTACTGTACTGTGATGTGAATTGGCATGGTGTTTTGCCCTTTCCCTGTTGTTTTTATTTTTTCACGGCGACCCGTAGCTTTGCACTACGAGAACGCGGATTGTGAACGTCTTCAGTGGCTCCCGGAATCGGCTTCTTCGTGATTGGTTCGAGTTCGGCTTCAAGGCCTAGCTCAAATTGATCTTTGAAAAAACGCTTAACGAGTCGGTCTTCAAGGCTATGAAAGCTGATCACTGCTACTTTCCCGTGCTTTGTAAGCAGTTTCGGAAGTAGCGGTAAGGTTCTTTCAATTTGCCCGAGCTCGTCGTTGACGGCAATGCGGAGCGATTGGAATGTGCGCGTTGCAGGATGGATTCTTTGCCATCTGCCCCGGTGGTTTTCAGCGATCAGTGTCGCGAGTGTTTCTGTTGAATCGAATGGTCGGTTGGCAATGATCAGCTCAGCGATGTGCTTTGCGTTCATGTACGGTTCTTCACCGTATTCATGAATGATCCGTGTCAGTTCGTCGAGTGATGCACCTTGTATCAGATCGTGCGCCGACAAAGCTTGTCGACGATCCATGCGCATATCGAGCGGACCACTATGTTTAAAAGAAAACCCTCGGTTGCTCTGGTCGAGCTGTGGTGACGACACCCCCAGATCTATCAGGATAAGGTCAAATGTCTTCCCTTCTTCGACAAGCTGACGTGCAGCGGATTCGAAGTCGGTATGCATAAGACGAACGCCTTTGTTTTCGTAGTCAGACAAATGCTCAATAGCATAGTCATCACGATCAACAAGAACGCTACCCTCGAAATTTCCCGTTAGCTTTAAGATTTCACCCGCGTGACCCCCGTAGCCTGCAGTTAGGTCGAGATAAGACTCGCCTTCCGAAGGTAAAAGGGTTTTTAGGGTTGCATCAAGCAGAACCGGAATATGATGTGGTGGATATTCTTTACTCATTGCCTACAGTATACCATTTGGTACGCCGTAAGACGTTCGAGATCACCTAACTGATAGTGAAGCTGTTTGTTTTCGCAAGGTGTGTTTGTTTTAAAAAGTCAGTTTTTGCGGTAAACATGGGGGCTGCAAAAGCAACTCATACCCACTTAGCGTTTAAGGCGAAAACTTGTTGAGAGACTTATGTGAGGTGGAGTTTGGGAGGTGTTGTTTTTTGAGGAAGGTGCTCTAGGTTGGTTAATGTGTTCCTAGAATCCACGCCTCACTACCAGATAGTTGATCTCGAGAGTGTTTCTCTTGTGTTTGTTTGTTAAAGAACGAATGATTAACAATTACGGAATGTCGGGAAACGGCCTATACTACTCAGACGTCATTAAACGCCAGTACTTACCCGCTCGAACAGCTTCAATATCTCTGGTGATGCCAGCATAATCTAAAAGATGCTGTTCCAGAGTTATACGTCCCTGTTTCTGATCAAGTTCGGCTTCGGTCTTGCCACGGCGAAATTGCACGTTAACGTCAGCCGTTTTCTCATCGAGAATACTAGAGCTAGCGCTGAGTGCGGCTTCGACTTCCCCGTCCCAAATATCTTTAGGATAGAGATGCAGATAACGACCGAATCCACGAGTAAGAACGACTCCGGAGATAAATTCCGCGCGGAGCTCAGATGGGATCGTCAAACGACGCTTGTCATCGAGTCTTCGCTCAAAATAATCTACGCTTGCCACTGTATGTTCTTCTCCTCGATTAGTTCGATGGATTTTGTATAGGTTATTTTTTTAATGTAATTGTTTGTTTTAGTGGGCTCTTTTTGTTTGCCACTTGGACTCATCATACAACCCACTATTACCCACTACAACCCCCAATTTTGACAGAATTATTTATACCTGTTGATTTATCCACAGTTTTGCGAATAACTCTTACGTTTTAAGGGGTAAAACAAAACCACGCCTCTCTCTCAGAAAGCGTGGTAATTTTGTCTGCTATAGATCTCTAGCGATTGAACAAAAAGTCGTAGACTTGTTGGTCGTAAACGGTCGTCATTCGAAGAATAAGCCATGCGATGAATACTACAAGGTTTAGTGTCAGTGAAACGAGGAGTATCGCCGTCTTCACATCGTTCAGTGTGCTTGCCTGACGTGGTGCAGGAAACCAGCCAGTGAGTGCTTTTTTTGCTGTCTTTTTTGTTGTTTTCTTAGAAGTTGCTTTTACCATGTCCTCACTTTTGCATACCACTTATGGTTTGTCAATTTAGTAACGGAGGTGGCGAAATTTACTTGAGACGCGCTTTTTCCAGCGTCACTACTTCATTCAAGCTTTTCACGATCGTTACATTGACTGGGATATTCTGAATACCGGCGTCATACCCCGAATCCACAAGATACCCAACAATATCAATCGGAAGCCCCTTAAATGAGAACGGTTTGTCGTCAACGAAAACAATGCTACCCGTGACATATCCGCCCAACTCTTCTGGTAAATGATATAGGTCGTCGTCCTGACGCCAACTAGCGATGAGTGCACCCTTGAAGGTCTCAGACGTGACAAGAAATGGAATTCCCTCAAGTCCTGTCGCGGCATGAATCTTCATCGCCTGCCCTAAAGGTGAGCCGTACGTCAAAATACCTAACTCGGTGTTATCTTTCGCACGAATATACGCCAGAAGCTCTTTCGCACCATCGTGAAGCAAATCCTGTTGTAGTCCCACCTCGTGATACTTCGCTTCGATTTTCGTCATTTCTTCCTCGCCGACATTCTCAATAATAAAGTCTCGAACAGAGAAAGATTCACCCAACAAGGTATATTCTTCAAACCGTTGCGCTAATGCCGACGCAAGATCAGAGTCATGTAGCGCAACGACACCACGCATGACGTCCATCGCCTTCTCGGTATTAAGAAGAGTTCGATCGAGGTCAAGAATGTAGTAAGCAGCGAGATTATTGTCGTTCACGAGTATAAAGTTCCATTAAGAGTTTTGCGACTTGCCGTGTATCGTGACGAATCAGCGTCCGATGAATTGAAATGCCATTCGTGGTTGGTGCATCGGCCATCTTACCAAGCAGTTTACCACTCGCTACCTTGAAATGCGACTGCGCAAGGTGTTCGCTATCAATTTCAGTCACATAGCCACCTTCAGATTTATAGGCTGCTGCAATGTGCTCCGAGGGTTCTTCATCGTTATAGATAACGTAGTCCAAGAATTCGCTTCCTGCAAACCGTTCGATTTCCGCAGCATGGTCCCCGACCGTAAAGCCGTCAGTCTGACCCTGCTTACTGACCAAGTTCGAAACATACACTTTTAAGGCTTTCGTTTTCTGAAGCGCTTCTCCAATACCACCGATGACGAGCAGTGGACCAAGTGACGTATACAGATCACCCGGTGCGATGACAACCAAGTCAGCTTGCTCAATGGCCGCAATGGCAGTTGGGTTAGCCTTCGCGGCCGGAACCAGTGATAGTTCGGCTTTTCGTGGATCATGTTTAAAGAATTCGGCATCAATAACCCGCTCGCCGTGGAGGATCAGACTCTTTTCGGGCCACTCCATCTTTAATCGAACATTATCGAGTGTCGCAGGAATCACTATGCCATTCACACGTAAAATTTCAGAGGCCGTTTCAACTGCTTCCGAAAAATCACCTGTCACTTTCTCGAGTGCGGTCAAAAGGAGATTGCCGAATGAGTGTCCCGCAAATGTCCCCTCTTCAAATCGATAGTCAAACAAATCGCGAATTTTTGGAGAATCGCTCAGCGCAACAAGGCACTGACGAACATCACCCGCAGGCAATGTGCCGAGTTCGTCCCGAAGAACACCCGTGCTACTGCCATCGTCAGCCATGCTGACAATCGCCGCAATTTGCGATGTATACCCTTTCAAAGCCGAAAGCATCGTAAAACTGCCCGTTCCCCCACCGATAACTGCAATTTTTATCTCACTCTTTGCAAATGGGTCTTTCATCTTAGTCCTTCAGTTTCTTAATGACGCGGCCGAACCAAGCGGCGCTTGGGCGAAGTGTTCGCTTTCCTGTTTTATAGTCTATCGCAACAAGGCCAAATCGTGGCCATTTTCCATAGGCCCACTCAAAGTTATCCATCAGGCTCCAGTGGAAGTATCCGATCAAATCGACACCACTCTTTAGTGCTTTTTGCATCCCAATAATCGTTTCTTTAATCCACCATTCACGGTGTTCATCGTCTGCATCAGCGAGCCCATTTTCAGTAATTAAAAGTGGCTTCTTATACTTTCGGTTGAGCCGCTCCAGAGCATACTCAATATCTGCTGGCGCAAGTGGCCAGTCGACATCGCTGTACTCTAGTTTTTCAGAATTATGAACGCGGTACCCAAGAAGCCTTGCTGATTGATAGTAATTCACCCCGAGAAAGTCGCTGTGCCTGATATATTTCCTAATAAAGTAATCGTCTTGGAAAAACTGGAAAAGATTAGCGCTCAATCGGCTGACCCATGTGCTATCACCTGGGAAAAAGTAGACGGTATTCTTCGCAATGCCAATCCTATATCGACGATTAAGGCTATGGAGTACTTTTGCTGCCTTACGGTGCGCCACAGCCTGATTCACTCCGACGCGCCAGACCTTAAAGAGGCTTGATTCGTTCGGCGGCCAGTTTTGCAAATAATAACTTTCAAAGCCGTACACTTCTGGTTCGTTAATCGTGATGATGAAACGAATACTGTTGCCGAGTTCGCTCATAATTTTTTCAGCGTAACGAACAAAGTACTTCACGTTCGCTCGTTTTTCAAAACCACCCTTTTCGGCAAACCAGACAGGCAATGTAAAGTGTAGCAACGTCACAACTGGTTCAATGTTTCGGTGGCGTAACTCTTCAAGATAGTCCTTATAATGAGCAATCGCTTCACTATTCCAACTTCCCTCTTTTGGTTCGATACGTGACCATTCCACACTGAAGCGGTAGGCATTCATATTCATCTTTTCAAGAAAGTCAAAATCTTCTTTATAACGGTGGTAGTGGTCAGCCAATTCCCCTGAGACGTAATTCTCCGGCATGTTCGCTTCAGCTTTTATCTTGTCCCACGTTGGGTAATCGTGAAGATGAAAATCAGCCTGCGCTGCTTTCGCTTTTGCGTTTTCTAGTTCCCACACCGTCCATTGATTGTGATTACCACCTTCAACTTGATGTGCGGCAGTGGCGGCTCCCCATAAGAAATGCTTTGGAAATCCCCGACTCGGTTGTTTCTGGTCAGCGGTCATCTCTTCATTATACCTCGCCAAGGCGTCTCCCCCAAGTAACGGCTATTGAACAACGTCTTCGCCAAAATGCTTCTGAAGGCGCATTTTGATCGATCCCTCGTGTCGCCCTAGCAATTTACTGAGCTCTGCGATTGACAGACCTTGCTGAAACTCTTGTTTTAGTTCGGCATCCTGGCTGTCTTCCCAGGGTTTGTAGGCATTTGGATACGTCTCGCGCATCTTGGCGATCTTTTCATTCCAGCCACCCTTTTTGTCAGACGTTGTCTTTTCGACAACTGGTTTCTTCGCACGATCTTCTGCTTTTTTCTGCAGTGGCGCAAAGCGTTTCGCATCTGTTACGGCCTTGTCGCGAAGGATTCCGTCGATCGTCTGTGCATCTTCACTGACCTTTAGCGCCATTTGGTTGATACCTGTTAAATAAAGGTTGTTCAAGTTTTTTACTCGGCTTAAAGCGACATACCCCATACCTTCAACAAATGCCTTACGCAGGTCAATCCGAGCTGCGTCCAAGGTCATCCCTTGCGACTTGTGAATCGTAATTGCCCAGGCTAAACGCAACGGAATTTGGCTAATACTGGCGCGTTTCTTGTCACCATCACGCAGTTCCCATGTGTCAGGTACCATTGATACTTCTTTACCGTTCTTGAATTCAACGATCGGGTAATCAGTGTATGGTTCGAAGTCGATCACCGTCCCGATACTGCCGTTCACATACTTGCGTTCAGGGCTATTTTTCACCGCCATCACTAAGGCACCTTTTTTCACTTTGAGTGCTGACGGTGCGAGTACTGATCGCTGCAAGGTTTCAACATAGCTCTCAGAACCGGTTGTCATCTGGCTATACACCACTTCGTCGCCTTCGAGTGTTTCAAGTTTTGCTTCGTTAATCTTGTCGACATCAACATTCACTGTGTGTAGTTCCGTTAGTTGTTCGAGGTCATCAGGAAAGACTTCAGATCGCGCTAAAAGCAGTTCAGCATGATGACGTCGAACATCACCTGCGCGCATGGCGTTCAAAATATCAAGCAGCTGCTCATCATCTTGACGGTGCTGTTCTTGCAAGTAACAAATGACTGGATCAAGTTCACGCCAGACTTCTGAATTCACCACGAAGCCACCAGCACGTGAGTCACCTCTGTTAATTGGAGGTAACTGGAAGAAATCACCTGACATAATAATCTGGATACCACCAAACGGTTCGTCCTTTTTTCGAACGATGCGACAGACTTCATCTACCATGTCGAGGCGAAAGTCATGGAGCATACTGATCTCATCGATAATCAGGACGTCGGTCTTTTCGATAATCTCACGACGACCCTTTGCGATATGATCAACAAAACCATGACCGATTGAGTCATGGACACCAATACCCGCCCAGCTATGAATGGTCGTTCCACCCAAGTGTGTTGCGGCCAAGCCAGTTGTTGCGGTCACCGACACATGCTTGCCTTCGTACTTGGCGAGTTTGATAAATTGATTCAATACAAAAGTCTTACCGGCCCCAGCAGGACCAGTTAAAAGAACGCTTTGTCCCGAGAGCATTATCTCGAGTGCTAACCCCTGATTCATTACTTCTTATTATACCCGATGATTGTTTATATAGTCTTAAAACGAAGGAGAGCCCGCACCAACGAAGGAGCGGGCTCAACTTCGATTGGCGTGGGCTGGTTTAGAACTCAGGGATGATCGATGACTCGTCAAGAGTGATCAGAACTCCATTCGAAAGGAGGACCAACTCGGGGTCCATCGCCTGAAGCAAAGTTGCAAACTTCACCAGCTCAATTGAGCCAAGGAGCCACAAGACCTCGAGGTCATAGTAGTCCCTGAAACCATCACGCCGATTCAGCAGATAACGAAATGCTGCGCCACCGACCATCTTGCCCAGGGCGCGTTCAATCTGCTTCTTGGTTGGCGCTTCGACTTCCAACGTGACTGTGCTACTCGAAAGGACCTCGTGAGTCGTAGAGATCTCGATGTCGATGCCCACTGATTGTGTGGATACTGACTCCGGGATCTCGGCAATGGGTCCGAACGAATTGGGCAACAGCAGTTGATCTGTTGTCAACGGTGGTTCCGTGGTGCTGGGCAGTGTCTCTGTAGCTGCCATGTGTATCACATCCTAACTTAGGTGACGGTCACCTGCGTTCTATATCTATTTAAACCCCAACGCTATATATTTGCAAGTGATTAAAGCCTAACCGCTATCCCGTACTAGCCTCGTGGCGGCTCACCTTCAGGATCATCAAGCAGTCGCTTGCCCTTGATTTCGTAGCGCCGACCAGTGATCTCATTCGTGATATAGTCTTCGTTTATCAAGTTCACAAACATGTCCAGGTCATTGCCGTCCATGATAATAATCGCACCTTCGTCATCGGTCATCAGTTCAAGTTGCATGACATCAGCGTATTCAATCGCCTGTTCTTGCGACACGACGCCGACTTCAAGCTTCTGTAGTTTATTCACTACTTTCTTACGTTCCATGACTGCAGATTGCAGATCCATACCATCGGGGAAACTCAGTTTGTAGAGTTTTTCAATTTCGGCAACTTTCTGGTCAGCCAGTAATTGCTTTTTAAATTCGTAGTTAAACAAACGCTCGAACTTGTTCTGCGCAAAGATAAAGATATCCTTACCCGTAATCAATACTTGGTTATCGGTTGGTACTTTCCAACCCAGGTCAGCCTTGAATAGTTCAAACTTACCGTCTCGGAATTCCCACGCGTTGACACCCTTTAACGCTTGGCCACTACTCACCTGTTTAACGACATAGAATACTTTTTTATTATCTTTGCTCGAGAAACGCGCGATAATTCCTTTGATACGTTTGAATTCGTGCTCTTCTTCAGAGAATTCCACGATGTCTTTTCGTTCGTGTTCAATAAGGTGAATTAATGTATTTGCACGCCCTACCTTTTCAAGATCAGTACGCAGTAGTGTGTTCTCTTCTTTTTCAGTCAATTCATAATCACGAACTGAAAGCCCCGTCCCTGCACCCAAGATCACTTGGTTAATAAGATCAAACAAAAAGACAGGTTTGATCTGAGTATCAAGATCATTTCCCAGTGTCGTCGTATACGGCGTGTAATTTCGGTTAAACAAGAAGAACTCAACATCCAGTTCATTCTTTACAGCGTCGGTCGAATTCGCCCATTGAAAAATATCAGTATAGTCTTGATCTTCATTTGCAGTCTCAATTTTCTCAACATGTTCCGCAACTTCGGTTGGAACATTCACCGCAGCGAACGCTTCAACAGGCGCGTCAATATCAGGAACTTCTGAAGTATCTACAGTTTCGGGAGTGAGTTCGGACGTATCTTCCATGGTTCTCTTTCGTTTAAGCAACGTAGTTTACTATAGCCGTTAGCGACTTGCGTGGTCAATGATAAAAAACACAACTATATTTGTGGCTTATGCGTGTATGTGATCGACGTAGCCGTCGAGACGCTTGCTCCGTGCTTTGTTTGCCCATTCGTCGGCAAGCTCGTTACCTGGATCACCTTCGTGACCGCGAACCCATGTCAAAATTGCCTGAGACTTCTGATATAGCGCTAAGGCTTCTTTGACGATTTCAAGATTCTTAATTTCGCCACCTTTTTTAACCCAGTTTTTTGCTTCCCATCCAGGCGCCCATTTCGTAATCACGTTGATCCAAAACTCGCTGTCGGTATAGATCTCACACTCTTGTCCACCAGCATCTTTCATAGCGGCAATTAGCGCTTGACCTTCCATACGAATATTCGTTGAATTGAGTTCGTGACCAACAATTGCCGGTTGCATTTCTTTTATCACTGCGAAGCCACCAGGTCCTGGATTCGGGCTACAGCTTCCGTCGGTATAGTAAGTAATCATTACTCACCATTTTACACTATCTAATTGTAGACAGCGATTTGAGTTGCGGTGATTGTGTCACCATCTTTTGTTCCTACAACGACAACTGTGTCATTAACTGCAGGCTTTGTGTCGCCAGCATACGTAGTCGATGAGCTCGTTTTAATCGTCTGCGTCTTTCCGCCACCAGCAACAACGATATTATCGCTATTTACTGCCGTCACCACGCCCTGTGTCTGGGTGTAAGTAGTATTCGTGGTCGTCGTAGTTAGTCCGTCAGAACTACTCTGCTGGACGTTGTACGTGCGCTCGTTAGAAAATCGTGGACGGTTCATCATTTGTGTTGTTCGCGCGCCATTTATCGTACTGTTTCCATTACGATCTGCTATCGCGTGAAATACCGCAAACCCGATCGCCATCAAGATGATATAGACGACAACAATGCCGATAACGACCCAAAGTACCCACTTCGATGCCGATTTCCTCGCAACCACTCCTCCTTTTGAGACAGCAGTAGAAGTCGGCTTCTCTTCGACAATTTCTTCTTTTTGTTCTTTTTCAGCCATATATATGCTTCTCCTTTACGTATAAAGAATACGGCTAAATTCTGAAAGGAGGCTTATATGTAAAAGAATGTATGTAATAGTCGCATGACCACTAAAGCGCAGGGCCAGTTGAAGTGGAATTATTAGCAGTCCCCGTCCATACCCACCTTGGCGTGTTGCCATCCGCATAGGTAGGCACCGTGCCACTCTTCACAGCCATCACGCCATCAATACCCATTGTTCCTGTATAATTCGTGGCGCTATTGAGACCCATACTGAGGCGAACGTGATCTCCTCCCGCCGGTACGGTAAATGTTGCGGTCGCAGTTGACCATCCATTTGCATCAGGACTCCAGGAAGGAGACGTCGAGCTAAACGTACTGATTTCCGTACCACCAGAGATAAGTTTTGCTGCCAATAAAGCACTCGTTGCAGCCTGACCGGTACTTTTAACATGAAAGATCACCGATATAACATCTCCATCCGAAGTCGGAATATCCGTATATACTCGTGGAATCGTGTTTGTATTGTCACCGACGGTTGAAACATACGACGAACCAGACCAGCCACCAGAAGTGACCCTCGTTAAAGTAGCGCTTACCCCCGTATATTTTGCCCAACCAGTCGTATTGGATTCGATTGACGGGTTTGTTGCCAAATTAGTAAGAACAGCTCCATTGAACGCCCAAGCATACCATCCGTAATTCACAGCCGGGTTATAGCCATACGACCAAGTAAAGGGTGCAGTGTACCCAGCCAGTCCACACACCGCTACACCGTTGTTTGAACTCGTCCACGTGTAGCCACTGAAGCCAGCAACACCACTTTTTGAACTATAAGCATAAGCATTCCCTGATTTTGAACGTGCAACAATAGTAAACTCCTCGGTGCCATTGATCATCCCTGAGCAATAATAAAGATTCGCCACGGTTTGATCATATGAGCCAACGTTAGGTTTAAACGTGATGCCGTTTAACACTGTCGAGTCACCCGTGTTTGACGAGGTAGCGCCCCCGTCAGGCACGCCATTGCTATCAAGAGTTACTAACTTTACAGAATCACCCAGTTTGGATATATCGGACTGAACAGACTTATCATTTGCATTATTAATCACCGCGCTATAGCCAACCAGCACGATACCCGCCAATATACCAATCACGACAATCACGATGAGCAGTTCAACAATAGTGAAGGCCGATGTTGCCCCTTTGTTCGCTGTGTTGGTCCCACCCTTCATCATTATTTAATCAACTCTTCAATGCTGACGCGGTGCTGTTCGGTCGTATCACGTTCACGAATGGTAACAGTGTTATTTTCCAGTGTTTCGAAGTCGACAACCACACAGTGTGGCGTTCCGATCTCGTCCTGTCGTCGGTATCGTTTTCCGATGTTACCGTTGTCATCCCACATAACGGCGCCGTGTTTTGCTTTAAGAGCGCTGTAGACTTCACGAGCTTTGGCAACTAATTCAGGTTTGTTACGGACCAGCGGTGAGACAGCATACTTCACCGGTGCGAGGTGCTCTGGAAGCTTCAAGAACGTTCGGGTTTCACCATTTACTTCGTCTTCAGTATACGCAGCCGTCAGTACCGCCATAATCGCTCGCTCGACACCGAATGAAGGTTCGATGACGTGAGGAACAAATTTTGTGTTCGTTCCTTTAATCGTGTAGTCCATGTTCCTACCGGTGGCATTCTGAATATTCATAAGGTCGAAATCGGTACGGTACGCGAGTCCCAAAAGTTCTTCTTTGCCGATAGGAAAATCGAATTCAAAGTCGATGGTTCGCTTGCTGTAATGCGCACGATCCGCCTCTGGTACTTCTAATTCATGGACGTTCTCGTCGGGAAGTCCTAGTGCCTGTGTCCACTTCCACACTTGTTGACGCCAATGCTCGAATGCTTCTTCCCATTTGGCTGGATCAACAAAGTATTCAATCTCCATTTGTTCAAACTCGCGAGAACGAAAAATGAAGTCGCGTGGACTAATTTCGTTACGAAAAGCCTTGCCCTGCTGTGCTAATCCAAATGGCAGATCGGGATAAAAGCTATCGAGCACGTTCTTATAGTTCGTGAAGATTCCCTGGGCGGTTTCAGGACGAAGATAACTAATGCTCGCTTCATCGTCAATCGGACCAACCGTCGTCTTAAACATCATATTAAATGTTCGCACTTCGGATAGCGCGTTACCGTTCGGACTCTTAATGTCATTGTCTTTGATCAACTGCGTCATTTGATCAAGGCTTAGTCCATCGACAGGAAATCCCGCATCTTTTAAGAGGTGATCGGCGCGAAATCGTTGCCTGGTTTCAAGATCTTCCACCAACGGATCAGTAAATGTATCGACGTGCCCACTTGCCTTCCAAACTTTTTGGTTCATAAGAATCGCTGCGTCGACGCCATACATGTCTTCGCGGTCTTCAACGAACAGTTTCCACCAAAGCCCGATAATGTTTCGCTTCAATGCGACACCAAGAGGACCGAAGTCCCACGTACCACTTAATCCACCGTACACGTCTGATCCAGGATAGATAAATCCACGTCGCTTTGCGAGGGAAACAATTTGCTCCATTTTTTCGTTTTTTTCTGTAGCCATAACTAGGGGTTAGTATACCATATTCGCCTAGATAGAAGCATGCTCACGTGCCACCTGCAAACAGGCGGGCAAAATAGCCTCGACTCCCCCAATTTGAGCCAGGATTTTGATCGATCGCGTCGAGATGAGTCGCAGTAATTTAATATGTTCGCTGGTGATTTCACCATTTGGTACTTCGCGCAGGCCTTGTTCGCCAACGTCATAGCGATAGAACCGTTCTGGGTTTAACTTTTCACCATTAGTATCAATTTCCAGGTTAAGTTGGTGCCCTAAAAGACCAGCGAACTTCAAATAAAACCAGGTCTGCGTCAATGAAAGCGGGATAGTTGCGACATCGAGCCCCATTAGGATTTCCGACATCAGATCGAACCACTCAGGTTCATCGACATTTTCGCTGGCCTTCGTCACCTGTTGAATAACAAAGTAACCGAATTGTAAGCGGTCGTAATCCTCAATAATGTGACGATAAAAATGAACCAACCGTGACGACGTTAATACGCCAAGCTGTCCCTTTCCTTCTCCTAACACAACGTCACAGATTGCGAATAACTCGATTCCCCCAGCGAGTTTGCTTTTTTGCTTGCGAACGCCACGCGCCATGACGCTACGTCGACCTTCGGGTGTTAATAGTTGCAAGATACGATCGGCTTCACCGTAGTTCGTTCGTCGTAGTACGATTGCGCGTGTCGTCGTCGTTTTCATCACATCACATTCCCAAGCACTGCCTTAATCGCCGCAGGCAGGTCATCGAGTTGCATCGTCGTCTTATCAACAATTCTACGAACACCGTATTGTTTCAGGTCTTCAAGTTTCAGACTCTCGGCCATATTCGTGCACAAGATAACAGGAATCATCTTGGTATCACCGTAAGACTGGAGTTCATGCAGTAACGCAAACGCCGTACTCCCCGTTAAGAGGACGTCGAGAATAATAATATCTGGTTGCGTCTCATCAATCTTGGCGATCGCGGATGGCGCATGCGGTGAGTGAACAACCGTAAAGCCAGCCCCGACGAGTACGTCAGCCTCAAGCTCAGCCAACCACGGATCGTCCTCAACTAATAGAACGCTTGTCATAACAAGCTAAGCTGCCTTGATGCCTGCAGCTCAACGTAAAAGGTCGCGCCGTCACGGTGTCGAGTCGCCCCAATCGTGCCATTCATCACCTCAGCGAACTGACTGGCGATGAAAAGCCCTAGTCCGCTACTTTGCGGACGAGCGTGAATTGCTTGCGGTGAATGTCTTAACTTCTTTTGGAGTTTTCGCCACATATCATTCGACAGTGCAGGTCCAAAATCACGAATCCCCACGCGAATCGTTCCCGCTTTCGTCAGCGCTTGAATTTGCATATGCACTGCTGTTCCTGGCTGGCTATAGTACAGTGCGTTATCGCTAAAATTCATAATGATACGGCGGAGTAAATCCCGGTTCGCAACCAACAGCAAAGGATGTACTCGATGACTGACAGCAAGTGACCTGCCGTGGGCTTCAAACAACGGCGCAAGCTCCGCTGCTATGTCTCGACAGAGTTGTTCAGGATTAATCGGTTCCAGCTCGAACAGAGCATCATTCACCTCACCCAGGCGTGCGACACGTGTTAGATCACTCGTCAGACGCAATGCGCGTTCACTCGTCAGCGTGATCTGCTGAATGAGGCGTCGTTGCTCGTCCGAGACGTCACTTGCATCAAGTCGTAGCGCTAATTGGCGCACCAATGCCAACGGAGATTTGAGTTCGTGGGCAGCTGCCGTCAGCGAAGATACCTCTATAGCATCAATCACCTTCTCAGAAGATTCGACTCCGAGTCCCTCACTCTTTTTCATATACTCAGTGTAGCATCAGCTGGTAGTCCGTGACAAAGATGAGCGTGATTGATTTTGGAAGATTACTGGTTGAACTTGATTGAGGCAACGAGTGCTTCGAAATCAGGCTTGAATGTGTCAGCATCGGTGCGAATCGTGACTGTTTTGTCGCGGATTTTGAAAATAACAGCTGAACCACGAATGTCTTTCGAAAATGCGCCGTCGAGTCGAGCACTGTCGACGCCGTTAATCTTGACCGTGCTTGATTTTAGGTCACCTTTTTTTACCAGCGCGGTGTACGTGTTAAGGATTGTGTCGTAATTCTTTGTCTCGATAGTCACTTCTAACGCATACTGCGTCGCAGAGTTAATAGTTGGAACAGAAACAGGATTCAAGTAAGCCTGGAAGGTCCCCGTTGAAGCATCTTTGTTGATGTACGTGCTCCATGTCTTCGGGTAAGAGAAGCTCAGCGATCCAAAGTCTTCTGGTCCAGCAAACTGTCGGTTTGGTTGCTTATCTTTCGCTTCAAAGTTTGCTGCATCTGTATCGGCTTGTTTTTTGACTGCAGTCGTCACGGCAGCTGATACTTTGGTGTCGACATTATCCTTTTGATCAAAGTAGTTAATCAGCGCCCAAGCGAACGCTCCCCCGAGCGCAACAGTCGTCACGATGAAGACGATACTGATAATCAGCCAGGTATTTACTGTCCCGACTTCGTTTTTATGCGCTGCAAGAATATGAGTCATATCGCCATTATACCTTAAGCATTTTTTGGCTGTAAAGGTTGGAATATATAAAGGTGGTACGCCTCGAACGTATCGACAGCTTGCATCTGCTTAAATGGACTCCCAAAACACAGTAATTTCAGAGGTCGCCCTAGTCGATCTGCCTCACGTTGCAAAAGCGTTCGCAACTTCTTTTCATCACGTTGAACAGCAAATGCGTACACGATTGTTGTTTCATCGGGCAATCTTGCCAGCCACAAATTTTGCATCAATACCTTAACGTGGGGATCGCGGAAAGAAAGGAGCCGTGAAATGACTACTAATACAGGATTGATCTCGTACCCGACTGCTTTTGCGCCATAACTGGAAGCAATGCGCAGGATGATCCCATCTCCACTGCCGACATCGACGAGAAAGTCGGCCGAATCAATGCCAAGATAGTCAAAAGCTCGCTTTACGTACTTTTTTTGACTCGGTACATACGGCGCGCCGACAAATACGACCAAGCCAAAGAACACCACCAAGCAAACAATGATGAAGATGATAATAACGCTTGGTGAAATCATTTATTTCCCCTTATTCTTGTGTATCAAATCGTTTTTTGACGACCTGAATATCATTTTTAAGTTTGGTAAGATCTTTTTCAATCTCTTCAGCCAGTGCTTCGGCATCTTTAAACTTATCGAGCGCATCTTCTAGTTTGAATGACGCGCCTTGGAACCATCCGACAAGTTCCGATAGGTCAGTTAATTTCTCTTGGACTGATTTTTTCTTTGTATCATTGTTTGCTTCTGACATGTTGGACCTCCGCTTTTATAATATTCTCTACCGTTTCAATTTCGAGTACTGCGCCAACTTTCTGATCCCCACGCAACAGTGCATAGCCTCGCTTCAGCACGTTCTCTGGATTCACTTGAGAAATCGCAACGCGTAAAATGCCCAGTCGCTCAATAGTGTCGTCGAGCTTTTGCTGTGTCCGAGTAAAAGCCATCGCCAAGTTCTCTTTCGTTTGACGCGAGTAACTATCGATCGCTTGCGTGAGGAGGTTGCCGACCGAATTCGCCTGCGCCCATGCACCGCGAATGATCTCTTGCTTGTCTGGTACCAGAATCTGCGCGGCATTCGTCGGCGTCGCCGCTCGAACATCAGAAATCATGTCAGCAAGCGTGTGGTCGACTTCGTGCCCTACACCAACCAATGTTGGAATACGGCTTTCAGCGATCGCTCGCACTAACGGCTCGTCGTTAAAGGTCGAAAGATCTTCGGCACTTCCTCCACCGCGAATGATAACGAGGACTTCTGGTAAGACTTCAAGACTATTGAAATAGCGGATTGCACGGATCATTTGATCAGGTGCCGGAACGCCTTGTACTTGCGTGTGAGCAACTTCGACTTCAAGCCCTCCCCACCGTTCGTTAATAATTTTGATAAAGTCTGCGTAGCCTGCAGATTCCGTACTCGCAATCACCGCGACGTGTTTTGGGACACGCGGCAAGCCTCGTTTTCGTTCCTCCGCAAACAGTCCTTCTTTTTCAAGTTTTGCTTTCAGTAGTTCAAAGCCTTTTTTAATAGACCCTTCACCGACTGGTTTGACTGATTTCAAGTTCAACGTGAAAAAACCCTTGTTATTCAATCGTGGCGAGGCAACAACGACAACTTTCATGCCATCCTCAAGTGGCGTTCGCATTTGGAACAGTGACGTGAAACAACTCACCAAAGCGCCGTCGTCTTTCAGTTTGAAACTCACCCACTTGTTTTGGATGATTTTAAACTCTGCGATCTCACCCTCGACTTGAACGGTGGGATACGCGTATTCAAGTGTCTGATTGGTAAGCGCGACAAAATCGCTAACGCTAAGTAGTACGTTTTCCATATTTCAGTACCGTCAATTGATAGAACACGTAGCCAAAGATAATCGTTCCAAGGACCAGCGTGACACGAGCAAGCAACGTTCCGGCGATCGCCACGTCGGCTGGCACATTACTTGAAGCCAAGAATCCAATCATAATCGCCTCGTACACCCCAGCACCGCCTGGCGTCACAGAAAAGGCACTGGCCAGTGACGAGACACCGAAGGCAACGAATAGGATCGAAGGACTCACTTCGTAGCCAAGTGAGAAGAACGCGATCCAGATCAATGCAACATCCGCAAGATTCACAAAAATGGCCCAGATAAACGGCTTAATAAGAATCCTGGCATCTTTTCGAATGGCGAGATAATCCTGGTGTAATTCTCCAAAGAAATCCGGGATTACGTTTTCTTTTAGTATCTGTGGCTTTGTACCGCGAGTAATTTTGCTTACAAATCCATTGGCAAGATTCGTCAGCCATGTTGAGAACTTCTTCAAACGACGGGCATTACCGATGATATAAACTGTTCCAAAAATAACCGTCAGGCTCACCACTGCAATAAGGCTAGCGAGAACGATAATCAGACGGTTGATACGACCGTCGTAAGCAAGGAACACCACCGCAACGATCAAGATAATGACAAATGCGAGGAAGGTCAAAGTAAAACGAATCAATTGCGAAATTGTCGCACGGCTTGCTTTGACCCCATATTTACCAAGTACCCAACCAAGGTATGAGAAGCCGGCCGCTCCCCCGCTGGGAAGAATGTGATTTACGAAATTAAGTTCGAGTGCAATCCGAGTAATACGCCAGTGTGACATCGTTTTTAAGTCACCTTTTGAACGCAGGTATGAAAAGATCATGCCACCGCCAGCATAGTAACTAAAGAACTGAACGGGAATCAGAAGCGCGAGAATGCGTAGATCGACTCGATCGAGCAAATGATAGGCTTTTACGATTTCTGGCCAAGCAAAAAAAACGACTACTGCAAGCAGTAGGAGCGTTATCGTTGTTAACCAACCCCGAAACGATAATTTTTGGGACATCTTTCGCATATGGCTTCATTATATAGCATTCAGGTATACTAAAGCTATGCACATCGCCATCTTGGGACGCCAGCCAGCAATCTCGATCGCCGAACTCGAACGAGTATACGGCGATGTTAGCTGGTTTTCAGAAATCAGCGCTCTTGTTCAACCTTCAGCCGAGGCCGACTACATCGATATCCAGCGACTCGGTGGCTCTCAAAAAGCAGGCAAAGTTGTCCTGCAAGTTCCTGGACGCGACTGGCGCGCTGCATCGCTCAAGATTGTTCAGCACTATTCAAAAGCTTGGGCGAAAAAAGACGGCAAGATCACCCTTGGCATCAGCGCCTACGGCTTTAGCGAAGGCCCTCGTGACATTCAGAAAACTGGACTTGTTCTAAAAAGTAAGCTCAAACCAACGGGAACCAGCCTTCGGCTTATCCCGAACCAAGAAGTCGCCCTTTCAACCGCAACGTCGCACCACAACAAGCTGGGACTTGCCGATAACAAAGTTGAGCTGATCGTCGTCAAAGGCCAGTCGGGTATCGTGATTGCCGAAAGCACTGGCGCGCAGAACATCACCGCCCTCGCCGCTCGCGACCAAGGTCGCCCGAAGCGTGACGCTTTCGTCGGCATGCTTCCCCCAAAGCTCGCACAGATTATGATTAACCTCGCAGGGCTTGAAAAAGGCCTCATTCTCGACCCGTTCTGTGGCACTGGTGTCATTCTGCAAGAGGGACTGCTCATGGGCTACAACGTCTTTGGAAGCGACCTCGCTGAAAAAATGATCTCATACACTGAAGCTAACATTCAGTGGCTCGAGAACAATCACGATTTTAAGAATCAAACTGCCGAATGGACTGTTGGTGACGCAACCACAATGACATGGCAATCTAACCTTACTGATACTCCACAGAAATTAAAGATCGATGCCGTTGTTGCCGAAGGCTATCTTGGACAACCATTTAGTGCACCGCCTTCAAACTCAAAACTGACTGAAGTACGTGGCAACACCAACCACATTCTTTCAGAGTTCTTGAAAAACCTTGCTGGACAAATCGAACCGGGAACACCCGTTGTCTTCGGTGTCCCTGCCTGGAAAGATATTGACGGTCGCTTCACTCACCTGCCACTGCTGACAAAAGTAGAAGACCTCGGCTTTAGTTACGTCGAGTTACGTAACGTTCGTCCTGATCAGCTACTGTATTTCCGTCCCGATCAAATTGTGGCGCGTGAAATTCTTGTTCTCGTTAAGAACTAACGACTAGCCTGCATATCAATCGCAATCCATGCGATAACTGCCACGATGGCAAAAAGTACCAGTGTTCCAATAACTGCTGCGGTTTCTAATCGGCTCTCCGATTCGACCCCCAGTATTCGTGTCCGCGTTTTTTGGTTTTGCATATACCCTCCTTACCCTTTAAAAGCTGCCTAGCCGAGGGTACACAAAACCCGCCGCTAAGCGGACCTTTTTAAGGGCCCCATGAAAGTTTCCCTCCATGACGCGTAAACGAACCTGAACGACGGGATCAGTATGGTTTACGCGTTTTTTTGACCATATCACCTCTTGAACAAGAAATGGGTTAGGTTGTTTGCCGAATTGTTATTGGCACCGAAATGCTACCCTCGATTGTAGCACACCAATCATTAACTTCTCATGAAGCTTTGTCGGATCATAACCCCTCAGTCTACCCCTTGACTATTCCCCTTTTTTCGAGTAAAATTGAACAGATTGAATGAGTGGTGCAAAAGAGCACTACCATAAGGAGAAATAATATATGTCACACGTAAAAGCTGGTGGTTCAAGTAAAAATAACCGCAACAATGCCGGACAACGTCTTGGTGTGAAACGCTTTGGTGGCCAAACAGTAAATACTGGCGAAATTCTTGTTCGTCAGACTGGTAGCACTAAAGTTTCTGGACCTGGTACGTTTATCAGCCGTAACTTCACTATCCACGCTGCAAAAGACGGTATTGTTACCTTCTCTAAGATTAAGAAAACTCGTTTCACAGGTAAAACTGCACAGCGAACCGAAGTCAGCGTTATTTAATAACCGCTTAATATAAAATAACCTCCGCATACTAGCGGAGGTTATTTTATATAGCGACTTATAGCCCTAAGCCTTTTCGTATATCGCTAATGGATTCTTCAAGCTTCCTTGAAATAACAAGTTGTTGATTACCCTCCGAAAGAGATTGAAGCTGTGTCACGATCCCTCTTAACTCATCCTCGTTAAAGCCCCTCTGATATGAGGCCTGAATAGCATCATTGAGATGATCGCTCACCGTGTGAAGCATTCTTAGCTTCTGACCGACAATTTCTGTCTTATCTGGTGCGGTAAGTGCCGTTACTTCCCCGAGATTTGTGCTTACGGCTTGTAGCGATTCAGCTGTACTGATGGCTCTCACCATACTCTCGGCAGATCCATTCATGTCACCTACACCAAGTTCGGTGTTTCTTCGTGCCATATGATACTTGGCCTGAATACTCTCATTCAACTGTTTCATGGCAGTTCGGAAACTCTCTTCACTATAGGTATCCTGAATCCCGCCTATGAGGCGGCGAAAGGTAGCAGCGTCTTCGGCAAGCGTATCAAATGTTTCAACGCCAGTATCGTATTTTTTTGCTGCTTCCTCGAAATGAGAAATGCCCGTTCGCAGTGTCGCAAGAACTTCTGCTGGAATCTCTTGTTCTTCAGGTGATGGCTCACTTTTTGCTTCCTCAGCTCCTTGTTCTTCAGCGAATACGTCAGCGTCTTCAAGCGTCCCCACTAGCGCTTCTTCGCCAAGTGGCTCAATTGCGTCGGCAACGAGCTCTTCGTGCCTCTCCACGGCATCAGGCGTCGCCTCACCCATCATCATCTTCGCAAGACTAGCCGTCTCATGGAGGTCCGTTATCCGTGACTCCGCAACCTCGACGGTGGTCGCGATAGCTTCAGAGGCCGCTTTATCTCGAGTCCAAAAGTCGTTTTCACTGGTACTCACGACCATAGACTTCTGGCCCTCAACGTTCACGACGACAGTGTCGCCAAAGGCAATACCATGCGCTTCCATAATTGCCTTTGTCTCGGCACTCTCAGGATCGCCCATAAACATCTGAAGGTTTTCTGCACCAGTTAAACTAACCGCTTTTGCAGTTTCAGGACCTTTTTCAAGTTCGTCAGGCAGCGCTTCAGGCATAACGGTACTATTTAGGAGGTTGAGCGATAATAGTTGTTATATGCAAGTTCTGAGCATGTTCATTGAGATTTGGATCCTGTAGCGGTTCAGCGGGCTTTTGTGGCGGAGCTTCATAAGCACCTGCTGCCTTTATACCTGCTTCAGCGGCAGCAAGTTGTTCGGCTGTTACTGTTGGTGGCGGACCAATAATGTTTTCAGCGGCGGCTGCGGCTTTAGGACTAAACGATTCAGGACTCATGGTGGTTTTCTCCTATTCTGTTGGTTTTTCGGCAAGCATGCCAAGGTGGAACTTCACACGTTCGATGACGTCACCAATGACGACTTGTGATTTGACGAGATAATCGTTGACGCCAAGTGATTCGGCGCGCTCTTTATCTTTTGGTTGACTCAGCGCGGTCAACATAATGACACGAATCTGAGCTGTCTCTGGAGTGTTGCGAAGGATATCAAGGACATCGAATCCGCTAATCTTTGGCATCATTGCGTCAAGCAGGATGAGGTCAGGTTTAAAATCCATGGCAGCAGATAACGCGTCTTCACCATTGAAGACGCCCCTCGTTTCGAAACCTTCAATATCAAGGCGAGACTTATACACCGATGCCAGTGCTTCATCATCTTCGACAAGGAGGATTTTCTTCTTGGTATCCATATTGCTTCAATTGTACTACAGAGGCAAAGAAAAGCACAAGCAGTGTGCTTTCCCGTATTGCCTTACTGTAGCAACGCCTTTGCTGCATCAAGTTGTGGATCGCGTCCGGCGTTGATATCGTCAGTCGTCAGCTGAACTGCCTTATCTGGTGCAATACCTTGCTTTGAGATGTTCTTGCCGTTTGGTGTGTACCATTTAGCGATAGTTACCTTGAGGACCGCGCCTTCAGGAAGGTTCACAAGTTTCTGGACCACGCCCTTACCGAACGTCGTCTCACCAACAAGTTTTGCGGTACCGTAATCCTGAAGTGCGCCAGCGGTGATTTCACTTGCACTTGCGGTGCTTGAATTTACCAGGACAACCGTTGGAATGCCATCGAGGATTGGGTTAGTACCCGATGTAAGCTCGTCGACAACCTTACCGTTGGTCTTTTCGGTGACAACCGTCTTGTTGTTCTCCCAAATCCCAACAACGTCCTGTGCGGCCGTCAGATAGCCGCCACCGTTGCCACGAAGGTCAAGGATGACTGACTTTACATTCTGACTCTTGAAGCTCTGTGCAGCAGCTCGTGCGAGTTGTCCTGTTTGATCATCGAAACGAGTAATCGTCATGATACCAATGCCACCTTGAACCGAGCTGTACACGCTTGGGTTCGTCACTTCTGCACGAGTAATTGTAAAGTCTTTCGTATCAGCCCCGCGAGTCACGGTAAGCTTGACGGTTGTCCCTGCATCACCACGAATCTTCGTCACAACGCTATCAATAGACATTGTCGAAGGAATCGCTTCATCGTTCACCTTCGCAATCACATCACCGACGGCAACGCCCGCTTTTTCAGCCGGATTGTCAGCCAAGACGCGAACAACCGTAATTTGGCCGTTACGGAGACTCAGTTCAACACCAATTCCCCCACCAATAGTCCCCGTTAGGTCATTGTTGAAGCTGGCCGCTTCAGTTTTATTAAAGAAGACTGTGTATTGATCACCAAGTGAGTCCACCATTCCTTTATTCGCAGCTTCGATCAACTTTGAGTCATCAAGCGTTCCGTCATAGTTCGCCTTTAGGGCTTGATACGTCGTTTGCAGGCTTGAGAGGTCAAGTGTAGCCGATGATGACTTCATCCCGAAGACAGGCGCGATCGTGCTAACAATCTGGTTATTAAACGTTCCTGCGATATAGCCAAGGCCGACGACAAAGACAAGTCCGATAATTAAAACAGCTGGTGGAATGCGACGTTCGTCATCCTTTCGGATACGTCGTAATTTTGGTAGATGATCGGCCATGTAGTGTAACTCCCCTTGTTGATTTCTTCATACAATTATAGCGTACCTGGTTCAGAGTACGCTATAAAAGTTATGCTTTGCTTAAGAGATTATTTTTATGGTTTTACGTATTGGTTAAAGAAGTTAGCAGATAACCACATTTCGCTATACATCCCATACCCTGTCCCGTAGTCATAGTTATATTGAGTGACAAGAATCTTTCCGCCATCAACCGCCTCAACGTAGGCAGTGTGTCCTGGGTTTCCCCAAAGTGATGCGACTGAACCAGCTTGTGGAGTACTTCCGAGGTTTGTCCAACCGTGCTTACTCACAAGGTTTTGCGCAGTCTGTCCACCGTTACCAAGGTCATTGTAGTAAACGCCTGTTGCCTTCGCAACGCGATATGCAACATAGCTTACACACTGACGACAGCCATAGCCATGACCATCACCACCGTTACCGTCGGATCCGCCAGTTGACATATACCCAGACATTGGACAGTTTGAACTGTTCCATGGATAGTCTGGCAAAGAACCCCCGTCAACAAGCGTATATCCACCGGTTGCATTAGATCGAGCACGCAGGGCTGCTTGGGTCGCTTTCGCTGCGGCAATTTGCGCCGAGTTGCTTTGGATCATCGTTTGGTAGTTTGCTTCGTTACTTTGTGTCTGGTTCAGCAGGGCTTGCTGTTCGTTTTGCTTGGCAACGAGCGTATCGCGTGCATCTTTTTGTTGAGCCAATACTTTATCAAGGTCGGACTTTTGTGTATCAAGTTGGACTTTCAAAGCTTTCACTTTGACGATCGTGTCATTCAACTGGTTCTTTACGGAAGTTCGGTACTCTTGCTTATTCAAGAAATCACCAATGTTGGTGCTGCTGGCAAGGAGTTCGATTGGCGATGTGTCGTCGTCAATGTACAGATCGGCGATTGTCTTACCGAGTGCATCTTGGTTGTCTTTAATTTGCTTCGTGGTGTCAGCGATACTAATTACCAACTTGTCGGATTGTGCTTGGTTCAAATCAATTTGTGACTGTAGCGCGTTCTTTTCATTGTTGAGTTGCGCAACAGCATTTGCGAGTGTGTTCGCCTGTGCATTTAACGCATCAGCTTGCGCCTGATACTGTGCCATATCGGCAGTCAGTGCAGCAATCTTGTCATCATACTGATCGGCTGCAGCAGGACGCACAACAGCAGGAATAGACGCAAAAGCGAACATAATTGCAACTACCGTAATAAGAATACCCTTTGGTATACGAGAAATTGAGACTGGTGTGGTGGTGCGCAGTTTCATACCTGCTCCAACTTTAGCATAAGCAATAAGCTTAGTCAACCTCTCTCAGCTAGCCTACAGCTTAAGGTAGCGGCGGGTCGCCATAAGGGACGAAACGATGCCGATAAACGCGCCAATCAGGATCATGCCAAGTAGAACAAATCCCGCATAAAGCGTTAGTCCGTCAATCGTCGGCTGAATGTTGAAATAGTTCGATAACGACGGCGCCGCAAGAAATAACATTCCCCCGCCAATCGCGGTGGCAATTAATGCAGCAAAGAAACCATACACGATTGCCTCCACCACAAACGGACCACGAATAAAAGATCGTTCGGCGCCAATGAGTTTCATCATTTGAATTTCCTCGCGTCGGTTAAAGATCGCCATACGAATCGTGTTAAAGATAATCAAAGTTGAAACAACCACAAAGACAGCGCTAATGACGATACCGATCTTTTGCGCAAAGTTGGCAGCATTTCCAATCGATTCAATCGTTGCCCGACGTGTTCCCGCAAACGATGGTGCATGATCTGGATCGGCATTGGCTTTATATGTTTCGTTCGTTTTTACGAAATCGGACAATTGTTTTGTATCATTAATATCTTGGACTTTAATATCAAGCGTCCACGGAAATTTATTGGTCGCTTGTTTCAAAACATCGAGTGACTGTGGATCAACTTTGTTCTGCTCAATATATTTGTCACGTGCTTGTTCCGGCGTGACAACAGCTACGGTAATGACACTCGACTCTTTACGGAGGTCATTAGCAATCTTGTCCGCATCATTCTGCGTTGTCTCAGTCTTAAGATAAATCGACATACTAACGTTATTACGAAGATTTGTCAGGGTATCAATAAGAACGTTACGTGAAACGACACTTGTAAAGATCACGAGTAATGTAATCGTCATAATTGCCGTTGCCGCAATCGTCAGCCATGCGTTACGAGTAAAGTTGTTAACGCCGTATCGGCACATACGCATAAACGTCGTCCACTGTCGGCGATGACGTTTTTGCTGTGCGTAGCTTTTTGAATCGAGTTTCTTTTTTCCCTTAGCCATAAACTTTCCCTATACCAATTACTGGCGATAACTTCCTTCGGCCTGATCACCGGTAATCTTGCCACCTTCAATCGTGATGACTCGTCGTTTCAGCTTGTTCACGATCTCGGCATTATGTGTCGTCAGCAGCACGGTCGTGCCGTACTTATTAATTTTTTCAAGAAGTCGAACGATATCCCAGCTGTGCTTTGGGTCAAGGTTTCCTGTTGGCTCATCAGCGATGAGGATTTTTGGCTGACGAACAACGGCACGAGCAATTGCAACGCGCTGTCGTTCACCACCAGAAAGTTGGCTTGGGAAGTTCTTCTCTTTGCCAGATAGTCCGACCAGGTCAATCACCTTTGGCACGGTATTCTTAATTTCACGGCCGGTCATACCGGCAATTTCAAGTGCGAAAGCAATGTTCTCAAACACTGTTCGTTGTGGCAAAAGTTTAAAGTCCTGGAAGACAACGCCAATTTTGCGACGAAGCATTGGGATTTGGCTGTCTTTGAGCGTGTCGTAGTCGATACCACCGACAACGATCTTCCCGCTGGTTGGCTTCTCTTCGCGCGTAAGGAGTTTTAAGAGCGTCGATTTCCCTGCCCCAGAGGCACCAACAATAATCACGAATTCTCGTGGTTCGATAAAGAGACTCAGCCGACTTAATGCCGGTGCTGTGTCCTTTCCGTATGTCTTTGTTACCCTATCTAACAGAATCATTTCTGTAGATAGTATAGCATAAACACTACTTCCAAATGAGGGATATCAATAGGTACGAAGTCTCAAAGGTTGAGTTGCCGAGAGGGCCCATGCCTGTGCAGGCGGGCCCTCTCGGATTAACTCAGTTCTTGCTGTTCGCGACCTCGATGTCGAGTCTCTCGAGGATGCTCCTCGGACTGATGCCGAGGTCCACGAGGATCACGACGACGACAGTGTCGGTCGTGACGAGCGCTCGTAGGAGATGGTCAAGTCGCTGGAGGGCGATATGATCACCATCCTTCTGGGCAAGCTCGTCGGCCTTATCGAACACGTCATACGTTGCCGTACTCGATGCGTCAATGAAGCCGTTGTTCTCGTCGAACCGCGGGTACTTCGTTGCCACGATCTTGCGGAGCTCGTTGACATCGACCCGGAAATCTTCCAGGACGGTTCTTGCGGGATTTCTGGGCATCGTCATGATGCCGATCAACAGATGTCCGGGCTCACGAACTTCGTGATTGAGCTCGGCAGCCTCGAATCCTGCCTTTTGCAAGGTATCTTCGAGGACGGGAGAAAGCTGGGAAAGGTGCACTGACACTCCTTGGGTAGTCGCGAGAAAGAACTGAGTTTTTTTCGAGGTTTTTTAAGGCCCCGTATCTATAGATAGAATAATGTAAAGTTTCCCGAAACTGTCATTTCGATTAGCGCATTATGCCATAGTTGGCATAATTATTCAATAGCCCTAATCCTTAGTCGGTGCCTCAAGGAAGGCTTCCATAAACGGATTAAGGTCGCCGTCTAATACGCCCTGAATATTATTCGTCTCGAACTTGGTTCGCGTATCCTTCACAAGCGTATACGGGTGCAAGACGTAATTACGAATCTGGCTTCCCCAATTGGCCGACTCCCCTGCCTGTAGTTCAGTAATTGAACTCGTGTGTTGATCAAGTTGCATCTGCGCTAACTTCGAACGAAGGAGCTTCATGGCTGTCTCTTTGTTCTGTAACTGTGAGCGCTCGTTTTGAATTGCGATCACAATACCCGTTGGAATATGGGTTACGCGAACAGCGCTATCGGTCGTATTAACCGACTGTCCACCGTGGCCACCAGCGCGATACACGTCAATTTTCAGATCTTTATCATCGATATTGACTTCGTCAGGCCGATCGATCTGTGGCAATACTTCGACTAGAGCGAAGCTGGTTTGGCGAAGATTGTCACTGTTGAACGGGCTGAGTCGTACCAGGCGATGCACGCCATTTTCACTCCGTAACTTGCCATAAGCGAATCCGCCCGTAATTCCGATCACGACCGATTTCACGCCAGCTTCTTCACCCGCAGAACGCTCGATCGTTGATGCGGACATTCCCGACTTTTCCGCCCAGCGAAGATACATGCGCTCCAGCATCTCTGTCCAGTCTTGGGCATCGGTTCCGCCAGCACCGGCACTAAGGCGCAGAATAGCATTGTGATCATCAAATTCACCGTCGAACAGTAGCTCCTTTCGAAGGCTGGCGAACTCTTTTTCAAGGGCAATAATCTGGCCTTCGAATTCTCCCAAAAGACTATCGTCATCGAGATCCATCAGCTCAACCATATCACTGGTTTGGGCATGCAGTGTCAGCCACGGATCCACCATCGACTTAACCGCAGCAAGCTGTTTACTCAGATTTTGCGCATTGGCAGGATTATTCCAGATTTCAGGTGTGGCAAGTTGAGCTTCAAGTGCTTCAACGTCACTTTTTTTGGTTTCAATATCCAGTCGTGCCAAAGCCACATCCACTTGAAGGCGGAGTTCATTCAGTCGTTTTATCAGAGGTTGCATTACCTCTACTATACAGGAAACATGCTACACTTTAGGAAATGAAGATCGGTGTTTTTGATTCTGGCGTTGGTGGACGAGCGGTCGCAAAGCGACTTGGAGAACTATTGCCTGACGCCGAGATTATCTGTATCGACGACCATGAACACGTCCCCTATGGCAGTCGCCCCGTTGAAGAAATTATCCAATTGACCGATACGGCGATTCGCCCTCTCATTAATGCCCACTGTGACGCAATTGTCATCGCCTGTAATACCGTCACGACCGTTGCCATTACGCACCTACGCACCGAATACCCCGACATGAACTTTGTCGGCATCGAACCGATGGTCAAGCCAGCGACCACCCAAACTAAATCCGGCATCATTGCCGTCCTTGCTACCCCTGTTACTTTAGCAAGTCATTCTTATACTCTTCTAAAGGAAACTTGGGCTGAGGGCGTTACTATCTTAGAACCCGACACGTCAACATGGGCATCACTCATTGAAGCAGGAAAAGCCAACGAAGTTCCTATCGAAGAAACCGTCTTTCAATTGATCGAACAAAACGTCGATATCATCGTACTCGCCTGCACTCACTATCACTGGCTAAAAGAACGCGCTGTCACGGAGGCCGGATCACGTGCCATCGTCCTCGAGCCATCCGATGCAATTGGTAATCGAATTATAAGTTTGCTGGGAAGTGAAAGCGTCTAGTCTTCAAGGGCATTAACATCGGCAACAAACTGCTCACCGCGATCAACATAACTCTTAAACATGTCAAAGCTTGCCGCAGCTGGACTTAAGATAACAACGTCGTTTGGTTTCGCCAGTGATGCGGCTGTTTTGACGATCTCATTCATGTCTTTTGAGTCGACCCGATGAACCAGTGGCAAACTGTGATCGTCAAGCATCCCCGTAATCCGAGTGCCATTCGCCCCAACTGAAACGATGGCACGAATAGAACCACTCTTGATAATGGCCGTAACGAGCGGTGTATAATCTGCTCCTTTATCCGATCCACCAATAATAAGTACTTTGGGTTGCTCGAATGCTGCAAGTGCAGCCACAGCGCTCGTTGGCGTTGTTGCAATACTGTCGTCATAGAAGTCGACACCCCTCACGGTACGAACAAAAGCGAGTCGATGTGGCAATCCTCTAAACGTACGAAGCCCCGCTTCAATGGTTTCAGGATCTTTGACGAACTTCCAGGCAGCATTGATAGCCGCGATCGCATTCGACTGATTATGCGCCCCTCGTATCTGTAAAACATCGACTGAACAAATTTTTTGTTCACCGTTGTAGAAGCTGCCGTCTTTAATGTGTACCGTACTTTCACTCGGATATCCTATTTTTACCCCTGAGGAGAGTTGAGCAATTGAACGAGAGTATTCGTTCTCTCCGTTATAGATAATAATGTCATCATTCGTGTACTGAAAACGAGCAATATTCGCTTTTGCAGCAACGTATTCCGCCATATCGGCATGAACATCCAGGTGTTCTGGTTCGATGAACAGCACGACTGCCGTCTGAGGCGAACGCTCAACGTCCCACAACTGAAAACTAGAGAGTTCGTACACAATAATATCGCTTGGCTGGATGTGCGGAAGCAGATGAAGCGCAGGTTGCCCGATATTTCCGACAAGATAGACCGTACGGCCTGCAGCCTGCAAAATCGAAGTAATCAGGCTCGCTGTCGTCCCCTTACCCTTTGAACCAGTGACGCCAATGATTGGCGCGGGACATTTCTCAAAGAATTCATTCGTCGCAGACCATATTTTACCGTCGGTCTTAATCCTGTGCGGTGAAAGTCCAGGCGTTCGTATCACCAGATCAAAGCCGTCGAGCTTTTGGAACGCATCTTCACCAAGAATCGTCTTTACCCCCTCTGGAACGATAAATTTCGGCGTCTCAGAGTCGTCGACAATCGTTATGTCATTGGCTGGATCAGCTGACCAATAATTGTAACTTGCTTCACCCTCAACCCCATAACCCGCGATAGCAATCTTCATAGTTCTATTCTACTCGGATTCGAACAATCCCGTAAGCTTATCGTTCAGTTCAACGATTTCATCACGGTCGCCGTTACTGACTGCGGCGAGCACCCAGGTATTTGCTTCGACGAAGCTCTTTGCCGTCACCATAATCTTTTCACGGGTAACTTTACGGATCATATCAGGCACTTTCTCGTAATCTTTAATAAAGTCATCCGCAAAATAACGATTCGTGTAGAAGCCACTGATCTGCGATACCGTCTGTGCGCCCATTTGGTAGCGTCCAAGTCCGAATGACTTAGCAGCATCGATTTCTTCTTCGGTCAGATTACCGTCGAGGACGCCTTTAATCTCTTTTGCGATAATATCAAATAGTGCAGATGCAGTATCGTGGTTTACCTGGCCAGAAATATCCCAAGCACTGTCGTAGAAGCCGGCACCAGTGTATGAACCAACACTGTAGGCAAGCCCCTTTGCACGAGCTTTTCCGAATATTCGTGAATGGGTTGTCCCTGTTAAGATGTGATTCAAGTTGTGCATTGCATCCAGTTCTTCATCAGAAAGCTCGCGTGGCACGCTAAGCGTTAGGCCAAAGGTAAGATTTGTTGCATCCTTACGGCGAATCAATGCGGGATTAGCTTTTGTCAGTTCGTCGCGTGGCACTTCAAACCGTTCGCCCTCAGGGAGTTCAAATGATTCGAGCTGGCGAATGATGTCGCTCTTGCGTCCACGAAGCTTTCCAGCGATCACAAAGCGCATATTACGCGTTGTGTGCGTGCGACGGTGATGTTCGCGGATATCAGCCAATGTTACGTTTGCAATGGTTGGAATCGCTTGGCGATAGGTTAAAACGTCTTCACCAAGCAGTTGTTGGACACGTGGCCACAAGATACGGTGGTGATCATTCAAATAGTTGGTAAGTTCGCTGCGGACATTCCCCTTTTCGGCTTCAAGCTCCACGGCGTTGAATCGGGGCTGGCAAATACTGACTTTTTGTAGCTCAAGAATACGATCCCATTCAAAGTCGGCACAGTCTGTGTCATAGACCATCGAAAGATCGCTGGTGTAGGCATTATGATAGGCACCGTTCTTGGTGAACTCTGATTCAAAATCATGTTCAGACTTAAACTGCGCATTAGCACCAAAGGCCATATGTTCCATGATGTGCGCGACTTGCTCGATATCTTTGTTTTTCGCATATCGGCTACCGGCTCTAAACTGAAACTGCATGCTCATGACGGTGGCGCCAGGAATATTGATAAACAGGCCTTTTGCGCCATTTTTTAGTTTCACTTCTTCGACAGTATGGTTCATAAACGGTAACTTTTCTTTTTTTACTAATTAATGTTGGTTCGGATGCGCAGGATCGCGGTTATTTACGGCCAGTTTTACGGTTTTGGCGCTGATTTTTCTTTTTCTTGCGAGCCTGGCTCTTCTTTTGGCTTGCTTCAGAAGCTGATTCGGCTTTTTTGACCTTAAAGTCCTTATCGCGGTTTGCTTCACCAGAGGTGACTTCATTCACGCCCTTAATAACGGCGGACTCAGCCAAACGTGTTAGTTCAGTATCGTGCTCTTCTTGAGCGCGAACCGCTGCATCACGAGCCGTCACGTGGGTCACGGCGCGAAGCACTTCATCACGAAGCGTTGATTGCAAACTATCGAATAGTTTTTGAGATTCACTACGGTATTCAACAAGTGGGTCACGTTGTCCAACGCTTCGCCAGTGGATACCGTCACGGAGGTGTTGCATGTTCTCGAGGTGTTGCATCCAGAGTGTATCGAGAACCTGAAGATACACTTCACGTTCGACTTTTCGGAGTGCATCAACTTCGACTTCTTCTTCTTTTGCTTTGTAGAGTTTCGCAACTTCTTTCATCGCAAGATTGAAACGAGCCTTGTCATTCTTCTCGGCGCCAATAGCCTTGAGGCGCTTGTCGCTTAATGGGAAGATGTCTTCAAATTGAGAATTAAAGTTTGGATTGTTCTTCGCTGGAAGCAACGTCAATTCACGAACTTTTGCTTCAATTAAGCGTTCAATTTCAGATTTGATGTCAGCACCTTCGAGAATCTTGCGACGAATCACATAGACCACACGACGGTGTCGGTTAATCACGTTGTCGTATTGGACAACGTTCTTACGAATGTCGAAGTTGAAGCCTTCAACGCGCTTTTGCGCCGCTTCAAGCGTGTTTGAAACCATCTTGTGCTGAATCGGTGTTTCATCGTCCATGCCAATACGGCCCATGAGTGAAGCAATACGCTCACCTTGGAAAATACGCATCAGATCGTCTTCTGTCGAAACGTAGAATTGTGTCAGCCCTGGGTCACCTTGACGACCACCACGACCACGAAGCTGATTGTCGATGCGACGAGATTCGTGTCGCTCTGAACCAATCACAACCAGTCCACCGAGTTCTGTCACGCCTTCACCAAGCTTGATGTCGGTCCCACGTCCAGCGATGTTGGTTGCAAGCGTAATTGCACCCTTTTCACCGGCTTTTTCGATAATCGCTGCTTCACGTTCGTTATTTTTGGCGTTCAAGATTTCGTAAGGAATCTTTGATTTCTTGAGCCAGTCAGCGATCAGCTCGTTCTTTGAAATTGACGCAGAGCCAACCAGGACAGGACGTCCCTCTTTGTGATATTCGGCAATGACGTCAGCAATCGCTTTGAGTTTGCCTTTTTCGGTCTTAAAGATCAAATCTTGGCGGTCTTCGCGCGCAATTGGCTTGTTCGAAGGAATTTGAATCACATCGATCTTGTAGATTTGCTGGAATTCTTCGGCTTCAGTGAAAGCCGTACCTGTCATACCAGATAATTTCGTGTACAAACGGAAGTAATTTTGGAATGAGACGGTTGCAAGGGTCATGCTCTCTTGCAAGACTTCTACCTTTTCTTTTGCTTCAATTGCCTGGTGTAGCCCTTCGTTATAACGACGACCTTGCATCAAGCGACCCGTAAATTCGTCAACGATCACAACTTCACCGTCTTTTGTAACGACATAATCTTTATCGCGGCGGAAAAGTGTCTGCGCACGAAGCGCTTGATCAAGGTGATAGACGGAACGAACGTATTCAGGGCTATAGAGATTCTTAACGCCAAGCAGACGTTGAATCTTGTCGACACCGTCGTCAGTCAAAGCAACCATTTTGCGCTTTTCGTCGAGGACGTAATCATCAGGTAGGAGTTTTGCAGCAACTTTGGCAAATTGAATGTAGCTTTCAGGGTTTTCAGCGGCTGGCGCGCTGATGATAAGCGGCGTTCGAGCTTCATCGATCAGGATTGAGTCAACCTCGTCAACGATCGCGTAGTGAAGATCGCGCTGACGAAGCAAATCAACTTCGTTCACCATGTTGTCACGAAGATAATCGAATCCGAATTCGTTGTTTGTGCCGTAAGTAATGTCGGCAGCGTAGGCTTCTTTACGAGTGACGGGGCGAAGGTGCGACAAACGTGGGTCATCGTGTGAGGCGTCAGCGGTGTAGCTTGGATCAAAGATAAATGAGGCTTCGTTAATAATAACGGCGGTCGTCAGGCCAAGGAAGTGATACAACTCACCCATCCAGGCGGCGTCACGTTGGACAAGGTAATCGTTCACGCTGATGACGTGGACGCCTTTTTCTTCAAGGGAATTTAAGTAGGCTGGCAAGGTAGCGACAAGCGTCTTTCCTTCACCGGTCTTCATTTCAGCAACACTGCCTTCGTGAAGCACCATACCACCAATAAGCTGGACGTCGAAGTGACGCATGCCAAGAATACGGTCGCTGGCTTCACGAACAAGTGCAAAGGCATCAGGCAGGATAGTGTCGAGTGACTCGCCCTTCTTTTGAAGTCGCTTTTTTAGGACTTCTGTTTGCTTCTTAAGATCAGTTTTCGATAGCTTCTTGTATTTATCTTCAAGCTCATTAATAGAGACTACTTTTTTCTGTAGTCGCTTTAATGTCTTTGCTTGTGGGTCACCAAAAATTTTGGTGAGCGCACCTTGCCTACTAATCATTACGTACCCCCGCCTTTCAGGAAATTCTTCAGTCAATTTGCTTTAGGTATTATTATACGATCTTACGGGGTACTTAACAAGGCGTTTTCACGCTAATTAGAGGCAAATGTAAGAGATCTAAATCTGTTCTGGACGCTGCGTGCGCTTGAAGCGACTCAAGACTCGCCGATTGCCCATATGGGTAATACTCGCCTGTTTGTATCTGCGCATTTGATTGATAAGTTTTGCTTCGACGATGTCGATTGCAGCGAACATATTGACGGTTGAGTCTCTGGCCGTCAGTCGCTTTTCGGGAACGTTGATGATAATTTCGGCTTCATATTTGTTACCATGGTCTCGATTTACCTGTTTCAGTTTTACATCTGCAGTCACGCTTTTGCGAGCGTGGCGCGGCAAGTATCTATCTAGTTTTGCGACTTTACGCATCACATACTTTTGTACCTGGTCGCCTGCTGTATACTTCACACCGGTGATATCAATTGATGCTATCATCTACCCTCCGTTTCCGTCAGTTGTTGATAGTCTTATTATACTCTGCTTATCCTGGGAATCGCCCGTATTAACTGTCGAGTGAAACGAACTCTTGTGACTTAGCATAGATCTCAACGCTATTGTCTATGTCTAGCTTACTGACAAGCCAGCCACGCAACTCGCACTGCCTAATGAAGTCGTCGATCCTATTTTGGCCATTTATCTCTTTGAGTGTGACAACCAGTCCAAACTCAATTCCTTCGCCATCCCTAGCGCCGAGTCGTTCCTTGGTCTTCACACTGATACCCCACATACCATTCTCGTACGCTTTTCGAGCTATCGGCTGATCACCATAGGACTCGCGTATATGCTTTGTGTTGTCCCATTTTCGGTATAGTTTCCTTGCACTTCCCTCGCGTACGTAATGTGCTTCTCCATCATCGACACTTTGCACATTTTTGTTGATTGGTTTAAAAACACCATCATTTACTCTACCAATGTAAACATCTAGCTCAGTGTTTGTATAATCGACGCCTTGACTGATTGAGCAGTTCGGGAAATAACACATAGTCGCTTTTGCTACAAAGGGGTGCTTTGAGTTTTGAGTAGGTATTGGTAAGTTATACGTGTATGTGTCGTACATTTCTGAGTTACTACGAATGACAAATCGTATCTCGTCACTTTTAGACTGAATTATATCTTCAATACGAATAGGCACAACACCATGTCCTACAAGTGGAGCAAGGATTGGATCATTGCCAGTGTCGTTCCAGCCAGCAGCAGAATCAACTATCAGTGCCTTAGCAACTTCCCGAGTTAGTCCTAGCATGTGAATAAGATAAGCGAGCTTTCTTGTAATCCATGGTGCCGCAAAAGATGTTCCCGTAAAAAGCCCTTCACCTGTTGGTGTGCATACACGAACGTAATCATTATTTAAGCTGTCCCCACCGTAACTACTGACGTCAGGTTTATTGAAGAATGAAAGGACGATGCCTTTTCGTGCATATGATGCAGGCTGGTCTTGGCTATTCACGGAGTTAACTACCACAGAATTGATAGAATCGGCGGGAGATCCAATTATTCGCTCTCTAGTAAGATCCTTGTTGTTAGTGCCTGCGACAACAAAAACTATATCATTTTCGAATTGTAGCTTGTCGAGTATTGCGGCCTCGGGTGAGATGGAGTTCTCGTTTATTTCACGATCAGATCCTAGTGATAAATTCCAGACTTTAATATCCTTATTCGCATTCACAACCTCCCGAATGGCTTGCATGATACTAAACGTGCTGTACTGTTGTTGTACCGCAACGCCAAAGTGGCGAACCTTGAATCTCCCGCAGCCGTCATCTAGACCAGGGTTAATAGACGGCCCGTCAACGATAATTGACGATACTGCCGTGCCGTGCACGAAGTCCTCTGGAACTAGTTCGATCGCCTCATCTACCTTATTTTCGAACTTGACCCATTTTGAAAAATATACTCGGTCGTCAAACATAGTGTCGATTACGCCTATCACAGGTTCATTAACAGGATCTGGTATAGAAAAAGCCTCATCACTTTCACTTGCCTTAAAGTCATCTTTACTAAGTTTTGATATATCCTCTGTCGCCATTGCAATCAAATAGGGTGCTCTCTCTTTTAACAACACGATTTCATCCGGACGTAGCAAAAGTGTTGTTTCGCCAATAAGTCTCGACGCATAGATATCTATGCCGATCTTTCTCATCACCTTAATAACATCTTCATCCGTACGGTAAACGGTTACTATCGACTGATGCTCGAGGTTTTCTTCATTCTGGGGGATTTTGAATCCTTCAATGTAGTGAGAGTCTACGAGTATGCCTAAGAATGTGGATTTATTGCTGCCGAACTCATCGAAGTAATCTTCCTTCGCTTTCATTGAACCCATTTGGGCATGGCTTAGTGCTCCGCCAAATACAGATTCAAGAAGCTTGATGGATCGTTCTATACGCTCGATCGTACTGTCCAATACGGCCATTCCGACGTAATGAGTGATGATGTGTTTCTTCTCAACTCCATCGGTAAAACGAGCACCAACTACCGTGCTGTTAGAAGTTGTGTTACCAATTGCAAAATAACATGAAACACGACGACTTTTAGCAACAACGTCTTTATAGCACACATCAATGAGCGCTCCGCTCAAAAGTTTCTCATCGACCCAATACGAACGAAGTGACTTCAACTCACCTAATAGCTTATGCAAATGATCGACAGAAACAGACTGTCCATTTGGTACATTTGGACTGCCCGGCTTTCCACCGTGTGGCTTATGCTGAAATGTTCCTTTTAGTTGAAGCGTGTCGTTCATATACTATGCCTGTAAATCTCTTGAAACCTGACTCTTTGACTTTCCTGTCAGTATCTCGATCTCTCTGACAGTAAAGCCGTCTTTTTTCAATGTACTAAGATCGATGTCACCACCAACTGGATGCACGTTTTCATACAGTTTTTTCAGGTAGTCATATTCACTCGTAGGATCGCTAAATGCGAGAGAGGTTTTGATGACGTTCTTTAGATCACCCGGATAAGGCATATCTCCAATACCCGATATGATTTTTTTGAAGAGGCGCATATTCCGACCGGCAGATTTGAACTTAACTAAAAGCTCATTCAATATCGTTTCGGCCACTTCAATCAGGTCTTCTCTCTTGTAGCGATTGAAGTTTATTGTCGAATCAAAACGCCTAGCGAGTGCTTTATCAAACTCTTTGTAAAGGTTTGTGGTTGCTATTAGTACTACTCTCGCATCTAAGTTATCGAGAGCTTTCAAGACCGACGAAGTAGCCCTACCCATCTCTCTTATATCGTTCGAGTTAACTCTATCGAGCGCTATTGAGTCAATCTCGTCAAGCAAAATAACAACACTATCTGGGTTAGGTACGTCGTTTATTTGCTGGAAAACCTCTCCAATATTTTTTGTTGTTTGACCAAGTTTACTATCGACTACTCCATCAAAATCAACCAAATACAACTCTCTCTCTAGAATACGAGCAATTTGTTTTGCTGTTTCGGTCTTACCCGTACCGGGCTCTCCTTGGAATAAGAATTTATTGATTCCTGCGTTATGTGTAATCGAATTGATTACACCCATGATGTCGTTCTTTATGGGCGTGGGTAGTGGCAAAGAATCACCCGATAGAGTAACTTTCTTGAAGAACGGCAGCGAATGCTCACTTGTTTGGGGTACAAAAGTGTTAGTCCCTGAAAGTAACGCCATAATGTACTCGGCAAGTTGAGGGTCACCGACTCTGTCAAAGTACCGTGCGATGTCGTAAGCTTCCGTTCTGAAACCGGGGTCATTGTTCTCAGCATGATATTTAATAAGGTTGAGTATGTTTCTTTTTCGTATGTTCTCTTTCATGCTTTTTAGTATAGCAGGGTCTGGGACAAAAATATAGTATTATGGGACGTTTTCTGATATATTACTATTCAGAAAGGGGGAAATAGCATGTACTTCGAAATTCACAAGAACGTTTTACTAGGCCAATACTGGTGGGTAATCAAGGCTACAAACCATCAAACACTCGCTACGTCTGAGATGTACGTCAGCAAACAAGGTGCACGTAATGCAATCGATGTTATCGTTGGCATCGGAAACGAGAGCCGCAATATCTACGATAAGACCGGTGAGGCTTAAGTCAGCCGATCAGTTAAGTTTAAGTTAAAGGACTTCTCGTCCGCCAAGATAAGGCTGTAATGCCGCTGGGACTCGCAGTGTTCCATCCGCATTTTGATAGTGTTCAATAATCGCAACAAGTGAACGTGCCAATGAGACGGCCGTTCCATTCAATGTGTGTAGCACTTCGACCTTGGCTGATTCAGTACGTCGTACCCGAATGTTCAAGTTACGAGCCTGGAAGTCGGTACAGTTTGAAGCGCTAGTGAGTTCTCGGTAGACGTTATCGACTGGTGACCAGTATTCAAGGTCGTATTTCTTGGTCGCAGGCGCACCAAGGTCGCCACTGGCGATATTGATGACGTGATACGGAATACCGATTGCTTGCCAGATTTCTTCTTCGATCGCAAGTATCTTTTCGTGCACCTCGTTGCTTTGTTCAGGTGTTGTGAAGGCATACATTTCGAGTTTATTAAATTGGTGCACACGGAAGAGTCCGCGCGCGTGCTTGCCGTAAGTTCCCGCTTCTTTACGGAATGACGGGCTGTAGCCAACATAGAATAATGGCAATTTTGCTTCGTCGATAATTTCATCGGCGTGATAGCCAGTGATAGGAATTTCAGCCGTGCCGATTAACGTTAGGTCTTCGCCTTCAATGTAATATTCATCGCTCTGATCACTACTACGAGGTGCAAAGCCTGTTCCCATAGCTGTTCGGCTGTTCACCAACGATGGCACCGTTAGGTACGTAAAGCCTTTTGAAAGCACAAGGTTTAGCGCGTACTGTGTAATCGCGTTCTCAAGCAAGGCGAGGTCGCCTTTGAGATAGTAGAACTTCGCACCGGCAACTTTTGCGCCACGTTCGAAATCAACCCAATCGCGTTTGGTTGCAAAATCAAGATGATCGATTGCACCAGAAGTTTGTTCACCCCATTTTTTGATCTCAACACTGTCTTCTTCACCGCCAATTGGCACATCATCCTGAAGAATATTCGGAATTTGCCACAATGCGTCTTGATACGCTTTTGTCGCAGCCAAGAATGCTTCATCGTTCTGTTGAATTTCATCGCGAATCGCACGGCCGCGCTCAATGACTTCATCAGAGGGACGTCCACCGTTTTTAGTCTCGGCAGCCAAGCTGTTTTTCTCTTCACGAAGAACGTCCTGCTTTTGACCCATTTCAACGGCTTTGGAGTACAGCTCAAGAACTTCGGCAACATTAACGGTGTAGCCTTTCTTCTTGGCATGATCTTGGACGAGTTCAGGATTCTCTCGAATGAAGCGGATATCTAACATAGGACTATTGTACCAGATCCCTACTCTGTCCGAAGCGCTTCAATTGGATCAAGGCGAGACGCCTTTCGAGCCGGCAAGATTCCTGCACCTACAGAGATCAGCATGAGACCAACGATAACAATGACGATTTGTAGTGGCTCAAACTTCAATAAATGAATGTCCCCTAGATTAAGCGCCTTTGTAATCGCCGGGTTGGCGATCGTTCCGACAATAAATGCAAAGCCAGAACCAATCGCGCCACCAAGGAAGCCGACCCAGGCCGCTTCGTACTTGAATAGGCGTCCAACGTCACGAGCGCTCATACCGAGGGCTTTCATCAAACCAATTTGCTGAGTACGCTCCAGGACACTGATGTACTGCGTGTTAATGATACCGAATACAGAGGTTAATACCGCCAAGAAACCAAATCCAAGCAGAATTCCAAGTAACACATTGATGAACGTATTGATCGTTCCCAAAACGTCGGCAGCAGTTTGCGCATCGTAGCCCTTGCCT
>JAQBRS010000002.1 GCA_028286395.1 Candidatus Saccharimonadota bacterium
CACCTCGATGTCGGCTCATCACATCCTGGAGGGGGAGCACCTTCCAAGGGTTCGGCTGTTCGCCGATTAAAGTGGTACGCGAGCTGGGTTCAGAACGTCGTGAGACAGTTCGGTTTATATCCGGTACGGACGATAGGAAATTTGAGGAGATCTACCCTTAGTACGAGAGGACCGGGGCGGACGAATCTCTGGTGTATCGATTGTGGCCACCTGCTGCATTGTCGAGTAGCTAAATTCGGAATAGATAAGCGCTGAAAGCATATTAAGCGCGAAACTAACTTCAAGATTAGATTTCCCTATGAGGACACAGAAAGAATATCTGTTTGATAGGTGCAAGGTAGAAGCGCAGTAATGCGTGCAGCTAAAGCATACTAATAGTCCCATTGCCTTTTTATGTCCTTATCATCGACATCAACTTTCGGGTTGATAGAGGTGATGAGGTAAAGACTTAACTAGTATTTGGTGTTAAACACCAAATGAACACGTCAATTTTAGTAATAAAATGACTTACAATCAAATAAATCCGTGCAACATGTTTTCATGAACATCGAAGCAAGGTTTTTTCCGCCCACTGATCTCTTTATATCAGCGCAAAGTGTGTGAAAAGCCTTACTTCGGTGCCCATGGCGCTGAGGAAATACCTGTTCCCATTCCGAACACAGAAGTCAAGCTCAGCAGCGGCGATTATACTGCCACAAGTGGGAAACTAGCACGGTGCCGAATTATAAGAAGGACTTCCGAATAGGAAGTCCTTTTTCCTTGTCAAAATTAGCATAAGCTTCTCCGTAAGTGTGGCTATGGATATTTCAAAAGCCTTACAAGCGTTGAAGCGTAGCGCCAACATTAAGGTCTTTTGGAATAATACTGGAGACACGGGGTGTACACGCTCATAAATCAAAAAACGACCAATCTCGCAGATGTGGTCGTTCTTTTTGTATGAATCATAATTTTGGATTCAAACAGGTGCTTATTTATAGTATCGCATGAGCAGTATATATGCAACGGTAGCATAAACATAAAAACATGCTTACGTATATATTGACAAACCGCCTAAGCTATGATACAATGCATAGCATACACATACCATGTGTGAGGTATAAATGAGGGTTTCCACGGCTAAACACCGGTGGAAATCTTTTTAATTAAGAGGAGAACTGTAAAATGGCAGGAACAAAAGCAGGCGGCCAAAAGGCTGCAGCGAAGAACCTACAACGCGACCCAGACTTCTACGCGAAGATTGGTGCACGTGGCGGACGAAACGGCCACACTGGCGGATTCGCCGCTAACCCTGACCTTGCACGTGTTGCAGGCGCTAAGGGTGGACGAATCTCTCGTCGCCGTAGCAAAAAAGTAGAAGCGTAACTTACGCCGATACAAAAATAACCCCTTCGTTATGAGGGGGTTATTTTGTTTGTCTCTGTTATTTGGTCGAGTACCGGCGAAGGGCGCAGATGCGGGCTTCATTGACGCGCCATTCGTGGGCACAGGCGACGCAAGTGTACAGGCTTTTGCCAGATTGATAGCCAGTTGCCTCACATTCTGGACAGGTGCTACGGGCATGGAGCCACTCCCTGTAGGTATCAAGGCTATCTTGGACAGTATCGTCGGTGATTTTGATACCGTAGAGGGGTGCGAGCTCGAGGGCTTTGTCCCAGGCTTGACTCTCCATAGTAACCAGCTCGATGTCTTTTGAATAATCGTGGTGATCGAGGAGGCCATGAGCCAACTCGTGCAGTAAAAGACTCGTGTTAGAAGTGTCTGCTTCGTCGTAAAAGACCGTATGTGCACCGGGTGACCATGAAAAGTGGTCACTTGGGGTGAATAAGAGCTGTGGGTAGTCTTTTTCTAGCTTAGGTAGTAGCGAGCGCGTCGAGGGCATAGTAGTAACATCCGTAGATTACGGCTAGTTCGGGGTGTTTTGCTTGAACAAATTTTGGCGTCGGAATGTGGGCAGGCATGTGTTCTTTGAGGATGCCAACAAGGTCTTTTCCGTAGCGCTCGAAATAGGTACCGATACTTCCACCGATGATGATCACATCGGGTTGAAGGACGGGGATGATTGCAAGGAAGCCACGGCTAATGCGATCGGCAATTTGGTGCCAGGCGCGTTTGCTGGTGATGTCGCGAGCGTACTTCCCGTAGGCTTTGTAGATCGCTTTTCCTGAGGCAAAGGTTTCCCATTCACGAACAGCGCCGTCGAACTCAACCAGGGAACGGCCAGCTTCACTATAGCGAAGCTCCGGGTTGATCTTTCCCTCAGTGATGATGCCACTGCCGATACCCGTACTGATGGTCACGTAAAGGGAGAGCGCAGGGATCTCTTTCAGCTGGCGTGTCTCGGCAAGTCCAGCGAGGTTCGCGTCATTCTCAATAAAGAGAGGAGCGTCGCCTAAAACACCTTTTAAAGCCCCTTCAACGTCAAAATTAGCCCACTTGAGGTTGTTACACCAGATGGCAACGCCATTTTTGACGATTCCAGGCATTGCAACGACAATCGCTTCGACCGTTTCGTTACCAAAGTGGGTTTCCAGAACTTCGCGAAGCTCTTTCGTCCATTCATGGGTCGAAGGGGGGGTAGGGAACTTAAATTGTTCCCCAATGCGGCCGTCTTCTAAGAAGCTTGCCACTAATGTCTTTGTCCCACCCGTATCGACCGCCACTAACATGTCTCAAGTTTAGCATGCGTGCGTAAGTGGAGATAGTGCTAAAATTGAAGCATATGACAGAGATACGCAAGAAGATGTGGCCTGAATCTTACGAGAAGGTGCTTTCGGGAAGTAAGACTTACGACATAAGACTTGCTGACTGGGATATACACCCTGGTGACGTGATCATCTTCCAAGAATGGGATCCTGCGACGAAGAGCTATACCGGACGAGAGATGTCTCGAAAAGTTGGCTATGTCGGGAAGACGAAAGACTGGGAAGTGTGGCCGAAAGAAGATATTGAGAAGTACGGATTTCAGGTTATCTCGTTGCTCTAAACGCTTATGCTAGCAGTGTACGGGGGATAGAGGTACAATAGAGGTCATAAAGGGAGAAGAATCATGGCAGTATTAGGCGGATGGCGATTAACTCGAACAGGACTCCTGTTTGTCGTTGGTATTTTGGTACTTGGTGGTCTCGTGACTGGCGGTGTATTCCTCGTGAAGAACCACGGTGAAGCAGTGCGACGTGACCAAGCAGTAAAAGTTGCTGAACAAAACCTCAAAGATCAGTCGCAAGTAGCGACTCAGCCAGTAAATGCTGACAATTCTTCTTCAAGCGCTAATTCTGATGCAGCGAAAACTGACTCAACTTCGACCACTACCGACTCGTCTTCAACGACGACAACGACTGGCTCAACCGCAACGGCACTGCCCGAAACGGGAATCGATGATTTCAAGACGCTTGGAAGCGCGCTTATTGTCGCCATTTTGGCATTCTCGGTTGCTTCATACGTTGCATCTCGTCGTGCCAGTTCACGCCCCTAGACTTATCTCCTTATCTGAGGTAGAATAGTAACAATCGACGGGAACATATCATTTTTTGGTGTGCTCACGCGAAAATACAATTACGAAGGGAGTCTTTAAAAGACTTATCATGGCTAAAGCCACATTTACAATGGACGAACTTTTAGCTGGCGAAGACGCTAGTTTAAAGCAACTCACACAAGGAGAGGTCGTCGACGGAACGGTCCTTTCAATTCGAAAACACGAGGTATTAATCGACCTTGGCCCACACGGAGTTGGCCTTGTTCCTCGCCGCGAGATCGGATTTTCTCGTGCGCTAAACGAAGGTGACGAAGTGACCGCAAGTATCGTCGATCCAGAACTCGAGAATGGCCAAGTGCTTCTTTCACTGCGTAAAGCTGCGAAAGACAAGGGCTGGGACGAACTGGCAGCAAAGATGGAAAGCGGCGAAATTATCGACGTTTCACCATACGATGCAAACCGCGGTGGACTACTGGTTGAATACGACGGCGTTCGTGGATTCCTTCCAGTTTCACAGCTATCAGCAGAGCACTACCCACGGGTTGGCTCAAGCGACAAAGAAGAAATTCTTCAGCGTCTTAACTCACTGATTAACCAAACGTTGAAGGTGCGTATCCTTGATGCAGACCGTAAAGCGAACAAGTTGATCTTTAGCGAAAAAGAAGCTGTCAAAGAAGGCCTCGTCGCCCGATTTGAGAAGCTCGCTATCGGTGACACCGTTAAGGGTGTTGCAACTGGAGTTGTCGACTACGGAGTATTCGTCAACGTTGAAGGTATCGAAGGTTTGGTTCACATCTCAGAAATCTCTTGGGAACGTGTTAACAATCCATCAGACTACGTCAAGGTTGGTCAGACAATCGAAGCGAAGATTATCGCTATCGACAAAGACCGCCTCAGCCTCAGCATGAAGCAACTCACCGAGGATCCTTGGATGAGCGAAGTTGACCAGTTTAAGTCTGGTGACAAAGTTGAAGGTACCGTGACTCGAATTACACCATTTGGTGCATTCGTACAGATCAGCCCAGCAGTTGAAGCTCTTGTCCACGTCAGTGAACTTGGTGAAGGTGACAGTGCTGATCCTGAAAAAGTCTTTACTCTTAACGAACGCAAAGAATTTGTTGTGCTCGATGTAGAGAAAGAAAGCCGCAAGATCTCACTAGGACTTCCTGGTGCAGTCTCTAAGAAAACAAAATAACCTATTGATTTAGGGGTCCGCGTTAAAGCACGGAGAGAAAGGAGCAATCATGGCTGAAAAAGTCTTAACGATTGCCGACTCAATTACAGTCGGCGAATTAGCCGAAACACTCAATCTCTCCGTGACAACGCTTGTCGGAGAGCTGTTCAAGAACGGTATTGCCGCAACGATTAACCAACGCATCGACTTTGAAACCGCAACGATCATCGTTGAGGAATTAGGACTCGATGTTGAGCTCGAGAAGAAATCAACCGAGGGAGCTGGTCCTGAACGTAAAGTTCACGAACTGACCGACAAGGCCGTTGATCGTCCGCCGATCGTCGCCGTCATGGGCCACGTTGACCACGGAAAAACGAGTCTTCTTGATGCTATCTTGGGCCAAAAGGTTGTTGATGGCGAAGCTGGTGGTATCACGCAGCACATTAGTGCTTATCAGACGATTCGTAAGGGTCGTTCAATTACGCTGCTTGATACTCCTGGTCACGAAGCCTTTGCAGCCCTTCGTCAGCACGGCGCAGCATTGACCGACGTTGTGGTGATCGTTGTTGCCGCAGACGACGGCGTGAAGCCTCAGACGATCGAAGCGATTCGCTTTGCTCGTTCTGCTAACGCAAAAATCGTCGTTGCGATCAACAAGGTTGATAAAGAAACGGCTAACGTTCAATTAGTGAAGACGCAACTTGCGACTGAACACAATTTGAACCCAGAAGAATGGGGTGGTGACACCGTCATGGTTGAAGTGAGCGCAAAGACTGGACAAGGCGTTGATAAACTCCTTGACCTTGTTCTTTTGGTCGCTGATCTTGAAGAGCTCAAAGCCGACATTGATGTGCCTGCCGAAGGCCTCGTGATCGAAGCACACATGGAAGTTGGACGGGGTCCTGTCGTTGGACTCCTTGTTGAACAGGGTATCCTGAAGCCAGGTAACTTCCTCGTTGCGGGAACGACGTACGGCAAGATCCGAACGCTACTCGACTTTAACGGCAAGCCACTCAAAGAAGCTGGTCCATCAACACCTGCAACTATTACAGGCTTTAAAGAAATTCCTCAATTTGGTGATAGCTTCGAACTCTTTAAGACAGAAAAAGAAGCTCGTAGTCGTATTGCTGCTGCCAAGCTTGAAAATGAACGTAACGCTGCCAGCACAAACGTGACTGGTGCCGATATGTTGAAGCTGATGACGCAAAAAAGCGAAACACCCGACTTTAATGTCATCGTAAAAGCTGACGTTCAAGGTTCATTGACCTCAGTTATGGATAGCCTTCGATTGATCGAAACTGGCGGACAAGTAAACCTCCACGTCATCTCTAGTGGCGTCGGTAATATTACTGAAAACGACATTCGCTTAGTCGCCGCTGATGACAAGACCGTTATCTACGGCTTTAACGTCGACCTTCCTCCTGCAGTGAAACGTCTTGCAACTCGTGAGCGAACTGAAGTTCGTCTGTACCGAGTAATCTACGAACTGCTTGATAACGCTAAAGACTCAATGGAAGCATTGCTTGCTCCTGAAGTCGTCGAGACCATCACTGGAACACTGACCGTTAAGGGCGTCTTCCGAACCTTGAAAGACCAAGTAATCGCTGGTGGTGAAGTGACAAGTGGAAAAGTTGTCAGCAACGTTCATGTTCGTGCACTTCGGGGTGAAGAAGTCCTTGGTGAAGCCGAAATTACCAGCCTCCAACGTGAAAAAGTTGAAGCACGCGAAGCCTTCGAAGGTGATCTTTGTGGATTTAGCCTAAAAACACACCGAAAACTAGCACTCGAAGTTGGTGATAAGCTTGAATTCTTCACCCGTGAACTCGTTACTCGTACGCTTAAATAAGCGTACGTAAATCGTTGTTGTAATAACCCGCTTGTGGTATTATGCAAACATAGAATCCTACACTGTAGGTCAAAAACAAAAACAATAAGGTAAAAAACATGTCGGAAACAGCACCAACATTCACAGCACCAAAGTCAGCCGACCAGGTTGAGATCGAACGTTTAGAGGCTCTTGTTGAGAAGAGAAAGTTTGAACGTGATCAGAATGAAAAGTTCGGTAAATATGATCCTCAAGAAGAAGGTCCTATTAACCAGGGCGAACACTCTGTCCATAGGGGTGAGTACTCTCACGAATCGTATCATGTACAACGTCCTTCGGAGGGTATTATCCGTGACGGTGATGTTCTTCGACAGGTTGGCGGGTCAAAAAACGGTGACTTTGCCAGCGTTGCTGACTACGAGGCGCAAACTGGCTCGACGCATGATCAACCACTCGAATACTATGACAAAGTAAACGGCATTGAAGACAATGCTGAATACGTTGCCCCTGATTATGAAAATATGACTGTTCCTGAATTAGCCCTCGCCACTGCAAAGGCGAATAGTATTGGTGACAAAGCTGAAGCCGACCAAATTCGTGCTGTGTTTGAGCACTTACTTATGATTGCAGCGACTGATCCAGGCAATGAAAGCAAGACAAGTGACGAAGACTATCAAAAAGAACTTGAACGTTTCGATCATTTGGTTGAACTTGCCGTCAAACAGCAAGAATCAAAAAACCCGGATGCAGCTGTTGGGGATGCCCTTGCTGATAAAAACGAACGTCGTGCTGAAGCTGAAGCGAAGGGTGAGCCTTTCGATGAAGACGAAGGCGAAGATCCAGCTGGAAAAACCGAAAGCGAAAAGACTGACGCTGAGAAAGCGGATGACGAGACAAAGGGCGAAAAAACCAACAAGCCGGAAACGGGTGAAAACGGTGAACGCAAAGTCGGTGACAAAGCGATTTTCGAAGGCGAAGAAGTCACCATTACTGATGTGTACAAAACCTCGGATGGAAAAGTCGCATACGACCTCTTAAAGGCTGATGGCGCGCACGCACTTATGGGTGCAGACAAGGTAACATTCACTGACGAAACGGCAGAAAAAGAATCCGTTGCCGAAAAAGCCAAAGCCTTCTGGAAAAAAGGTAAAAACTTTATCGCTGAGAAATTAACAATTGGCTATATGGCTACGAAGTGGGCAATTGAAGACTCGATTATTAATCGCGGTATTGATCCACTCACGACAAACTTCGAAGACGCAGAGAAGATTAAGCATCGTCGACGTATCGCACTTGTTGCAGGCACCGCAGCGGTGCTTGTTATCCTTGCGGTCACGAGGGATATCCATGGATTTGGCGGTGGCGGTGGCGCTCACGTTGCCGATGCACTTCCAACGCCTACACCAACGCCATCAGCCTCAGAGGTTCCAACGAGCGATGGCAGTGAATTTATGCTCCCTCAAACGCCTCATACGCCAGAACTGAATCCAAATGACCCAGCCTTTACGTTGACTCCGGTTGATCAAGCACCGGCAGCTCCAACGCCTGATGTATTGAGTGCCGCGCCGTCAGCTGATGCACTTTCGAATCCAAACTTTACGATTACCCGTGGCGAGGGTGGGTTGAAGCTCTTCAATCGACTCGGTATTGATCCGGGCAAGTGGGCGGCTAATGCGACACGACTTCTACAGCAACATGGCGAAGACTTTTATCCGATGGATGGCGGTGGCATTGGCATCAGTCACTCAGGGGCGCTTTCTGAAGCAACTCGCATCGATCTACTGAATATAAAGAACTCATAAGGTAGGGTATATGGAAGATTTAATTACAGAACTAGGAATTGAAGCGTTAGAACCTGAAAGACAGCTTCGTATTATCGATGAGTTAAACATACGCGTCGGTGAAGCGATTATGAGCGGTCTCGCGGAAGAGCAGATCACTGAATACGAAGCAATTATTAACGGTGATCAAGCAGTGATTAGTTCGTGGCTTGCCAGCAACGATCCCGGCTACGCGGATACCATTGCGTATCAACAGCTTGCTGAAGGCGTCGAAAGTGATCCGGATAAAGTACCTGCCGATAAGGTATACGCCTCAATGGCGTGGATTGAAAAGAACAGCCCGAATCTAAGCGAAACGGTCGCTGGCATCAAGGCAGATCTTAAAGCGAACCTCGATCAATACACATAGAAATAGCAGTGTGGCACCAGCGAAAAACTGGTGTCACTTTGATTTTTCGGTATCTGTTATAATGAAGGAAAGGAAGTAATACGATGTTTCAATTAGATGACCAATTTTTGAATGATGTAGGCCTCGGAAATCTGCCGGAAGAGCAGAAGAAGCCATTTTTGCAACACACTTATGACCAGCTCGAGTACAAGGTGGGGATTCGCCTCAGCGAAGGTATGAGCGACGCGCAACTTGAGGAATTCGAGTCTATTATTGACCGTAAAGAAGACGTCATTACGGCGTGGCTTGGGTCTCACGCTCCAAACTACCAAAACGAAGAAGTATTCAGCCGTTTAATGCAGGCCAGCAATCTTCCTGCAAATGATCCAGGCCTTCGCGCAGAATATGCAGCCACAAAATGGCTCGAAGTGAACCGCCCAGATTACCGCGACGTGGTTGCGGCAACACTCGATGAGATCAAGCAAGAGATTATCGCTAGCAAAGACGCGATTCTCGGTTCAATCGCGGCAGGATAGGACGTTAAGCTTTGTAGCCGTTCAGGAACGCACTTCCTGACATCGAACGACCGCTTGGTCCAATAAGTTCATCAATAGATAAGAATTGTCCGCCTTTGAAAGCAATATCGAGGGCGGATGTTTGTTCTGAAGAAACGTGTGCTTTGGTGATAATCACAGGCTGATCCAATAGGGTCAGTTTTGTTTTTGGGAACGCAAGGTACGCGCGGACGCGACGTTCGGCCTCAACAGCGGTAATTTCCGCAGGATTAAGGAACGCATCTTCCTTTTTGAGAAGGTAGCAGTAGACCGCGGCGTTTGATTGTGGACTTGGTAGTAGATTACCTTCGATGATACTTGGGAGCGTTTCGATAAGCATGTGACCGCCGAGAGCCGACAGCTCTTCGTATAGTTGTGGCGCGGTTTCGGTACCGTCTAATGCGTATATTTCTTGGGCATAGACTGGTCCAGCATCCATTTCGGCGCTGAGTTTCATGATTGAAACGCCTGTTTGTGTGTCACCATTCGCAATCGCGGTTTCGATAGGTGATGGTCCACGGTAAAGAGGCAAAAGAGACGGGTGAATGTTAATAATACCAGGGGTAAAGAGGTCGATAATCGCTTGCGGAATGATTTTTCCGTAACTGGAAAGCACGCCAATTACTTCGCTGACGTTATTAATGGCCTTGATATCGTCGATGACGTCGATAAGTTTGGCTGGCTGCCAGACAGGAATGTCGTGTGCTTCAGCGATTTGCTTCACAAGAGGGGCACTGAGGCGTTGCCCACGGCCTGATTTGCTATCAGGCTTCGTAATGACGGCGCCGATCGTATACTCAGCCCCTATGAGGCTCCGTAGCGCGGCAGCGCTAAACGTATCAGTCCCAAAGAATATGACTGTTTTTGACATGTTTTGCATAGTCGAGCGGTTGAAGCTCGCCTTTCTCGTCCAACGTATAGAACGATTCTGTCTGATCTTTAATGTGATCAATAAAAACGATTCCCTGGGTGTGGTCAATTTCGTGCTGAATCACACGAGCAAGGAATCCTTCGGCCTTGAAACGTACTTCGTTGCCTTCGATATCGATCGCTTTGACGCGGATCTTGGTGTGGCGGGGGACTTTTCCATAAACGTCACGGACGCTGAGGCACCCTTCATAGTCGGCAACGATATCGCCTTCGTATTTCACGATTTCAGGGTTGATCAGAGCAGTGAATCCTTTTTCTGCCTTGTCATCAAAGTCGCTACGGACGATAACGACACGGTACATACGATCAAGTTGGACAGCGGCGAGCGCTGCGCTGATTTCGTGAGGACGAGAATTCTCCCAATCAACGGCGGCGGCAGTCATGCCTTCAACTAATGCGATAATATCGTCATTAATTTCTTTCACACGTGTCGATTTTTCACGAAGATGTGGATTTGGCAGTGTGATGATGTCGTCTTTGCTCATTCCCGCCATTATACATGACAAATGGGGTCAAAACAACAGGGGTCGCTCAGGAGTATTTTAGAGGAGGCTCTGTGGATCAAGCTCACTTTGCCAGTGAGTGGTTGGCACGTACCTCAGGGCATCGATCAGGTATTCACGTTTTGGGCTCTTCAAGACTAGTTGCCAACGATAGGTATCGTGCTGTCGTTCGTAGAAGGATGGCGTTGGTCCAAGCAGGCGAACATCAGGATTGAGCACTTTTTTTAATTCTGTCGCCAGGGTCTTGGCAGAACGAATGGCGGCTTGTTCTGTTTTGTACACGGTCGTTAGTTTCAGAAGATAGGTGTAGGGTGGAAAGTAGCCTTTTTTGCGTGTTTCGAGTGCGTAGGTGTAGAACGATTCGTAATCTTGTTTTAACCCGAAGGCAATCGCAGGATTTGTTGGCTGATAGGTTTGGACGACGACTTCACTGGCATGTTCATCGCGACCGACGCGACCAATAACCTGGGCAAGCAATTGAAAGGCACGCTCGCTCGCGGCAAAGTCCGGTAAGGAAAGCCCACTATCGGCCTGAATAACCCCGACGGTACGCAGATTCGGAAGGTCGAGGCCCTTTGCGACGACTTGCGTTCCGATGGCGATATCAATAACACCTTTATATAGATCTTCGTACAGTGAATTCACCGTTTCGTCAGTTTTGTTATCTGAATCGAAGCGAGCGACGTTGGCTCCCGGAAATAACTTGTGCAGTTCGGTCTCGATGAGTTTTGTGCCAATGCCTTTGTGAATAATGTCCGCTGAATGACAGACGGGACAGCTGGTGGGGACTTTTTCGTGGTGACCACAAATGTGACACGATAAATCATAGGTATCGGCGTGCAGGACAAGCGGGACGAAACAATTCGGACACATCGCCGCCCAGCCACAGTTTTCACAGAGTGTGGTTGACGCACTGCCACGGCGATTATGGAAGATGAGGGTTTGTTTGCCTCGCTCGAGGTTTTTTTCGATACTCTCAATCAGTTGGTTTGAGATAAAGCGGTGTCTGGTGAACGATTCGCGTTTGGTCATGTCGACGACTTTGACATCCGAGGCTTGGGCGCCGGAACGGGCAGACTTATCAAGACGAATAATGGGTCGATGAGCTGCTTCTGCGAGGTAGCGATCGGTAATCGAGGGCGTAGCGCTACCGAGGATGACTTTTGCTTCAGCATATTTTCCGAGAACACTGGCGGCCCGAATGGCTGAATAGCGCGGAGCTTGCTCTTGTTTATAGCTTGGTTCGTGCGCCTCATCAATAATGATTGCACCGAGTTTCGGCACAGGCATAAAGAGGGCAGAGCGTGGCCCGATGACAACCCGCGGTGTTTCGGATTCAAGAATCTGTTTCCAGGCCATGTGACGCCCGGCTTCGGTCATGTGCGAGTGGGTGACGATAACATCAGGGAAGTCGTGCAGGAATTCGCTGATAATTTGGCTCGTAAGACTGATTTCAGGCACCAATACGATGACCGATTTACCGCTCGCGACCGTTCGACGGGCAACCTCTTTATAGACTTCGGTTTTGCCTGACCCGGTGACACCTTGCAAGATGATTGTGCCTTCTTGGTTCTGCATTATCTCTGTTATCGCCTGCTCTTGGTCGGGATTGAACACAATAGTTGTTCGGTTTCGTTTTGAGGTATGTTCCTGAATCGAGCGGTCTCGGCGTGTCTTATCAAGGCCTCGAGGAAGGACGGTTTGCAGGACAGTCGCGAGGGGAGTGGTGTAGTACTCGGCCAGCCATAACGCCAGCTTTATAAGTGATTCAGGGAGCGGTGTCGACTCGATGACTGATGAAATGGGCTTGGTTTTATACGTCGGTTCTGTCACTTGCGCCATGACCAACCCGATTAATACTTTCTTACCTACTTCGATCGTCACAATTTGTCCTGGCTGGAGGGGTGTTTCCGAGGCATACGTAAACGTCGAGCTGCCAGCTCTAATAATCCGTAGTGGTGCCACCTCGTAGTACTGCATATAAATAGTATAGCGCTTTTTCAAGTGAGCGACGGCCTGGCTGCATGCTAGAATAAACATATGTATTTTGAGAGTCGTGAAGAAGCGGGGCAAAAACTTGCCGCGCAAATGTTTGAACGCTATCGCTACGAGAACTGTGCGGTCGTTGCTTTAAGTGACGGTGGTGTCATCGTCGGCGAACAGATCGCGGCTGCACTCCACAGTATTTTGACGATGCTTCTCGTGGAAAGTATCGATATTCCAGGGGAAAGCGCTAGCTTTGGTGCCATATCTCAGGATGGATCGTTTAGTTATGACAGCTCATTCTCGGAAGGTGAAATGGCCGAATATACCAGTGAATACCACGGATACCTCGATGAGCAAAAGCGTGAGGCCTTTCAAAAGATCAACCGACTGCTTGGTGACGGGGGACTGATCGATCACGAGATGCTTCGCGATCACGTTGTCATCCTGGTAGCGGATGGATTTAATAGCGGTGCGGCACTCGATGCAGCCATCGATTTCTTGAAACCAATCCGTATTTCTCGACTAGTAATCGCTGCCCCTGTGGCATCAGTGCAGGCGGTCGACAAACTCCATATGCTCGCTGATGAGCTTCACATTCTGGACGTGAAAGATAATTATCTGGACACGAATCATTATTACAATCAAAATACGATCCCGTCTCACGAGGAAACAGTCGCCAAAATTAATAAAATAGTCCTTAATTGGCGTTGACCATAGACGGTCAAAAAGTGTAGAATAAAAATCAACGATATAGAAATATTTGTGTTGAGAGGTTAGTTAATTAAGGGGAGACATGTTAGACGTATTTATTACATCTCGGGTGCGACGCAAAATTGTGGTGGTCTATGCCAAGTATCCCGATTTTCGTACTCATGTGCGTGGGCTCGCAAAATTGATTAAAGAAGACCCAGGAAATATTCAACGCGAACTGAAGCGTCTCGAAAAAGTCGGCTTCCTCACTAGTGAGAAGCAAGGCAACACCAAAATCTACGCGACTAACAAGCAGTTCCCGATCTTTAAGGAACTCCAGAGCATTGTTATTAAGTCACAACAGCAGGCGACTCGCCCAAAGCGAACGACACCTAGCCAGAACTAACGGCTCTCGTATGTCACTCATCGAAGACATCTTAATGAACCGAGGAATAACGCCCGACAAACGGGCTGTTTTTTTGTCGCCAGCGTATGAACAAAAGCACGACCCGTTCCTACTACCGGATATGCAAGCTGCGGTTGATCGACTCGTAATCGCGCATGACAAGCAACAGAAGATCACGATTTACGGCGACTACGATATCGATGGATTAACGGCGACGACGGTATTGATTGATGCGCTGGCGAGCTTTGGCTTCAAGAACGTATCAGCGTTTATTCCGAACCGTTTCGTTGAAGGCTATGGATTAACGGTTGATGCCGTTGAGAAGATTGTCGCCACTGGTGCCGAACTTATTCTGACCGTCGACTGCGGAAGTTTGAGCCACAAAGAAATTGAACGAGCGAATGAACTTGGTGTTGACGTGATCGTGACCGATCACCACAACGTTGCCGATACGCCACCGCCAGCGATTGCAACGATTAATCCGAAACGACTTTTGCACGACTATCCCGATAGTTACGAGGGCTTTGTTTTAAAAGCCGACGCCGACAAAACACTCTATCCATTTCTTGATATTCCAGGGGTAGGTGTGGCATTTAAGTTAGTTCAAGCGTTGCAGACTGTTCTTGAGGGGCTTCCAGTGGGCCAAGAGAAATGGCTCCTCGACCTTGTTGCACTTGGCACGGTCTGTGATGTCGTGACGTTGATCGATGAAAATCGCATGCATGTCTTTTGGGGGCTGAAGGTCCTGGCACAAACGCGCCGTCCAGGCTTGAAAGCGCTTATGGCGGTCGCTGGCATCCGACCTGAGGCTTTGAACGCTCGTAGCCTTGGCTTCGGTCTGGGGCCACGTATGAACGCCTCAGGACGTATGGAGACGGCACAACATTCGCTCGATTTGCTGACTGCGACTGATGGACTGAAAGCTTTGGAAATTGCCAATCAACTGGATGCGATGAATAAAGCGCGCCGCGCTGAACAGGATGAAATTTTAAAAGCAGCGATTATTCAGGCGGAGGAATTTGCTTCGATGCCCGTACTGGTGGTCAGCGCGCCAGGCTGGAATCATGGCATTGTGGGTATTGTCGCGGCGAAACTTCTCGAAAAATACAAGAAACCGACCTATGTGTTGGAAGAAATGGGGGAAGAATCAAAAGGGTCCGCCAGAAGCTATGGTGATTTTAGCGCGGCCGATGCGATTCGTACTTCCGATGACATTATTACGAAGGGCGGGGGACACAAACTTGCGGCTGGTGTAACATTGCCAACCAAAAATATTCCAGCGTTTCGAAAACGTGTGAATGATTTTTATAAGAAACAAAAACTGATTAATCAGCCGTTATTATTGCTGCCAAAAGCCGATAGTGACGCCAAACTACACGATCTTGACGAAGCGCTCGTCGATGCCCTTAAGCAGCTTGAACCATTCGGCAGTGGTAACCCGCAGCCGATCCTTAAGTCAGCGGATGTATTGGTCGTGAATCAACGCAAAATGGGCGCCGACAATCAGCACGTTAAGTTGACGCTTGAGATGGAAAAACGAAAAGTTGACATGATCGCGTTTAACGCGCCAGATCATTTCTTCGTTGAACCAGGTGAGACGGTGACCGTGTGGTATACCATTGATGTCAATGAGTGGAACGGTCGACGGAATGTCGAAGGACAATTGCTTCATCTTGAACAATCAGTGGTTGACTAGTATTGCTTCATCGCCTGACATCTGTTACAATACATCGCATATGGTACAAGTAACACGTAAAGACGAACGAGAAGCAAACGAGAATATTATTCGTCGTTTCAACCGAAAGGTTTTGCAAAGTGGTGTCCTCGCAGAAGCGAAAGCTTCAATGCGTTTCGCGAAACCAATTAGCAAGCCTGAACGCCGTGCGAAAGCGATTATTCGCAAAGAGCGCAAAGCCGACAAGCTAAACAAAGCCCGCCTGGGTCTAAAGTAGTTTCGTCTTGTCTTTAAAGGCACAATTCGATCAAGATATAAAAGCCGCTCTTTTGAGCGGTGATCGTTTTTCTGCGAGCGTGCTTCGTGACTTCAAGGCCGCTGTGCTTAACGAAGAAGTTGCGCAAAAAAAGCGTGCTGAAGGATTATCTGATGAAGAAATCGAAAAAGTTCTTATTCGTGAAGTAAAAAAACGTGCTGAAAGTGCTGCGATTTACGACGGTGCAGAGCGCCCAGAACTTGCACAGCAAGAACGTGCTGAGTCAAAAGTCCTTGAAGCCTATCTTCCTGAACAAACCTCAGAAGCAGATATTAAAGTAGCTGTTGACGAGGCGATTGTCGCGACTGGCGCAACGAGCCCAGCTCAAATGGGCCAGGTGATCGGTGCAGTCAAAAGCCAGCTCGGCAACAGTGCTGACGGTGGAACAATTGCTCGTCTTGTTAAAGAAGCATTGGCTAATCTTTAGCCACCCTATACTATAGAGATATGATTGTATTTTTCGGACCTGCAGGAGCAGGAAAAAGCGTCCAAGGACAACTACTCGCAGCGCGGTTAAACTGGCGCTGGTTAAGTATTGGGCAAATCTTGCGTGATACGAAAGACCCTGAGATTCACGCCGCAATGCGTGAGGGTGTTCTGATTGATGTCAGCATCTCAGAGCGTGTCATGGGCGAAGCGCTCGAGAGCGCCAAAGACATTAGTGAATTGATTCTCGACGGCTTTCCGCGCGAACTGCATCAGGCAGAGTGGCTTATCACTCATCAAGGTGATTACGATCGTCATGTTGACCTTGCGGTTGTGTTGGAAGTCCCGCGCGAAGAACTACTAAAGCGTTTGGCGATTCGTGGACGTGCTGATGATACTCCTGAAGCGATCGATGAGCGCCTAAGTATTTATCGCCAAGAAATCTATCCGATTCTTAACTATCTTAGTGAACAAAATGTACCAGTTGCACATGTTGATGGCAACGCCACTGTCGGACAAGTGCATGATCGAATTGTCGCCGAACTAACTCATCGAGGACTTGCTGAATAATGCACGGTCCCGTGAAAACTGAAGCCGAAATTCAAGCAATGCGAGAAGGCGGAAAAATCCTCGCGACTATTTTCGACGGGCTGAAAAAGCGCGTTAAACCTGGTGTCAGTGAAAAAGAACTCGACGCCTGGGTTGATAAAGAAATTATGAAACACGGCGCAATCGCGACGTATAAAACAGCTGAGGTTAATTTCCCTGCAGCGATCTGCATCTCGATCAACGAGCAGATCGTCCACGGCATTCCAACTGAGTATGTCTTGCAAGCGGGCGATATCGCCAGTTTCGACCTCGTCATTACGTATAAAGGCATGAAGACCGACAGCGCATTCAGCGTTGTCGTTGGCGACAAACCAAATGGTGCTCAAAAGCACTTATTAAATGCTACTGAACGAAGTCTTTATGCAGGCATTGATGCGATTAAAGGTCCCGTCCGAGCCGGCGATATTGGTGCCGCTGTTGAAAAAGTTTTGCGTGAGGCAAAACTTGGTATTATTCGCGAACTTGTCGGTCACGGTGTCGGTCACGAAATGCATCAAGACCCCGAAGTGCCAAACTATGGCCGAAAAGGAACGGGCGCATTCTTAACTCCTGGTGATACAATTGCAATCGAACCAATGGCAACGCTTGGTGGCGAACGTGTCAGGCAAGACGACGACGGCTGGACTATCTCGACCCGAGACGGCAGCCTTGCCGCCCATTTCGAACATACAGTGCTAATTACTGAAAACGGCGCTGAAATCTTAACCCAGCTGTAGGAGCAATTATGAGTGAATACGACCCAAATTACGTTGAAGTAAAGTATTTTTATCGCATTGGCGTGAAAGTCGTTGTTATAAATGGCAATAACGAAGTCTTGATTCTCAGACGATCAGACAAAACTCCCCGTGCAGGTGGTTGGGATCTTCCGGGCGGAGCTGTCGATGAAAATGAAGCTCCTCAAGTCGCAGCAATTCGCGAAACAGCTGAGGAGTCTGGCATCGTCATTCCTTCAGCCAAAATCATCGTCTCTGACTACATTCCGCACACCGATCCCTGGGTCATCCTTGGCTTCAGCGCCTACGTCGATAATCCAGAAGTCATCTTAAGCTGGGAACACGACGAATATCGCTGGATCCCCATCGGTGACATCGAATCGACTGAACTTCCTGAAGGCTACAAACTGCTCGTCCGCGTCGCTCAAAGCGCATCTCAACAATCCGCCAGTTAGTTGACCGAAGAGGATGTCCCCGAAAGGGCGAGCCGAACGCCATGGGCGAACTTTAGTTCCCCACAAAGTGGCCTCTGAGGGCGACAAACTGGCGGATTGTTGCGCTGAACTATAAGAAATTGGCTATTATTTAGTTTTATGACTTTGCAACATCAGGCGTAAGCGATATACTAAGCTTCATGCAAGAAGGTTCTACCTACGCCGTCGGAATTGACGTTGGAACAACGACTGTCAGAACCGTAGTGGCACACATTGACGGTTCAACGGGCGTTCCAACTATTGTTGGCGTCGGCCAAGCTCCAAACAGTGGCATGCGCAAAGGCGTTGTCGTTAACTTAAACGGTCCTGCCCAAGCTATCGATGATGCGTTGGGCGAAGCAGAACGTATGAGCGGCTACCAAGTCGACTCAGCGACAATTAGCGTCAACGGCGCTCACATCTTAAGCACACATGCAGACGGCATGGTTGCTGTCGGTGCCGCTGACCACGAAATTACTCGCGATGACTTATCTCGCATCGAAGAAGTCGCAACCTTAGGAAAAGTTCCCGCAAATCGTGAAATTCTCGATGTGATTCCTCACGCCTATAAACTAGACGGCCAAGATAACATCAAAGATCCACTCGGCATGACAGGAACTCGCCTTGAAATCGATGCACATGTCATTTCGGGACTTAGCCCATACCTAGTGAACGTTCAAAAAGCCTCTGAAACGGCGAAGGTCCAGCCAAACGCCATTGTTCCAACGGCAATTGCCGCGGCTCGTGCCGTACTTGGCGAGCAACAACTTGAAAACGGTGTCGCCGTGATTGACATGGGTGGCGCAACCACCAGTATCGCTGTTTACGAAGAAGGTGACCTGCAATATGTTGGTGTTGTGCCGATTGGTGGCGTGAACATCACCAACGACCTTGCAATCGGTCTCAAGACTGACCCTGAAGTTGCTGAAAAGATTAAACTCGAACATGCCTCTGCAATTATTCGCAAAGAAGACGCTGGCATCAGCTTGAAACACGATGGGGAAGTGCTGACATTTAAAACCAGCGATATCGATGAAATCGTCGAAGCACGCCTTGAAGAAATTTTTGAGTCAATTCAACTGCACCTCCGAAAAGCGGGCCGTGCAGGCAAATTGCCAAGCGGTGTTGTTTTAACTGGTGGCGGTGCACAATTAAAGCACATTGCGGAATACGCCAAGAACTTCCTCGGTCTGGCAGCTCGCGTTGGGAAACCAACAGGCTACGGCGGTGTCGCCGATCACATCGAGAAGCCATCCTTTGCCACTGCTATCGGATTGATGCTCGTTGATGCAGAACGTATTGCCGTCGATGGACGCAGTTCAAAAAGCAAGAAATCAAACCACACAATAAAGGATGCTCAAGGCTTCTTGACGAAATTATTTGCTCGATTTAGAGCTTAGTATCCGCCACCCCTTTATTACATGCGTCGAAATGGTATACTGGGAAAAGATAAGTAGAAGAGACTGAGGAGAAAAGGGACGACATGCCTGAAGTAAAGCCAAGTGATATACAGACGTTTGCCAGCATTAAGGTGGTTGGTGTTGGTGGTGCCGGTGGTTCAGCAGTTAACCGCATGAAAGATGCCGGACTTGCTGGAGTTCAATTTATTGCCATGAACACAGATGCGCAAGCACTCCATAATTCTAAAGCAGATATCAAGATTCACCTCGGTCACAGTACCACTGGTGGACTTGGTGCAGGTGCAGATCCGACTGTTGGTGAAGCCGCAGCGAACGAAACTCGTGAAGAGATCAAAGACGCGCTTCAAGGTGCTGATATGGTCTTCGTCACAATCGGTGCTGGTGGTGGAACTGGTTCAGGTGCTGGGTACGTTGTGGCAGAAGTCGCTCGTGAGCTCGGCATCCTTGTAGTTGGTGTTGCAACCAAGCCATTTAGCTTCGAAGGTGAAAAGCGCCGTCAAAACGCTGACTGGGCTATTTCTCAACTTCGTCGCCACGTCGACACGCTGATCACCATCCCTAACGACCGCCTGCTACAGACGATTGACCGCCGTACTCCGCTTCTTGAGACATTCAAGATCGCTGATGACGTGCTTCGCCAAGGTGTCCAAGGTATTTCTGAGCTGATTACCGAACACGGTCTGATCAACCTCGACTTTGCCGACGTAAAGGCAATTATGAGCAACGCCGGTTCAGCCCTCATGGGTATTGGTCGTGCAAGCGGTGACAACCGTGCCTCACAGGCCGCACAGCAAGCAATTGAGTCACCGCTCATCGAAGTATCGATCGATGGCGCAAAGGGTGTCCTATTTAACGTGACGGGTGGCTACGACATGAGCATGTCTGAAATCCAAGAAGCTGCCGAGATCATCACGAGTGCTGTTTCACCAGACGCAAATATCATCTTTGGTGCAACTTTGAAGCCTGAAATCGAAGATGAACTGATCATTACTGTCATCGCGACTGGTTTTGACTCAGCTTACTTCCAAGAAACGGAAACTGAACAGCAAGAAGCCCAAACCACGCAGCTCAACGACCGTATGGCCGATGAGGTCGTCAACGACGTCGACATGAATCTTGATCACAGCGAAGCGGCTGCAATCTTCAATGAAGAACCAGCAGATAATATCTGGAGTCAGCCTGTTGAACACGAAGAAGAGTCGGATACACCTGCTTTCCTTCGCCGTCGCAAAAAGCGCAATAAAAAGTCAGAGGAGTAGACAACAATGGCACAATTAAACATTGGTGACAGTCGAGTTATCGAATCACGCGAAGTCAGCGATGGTGTCACTATTCGTCGTCGTCGGGAATCCCCAGACGGCAAGCGATTTACAACTTACGAACGCATCGAAAAGCCGAATCTTGCGGTGATCAAAAAAAATGGAACACGAACGTTGTTCGATCGTGACAAACTTTCTATTGCCGTGAAACGTTCTGTTGGAAAGTTCTTTGATTCAGAGGTGGAAGTTGAAGAAATGATCGATGAAATCGAAGATGGCCTCTACGCCCTTGGTGAAAACGAGATTACGTCAAAACAAATTGGCGACAAAGTCCTCGATGAACTGGCGATCCGCAACGAAGTTGCCTACGTTCGTTTTGCGAGTGTCTACCAAGATTTCAAAACCCTTGACGACTTCGTGCAAATTCTTGAACAACGAAAACAAGTGAACGAACAAAAGAAGGTTGCTTAAATCGGTATGCGTGTCGTGGTGGTCTACAGAGAACAGACTGACTACGCGCGTCAGGTGATTGATTTCTTAGCTGATTTCAAGCGCCAAACGGGACACGACCTCGAGACGCTTGATCCCGAATCTGCAGCTGGCATCGATTTCACACAGGTATACGACATTATGGAACTTCCGACGATCATTGCGATTTCTAACGAAGGGGCATTACAAAATACATGGGTAGGGTTGCCACTGCCAACGATAAGTGAGGTCAGTTATTATGTCCAATAAATTTACGAACATGTTCACGAAAGAACATCGCAACAAGAATTACGCCTATTACGTGTTTACTATTATGCTTATTGGTGGAATCGCGGCACTCATCGCGGCCTTTGTCTTGACCCTGGACAAGTTAAAGGTACTCGAAGACCCAAACGCGGTCCTTTCGTGTAGCGTCAACGTTGTCCTTAACTGTTCCACTGTCATGCAAACCTGGCAATCACACGTCTTTGGCTTTCCGAATATGTACCTTGGACTCATCGCTTTCCCCGTTATGATCACTGTCGCCGTTCTAGGCCTTGGTCGAGTGAAACTTCCTCGTTGGTTCTTGATTGCTGCAAATATCGGCTTTTTCTTGGCAGTTCTGTTCGCTTACTGGCTCTTTTTCCAGAGCGTCTTTGCGATTCAAGTGCTCTGTCCGTGGTGTTTAGTTGTCACGACTTCTATGACCCTCGTATTCTCAACCATGCTGCACTACAACTTGAAAGAGAATACGTTTAAGTTCGCTAAGAAATATAACGATCGCATTCAACGATTCCTCGAAGGGGGATACCACCAGATGATCGTCTTGAGTTGGATCGCTTTAATGGTTGTGCTCGTCTTCTTGAAATTCGGCCAAGCACTCTTTGCGCAGTAGCTAACAGGGGTGACTATTGACATTTAACCCTTTTCGTGCATAATAGTATGTACATGAATAACTTTGATAACGATCCAACTCGGACAGAAAAGTTACACACTCCTGAGTCTTACGAGAGTAAGTCGCATGTTATCTTACGTGAGCCGACTGAAATTGATATTGAACAGGCCGATCGTGCCCCAGATGTTTCATTCGAAGAGGTGACGGGGTTCGTAGAAAGTAAACTTATTGGTGAAATTGTTACGCCGGATGATCATATTGGTATTATTCGTACAGATTTTCCCGACATGCAAGCTTTTATTACCCTTGTCGGTAGAGACCGGGAGTCTGTCACAATTCTTAACCCTGGTGAAGAAGCGGCAATAGATGTAAGTGCAGGGAAAGGTAAATGTATCGTCTACTTGGATGAGACAGGTACGCGGCTATTTGTTCGTGCCGAAGATCCAGATTCTGCGTACAAGATTTTTACTCGAGTTCTTGAAGAGTATAAAGTCATCGAAGATTTCAGTTCCGACGACCCTGAATACTAGTCTCCTTGCTTCATCACCACAAGAGGTGGTAAAATACAAACAAGACGTTTTAGTGGTCATCAGCCATGAGTCTTCGGAAGAACAGCCCAGTCATCGACAAGGCCTAGTAGAACCGAACGTGCACGCGACGATACAGCGATAAACTAAGCGCTAAAAGAATCACTTCTTTTGGAAGCCAGATGGAACCGTCCTCATAAGGACTCTGGCGTCTAAGAGAAGTGATTTTTATTTTATATAAGGAAGCCTGACATGGAAGAAAAAGAACCAACTGTCGCTAAGAAAAATTTTTATAGCACCGAATGGCGACGTTTGATGGAAGTCGTAAAGTACAACTTCGCCGAAGACGAAGTGCTGTTGCAGGACTTTGATCTTGATAGTGCGATTGCTTTTGTGTCAGCTCGGCTTATCGATAAGGGACTCGATCCGCACGAAATTTTTAAAGCAGTGGGAGTAGAAAAATAATGAAGTTTCAATCTGGTACACGACGTCGCGCCCTCGAATACGAAAAGGACATTATTCGCTATTGGAAAGACAACAAAACGTTTGAGAAATCGATTGAGCAACGTCCTGTGAGTAATTCGTACGTCTTTTATGATGGCCCTCCATTTATTACCGGGGTTCCGCACCACGGAACCCTCCTTAGTTCGATCGTGAAAGATGCCGTACCTCGTTACCAAACGATGAAGGGCAAGCATGTTGAACGTGTGTGGGGTTGGGACACACATGGACTGCCGGCTGAAAACTTTATTGAGAAAAAACTTGGCATTACAAGCCGTCACGAAGTCGGGGAGAAGATTAGCCTCGAAGAATACATCACGACTGCTCGCGAAAGCATGGTTTCGAACGCGGCACTATGGGAAGACACCATTGATCGCATTGGCCGTTGGGTCGACTTCAAGGGCGCGTATCGCACGATGGACAAGGACTATATGGAGTCCGTCTGGTGGGCGTTTAAACAATTGTACGAAAAAGGCAAAATCTACGAAGGCGAACGGGTCCTTATGTACGACACACAGTGGGCGACACCACTTTCAAAAGCTGAGGTCACCATGGATGCCGGCGCATATATCGATGTGACCGATCCTAGTGTCTACACGAAATTTAAGATTATCGGTGAAGAGTATTCATTACTTGCGTGGACAACAACCCCTTGGACATTGCCTGCAAATACGGCTGTGGCAGTAAACCCTGATGTTGAATACGCCGAAGTTGAAATTGACGGTGAGCACCTGGTCATCGCAAAAGAATTACTCAATACAGTTCTGACTGACGAAAAACACAATGTCCTGAACTACAAAATCATTCGTGCGATAAGCGGCGAATCTCTTGTCGGCAAAAGCTACGAACCGCTATTCGTCGATCGTGGCGAAAACGCTCATAAAGTCTGGGCTGCCGACTACGTCACGACCGATTCTGGTACGGGTATTGTGCACTTGGCACCTGCTTATGGCGAAGAAGACTTTATTCTCGCGAAGAGCCTCGGTATCCCCATCATTCACGTACTTGATGAATACGGCGTCTACACTGAAGGTGAGTGGGAAGGTTTGGAAGTTTGGGCTACGAATAAGATTATTGCCAAGGCACTCCTTGAAAAAGGTATTGTTTGGAAAATCGACTATATCCGACACGAATATCCGCACAACCCACGTACTGGCCAGCGCCTGATGTATCGTGCGCACCCAAGCTGGTTTATGGATATCGACGGACAACGCGTCCAGATGCTTGAAGAGAACACTGAGCACATTAATTGGTTCCCAGATCATATCAAGCATGGTCGTTTCGAAAAAACGATTGAGACCGCACCTGACTGGAATTTATCTCGCGACCGTTTCTGGGCAACCGCAATGCCTGTTTGGAAGGGAACCGACGACGAAGGGAATGAACACGTCAAAGTTATTGGTAGCTACGCAGAACTCAAAGAATTAAGTGGTCAAGAGCTCGACGATTATCACCGCCCGTGGATTGATGACGTCGAATTTGACCTCGATGGTGTCCATTACACACGCATCGATAAGGTGCTTGACGGTTGGTTTGAGTCTGGCTCAATGCCATTTGCCCAGTTCCATTATCCATTCGAAAATGTCGAAAAATTCGAAGCCAATTTCCCCGGTGATTTCATCGTGGAATACGTCGGCCAAGTTCGTGCCTGGTTCTACTACGTCCATGCCGTCAACGTCGGACTGTTCGGACATAACGCTTTTAAGAATGTGATCGTGACCGGAAATGTCGCGGGTAACGACGGTCTGAAGATGAGCAAGAGCAAGGGTAACTTCACCGACCCGAACTTGCTCATGGATCAATATAGTGCCGATAGCCTGCGATTTACATTGCTTTCAAGTCCATTACTCTCTGGTGAAGATTTCGCCCTGAAAGATAAAGAAGTAGGGGACGTTGCTCGCAAACTCAGCATGGTCTGGAACATGTACGACTTCTTTACGCTCTACGCTGAAGTCGATGGCTGGGAATTTAACGGAACGCTCGAAGACCCGTCAGAAGGCCTCGAGAACCCACTCGACCAATGGATCGTGAGCCGTGTCCACCAGCTGATCGAAGAGATTGAGAAGAATATGGACGGCTACGATATTCCAAACGCCGTCAAACCAATCCTGCCGTTTATCGACGATGCGAGTAACTGGTTTGTTCGCCGTTCACGTCGCCGTTTTTGGAAGTCAGAAGATGACACGGACAAGAACAACGCCTACCGAACGCTCCACTATGTCCTGGTTCGCCTCAGCCAAGCTTTGGCGCCATTCGTGCCATTCTTAGCTGAAGAACTGTACCGAAATCTGACAGACCAAGAAAGCGTTCACCTGACAAATTGGCCAGAAGTTGGTCATATCAATGAATTGGTCGTCAAAGACATGGAGACTGTTCGTGAATACGTGAACCAGGCGTTGAGCCTGCGCGCTGCTGCTAAGATGAAAATTCGTCAGCCACTCGCCAGCGTCACGATTCCAACTCGTGGTGAATTCGTGAACTTCGAAGACGTCCTGACCGAAGAGCTAAACGTGAAATCGGTCATTGTCGGTGGGGAACTGGCGCTTGATCTTGAAATCACCCCGGAATTAAAACGTGAAGGCTACGCCCGTGAGATCATTCGTTACGTGCAGGCCGCACGAAAGAATGCAGGATTGAACGTAGATGACCACATTGACCTCGCTATCCTGGCGACCGATGAAGACCTTCAACGAACGATTGATGAGTTCGGAAAAGTCATCGCCACCGAAACGCTTGCAGCCGAAATCACTGGCAACGAATACGCTCACGCCGAATCGATCACTATCGAGGGTTTGAGCCTCGAACTCTCTCTTCAAAAAGTAATGTAGAGTTGACTTTTCATCCTATTTATGCTTAAATAGAGGTGTTAGCAATTAAACACAAAAACATATGCCATTTTTAACAATTCTCAAGTATCTCAAATTGCAGCCTGTTGAACCCACTGATGATGGGACGACTAGTCCCTTGGACGAATACGAGCAGGATGAGACAATTGATTTGAATGCGGACATTGATGAAACTGTGCTCGACCAAGAATGGGAAGCAGTCATCAATGATCTTAAAGAAGATCCCGATAAAATTAACTTTTCGCAAGAATAAGCGCTATACTTACTATAGCTATGGAACTTTCAGATGATGAATTCGACCGACTCATTAGTCGGGCTATGGATGAGCTCCCTCAAGAGTATATTAAGGGGCTTCATAACGTAGCAATCCTCTATGCGGATGACCCCGACGAGTATCAGATTCAAAAATCTGGGCTTCGTGAAGGAAACATCCTACTTGGATTATACGAAGGTATTCCGCTGACAAAACGTGGCGGTAATTATACGTTTGTTTTGCCTGATAAAATCACTTTGTTTAAGAATTCGATCTTGATGATTGTCCGCAACCCGGCCGAATTGTTTGAGCAAATCAAGCGAACATTGTGGCACGAAATTGCTCATTATTATGGCCTGGATCATGAACGCATTCATGCCCTCGAAAGAGGTGAAGCGTCCGCCGAGTAAGCTCTTTATGGTATACTGGAAAGGCAAAGCACTACCAGTAGCGTAACTGCGAATGCAAAAAGGGGAGGATGGTTATCAAGATTCGATATGGTCATGCACCAATCCTGCGAGGCGCAAAAATCGCAACATTTTTGCTGAGTCTTATCTTTGTTACTGTTCTAACGTTTGGAATCTTTACTCGACCTACACAGGCCGAGTTTTTGAATTCTGTGACCTGCCTACTAAATATTGGTGATTGTACAGTGCCGCCAACCAATACGGCTGATCCGACGCCGCCACCAGACCAGACTCCTGCTGATACAACACCTTCTACGGATACGACCAAGCCAACAGCAAGCGTAACTGCTACGCCGAACCCAGCTGGTGGCTCGTCGCAAGTCGTGACGATTAACGGAGTATTGAACGATGATACAAACCTTGCGAGCTACACTATTTCTGTAAATGGAAATGTTGCTCAACAGGGGAGTGTTTCGGGGACATCAGCAAATGTCAGTTACGAGTGGAATGTCTCAACACCGAATGTAGTACCGAGTGGTACGTATACAATCACAGTCGATGTGACTGATGTGGCCGGTAATCATGGGGATCAAGCGGTGACGACCGTCGGTATCGATAACGATCCACCAGCCGTGACGATCGGTGAGGGTGGCATTATTAAGAGTGGTTCGATTACTCCTGACGTGACAGTCACCGACGCTCATGACATCGCAAGTTATCAGTGGACGGCGAGTGAGAGTAACCCCGAAATCCTTACCTATGATGCGTCAGCAATGGAGCCAACGTTTTCTCCTAAAGTTGAAGGCACATACGTCTTTTATTTGCAGGTGACTGATAGTTTAGGGAACGTCTCGTCAGGTAACGAGTTTACTTTTGGCTACAAGCGAGATCTTGAAACCGTACCGTTACCAACGACGACCGATCCGACCGATGAACTGGTTGATCAGTCACCATCAACGGTTGTACCTGCGAATACGAGTCCCGTAGTGAAGGTGGGGCGCGACGAAATCACGACAACTGATCAGCCAAGTGTCTTAGGAAGTACAGTGACTGCGGCGGGTCAAACGCCTCCGACGAAAACAGTAGCGACAATTGCGCCAACGTCGGGCGGTTGGAGTATCTTTGGAATCCTATGGTATTGGTGGCTGGTGATCATCGGTGCTGTTCTTGCAGTATGGCATTTCGTTAAAAAATTCTTTACCTCGCGCATAGTAGCAGAACAATCTTAACTAATTCTTCTATGCAATACGTTGCGTATGATGCTAAAGTTAATGAAATAGGAGGAGCAGTGCAATGAAGTTTTCTACCAAAGTATCCCAACGGGCAAGTGTTTTTATCATAACGGCATTTTTGATAGCGACCGCTGCAATGTTTAGTACGTCATTCATATTGGAAAAACAAGCACATGCACTTGATGGTGTGGTAAGCGCAGTAGACACGGAAGCACCAACAGTACCTGGTGTCCCAACGACAGCGACGCCCACAAAAAATGCAACGATGGAGTGGAGCTGGAGCGCTGCAACTGATCTTTCCAGTGATCCCACTGTTGTCGCTTCAGGACTTAAAGGATATCAGTATCGATTTAGCGACAATAGCGGTACTATTATCGATTGGACAGATACTACAGCCACAAGTCTGACGACAACTGCGCAGTTTGACGGCTTTTATCAGTTAGAGGTTCGCGCAGTGGATAATGCGGGCAATATTGGAACTGCGTCAGTTGGAAGTGCCCAACTCGATCAAACACCACCAACCGTCAGTATCACGTCACCAACAAATGGTACGACGGTCGATGCAACGAAAAAAATAACTATTGTTGGTTCAACGGGTGATGCGTCTTCTTATACGCTTTCAATCGGAAAGACTGGTCAAACACCAGTCGGATTCACGAGTGGTAGTGGGATTGGCTTCGGCTCATACACTTGGGATACGACAAACGTACCGGGTGGTACATACATTGCAACGCTTACTGGAACTGACCTAGTCGGAAATGTGTCCAGTGCGGAAGTGCTGATTATCGTTGCAGGTACAACCGTCCCTACGGGACCAACGATTACAGTCAATAGCGCTAAATATACGAGTCGTCCAATTGTCGTTACTGGAACAGTAAGTTCAGACGTGACGAGGATCACGATCACTGTTCTTGATTCAAAGGGTAAAGTCGTGGAGACGGGAGTTGCAACATATACCCCCGGGAAGACGACATGGTCATACACGGTAAAGGCGAATCTTGCTAACGCAACCTACACGGTACAAGCGCGAGGATCTAACAACACAGGCTCTTTCGTCGACGGTAAAGCGAACATTGTTGTCTCGATTCAGTGCTATTTGTTAACTCTGTTAGAGGCGTTACTTAGCTACTGGTTCTTTTAAGTAACTCTCCCAGAACAATCTTAAAGAAACATTAATCCGCATTGTTAAACAGGTGTGAAGGTGGTAAAGTTAAGCAAAATACAAAAGGTGAGAGCATTGTATGGATGGGAATGATCGGGTGGAGACGATCTTCCTTGTAACCAATTTATAAGGAGTGTGTGATGAAGTTTATTGCGAGTAAACGGAACCAACGTGTAACTAATTTTGCGCTAGCAGCTTTGCTAGTAGTGAGTACCCTTACGGCCAGTGTGCCGTTTATTTTTTCTCAAAACGCGCATGCGGCGTCGACAGTAACGGTGACTGCGGCCAATACTCAAGGCTGGATTACAGACGACACGCGTGCAAACGGTCATGTATCATTCGTTGCCGACTCATCTAACGGTACTGCTGGTGCATTGAGCATGAAGACTGATGCAGCTCCTGTCGCAGGACAAGACAAAGCTCAGTACATGCACTACTTCACAACTCCTATCGCTTTTAATAGCGTTACTGGTACTCTCGGTTTTGATACCAAGCAAAACAGTGCGATTTTTTCTGGCGGCACGCCCTCTTACCAAATTCCCGTCTTTTTGAATGGTACAACTGGTTCAAACTTTGCGACGCTTGTCTATGAACCTTACGTCGATCAAGGTAATGCTGCGATTGTAAACGGCATTTGGCAACACTGGAGCATCAACTATACGACAAGCAAATTCTATTCATCGAAGACCTTCACAGGACAGGGTGGAGACGTTGTTGCGAGCCAAGGCTCAAGTACTTACACACTTGACCAGATTAAGCAGTTCTTCCCGAATGCAGTCGTGCTTGGATATGGGCTTAATGTTGGTTCAAATAACCCTGGTTACGATACAGAAGCAGACAACTTCACGTTCAACGATACAACATATAACTTCGATTACACGTCACTTTCTGCGCCGACAAACTTGAAACCAGTCGACAATGCTTACACGAGTGACCCATCTTTTGACAACACGTGGGATGCAGTCGCAGGGGCAGTGAAGTATGAGTACACCGCAAGCTATAACATTGGTGGTAATCCACAGACTTACACGGATACGAGTGATGCAGGAAACTACGTACTTGGCGGCTCAACGATTACCCGGCACAACTCAGGTGCTCCAAACTCAACCTATACATGGAAGGTCCGCGCCTACGATACTAACGGCATCGCTGGTGCTTGGAGCGTTGAACAAAAGGTGACTGTTGATACGATTACGCCTACGAAGCCTATTCTTGCGCTGCCTTCAAACGGTTCATACCTAAAGACAAATGAATTTGATTTTGATTGGAATGATTCTTCTGATGCGTCACCAGTGACGTATGAATTCCAGGCATCACAAGACCCGTCACGTGATTCAAATAATGTTTTGAACGGAAGTAATATCTGGCACTCGGGCGTTTTGTCTACATCTACTATTCATTCTTCTGGTGCGGGTAACGGCGCTTGGTTCTATCAGGTTCGCGCAAAAGATGCCGCAGGCAACTATAGCCAGTGGAGTGACATTTGGTCGGTGACGATCGACACAGTGGCTCCAACCGTAATCTTCACATTCCCTCCACGTGGTTCTTCAGCAACAAGCTTCCAGGTGAAGTTTAGCGAAGCGGTGAACGAATCTCAGGCGACTGATCCTTCAAGCTACTTCCTAACGAACTGGCCGGGTGCTGGTGGCTCCGGTAATCTATCTGGTCATGCAGACGTGACCTATGATGCAGCGACGAATACTGCAACGGTTCACTTTACGACTCCAGGTTGGTATGTCTCGGGTGAGCAGCTCTGGGGCGTCGGTGGAGTGAGTGATCTTGCCGGAAACGTCATGACAACAATATCTGCGTTGTCATCACCGAATGTCGCGCCAACAACTCCCGGGATTCCCACAACCACAACTCCAACAAAGGAACTGACGAGCAATTGGACATGGACGCCATCAACCGATGTCGCTGATCCACCTGCTGATGCGTCGGGACTTAAGGGATACGAATATGCACTGACCAACCAAGGTGTAGCACCAGCCAGTGATGCATGGACGTTCACCACCGACACGAGCGTAACGACGGCTGTTTCGGGTCAAGGCACATACGAACTACATGTTCGTGCTATCGACAACGCGGGCAATACGAGCGGGGAATCGAAGGGTACGGTTGTCGTTGATACGACACCTCCAACAGTAACAATTTCAGCTCCTGCAAATGGAACAACCGTAGGAAATAACGAGATCGTCACGATTGACGGCTCAACGGGGGACTCAGCATCTTACACGCTTTCAATCGGTAAGACAGGACAGGTGCCGGTTGCTTCGACGAGCGGGACAAGCTTTACTTCCTACGACTGGAATACAACCAATGTCGCAAGTGGTAATTATATTGCAACACTAACGGGCACGGATGCGGTAGGTAACCCGTCAACAGCAGAAGTAGTCATTACTGTCGACAACACGGCTCCCGCAATTACGATTACTCCACAGACCGACACGTCTGGTAACCAACCAACGATTACTGGTACGGTTGATGACGTAAACGCGACATTGATTGCGAGCTTCAATGGAACAGCAAACATTCCTGTCACGAACAACGCTGGGAACTTTAGCTTCACCGTTCCAAGCGCCCTTGCAAATGGAAGCTATGCATTCAGCATCGCCGCCACTGATACAGAAGGCAACATCTCAACACAAGCAGCGAACGTGATCGTCAATGTTATCGCCCCTGCGACCACGCCAGTCACGACCGTGACTCCGATTATCACAAATCCTGCAGCCGCTGCGGTTCTGGGTGCTACCACAGACAACACTGCAAACGGTGATACGGGCGTAAAGGGTGCAACCGACGTGAAGAATACTGCCGTCGCAGTGAACTCGGATGCGAACAAAGGCCAAATCTTCGGCATCGCATGGTTCTGGTGGATTTTGATCCTTGCAGTTATTGCTGGCATCGCATGGTTTATTGCTGCAGCTGTTCGTCGTCGAGGCGAAGCTAATTCTTAAATAAACAAAAAGTAGATTTAGAAAGACTCTCCGACAGGGGAGTTTTTCTTTTTAGAACGAAACATAAGTGGTATAGTATATCTAGCGTGAAAACAAAACAAAAACGCAGCAAAAAAAGTCCAGATTCAATCATCCGTAAACATCTAAAGCATGCGCTGGTACCACATAAAGGAAACCAGTATCGTCCGCATTTAGTCCGCTTGCACGGCATTACGGCTGTTTTAGTCTTGGCTGTTTTTATGCAACTTGCGTATGGCTTTTTGACCTCAGGACGGCTTGAAGTACTGGGGCGAGTTTCCAGTATTAGTCAGAGCGACCTTGTGGCTGATACGAACGCCGAGCGAGAAAAGGCGTCACTGCCGGACCTTAAGGTAAACGATGAGTTAACTTCAGCAGCTTTTGCGAAAGCGAAAGACATGTTTGCGAACAACTATTGGGCGCACGTCTCACCGTCTGGCGTGACGCCGTGGAAATGGATAGGGGATGCGGGCTACAACTATAACGTTGCTGGTGAGAACCTGGCGAAGAATTATCCGACAGCCCAGGCAACTTTGGATGCCTGGATGGCGTCAGCGACACATCGTGAAAATATTCTGAATTCAAAGTACCAAGATGTCGGCTTTGCGGTTGTTGACGGCCTGCTTGATGGACGTAATACGACCATCGTCGTGGCATATTACGGAGCTCCCGCAACTGCCGCGGCTGTCCAAGGGACGACTGATACGAAACCTGCCGTTGTCTATGCGGCTCCAGTTGAAAATGGCATCGGAAATCCACTGACATACTTCGGAACGGCATTGCAATCAATGAGTCCAGCTACCTTAGGCGCACTGGCATTACTGGCGCTTGTGGCAGTAGTTGCAGTCTCTGCACACCACTATCGCAAGAAACTTCCGGTCGCTTGGCGACGAACTTGGAAACTCCATCATGGCATGTATACCTTTGTCGGGGTGCTTATATTGGCAATTGTTACCGTCTTTGCAACGGGTGGCGGTCAGATCTAACTTTACATAAGAGGCCATCTCTGTTAAAGTAGGAAACTGATCGTTAAATAATAAAGGAATTATATGACAAAAGCAGTCGTTAAGATCGGTGGCAAGCAATTCGTTGTCAGCGAAAAAGAGACCCTACTGGTGGACCTCCTCCAGGAAGGAACTAAAGAGCTCACTCTTGATGCACTGTTGGTTATTGATGGTGACAACGTTACCGTCGGAACACCAACCGTCAAAGATGTGAAAGTTACCGCGAAGGTCCTTGAAGACCTCGTAAAGGGTGACAAAGTCCAAGTCATTCGCTATAAAGCGAAGAAGCGTGTTCACAAAGTGAACGGACACCGCCAGAAGTACAGCAAGATCGAAATTACTTCGATCAAGTAGTACGGTAGATCGTTCCTCGTCTTTCATTGGCCGAGAAAACACTCTTTAAAAGGAAACCTCCAGTGGAGGTTTCCTTTTGCGTTGGGCTGAGATATTCCCTCGGGTCATATTTCACACGTTTTCTCATCCAATGAAGCCAAGAAATCGCTCCGTATTCTGATACCCTCGATCCTTAAGTAGGCCTTAAACCCTAATTGCGCTTATGCACCCCAGGAATTATACTGGTGTTACTATGATAACCGAACGTCAGGCATAAATGGCACTCTATCTCTCTCAAAAGAAACTCTCGTTACGGCACATTTTAATATTTTCGGTAACACTAGCAATCATTGCGGTGAGCGTCGGATTTTTGGTGACGATGACAAAAAAGGACGCCAGTGCACTCATTACGCCTTGGCAACCAGGTGTTCTCCAAATTGCTTCTAACGGTACTAATAAGTGTCTGCTAACAACCGACCATGCTGTGTATTGTTGGGGGCAAAACAGTCTAGGTCAGTTGGGCGACGGGACGAGTGTTGATAGAGCCGTACCTCAGCCTGTTAAAGATGATAACCACGTTTTTGATGGTAAGACTATCACCAACCTTTATTCGGCCGCGACTGGCTACTGCGCATTAGCGAGTGGTTCGCTGTATTGTTGGGGGTATAACGCTGATGGACGATTAGGTAATGGGGTGGCGACAAGCTCGTCGATTCCTGTGGCCGTCGACATGACAGGCGTACTTGCGGGAAAGACAATCACGGCGTTCAGCTCAGACGACGGCGCTACTAGTTGTGTAATTGCCTCTGGCGCACCCTACTGCTGGGGGTCTAACCCTGATGGTCAACTGGGCAATGGGACAACGATCGACTCACTAATTCCTGTGGCTGTCGACATGACAGGCGTACTTGCGGGAAAGACAATCACCTCACTTACTACAGGACCTACTCCTTGTGTAATTGCCTCTGGCGCACCCTACTGCTGGGGAAGCGGTTATAGCTTTATGCTAGGTGATAATGGTGCGACACTGTCCAGTTCTGTACCGATGGCATTAGATGCTTTTAATGTTCTTACGGGCAAGACAGTCACTTCACTGATGACATTCAACGGTTCGTTCGGGTGCCTTATTGCTTCTGGTGAGGTATATTGTTGGGGTTTCGAAGGTGGCAACGGTCAGCTTGGAACAGGGTCGGCAGGAGTGAGTGGCCAACCTCTCGTGCCTGTTAATACGTCGGGTGTTTTGAGTGGCAAGCACATCGATGAATTGAAGATAATGCAAGGCTACGCTTGTGTCTTGTCCGATGGGTCATTGTATTGTTGGGGTCGTAGCATTAATGCAAGCGCTGTCGTGGATAGTCTGGTGCCTATTCAAATTAGTGGTACGTTGGTGGGACAGCATGTTGACGCGTTCTCGTTAGACTATATGAGTGCTTGTGCAGTCGTCAGCGGCATCGTCTCCTGTTGGGGAGACAATACACAAGGACAGTTGGGGAATAACTCAACAACAAGTAGCCCCGTTCCCGTAGCGGTCGATGCGTCGGGCGTGCTTGCAAGCAAGACAGTGTCATACATATTGGCAGGATCGGCGGGGTCACCTTGTGTTATCGCCTCCACTCATCCATATTGTTGGGGCTCAAACGGATACGGAGGTGTCGGTAACGGAACAACGATTGATGCCCTGGTACCGATGGCGTTAACACAGCAAACGGTCGAGATCACCAATATTACGCCAAACAGCGCCTATGTCGGTGCAACACCAAGCTTTACCGTTACGGGTTCTGGCTTTATAGACACGACGGCAGTTGTCACTATAGGCGGGCAAGTGGCAACGACGAGTGGTACAGACACGATGGCCACGGGTACCGTGCCTGTAGGCTCAACTCCAGGACCTGTTGATGTGACCGTTACTAATAGCGATGGTCAAACTACGATACTTCACAACGGCTTTACGTATCTCACCCCGCCACCGCAAGAAATTACCAGCGCAACGTTTACGGAGTCAGCGGGTAAAAAAATTCTCACTATCCATGGAACGGGTTTGTTTCGCCCGGCGACACTCTACAGCAATGCTCTCGGTCGTTCATTGGTGAGTGTCGATGGTGTCGCATTACCATTTTGTACTGAAGGAACACCTTATACTGCCCAGAATCTTATTGGATTCGGTGTGCCTGCGGCGTTAGTGAGCGACACGCCACCTTGTTATTATCTTATTGATACTATAGGAACTCCCTTGATTGACTCAACGACAGCAGTAGTGAGAATGCCTGATACATTCGATATCACTACCGAAGGTACTGTATCTGTGGATAGTGCACCAGTTTATACATTTAACCTACCAGATACAGGTGGATCTGATGGTGGGACTCCACAACCGGGTACTGGAGATGGAATAACATCACCAGTAGCGCCACCTCCGTCGATGCCGGTAGGTGCAACAACCGATATCCCCGTAACGCCGATCGAAATACCGTTAACGGTCGTTGTTGATGACAGAGCGATCAGCGATACTCCTGTGATTTCTACGATGCCTACCTTCACTGGATTTGCACCGGCTGGAAGCAAAGTGACAGTTGTTGTCCACTCTGATCCCGTGACGTGCTCAACCACTGCTGACGAAAATGGAAAGTGGTCATGTACATTGACGGAGAAATTACCCGTTGGATCACACTCGGTGTATGTGACAGTGGCAACTCCAGAAAATAAGACGGTCGAGCTGGGGCCTTACGCTGTCACTGTGAGTGACGAACAGCCAGTGACGGTCACTTCGGATACGGCGACAGCCTCGACGAAACAGCCCGACTTTCCGTGGCTATGGGTCATTATCGGTGGAGTGCTTCTTGTAGCTGTGACCATCGGGATTATTGGGGTGAATCGCCGCAAACGCGCTTAAGATTTAGTTCGCTCATGCTACAATGTATATAAAGAAAAGGGAATACATACAGAGTGCCGACTGTCATAGCTGTTACGAATCAGAAGGGGGGCGTTGGGAAGACAACGACTGCTATTAATTTGGCTTATTTCCTGGCCAAGGCTGATAAAAAGACATTGCTCATTGACTTTGACCCACAGGGGAACGCAACCAGTGGTCTCGGGGTCGATAAGACTGCACTGACGGTAACAATGACCGACGTCATTATGGGAACAGCCGAACTCGGCAGTATCGTCGTTGCCACAGAGCACAAGAACCTCTGGTTGGCCCCAACAACGTCAATCTTGGCGAATACCGAAGTAGAGCTCGCAAAGGGCGACAAGCGCTTTACACGGCTAAAGAATGCCATTGACGCCAGTGGTGAAGCCTATGAATTTATTATTATCGACAGCCCACCAAGTTTGAGTCTTCTTACTGTTAATGGGCTGATTGCTGCGAAGTATGTTCTGCTTCCCGTACAAGCTGAATTCTATGCGCTTGAAGGTCTTGGGCAATTGCTTGAAACGATGAAGATCGTGCGAAAGGGAATGAACCCGGGGTTAGAACTACTCGGGGTGCTTCCAACTATGCTTGATAGTCGTACAACCCTTAGCAACCAGGTGCACGAAGAGATTAAGCGTCACTTCCCAGGCAAAGTCTTTGATATTACGATTCCGCGCAACATCCGTCTGGCTGAAGCACCAAGCCACGGTGTTCCGATTGGCGTATACGACAAGTTCTCGAAGGGTTCACGTGCCTATAAGGCGCTTGCTAAAGAAGTGATTCTTCGTACTTCTGGGGCGGTTGCATAATGGCACAGAAAAAAGGCCTCGGACGTGGTTTCGAATCATTGATTCCAATGGATTTGTTGGATGATTCTTTTGATCCAACGAATGAACTTGATGGAAAGCTAAGCGAGCTACGCGAGCTAGCTATTAGTTCAGTGACTGCTGATCCAGATCAGCCACGACGTACTTTCGATAAGGAAGCTCTCGACGAATTAGCCGAATCCGTCAAAGAGCACGGTGTCCTTCAGCCCATCATCGTGACCAAAAAAGGTGACGGCTATCAAATCGTTGCTGGCGAACGTCGTTATCGTGCGTCGAAACTTGCCGGGCTGACAAAGATTCCTGCACTTGTTCGTTCGATGAGCGATCAAAACAAACTTGAAGTCTCATTAATTGAAAACCTCCAACGGCGCGATCTTAATACGATTGAAACGGCGACTGCGTATCAAAAACTTCGTGATCAGTTCAATCTGACGAACGAAGCAATCGGTAAGCGAGTCAACAAATCTCAAAGCGCTGTCCAAAACACGATGCGCCTGTTGAAGCTTCCAAAGAACGTACGTGAAGCAATTGCTGAAGGGCGCTTAACCGAGGGTCAAGCTCGTCCGCTTATTTCTTGGGACGAGAAGTTCATCAATGAAGTCGTGCCGCGCATCATCGCTGAAGAGTGGAGTGCTCGTAAAGTTGAACAATACGTTGTGAACGCTCGAAACGGCAAAAAACAGCCAGAAGTCCAGACCGTCAAACAAACGGAATCCCGTCACGAAGCAAAAATCGTGTCGCTACGTGGTCGCCTCAAAACTGACGTTAACATTCGTGTGAATAACAAAGGCGCGGGTACGATCGTCATCAAGTTCACCGACGAAAAAGATCTCGACCGCCTTCAAAAACTCCTAGGGGAATAAGTAGACTCTCGCGCGGCTTGGCGCAGTGAAATCTGCCGTGTGATGCGGAGTTCGCTGCTCTAAGTAGGGAAAGCTCTGACTTTATTGAACGGGAAGATTCTCAGCGTTGCAGGTCCGATAACGTCGTACAGAGGAATAGTTCCCAGTCCATTTCGTGAGTCATAAGAATAACTACCCTGACGGTGATCACCGGAAACGAACAGTTCGCCTGCAGGGACGATCTCATCGACAGCACCACTGGTTGGGCTGCCCGGCTCACCGTGATTATTATCGTCTGGGTTAAAGCCGGTTGGGTAGGCGCCATTATAGACAGTGTAGTGACCGTCTTTGAGGACGACATGTTCACCAGGAAGACCAATCACGCGTTTGACGATGTATTCGTCTTCGCTACCTGGAGCGTATTGAGGATTTTTAAAGACAATAATCTGCCCACGCTTAGGTGTGTACGTTTTGTTTTGTAACTGTGCCCACGTAACAGGCAGACGATCAACGATCAAGCGGTCACCAGTATACAGGGTTGATTCCATGCTTGGCCCGACGACATTAAAGCTTCGGAAGACAAATGTATTGATAAGAATCGTGCCAATGACAACACAAGTAATAAAAACCAAAATACTAATGATATCTTTCGCAAATGGGTGGCGAGTGAAATAAGATGGCTTCATAAACTCGGTTTATTATAGCATGGCCAAGGGTGAGAATAGGTAGTTTACTGGCGATTCTCAGCAAGTCCGAAGTATACTCCTGAAATCTTCGAATCTGCTTATGTCGTACTTCATAATTTAAGCTTCGTCGGGTATAGTAGACTAAGTATTTATGAAGAACACACGACCTTCGATTGATGGCTTTATCCCTCGTCGCCCCGGCAGTCAGCTTGGAGACCTACACGAGAAGGAGATTGAGAAGCCGATTGACCGATCACTGCACACTGGCGAAAGCACTCGTCAAGCGGTGGTAGGTGTTGCTCGTGAGGAAAAAATTATTGGTCGATCAGACCTTGATGAGTCACTTCGCCAACTTGATGATCCTGATGAGAAGACGACTCGTCGTTCGCGACGTGCCCAGAAAAAACTCGACAAGAAAAAACGCCCAAAGAGCAAAACAAAACGCATTATTATGTGGACACTTATTGGACTGGTGATTATTGCACTTGGACTTGGTGGCTACCTTTTGTTCAAGGCAGTTAACGCCAGTGACTCGGTATTCAAGGGAAGCTTCCTTGATATCGTGAAGAGCGATCCACTAAAGGAAGATGCGAATGGACGCAGTAACTTCCTAATCCTCGGAACATCAGAAGATGATCCAGGACACCAGGGTGCGAATTTAACAGACTCTATTATGGTGCTCAGCATTAATCAGACAACAAAAGATGCATACACATTCAGTATTCCGCGTGACCTCATAGTACAGTACGGACAAGCCTGTGTTTCTGGCTATTCGGGGAAGGTGAACGTCTACTTTAGTTGCGCAAACGACGGAACGGACGCCGCCTCGGAACAAGATCGCCTGACAAAGACACAAGCCTTCATCGGTAATATCGTCGGTATGGATATCCAGTACGGTATTCACGTTAACTACACGGTGATGCGTGACGTCGTGAACGCCATTGGCGGAAGTATCACTGTGAACATCGAAGGTGACAACGGCCAAGGGCCTCAACCAAATATCGGCATTATGGATGCAAACTTTGACTGGAAGTGTGGCGCAAACTACGCAAAACGCAAGACAGTCTGTCCTCCAGACGGCCACTTTATCGATTATCAACCAGGACCACAGGTACTCGATGCAGAGCACGCACTGTACTTGGCGCAGGCCCGTGGAGACACAACAAACGTCGGATTGGCGCAGTCGAACTTTGACCGTGAACGTAACCAGCAAAAGATTTTGATCGCGATTCGCGACAAAGCGATGACGACAGGAACCCTGACGAACATTAATGCCGTGTCACAGTTGATTGATGCGCTGGGTAATAACCTCCGCACGAACATTCAGACAAAAGAGATTCGAACACTCCTTGGACTTGCGAAAGATATTCCATCTGACAAAATTACCTCGATTGATCTTCATGCAGCGACAAGCCCAATCTTCGATGGATCTGGACAGCCAACGGCAGGACAGTACTCGTATAGCGCGCTACAAGCGTATCTAAATAAGGTCATTACACAGGAGCCATTCGTAAAAGAAGAGCCGCATGTTACCGTTTTGAACGGGAGTGGTACGGCTGGTATGGCACAAACGGAGGCTGATAAATTAATTGCCAAGGGCTTTACGGTTGATTCAGTAGGGAACGCTCCTGATACAACTGACGGTAGTACCTATCCTGCAGTCACGGTCTACCAGCTGACTGATAAAAAACCACTGACGGCTGCGAAACTCAAAACAGTATATGGTGTCACTCTTAAGATAACCAAGCCACCAGTCAGCGTCGTTGGTGCGACAGACTTCTTGATCATTATTGGTCCAACCCAATAACGCCATTCATCGTGGTATAATAAGTCCAATATGGAGTTCTTGAAACTAGTCCGACGTCGCTCTTTTTTGAGCGAAGTGGTGTACACGATTCTTAACATCGCTTTTGCAATTGCACTTGTGGTCGTGATTCGCTACACCGAGTCGATTCCGTTGGCACTTGGCCTTGTCCTTATTAGTAAGTGGCGCGTGCTGGCAGTTCGTGTTCGTTATTGGTTTGTGAATATTCGTTCGAACCTTGTCGACATTATCGTCAGTGTCAGCGTTGTGCTTCACTTGTACACGATTGATACGGCAAACATCGAAGATTATAAGAAACTTATTCTGCTCGGTATCGCAACGGTGCTGTATATTGTGTGGCTTCTTATCATCAAGCCTCGTTCAAAGCGAAGTTACGTTGCCGCACAAGCGGGGATTGCGATTTTTCTTGGAACTGCGGCACTCTATACGATATCATTTAGCTGGCCCGCGTCAGTTGTCGTGATCGGCATGTGGTTGATTGGGTATAGTACCGCGAACCACATCCTTAATACCTATGACGATGAGACGCATCCGCTATTCTTGAGCTTGGCATGGAGTACTGTCTTTGCCGAAATTGGTTGGGTTGCTTACCACTGGACGATTGCCTACTCGTTACCCGTTGTGACAAGCCTTTTGGTGCCACAAATTGCCATTATTGCATTGCTACTCGGATTTGTTGCCTACAAGGCGTACGACTCGTTTTATCACCACCAAAAGATTCGCACCAGCGATATCGTCTTGCCGTTATTATTTACGCTCAGCGTGATTACGATTCTCGTCCTTGTCTTCAACCGCGTTGGCACAGCGATTTAATTTAGTCAGAGATTTTCTCAAACAATAATCCGTAGCCGTCTTGTTCTGAAAGCAAGAGGCCGTATTTTTTTGCTTCTGCAATGATGTCGTCATGCTGTTCTGGGTCGGCCTCAAGAATTAGTGAGCCACCATTAATAAGCTTGTCTTTCGTTTGCACGAGTAACTCGTAAATCAGTGCCTTGCCTTTGTTCGCTGCAAATAATGCATCAGCCGGTTCATGTTCGGTTTCTGGCGAACGTTCCCATTCAGGGTCAACGTAGGGGAGGTTAGCGATGATTATGTTGGCGGTGAAAGGGAAATCGGCCAACAGGTTACTCTGGATGATTGAAACGAATGCTTTGAGGTCAGCCGCGTTCTTCTCGGCAATCTTTAGCGCGTGACGACTGATGTCAACGAGGGATACAGTTAATTCCGGGTACAGAAGCTTGGCGGTAATACCAAGGCTACCACTTCCAGTTCCGACATCGACTAAGCGAAGGGGATTTTCTTTTAAGAGTGAGATATTTCGAGGAATGACTTTCTTGAGGAGCTCAATTAATGCTTCTGATTCAGGACGAGGGATCAGCGTCGCCGTTGTGACAGAAAACTGGTGACCATAAAACTCTTTGTGGCCGATGATGTAGGCAACAGGAACGCGTTCAATGCGGAGCGCCAGACGAGCGTTGGCGATATCAATCGTACGATCGGTCAGAATTTCTTCGGGGTGAGCGTGCAAATAACTGCGATTTTTACGCAGTGTGTGTGCCAGGATTAGTTCGCTATCGAGGCGGGCAGAAGGGATTTCAGCAAAGACCAACTGACGAGTTGCGTCAGCCAGCCAATCGTTAATTGCTAGCGCTGGAGACAGCGAGTTCTCGTTCATATGCTTGAAGGTTTTCTACGAGATCGTCAATCGATCCGTTTAATGCTTGCGGGATATTACTTCGGCTATAGCCGATGCGGTGATCGGTAATACGGTCTTGCGGGAAGTTGTAGGTACGGATTTTTTCAGAGCGATCGCCAGATCCAATCAGGCCACGTCGTTCAGCAGTTAACTTTGCATTTTCTGCATCAGTCTTAATTTGGAGAAGGCGACTACGAAGCACGCTCATGGCTTTTTGCTTGTTTTTGAGCTGTGATTTCTCGTCTTGGTTGATTACGACAAGTCCTGATGGAATGTGAGTAATACGGACGGCGCTGTCAGTTGTGTTGACTGATTGGCCACCGTGACCGCCAGAGCGGTAGATGTCGATACGAAGATCTGCAGGGTTAATTTCAATGTCCGTTTCTTCTGCCTCAGGAAGCACGGCAACGGTCACGGTGCTGGTATGGATACGGCCTTGAGATTCGGTGGCAGGGACACGTTGAACGCGGTGCACGCCGGACTCAAACTTTAATTGAGAGTAGACGGAGTCACCACGAACGCTGAACACAACTTCTTTGTACCCGCCGGTATCATTGGCGCTTTCACTAATAAGTTCAGTTTTTAAATTGTGGTTTTCGCAGTAGCGAAGGTACATACGGTAGAGTTCTGCTGCAAACAGACTGGCCTCATCGCCACCAGCACCGGCACGGATTTCGATAATCACGTTCTTGTCGTCGTTAGGGTCTTTTGGCGCCAGCATCAGGAAGAGTTCTTCCTCAAGATCAGCTAATTTCTTGGTGTTTTCTTCGATTTCGACTTTTGCGAGGTCGGCAAGTTCGTCGTTACCGCCAGCCATTTCTTTAGCATCAACAATTTGCGCTTCCAAGGATTCGCGCAGAAGGGCTTTTTCTAAGATTGTTTGCACTTCGATGAACCGTTTGTTCTTTTTCGAGTAATCAGTGTCAGCGTAGGCGTCAGGACGTGCCAGGAAGTCGTCGAGCTGTTGCTTCTCGGCTTGTAACTCCGTTATATTTAAATTAATCTTTGGCATAGCACATTCTTATTCCTAAAGTTTTCCTGTCTTTATTCTAACAAAAAAGAGCCTTATCAGATATAAGGCTCTTTTTGAAAGGGTGGCTAGCTTTCGCTTGAAGCTTTTTTAGCTTTGTTCGCAGCGTTTTTCTTTGCCTTGTTGGCAAGTTCAACTTTGCGAGCTTCTGCAGCTGCAGCACGGTTCTTGAATCGGTCGACACGACCTTCGGTGTCGATGATCTTTTCTTCACCGGTGAAGAACGGGTGAGAAGCACTTGAAATGTGCAACTTAACGAGTGGGTACTCGTTGCCGTCTTCCCATTTAATAGTATCGGTGGTTTGTGCCGTTGACTGAGTCAAGAAAGCAAAACCGGCCGTATCATCGCTAAATACGACGGGGCGGTAGTCACTTGGGTGTAGGTTAGTCTTCATAATCTGAACTATTGTATCTGTTTTTGGTTGATTTGTCTAGAGGTGAATGCTACGATTACCAATAGAAACGTAAGCAAAAACAAATACATTTTTCACATGAGCGAAGAAAACTTACAAAATGAAACTCTGGTGCATGCAAAAGGCGATACTGTTGAGCGTGGCATTGAAAAAGGAAGCGAAGGGGAATATGACTTGGCTGGATCGTTCAACGCGATTGATCAAGCGACTGTTTTGGCAGCGCACGAGCTAGGAAATGACAACCCAAATGCACTTCCAGTTCTTGATGCGACTGAACATATTCTTTTGCGAGATGCCGAGAACGCTGTTATCGGCGGTGAGCTACACGCTGCGATTATCGATAAGGTTGAAGCTGCGACGACCTTTGGGTTGCTACGAAATGAGGGTATTCTTCCATCATCTGGTGGTGAGAACGTCATTTCTGTCATGAGTGACGAAGGGCTTCAGGATGAGTTACTTGAAATCGAAGGGCTATTTGCCGAGAGGGGGACGCAGATCGCTAACGTTGATGCTGCGACCGAAATGAAGAAGATATTAGATGAACATCCAGATATAGATACCGAAACAGACTCGCAACTTGAATTTGTCGAGCAAAATAATCCAGAGCGTACATCAAACTATCGAGGCAATTGGACGCAGTTACAGACCGAGCGGACATCGAGTGAAGATTTTAAGGCTCGCTATCGCACGTTTATCGAGTTTGGTGCAGAAGGGTTGTCGGACGAGACGGTGTCGGCTCCAACAAGTGGCATACAGCTTGCCCGACGGCGAACAACAAAAGGCGACTACCAATCTCGCGTTGGGCAATATGATGCACTTCATGAAAATGTCACGTCAAAAATAGGCTACGGTCCTGCCAGCGAATATGGAAAAACACCGAACGCTTTGGGGACGGTTATCGGTCACGACGCATTTGACCCTGAAGTAGTCTTGTTCAGTGATGCTCGGCACGGCGAAACCCCCCTTGATGATAAAGGCAAAGATCTTATTGCGGCTCACGAGATGTATCATGGACTAATCAAGCCGGAGGGCAAGAACGTCGAGCAAGTTATCGCGGCGTTTAATTTCGATACCTACACGGCGCTGAAAGAAAACGCTCGTGTGAGTGGTGATAAAATAGCGCCACATAGTTATATGAAAGACCCAAGCGAGTTAATGGCACGCATGGCGCAGGTAAAGAATTATTTTGCCATGCGGGGTGGTGAACCATTCACACTACCCCAGTTAGAGTACGCGAGGAAGCATTACATTGAAGACACTGGTCTTGATAACAATATGGATACATTCCTGCAAATGGCAAAAGACGAAGCGTTTGTTGAGCTTATGAATACACTGCCTATTTAGGTAATCTATTAATTTTACGTCGTTTTATTATTTACGCTTAGAAAATGCTTATGCTATACTTTCTCTATAATTTAAGAGGATTTAGTAAGCATGATTCGTAAAAGAAATAGTTCATCAGAAGCTTTTACAATCGTGGAACTCCTTATCGTCATCGTTGTTATCGGTATCTTAGCCGCGATTACCATCGTCGCCTATAACGGGGTGACGAGCAAAGCCCAAGTTGCGTCGTTGCAGTCAGCGCTTAATTCTTCGGCAAAAATTATCGAGAATGCACGCACCACAGCGGGAACGATCGCGTACCCAACGACGGCACCGCCGGACCTTGACACAAGTGTGACGTATGCGAATTCGGTTAATGCGGCCATCCTTGGTGGATTTTGCGCAACAAAGACGACGGGGAGCAATACGTATATGATTACGAGTACGAACAGGACGCCACACACTGGTCCTGGCTGTACGATCACTAACTATGTAACTAATCCTTCGTTCGAGACTGGCGTTACTTCCAGTGGAACGGGTTGGGCAGCTGGTGCAAATGCGACCGTTGCGGTAAATAACACTTACGGTGCCTCGACTGGCTCGTACTCTGGCGTCGTCACGCACTCAAATACAACTTCCGGAGGTGCGAGCGCTGCGACGTCGTTTTCGACGACAGCGGGCAAGCAGTACTCCGTCACTTTCGCTATTCGAAGTGCCTCGGCATCGATCCCAACCGTTAACGTCACGATTCACAGCGGTAGCGTCGGTGGAAGCACGCCTAGCGACGCAACGACTGTCAGTATTACGCCGACAGCTACATTCACTCGTTACACCTCAACGTTCACCGCAGACAACGCGATAAGCGATATCGTATTCGATATCACGGGAATTACTTCTGGCCAATCATTCGCGCTTGACAGCGTTATGGCGACAGAAGGCGTGAACGCGGGTTCATACATCGATCCGCTTACCGCTGCGGTTATCACTGGCGTTACGACTGTCTGGACGTGGGCAGGTACGGCCGGCGCTTCGACCTCAAGTGGCCAAGCCTTCTAGCCCTAGACAAACGACCCCTGTAATGCTACAATTATTGGGTAACACTATTTAATGACACAACTTTCCGCGTAACTCCTAGCAATTCATTGTCAGGGCGGAAGGTGAGGAACAAGGAGTTCAACAATTATGGCAGTATCTGTCGATATTAAAGCTTTGCTTGAAGCTGGCGTCCACTTCGGACACCAAACAAGTCGTTGGCACCCTAAAATGGCGCCATACATCCACAGCAAACGTCAGGATAACCACATCATTGACCTCAACAAAACTGTTGAAGGTCTTGAAGTCGCACTTCCTTTCTTAACGAAGGTCGCAGCTAGCGGAAAGCCAATCCTTTTCGTTGCAACCAAGAAGCACACGAAAGACGCAGTGAAAGCTGCAGCTATCGAGCTCAAGCAACCGTACATGGTTAACCGATGGCTTGGTGGAACACTCACAAACGTGAACACAATTTCTGCTCAGATCAAGAAACTGAAAGATCTCGAAAAGAAGCTTTCTACTGGTGAACTTGAAAAAAAGTACAACAAGCTTGAGATCCAACGATTCCAAGAAGAACTTGATGAACTTAATCTTAAGTACGGTGGTATCAAAGACCTCAGCGGCAAACCTGGCGCAGTCTTTATCATCGATGTGCTTGGTGATATCAACGCAATCAAAGAAGCAAAGACAATTGGCGTGCCAGTTGTTGCTATCGTCGACACAAACGCTGATCCATCACTTGTTGATTACGTGATTCCGGCAAACGATGACGCAATCAAGGGTGTTCACCTTCTGCTTGACTACGTCAGCCAAGCGATCAACGAAGGCAAGAGCCAAGCAAAACCTACTAAAGAAGAGGTAGCAGTCGAAAAAGGGGAGGAAGCATAAAGCACTATGGCAGTATCAATTGATGACATCAAGAAGCTAAAAGAACTTACCGGCGTTGGCTTGACTGACGCAAAAGTAGCACTCGTTGCTGCTGACGGTAACTTTGATAAAGCGCTTGAAGAAATGCGCAAAAAAGGTCTGACAAAGGCTGAGAAAAAAGCTGACCGCGAAGCACTTGAAGGTGTGATCGACAGCTACGTTCATGGTGGACGTATTGGCGTCCTTGTTGAAGTAAACTGTGAGACTGACTTTGTTGCTCGTACTGACGGCTTTAAAGAATTTGCTCATATGATTTCTCTGCAGGTTGCCTCAATGTCACCTGTGTACGTGACTGAAGATGAAATTCCAGCCGAGGAAATTGCACGTGTTCGAAAAGAAGCTGAAGAGAGCGGTTCTACCAAAGGTAAGCCAGCTGATATCGCTGAAAAGATCATCGATGGCCAGGTAAAGAAGTACTTTGCTGAAAAGGTACTTTTGAACCAACAGTACATCATGGATGATTCTATGACTGTCGGTACGTACTTGAAGCAAACTATTGGTCAAGTCGGTGAAAACATCATCGTTCGTCGCTTTAAGCGAATCGAACTTGGTGTAAACGACTAATTCAATCTGTCACTTTCAAAAAGACCTCTTGTCCACAGGAGGTCTTTTTGATTGCCGATTTAATAGCTATATAAGAGGTGAGTTTGATATACTAGGGGTATTATGTTTGATACGAAATCCTATGAAGACCGATTTAGTGCCGCCGTTGCTCACTTTGAAGATGAACTAAAAAAAGTCCGTACCGGACGTGCGCACCCAGGAATGCTTGATGGCGTTCACGTTGAGGTCTACGGCCAACGAATGCCATTAAATCAAGTTGCGAATGTGACTGCGCCTGAAGCGCAAATGCTCACCATTAGCCCTTTTGACCCAAGTAATATTCAGCCAATTGCGGCTGCGATTCGTCAGGATCAATCACTGGGTCTTAACCCAAGCGATGACGGGCGAGTCATTCGCGTTCCTATCCCACCATTGACCGAAGAACGTCGTAAGCTCCTCGTGAAGCAAACCAGCGAAAAGGTTGAAGAAGCTCGTATTACGCTTCGAAACGTTCGTCAGGACGCTCTCAAAGAGGCAAAACGCAAGAAAGATGCCAAGGAACTGTCAGAAGATGACTTGAAGGGGATTGAAAAATCTATCGACGCCAGCATTGTGACCTATAACGGTAAACTTGACGCTGCTTTTAAAGAAAAAGAGAAAGACATTCTCACGCTCTAATGCCTGATTCTGAAAAACCCGCAATTCCGCGGCATGTCGGGTACATTGTCGACGGAAACAGGCGCTGGGCGAAGAAGCACGGTCTTCCTGCGTATGAAGGGCACTTGGCTGGCTATAACACGCTGAAAGATATCGGTATCGCGACGCTCGAAGCCGGTGCTGAGTATGCAAGTGCCTATGTATTCTCGACCGAGAACTGGAAACGCAGTGCCGATGAGGTAAAGCGATTGATGAGCTTGACACTTAAGGTCGTTCCTTCGGACGTGCCATTCTTTAATAAGAAGAATGTTCGCCTTAAGTTCATTGGCACGCGCGAAGGGGTGAACCCGAAGATTATTAAAGAGATTGAGAAGGCCGAAGAAGCCACCGGTAAAAACACTGGAGGAACGTTGATTCTTTGTTTCAATTACGGTGGTCAACAAGAAATCGCTGATGCGGTTAAAAAAATTGTTCAGTCGGGTGTCGGCGATGAAGCGGTGACGCCGGAACTTATTAGCGAGAACCTTTATTCACCGGACCTTCCTCCAGCTGATGTGATTGTTCGTACCAGTGGCGAACAGCGTATTAGCAACTTCATGTTGTGGCGATCTGCTTATAGCGAATTTATTTTTCTTGATAAGCTTTGGCCAGACATGACAAAAGATGACGTCACCGCTATAATGAAAGAATATTCGCGCCGACAACGACGCTTCGGATCATAAGTGGAGGATACATGGATCTAGTACTGGGCATCATCATTGGGATTATTGTACTTGTCGTCTTAGTGGCGGTACATGAACTCGGACATGGAATTGTTGCGATGCGTAACGGCGTTGTCCTTGAAGAGTTCGGTATTGGTTTTCCGCCACGAGCATGGAGTCGAAAGCTAAAGAATGGTGTCCTATTCAGCCTCAACTGGCTGCCACTGGGTGGATTCGTGAAGTTGCAAGGCGAGAATGATTCAGCAAACAAAAAAGGTGACTTTGGCGCAGCAACTTTCTGGCAAAAAACAAAGATTATGTTTGCAGGAGTAGTCGTTAACTGGCTGGTTGCTGTCGTTATCCTCACGATTCTTGCGTTAGTCGGACTTCCGAAAATCCTTCCGAATCAGTTCTCGATTCCTGGTGATACGCAGCAGGTTTCGGCGCCAGTCGTTCTTTCATCTCTGGTGAAAGGCTACCCAGCGACAGAAGCAGGCCTAAAGAGCGGTGACAAGATCGTCAGCGTGAACAGTCAGAAAATAGATACAGTCGATTCCTTCATCGCAGTCACAAAAGCGAATAAGGGCAAAACGATTACTGTCGACTACACGCGTAATGGTCAGAACGAAACGGCGTCGGTGCCACTTCGTGATGCGGATAATGCCGTTTTTGGTTCGACGCTTTCACAGCAACAATCGATTCGCGCAACGTGGTCCGCGCCAATCGTCGGTATTGTAACGACGGGGCAGTTTACCTGGGCGACCATTCAAGGACTTGGGCAACTCGTCGGTAACCTTTTCTCTGGTATTTTTCTTCATCTGAGTCCTGATGCCGCAACACGCAAGCAAGCGGATACGAATCTGTCTGCGGCGGGGGACGGTGTCGCTGGTCCGATTGGTATTCTCGGGACGATCTTCCCAGCTGCCAGTAAAGCTGGTCCAATCGAGGTCTTGTTCCTCGCTGCGATCATTTCACTGACACTTGCAGTTATGAACGTCCTTCCGATTCCCGCACTTGATGGAGGAAGCTGGTTCCTGATGGCGCTGTACAAGCTTCGCAAAAAGAAGCTGACAAAAGAACGCGAAGAGAGAGTCAAAGGGATCGGATTTGCAGTGCTCATGATATTAATTTTGGTGGTCACTATCGGCGATGTCACAAAACTCTTTAAGTAAGAAACTCTTTACCAAACCCCAGGACTTTAAATGGTGGATGGGGATTGCACTGCCGGTCTGGGTATTGGCTGGATTTGTTCTCGCACAGGTCATTGTAGGGCTCGTTCTTGTTCTCTTGAAGACATTTGGTATCACGTTCCAAAATGTGAACGAGTCGACTTTTCAGACGGTAGTGTCGGCGGTTATCTATGTCCTATCGATCTTGATCGTCATGGGCGTGCCGTGGCTGCTCCGTCATTACCGAACGACAAAACAAGACCTGGGTATCGATCAGTCAGTTGCTTGGACAGACTTATTGCTGGCTCCAGTAGGCTTTATCGTTTACATTCTTTTGTCATTCGTTTTGACAACAATCGCGCCACATATCATTCCTTTTTATAATGTCGATCAGGTGCAGAATACTGGCTTTTCGGGACTCAGTCAGGGATTCGAATATATATTGGCTTTTGCAACGCTCGTCATCATTGCGCCAATTTCAGAAGAGCTTTTGTTCCGTGGCTATCTGTTAGGCAAGCTTCGTAAACATGTTTCGACATGGGTGGCGGTACTTTTAACCAGTCTTTTGTTCGGTGCAATTCACCTCGCCTGGAATGTTGGCGTTGATGTCTTCGCACTTAGCATCGTGCTGTGTTTGCTTCGTATTAAGACGGGTCGTTTGTGGCCATCGATCTTACTTCACATGATTAAAAATGCGATCGCCTTCTACTTCCTCTTTATTAATCCACTCCTTTAAATTAAAGTAGGGGATAGATTATGAGAGTTACACAGTTATTCACAAAGACCACAAAAGACGCACCTGCTGACGAAGTCGCTAAGAATGCGCAGCTTTTGATTCGCGCCGGCTACATTTACAAAGAGATGGCCGGCGTATACGCGTACCTTCCACTTGGAAAGCGTGTTCTCGATAAAATCATTCAAATTATTCGCGAAGAAATGGATTCTATTGGCGGGAATGAAATTAGTTTAACCGCGCTTCAGAATAGCGATGTTTGGAAAACATCTGGTCGTTGGGATGATGAAGTCATTGACGTGTGGTTCAAAACGAAACTCGCGAATGGTACTGAGCTTGGACTGGCGCCAACGCACGAAGAGCCACTTACTAAACTTATGAAGAACTACATTCATAGCTATAAAGACCTTCCTGTGTATCCGTATCAGTTTCAAATCAAGTTCCGCAACGAGGTTCGCTCAAAAAGCGGATTGATGCGTGGCCGCGAGTTCTGGATGAAGGACTTGTATAGCTTTAGTCGTAGTCAGGCAGAGCACGATGCGTTTTATGATGGCGCCGTCAGTGATGCCTACGCCCGCGTCTTCGATCGTCTTGGCCTCGGTGCCATTACCTATAGGACATTCGCGAGTGGTGGAAGCTTTGCGAAGTTTAGTCACGAATACCAAACGCTTAGCCCGGTAGGTGAAGATACGATCTACGTGCATAAAGAAAAGGGTATCGCGATTAACGAAGAGGTCTACACGGACGAAGTGTTGGCTGATCTGGGTATTGCCAAAGACGAGCTAACGCAGGAAAAAGCGGTTGAAGTTGGTAATATCTTTACCCTCGGAACACGCTTTAGTGATCCGCTTGAATTGAATTTTACAGATGAGAACGGCGATTCAAAGCCTGTCGTCATGGGAAGCTACGGTATCGGTCCAAGTCGGTTGATGGGGCTGATTGCCGAACACTTTGCTGATGACAAGGGTCTTGTCTGGCCAGATAACGTTGCACCATTCACTGTTTATCTCGTGAGTATCGGCGATGTTGCAACACAGGCCGATGCACTGTATGATGAATTGACCTCAAAAGGTATCGAAGTGTTATACGACGATCGAGACGAGCGAGCGGGTGCAAAATTTGCCGATGCCGAACTTTTGGGAATCCCATATCGAGTAACAATCAGCGAACGATTGATTGCCGACCAGAAATTTGAATTTACCCCACGAAAGTCAGGCCAATCAGAGGTATTGACAGGTGATGAACTGCTTGCTAAACTAAGCTAAATAGAGATGCAAAGCGGGCGTCCTACGCTATATGTGGTGTAGGGCGCCTTCAAAACCAAGATTTTGAGCCGCAAAGCCACCTATTTGAAGAAAGAGAACTTATGAAGAAACACTATCAAATCACTAGCGAAGGACAGAAGGAACTCGAAACCGAGTTAACTTCTCTCAAATCACGCCGTGGCGACGTTGCAGATAAGATTGCAGAAGCTCGTGACTTTGGTGACCTCAGCGAAAATGCCGAATATGACGCCGCTCGTGAAGAGCAGGGTCTTCTTGAAACCCGTATCGCTGAAATCGAAGACATTTTGAACAATGCAGACATCATTAAGGGCGGTCCTAAGGCACTTGTTGGGCTTGGAAGCAAAGTTGCACTTAAAACAGGCAACAAGACCGTGACATACACGATCGTTGGTCCTGTTGAAGCAAACCCGCTTGAGGGCAAGATCAGCAACGAATCACCAATCGGTCTCGCGCTTTTCGGACGCAAGGTCGGCGATGACGCCGAGATTACGACTCCTAAGGGTACTGTTAAGTACAAGATTGCTCAGATCAACTAGAACTGCGTAAGCAAATCTGGGTCATTTCAAGCTTTTCTTAAACCAATTCAAAAACACGATATAACCCATGTCGTGTTTTTTTGTATTCTCCGTAACTCGACTTCGTCTCAGACATACTCGAATAGGCATAAAAACGCTCCATGGGTTATTCGGTTTTTTCACAGGTTCACTCATAGCTTGAAATGACCCAGATTTGCCCGACACAGCTTGTCACCTGGTTGTGAAACATCTGGACCCCGTGATTTAAAGGGAGCGACAGCCCTGCTAAATCCGGCGGGAAGCCGTTTCGCGGACAGGTGACAAGCTGAGGTGGTGAGTCAGGGGTGTTAAAGAGGGGTTTATGCTATAATCGACTCTGATATGGCAACACTAAAAGACTTCCGTGACGAACGACTTCGCAAGCTCGAAGACTTAAAAGAATTAGGATTTAATCCGTATCCTGCTGAGTCGCATCGAACGCACAATGCAGGTGCGGTTATTACTGACTTTGATACGCTTGAAAACCAAACCGTGACTGTCGCAGGGCGCATTACTGCGATCCGTAAATTCGGTAAGCTCGCATTTATTGTCATTAAGGATTTCAGTGGTCAAGTACAACTGTATTTGAACGAATCTGAAGTTGAAGGACGTGATGTTCCTTCAAATCGTCTTGGTATTGAAGATTTGCCACTGCTTGATACTGGCGACTTCATTGAAGCCACTGGATCTGTTGGGAAGAGTAAAACTGGCGAGATTTCTGTCTTCGTCAAGCAAATTCGTTTGCTCACCAAAACACTTCGTCCAATGCCAAGCGCGCAAGAAGGCTTCACGAACAAAGAAGAGCGCATGCGTCGTCGTTACATCGACATGAACGTAAACCAAGAGGTGCGTGATCGCTTTATTCGTCGTAGTAAGTTCTGGCAGGCGACTCGTGATTTCTTAAATTCAAATGACTTTATCGAAGTAAACGTTCCCGTCCTTGAGCACACCACTGGTGGTGCTGATGCAACTCCGTTTGTAACGCACATGGACGCCTTGGATCAAGATTTTTACTTACGTATTAGCCATGAACTCCCACTGAAGCGTCTTATTGGTGCCGGTTTTGAAAAAGTTTACGATATTGGCGCTCGCTTTAGAAACGAAAACTACAGTGACGAGCACCTTCCTGAACACGTTGCGATGGAATGGTACTGGGCATATGCTAACTGGCAAGACGGTCGCAAGTTTATGGAAGCAATGTACAAAGACGTTCTGCAAAAAACATTTGGCACACTGCAATTTAAGCTCGGTAACTTCGACGTAAATATGGATGGTGAGTGGGAAATCTGGGACTACGCAACCGTCATTAAAGAACGATATGGTATCGATGTGTTTGAGTCTTCACTTGATGACGTCAAGAAAGCGCTCGCTGACAACAAGCTCGAAGTCGAACAAACTGAAAACCGTGCGCGTGGCATCGACAAGCTTTGGAAGAACATTCGTAAGGACGTAGCTGGGCCTGTCTGGTTGGTTAATACACCAACATTCATTAGTCCTTTGGCAAAAACTGATCCTGAAAATGCTAACGTCGTACAACGATTCCAACCAGTGATTGTTGGTTCTGAACTTGGCAATGGTTTCTCTGAATTGAATGACCCAGTCGATCAACTAGGTCGTTTCCAGGAACAGGAAGCAATGCGTGCAGCTGGTGATGACGAAGCAATGATGCTCGATATCGACTATATAGAAATGCTCGAATACGGCATGCCACCAGCTGTAGGCTGGGGATATAGTGAACGTGTCTTCTGGATCTTCGAAGGCGTCACTGCTCGTGAAGGCGTGCCTTTCCCGCAGCTTCGTCACGAATATGATGAAGTGACAAAGGGTATCTATCCCGGCGTCAAATTCGACTAAGCACTACCGCTTAGCTCTCTTTTGTTGGTATAGTAGATGCATATGATTGAGATTAAGGGAATTACGAAAACGTACGGAAAAAAGCAGAATGCTTTTTTGGCATTGGATACCATTAGTTTTGAAATTCCTGACGGAACAACGATTGCGATTATCGGAAAATCGGGGAGTGGTAAGTCCACTTTGATGCATGCAATGAGCGGACTCGACCGTCCTGAAGTTGGCGAAGTCGTGATTGATGGCGAAAATATTCTAACCCTAAAACAGCGCCAGATTGATGCCTTTCGCGCTTCAAAAATGAGCTTTATTTTCCAGAGCTTCTTTATTCAACCGAACGAAACCTGTTACGACAATGTCGTTTTACCCCTTGAAATCGCTGAAGTTCCTTACGGAGAACGACGAGCCAAAGTCGAAGCGGCGCTTGCTGCCGTCGAACTAACAGACAAAATCAAATCGAAAGCAGCGAATCTTTCTGGTGGCCAGAAACAACGCCTTGCGATTGCTCGCGCAATTGTGAACGAACCAAAAATTTTGTTTGCTGATGAGCCAACGGGAAATCTGGATTCGGCAACGGGTGAAGTTGTGGAAGATTTCTTATTCAATTACTCAAAAGAAAATAAAGCGACGCTGATTGTGGTGACGCACGATGCTGACCTTGCGAATAAATGTGATGCGCAAATTGAAATTGTTGACGGCAAGATCCACTCAACCAAAGGTTTGAAGAAAAGTAGTGGAGGGGAGACGGCATAATGAAAATTACTGATACGATTCGACGTGCTGGACGAAGCCTTCGCCAAGCCAAAGCCCGAACACTCCTCACCAGTCTTGCGATTGGTGTGGGTGCTTTTACGATTACCCTTAGTCTCGCTGGAGGGCAAGGCGGACGTGATTATACTGATGCGATCGTCAAAGCAAATACTGATGTTAACGAACTGGTTGTGACGAAGAAAGTACCAGTGGCTTCAACGATCCAGGAGTACTCGAGTGATTCAAGCAGTGCGACAACGGGCCCGCTTGGAAGAAGTGTTCCTGCAATCACCAACACTGATATCGCCGATATTCAAAAGATTGACGGCGTGAAAAGTGTCACGCCAAACTATGCACCGTCTGTAAACTACGTGACGGCGGGACAAAAGAAGTATGTTGCAGCGCTCAGCACGTTTAGTCCAAGTGTGACATTAACGTTCGCAGCTGGGTCTGTGAGTGGTGACTTGAAAGATAACGAAATCATTCTGACGGAGGAATACGCGTCGGTACTTGGCTTTACGAGCCCTGCTGATGCAATTGGCAAAACAGTGACAATCAATGCAACGAAGCTCTCGACAAGTTACGCAAAAGTCCCCACGACCGAAGACACTGTCTTTACGGTAAAAGCGGTGAGCAGCGCATCCGGTCTCGCCTTTAGGTCTCAGAGTTCGATGCTTATCTCAACAAACGAAGCCAAGAGCATTTACACTTTTGTCACCGAAGGAACGTCTGCTTATGGCCAATTCCTCTTAACCTCAGTGGAAGTAAGTGATGCTAGTAAAGCAAATGACGTTAAGGCAGTACTGGAAGGCAAGGGCTACGATGCGCAAACTGCTGCCGACGTTTTGGGAACGATCAATACGTTCATCAATGTGTTACTTGGAATTCTGCTTGGATTTGGTTTCTTGGCGGTATTAACCTCTGTATTCGGTATC
>JAQBRS010000001.1 GCA_028286395.1 Candidatus Saccharimonadota bacterium
ATTTTCAAAACATATAGACTCAAACATAAACTTGACGTTTGAAACTATTCATATAAATACGAATAGCTTCTTGATTTGCACTACTAAATTGTCAAAGATCTTTGTCTTTGTAATCAACTCCACGTTGGTACTTGGGCCAGCATAGTTTGCTTTTGAATGCACTTGTGCGACCAGACTCTGATAATCATACGCCATATCTGTTAGCACGTCAATAATAAAATCGAACTTTGTTAACAGTAATAGGTGTTTAGCTAACTGTTGCGAAGTATACAACTACCCCGATGACAAGCCCGACAATAATACCACCGATGATTTCACTAGGAGTATGTCCCTTTGCGACGTGAATCGGGGTCTTAGATGGACGCTTCAATTCTCGAATAAGTTCAACTAACGCTGTCCCCTGTTCACCAGATGAACGACGGACCATGATAGCGTCATACATAACAACGGCAGCGAATAGGAGCGCCAGGCCAAAGACGGCAGAATTAACGCCGTCTCTGAACCCGATCACTACCAACAATGAAACCACCGAAGCGCTGTGAGCGCTTGGCATACTCCCCGAAAGGTACAGTTGATTCAACGAGTGGAACTTCTTGCCCTTAATGCTCGCGACAACGTACTTCAATCCTTGTGCGACTATCCATGAAATGACAGCAGCGAGGATGTAGGGAGATAAGAAATGCATTATGCAGTCTTCGTTTCTTCTGCATCCTCTTCGTCTTCGACGACGGCTTGCTCAGGAACAAATCCGAATGACGAGACCTTGTCACCCTCAGCAGTTCGCATGATACGAACACCTTGTGTCGTTCGTCCAAGAACTGGAACATCCTTTAGCCCAACACGGATCGCTTGTCCCTTGTTAGATATAAGGAGTATCTCGGCCGTGTCAGCTTCTAGTGAGCGAACGGCGACGATTGGACCAGTCTTGGCGGTCACGATTGCGGCCTTGATACCGACACCGCCACGTTTATGCGATGGGAAGTTTGCTGCTTTCGTCACCTTACCGAAGCCTTGTTCGCTAATAACTAAGAGGTTACCTTCGTTATTTGCCACAATGTCCATACCGACAACGCTGTCGTTGGGGCGGAGGCGAACACCACGAACACCGCGAGCAGATCGGCCCATTGGGCGAGCATCTGCTTCACCGAATCGGATCGCTTGTCCAGCAGATGTTGATATGATTACATCATTCTCACCTGTCGTTTTCTTAATCCAACGTAGTTCGTCACCATCATCAAGCTTGATCGCAATCAGTCCGTTTGTGCGGATATTTGCGTAATCCTTGAATGGTGTTTTCTTCACGGTTCCCTTAATTGTCGCCATGAATAAGTAGCCGTCATCCTTCGAATCTTTCTCGTGTCGAATGATCGAAGTGATTTTTTCTTCTGGCTGAAGTGCAAGCAGGTTTACTGCCGCAACACCCTTCGCCGCCAGAGATGCAGCTGGTACTTCGTAGGCTTTTAAGCGGAAGATACGTCCCTTGTTCGTGAAGAACAATAGATAGTCGTGGGTGCTGGCTGGGATGAGTTGGTCAATGACGTCCTCTTCTTTTGTGGTCATACCACGTTTGCCTTTACCGCCACGATTTTGGCGTCGGTATTCACTGACCAAAGTACGCTTAATATAATTCTCTGTTGTAAGTAATATAACAGAATCTTCTTCAGGAATGAGTTCCTCGTCGCTAAACTTACCGAGTTCGTTTGGCATAATCTTTGAACGTCGATCATCACCAAAGCGCTCTTTAGATTCAAGTAACTCTTCTTTAATGATGCGAAGAATCTCTTGTTCATCGCCCAGGATTCGTTCGAGTTCCGTGATTAGCTTCAACAATTCGGCAAGTTCTTGTTCAATCTTGTCACGCTCCAAACCGGTCAATCGACGGAGTTGCATGGCAAGAATTGCCTGTGCCTGGATCTCGGAAAGCTTGAACTTTTCTTGCAATCCGGTCTGCGCTTCTTCTGCTGTCTTGCTGGCACGAATCAACTTGATGACTTCATCAATATGATCGAGTGCAATTTTGTAGCCTTCCAAAATATGAGCACGAGCCTTGGCGGCCTTCAACTCAAATTCCGTACGACGACGAATGACGACTTGGCGGTGCTTTATGAACTCACGAAGGATGTCCTGAAGGCCAAGAATGCGTGGTTGGATGCCATCAACAAGCGCAAGCATGTTGTAATGAAAACTCGTTTGGAGTGCCGTCATCTTGAATAATTGGTTCAAAATCTTCTTTGGATATGAGTCCTTACGAAGCTCAACGACAACACGGACTGCGCCACGTGCACTTTCATCACGAAGATCGCTAATAACGATCTTCTTATCCTTGTGGAGCTCAGCAATTTTCTCAATAAGCGTTGCTTTATTTACACCATAAGGCATCTCCGTCACCACGATTTGACTACGTCCTTTTTTGGTTTCTTCGATCGCGGTCACGGCACGAATTACAACACTTCCACGTCCAGTTTGGTACGCTTGGCGCATTGGCGCGCCGCCATAAACGATGCCTCCGGTTGGGAAATCTGGACCCTTCACGTGTTGCATTAAGTCCTCAACAGTTGCTGCTGGATTGTCGATTAATTCGATGGTTGCATCAACTAACTCGCCCAAGTTGTGTGGCGGAATGTTTGTTGCCATACCAACGGCGATACCAACTTGTCCGTTAAGGAGCAAGTTCGGCAAACGTGCAGGCAGTACTGACGGTTCTTGTTCAGAGCCATCATAGTTATCGCGGAAATCAACGGTATCCTTATCGAGGTCTTCCAATAGTTCGTTACCCGCGCGACCCAATCGAGCCTCGGTGTAACGGTTTGCAGCTGGTGGATCTCCGTCCATTGACCCGAAGTTACCCTGTCCATTGACCAATGGATAGCGCATCACCCAGTCTTGAGCAAGACGAACCATCGCCATATAGATAGATGAGTCACCGTGCGGGTGATACTTACCCATCACGTCTCCGATGATACGGGCACTTTTAAGGAAACGACCGGTTGGACGGAGGTTCTGCTCGCCCATTGAGTACAAAATGCGACGGTGTACGGGTTTCAGTCCGTCACGAACGTCAGGCAAAGCACGATCGACGATCACGCTCATTGAGTAACGTAGGAAGCTGTCTTCCATGACGTTCTCGACAGAGAGGTTCTCAACGATACGAGAGTGTGTTTGTGGCACAGCGATTACTTCTCCATCAGGAGTGACAGGAGCGTTCTCTTCTGCTGCATTTGCTGAATCAAAAATCTGTTCGTCGTCCATATTAAATATCCAAATCCTCTAAACTTAATGACTTTGCACGGCTTTGAATAAAGCTTTTGCGAAGGTCTACTTGATCACCCATCAGCTTGGTAAAGATTGCATCAGTCTTTTCAGCGTCCTCAACCCGCACCTGAACCAGCACGCGATTCTCTGGGTTCATCGTTGTATCCCAGAGTTGTTCGGCATCCATTTCACCAAGTCCCTTGTAGCGTTGCAGCATCGTAATGCCGGCTTGCTTCGTCAGGTCGGCGTCCGGATCGACTTTCACGCCCTTTTCTTTTCGTTCAGCGATCATACGCTGAATGATTTCATCACGCTCATCGTCGCTGTAGGCGTACTCTTTTTTAGTACCCTGTCGTAGCAAGAACAGTGGTGGTTTCGCAAGATAGACGTGTCCGCCAGCAATGATTTCTGGCATATAACGGAAGAAGAACGTCAGCAATAGCGTTGAGATGTGGCTTCCGTCGACGTCGGCATCGGTCATGATCACGACGCGGTGATAACGAAGTCCAGTGATATCAAATGAATCACCAATTCCGACACCAAAGGCCTTAATCAAGCTGACAATTTCATTGTTACCGAGCATACGGTCAAGACGTGCACGTTCAGTGTTCAGGACCTTACCACGAAGTGGCAAAATGGCCTGCGTTCGGCTATCGCGACCAGACTTTGCTGATCCACCAGCCGAGTCACCCTCGACGATGTAGATTTCAGACTCTGAAGGGTCTTTGCTTGAACAGTCAGATAGCTTACCAGGAAGGCTAAGGCCATCAAGCGCACCCTTACGGATGACGTTGTCGCGGGCTGCACGAGCGGCTTTACGCGCACGAGCGGCAAGCAGTGCTTTACCGACAATCTTCTTGGCAATCGCTGGGTTTTCATCAAGATAATATGAGAAGTATTCGTTCATCACTTGTTCAACGTAGCGACGGACTTCCGGGTTACCCAGTTTGTTCTTGGTCTGACCTTCAAATTGAGGATCAGGCATTTTCACGAGGATAATCGCCGTAAGTCCTTCACGGATATCATCACCAGTAAGGTTGTCTTCTTTTTCTTTCAAAAGACTGCTTTTACGTGCGTACTCATTAATAACGCGTGTTAATGCTGAACGGAATCCGACTAAGTGCGTTCCGCCGTCAGGGGTGAGAACATTGTTCGCGAATGGCTTCACGAGTTCCACGTAGGTTTCGTTATACTGCACGGCAATTTCAACCATCGTGTCTTCAACGAGCTTCTCAACATAGAAGATGTTTTCAGTGGTAACGTCTTTACCGATATTTAAGTGCTTTACGTAGCTTTGGATACCACCTTCAAAGTAGAAAGCAGCACGTTTGTTAGTACGCTCGTCAACAACAGACACATAGACGCCCTTTGTGAGGTAGGCTTGGTGACGAATGTAGTCAACAACCCATTCGTAATCAAATTCGATCGTTTCTTTAAAGATAGTTGGGTCAGGATAGAAAGTAATGGTTGTGCCGTTTTTACGGTCAGTCTTACCGACCTTCTTGAATGGTACTTTTGTCGCACCGCGCTCGAATTCAATACTATACAACTGTCCTGCTTGCACCACTTCTGCGATAAGCGTCGTTGAAAGGGCATTAACAACGCTTGAACCCACACCGTGGAGTCCAGATGATACCTTATATCCACCACCGCCGAACTTACCACCGGCGTGAAGCACGGTTAATACTGTCTCAAGGCTACTGAGCCCCGTTTTCGGGTGCTTATCGATAGGAATACCGCGTCCGTCGTCGGAGATCTTCATTCCGCCGTCAGCGAGAATAATAACTTCTACCTTCGTTGCGTATCCTGCAATTGCTTCGTCGATTGAGTTATCGGCGATTTCCTTAATAAGATGGTGCACACCATCAAATCCAGTGCTTCCAATATACATTCCTGGTCGTTTACGGACTGGTTCTAGGCCTTCAAGGACCTGAATCTGCGAACCGTCATACGCTTTATCTGTTTTCTGCTGAGCCACGATTGATAAACCTCTATTTCCCCTATTTTCCGAAATTGCCTGAAGTATTCCGTAAGTACATACATACGGTTGTCTTCGAGTCGTTTTACGGCCTTTTAACTACAACTATTATACCCGAAAAGACGTGTTCACTCAAGTCCCTTGCATTATTATGTACGGGGGTATTGCACTGAACACAATAGTTATGCTAATCTAGCCATAAGAGGTAATCTCTACTATCAACAAGAGACAAAACAAAAAGAGCAAAACATGTTTAGAAAAATAGTATCGAATCTGTCTTTCAGCCCCGCACTCGTCGGGCAACTTGGGTTTTACGCGAGACGTTTAAAGAAAGAGCAGACCACTCGCCGACTCGGTCTTGTCTTTGTCGCACTCGCGCTCGTGGTGCAATGTGTCGCTGTTTTTCAACCACCTGAGTCCGCAAACGCGGCGAGCTCTAACGACCTTGTTTCTGGCGGACTTGGGCTTGGATCGAATCGTTCGATCAATCACTTCCTCGCACCATATGATGCGAACACGAACCACCTTAAAGATATTATGAATTACATGGGAATTTCTCGCGCCGATATCCAGAACACGCAGTACAGCTCGTTCATCACAGGAAGCACGAAACGATCATGGGGACATAACCCAATTCACACGACCTCATCTCGTGAACTCCCTACCACCATCACTAACCCAGACGGTACAGGAAACATCACCACCATCTATAGCCGTCCGCTTGAGCTCTCGAACGGACCAAATGCGCGCATCTACGCATATATAGGACATTCGCCTCGCGTTGGTTGGTTCGCCTTGATGCAGGCTTGTGGTAACTTGGTCACGGACATTATCCCGCCACCAATTACGCCTCCGCCACCAACTCCACCGAAACCTGCAAACATTGTCGCTTCAAAGACAGCAACGAACGTGACACAAGGTAATGTTACCGCAAGTACCGTTGCCGCTAAGGAAAGTGACAAGATCACCTATACATTGAACCTCGAAAACACTGGTGGCTCAGCAAAAGTCACTAAGATCGAGGACAACCTCACTGATACGCTTGAGTACTCAACACTGATCGATAATGGCGGAGGGACGTTCAATGATACGACCAAGACCTTGTCCTGGCCGGATGTGAATCTGGCGCCGGGCGAAAAGCAGTCACGCACCTTTGCTATCCAGATGCTCTCGACCATTCCGTCGACACCTGTCGGGCAAAGCGATCCAGAATCATACAACTGCATTATGAATAACGTCTTCACGAGTGGCGGGAGCCCGAGCGTCGGCGTCACCATTCCTGTCACCTGTGCACCTCCAAAAGTGATTGAACAAGTCACTACCGAGTTGCCACACACAGGACCAACTGAGAATATGATCTTTGCCGGCATTGTCCTTGCTGTGGTTACCTACTTCTTCCTGCGATCGAAACAACTTGGTACAGAAGTAAGATTGATTCGTCGCGATCTAAATAGTGGAACGATCTAAGGAATTATATGAGTACATCCGAACAACAACCGCAAAACCCCGAAAATAGCGTCGAAACGCCAAAGGTTTCTGCTGAGCAATACGAATCTCTCGATCAAAAGATTGAGAAGAACGTTGAACATGTAGAAAGCGGCGAGAAAGCAGCTGAAAAAGCCCGCGTCGAAGCACTTGAAACTGCCATTAGCGTTGAAAAAGGCGGTGCCGAGAAGAAAGGACCCAAAGAAGGCCCTACTACTCCTCGTCGTCGCGGTGGTATCAGCAAGAAAGAGAAAACAGCCAGCTTTAAAAAGCACATGAAGAACGTGCAAGCAGAAATGCCTGCGCCGCAGCGAGCATTCAGCAAGCTCATCCACTCACCTGTCGTTGAAAAGACGAGTGAGTTAGTGGGATCAACAGTTGCACGGCCAAACGCCATTCTTTCTGGTGCTGTCGTCGCATTCTTCCTTGTCCTTGCTGTCTACATCGTGGCAAAGAACCTCGGTTACGTCCTCTCAGGATTCGAAACCATCGGTGCCTTTATCATCGGTTGGGTACTCGGTATCCTCTACGATTACTTCCGTGTCCTTGTTACTGGCAAGAAGTAAGCTCGACAGCTCACTTCAAAGCTCGTTAATAGCGAGAAAATAAGTTCGGGACCTCTATTTCAAAAGCCCTTGATGTTGACGCTACGCTTCAACGCTTGTAAGTCTTTTTAAACAGAGGTCCCGAACATATTTTTTGCGTTAACGAAGTTTGACGTGGACTTCATCGTCGGAGTTTTGGCTCGGATCACGGATGTGAAGTTTGTTGATTTCTACTGGTGATTCCGCTGGTTTCACAACGACTTCAGCTTCTTTCGGTGGTGCTGGCTTTGGCATTTCGACAGGAGCAACAGGCCCCTGTTCAACGACAGGTTGCGGAACTGGCGCTTGCGGTTGAGACGCAGGCGTACCAGCGGTTGGACCGAAGGCAGGGTTCGGCGCTGGCTGTCCTGGAGTTGCCGTAGGTTTTGTGGCAATTTGCTGACGTTTGGCTAACCACTCATCAAGGAATGACGATCCGCCAGTTGTAGCGGGTGGACCACCAGCTGGACGAGATGCCGCAGGCGTACTTCCGCTATTTTGAAGCGCTGCCATGCGTGCTTCTTGGGCTTGTTTCAGCTGATCCATCTTAGCCTTTCGAGCCGTATCACCCGCACCAAGCCGAGCAAAGATATCACGCTCTACTTCTGCCCTAGGACGGCCGTATTTGGCCGCAGACAGCTTCTTTAATGCATCACGAAGTTGCGGGCTGCTTGTCCCCATTGATGGCACCAGTGACATGCTAAAGGCCGATGACGGCACATTATTAATCATGACTGATGTAATAGTCTTGAAATTTGGCAGCTTGGTCAAATCCTCTGCATCAAAGGTTGGTGCAAACTTCTTTTGAAGAATCTCCGCATCGGTAATACCAATACGTCCTGCAACTACTGTCCCAATGTTACCAATGATCGCTTCACGAATTTTATCGGTCAGCTGCGTCATGAACTGGTTAGCTAACACCAAGCTGAGGCGGTACTTACGCGCTTCAGATAGGATGCTTTCAAAGCTGTCGGTTGCAAAGTTCTGGAACTCGTCGACATATAAGGTAAAGTCGATACGCTCAGCCTCGGGAATATCAGCACGTCCCATGGCAGCTGCCTGGAATTTCATCACGAACATCATACCAAGCAATTGCGAGTTCAACTCCCCTGTTCGTCCCTTTGAAAGGTTCACGAGCAGGATCTTTTTGTTATCCATGATTTCGCGAAGGTCGAAACCACTCTTGGTCTGACCGATAATATTACGCATCATTTCGTTACCAAGGAAGGCACCGAACTTACTGGCGAACCACCCGAGCATTTCACCCTTAGCGGACTCGCTTGTCTGTGCCATTTCTTTGTTCCAAAAGTCGAGGACCATGCGGTTTTGGACAAACTTAATCTTTTCATCAGCAAATGCTTGATCAATGAACACCTGTTGGACATCAAGGAATGATGATCCACCTGGGTCGCTCATCACCGTTAAGGCGGCATTACGGAACCATGACTCAAATCGTGGACCGACAATACCAGTGTGGCCTGGGTCATATAACTTATACAGCATCGCGATTGACTCTTGAATCAAGAAGTCTTGTTGGTCAGGGTTATCAAACTCAAACAAGTTAAGCCCAATCGGCATTTCCATGTCGCCAGGGCTAAAGTAGATAACATCTTCGACACGTTCTTTCGGCACCATGCCCAAGAGAGTTTCAGCCGTGTCGCCGTGTGGGTCGATAAAGGCAAAGCCCTTGCCATCCATCATGTCCTGGAATGCGAGGTTTTCGAGCGTAACCGACTTACCCGTACCGGTTTGTCCAATAATGTAAGCGTGACGACGACGGTCATTAGTACTGAGGCGAATTGGTTTCTTGACGCCACGGAACTCGTTTGTTCCCAGAAGGAAGCCTTCGTCCATGATTTGGGTTGGCCCATCAACTTGTTTGTCCATCTGACGAGTCACCTGTGAGGTCGGAATTGAGCCTTGGTCCGGCAAGTGGAAGATTGATGCTAACTCAACAGTATTCAGGATATTCTGATTCACTTCTTGTGGAAAGAAGCGGAAGATGTAGGCAGTGACGAACTCTTCAATATCTTTACTGACCGTAAACTTAAAGCCGTTGTTAGAAGTTGAGTCGAACAATGAAAAAGCAGATACGACGCTATTCAGCATCGCCTGCGATTTTCCGGCTGTATTAGATGACGCGACCACACGGATCAGCGTTTCGTACCCCGGATAGCGGGTTTTGTCTTCGATAGCTTCAACTTCAGCTTGTTCAAGTGAGCTAAGCTGTTTGTCTTCAGGTTTCGCTTCTTTGCTTTCAGGTGGTTTCCATAGCGCTTCCATAATGCCGGCAGCGTTAATACCTGCGAAGCCTTTTTTGACGCCCTTATTCTTTTTGATATTCTCGGCAACGTTGACGGCGCTTCGATTCCAGCCAGTAAATGCTGGACGAATCAAGATCTGGATGCCGATACCGTCTTCACGACTGGCCGCAGATAGTGCGTTCAGCATTGCGCGGGCTGCATCGCGTTTTGATTCTTGGTAGGTTGCGATTGGATGTGCGTAGTTTTTCTTTAATGTAAACTCGCCACCGATCGTCCCACTCATCCTGCCCGCTGGGTTAAAGATGTTGCGTTCAGATACTTCCTCTAGCCGAGCTGAGGGATAGGCCGCCGCGACTGCCTGCGTAATGACGTCGACCATAATGATTGGCGCAACGACATAGTAGTGAACGAGGCCTTCGTGCGCGACAACTTCAAATGAAACGTGGCGCTGTCCGTAGATACGGCTTTTGAAGCCTTTGGTCGCCGTGCTAGCAATAATGTTATACATGACCTGTGCTTGTGACAGGACTTCTTCAGTGATGTCGCGTTCATCACGGCCGTTGTTCTCAAGGTCGTCACCCGCTGGTGGAATGTGGATATAGAGAGGGACCATCTTGAGGCCACGTTCGTAGTTCTTGGCTTCACGAAGAATCTTACGGTACTGGGCAAAAGCAAAGTAAAGAACGCCGGCAATAACGGCAAGGATTACCAATGTGGTAACGATGAACCCTAACACCTTTCTATTCTCCTCCCGTCTTCCCTCTCACTGCTAGCTATTCACTAGCGCCGAGATCCTTATTGTATCGCTTCTTTAGATAATCTCGTTGTAACTCGTTCACCTTGTTGGTTCTTTCGAACGGATCGTCCTTGGTCCCCTGAATGATCTTTTTGGCTTTGTCGACCCACTCCTTCTCGATCACGTCCTCGTCGGCAGCGACCGCAGGACTATCTGTCACCGCCGATTGCGTTACTTGGACCAGTGGTACCGGTGGTGCAGGTGGCATCGTCGGCATACCTGAGGCGGCAGCATCGGCTGCGGCGACGCTCACCTCGGCAGCTTGCTCGAAGCGTTCTTGGCCAGTTTCTAACCCTCCTTCAGGGGTGGGCAGCACGGGAACACGTTCTCCCCCCGGAGTAACGTTTGTTGGTGCTAGTTCAGGCCCACTCGGGACCCTGGGAGTTTCGGGCTGCATATCTGTCATTATAGCATAACGACCATGGTCAGAATATGAAAATAACAGCGGTATTTTTAAGAACTTTTAATAAATTCTTTTCGTGATGTAGACGCAGCCGATCACCTCAAAAAGGACCACCAATAGGAACTCGTAAATCCCTACCGACCCTACCGACTGCAACCCCACCAGCATGACTGGCGCGGCAGCCAACACCGTTGAGTAGTAGTAGGCGCGGCGAAACGACATCACCTGCATCGGGCGACGCATCGTAAAGCCAGCTGAGGCATAGACGATAATGCGACTAATCCCATACAAAAAAAAGCTTATCAAACCGAGTGAGGTCAGATAAGCCGAGATAAATATCAACAGGAGCCCGAAAGGGCCCGCTGATGCTGGAGTCGTGGTCATCAGCATCAGTGAGAGCAAGCAGAGGCTCACCAGGGTAATAATTGCGATCACTCTTTGTAACATAATAGATTCACTATATACGAAACATAAGAGTTATAAAACAGGGTGTCCGAGCGATACACCTAATGTTCAAGGTTGCAGCAAACGCCGCAGTAAATAATAAAAGGGCGTGTGAACGAAGAACAGTGTATCGCTATCGGACTAATCTGACCGCTCCCGAATATCGGGGGCAACCGTGTGCTCGTTCGACCGTGTTCCACGAGACGTCTTGAGTCAGCGCTGCTTCTCTTCATAGGAGAAACAAGGTTTTACAAGACGTCTCGGTACTTACTATCGAAACACCTTTCGGCGGAGCATCGGCAACGCGAACATGTAATATCAGACTCAAAGTGTGTACAAATCAATAAAGATACGTACGAAGGTGCAAGCCATAGCTGCAGAAAAGGAGAACTAAACTGCGGCATCTGGCCAAAGGGTCTTATATTCCATTAGGCGTTAACGTTGCCAACTTTCCGTCGAATCGTGGCCCAGCTTTGGACACTGGATATCAGATCGATCCGGTTGGATCTTTGTAGTAAAGGGCTAAATTGTTAAGGTGGGTTTTGTTCGGTTTCAGGTGCGGTGAACTCGAACGTTTGATCTGAACTTGTCTTGGAACTTTTGTCTCGGAACTTTTTGGTGCGTTGCTTTTTGTTTTGCTAAAAGCTTGTCCTTACAGTAGCACGTATCCCCTTATAGGTCAATACGGTTGCGGTTATTTATATAGGTAATATATACATCAAACTCTCTGTTAGTGATACATTCAAGGTGTTATTATTCATAAAATGTAGAGAATACAACGTTGTATTATTGATATTACTCTACGTTCCTCTCTTGATTTATAGCCAGTTGTCTTCTGCACTACAGGTAGTGTTAGACCTTGTTTTGTCTGATTTACGCTGTGCCCGATGAACTCTCCGATCTTTGGTCTCAGTACGTATGTCGCAATTCGTCGCCCTCGCATTTGCTGTCAGCTTTGTGTCCATCGTACCCATTTTTGTCTACAGCCTGAACACAAGATTTTGTCAGATTCTGTTTTTTCGGAACGCTTGGTGATTTCCGAATACGTCCGCAGGCTTTGTTTGTGAGCTGCCTTATTTTTCGCAAAAGCAATGCACGGGCTTTTCAGAATGCGGAACAACCGCATGCGGACTTGGCATGAAAATGTATTCATGGTAGTTCGGCCTATATATGACGCATACCGTACTTTTTTTGTCATACCGATATACTTATTTCGACCTGTAGCTATATCCACATGGAGCACACCGACTCATACCCAAAGTTCACTTATTCATACGGCCCAACAGTCAGGCTGTGGGAAACTTTTACCGTCATATCCTAGCCGTACTCACGGACCATGAAGCAATTAGCCCTTCATTATCCCTTAAAGGCTTGGTTCAGATAGTGATATGTGGTGCTCCCTCGTTACTGGCCGACACTAGGCTAAAATAAGCTGAAAGTACGTGGTATTTTTTACCTAAATAATCTTGTAAAAAGTTATTGACACAAGCGCTTTCAGACCCTATTATAGGGGTAGCTCCTGAATAAAAAACTTATACACATAAAGTGACTAAGCCTTCGGAAGCCAAAAACAAAAATCAAGAAAAAACTCCACAAAAATGACGGTTCCTCGCAGGCCGTCATTTTACTTTCTAGGAGTTAATCCATTAATTTCCATATAAAATACCCGCCTATTGTCTAGGCGGGTATTTTCGTGATCATGTCGTGGTGGAGCTGCCGGGTACTGCCCCCGGGTCCGAAAGGTAACCTGCTATTCGTCTACAAGCGTAGCCTTAATTGAGCTTTACGTTGTTCCGTCCAGCCTCAAACAAAGGCTAAAATGACTGGAGGATCGCGCTGAAAGGTGTCCCAGATAACCGCAGCTGCCCGGCTAAGAGGTAAGAAGCATACTTATAACACCGTTTTCTCTATGCTTCCTTGAGAAAAATCGATGGCTTAGGCCGCTAGGGCGAAAGCTGGCGCTTGGAATGCAAATGCACTCTTCAGCTTAGCAAATGTGTTTGCAATTAAATTGTGCACGTAACGTGTGCGGTCGGCTTGCAAAATAACCTGTTAAAGTCCTCTCGTCGAAGCTATATCAGCCCCACGAACTTCTTAACTATAGCACTTTTACCCTTGAATTACTAGTTTAACTGAGATTAAACTGAGAGAATGATAGCGCGAGTCACGACAGTAGCATTAGTGGGATACGACGGCGCCCTCGTAGAGGTCGAAACAGACCTAAAACAAGGGTTACCAGCCATGCATATCGTCGGTATGGGCAATAAGGCCGTGGAAGAGGCTAGAGAACGGGTACGGAGCGCTATTTCCAATTCGCTCCTCGACTTCCCTGCCCGTAAACTGATCGTGAATCTTGCGCCAGCTGAATTACCGAAGGATGGTGCCCAATACGACCTCCCAATTGCCCTGTCTATTCTTATCGCCAGTGGTCAATTACGTCAAACGGAGGTGAAGGGAGCGTTATTTGCCGGTGAATTGTCACTCAGTGGTGAACTTCGACCGATTAGAGGGGTCATCACGATCACCGAAGCCGCCAAAAGAGCAGGATTTACGGAGGTGTACGTTCCTATAGGCAATGTCACCCAGGCAAGTTTGGTCGAAGATATCGCTGTTATAGGGGTAGCGAGTCTCAAAGAGCTGTTCTTGCACCTCAAGAAAGAAGTGATCATCGCCCCTTTCGTACCTAGCCCAGAGGTTATTGCTTCTCCCCCACCTCTTATCACCATTGACGATGTCCGCGGTCAAGCCCAAGCAAAGCGCGCCTTACAGATTGCGGCGGCTGGCAGACACAACATCCTCCTCACCGGACCACCAGGGGCCGGAAAAACAATGCTCGCAAGGGCACTCGTCAGCCTACTCCCACCCCTGTCAAAGTCAGAACAACTAGCCGTGACGAGGCTGTACAGTATCGCTGGTGAACGAGCGCACGTTATCAAGGACCGCCCCTTTCGCTCTCCTCACCATACAACCAGCCCGATTGCCCTCATTGGTGGCGGAGCGAAGGCGCTGCCTGGCGAGATCAGCCTCGCCCACTTAGGTGTCCTATTCCTGGACGAATTACCTGAATATCCGCGGGCAGCTTTGGAAGCATTACGCCAGCCGCTAGAAGACCGAATGATCTCGATTGCCCGCGCGCATGGGCGAATTACCTACCCTGCAGACTTCATGTTGGTGGCCACAATGAACCCATGCCCGTGCGGCTATTACGGCGATCCCAACAAAGAGTGCATTTGCAGTTCAGTGCAAATTCTGGCTTATCAGAAACGGTTATCCGGACCACTGCTCGACCGTATCGACCTCATTTTAAACGTTTCTAAGGTATCTCACGAATCATTATTGTCTTCAAAAGCGTTGAATAAAAAGCAACAATCAAAAGCGTTTGAACACATAATGAATGCACAACAGGTTCAAAAAATGAGATATAATAGTAGCCATATATACAACGCTGCTTTATCGTCCGCTGCGATCAAAAAGCACCTCATTCTCTCACCTGCGGCAAGAAAACTTTTACTCAGCGCGTCAGCCAAATTAGACCTGACGGCCCGAAGCTATTTCAAAGTAATTAAGGTTGCGCAGACGATTGCGGACCTGGCAGAAGACGGACCAGGTGAACACGTAAGCGAAGCCAAGACTCGCACAATCGAAGCCGTCCACATTGCCGAAGCGCTTCAGTATCGCATCAGCCCGCCCGGCTAGTCAGTACTCCACCCCCTATTCACCCTTGTGAAAAAAGACAATTTTTGGTAAGATAGTTGCTGAGTAACACGCAAGAGCAACTGTACTCAGTCTTGGGAGTAAGAACCACTAAGGTTCGCAACTAGACTAACAGAAGAAATAAGGAGTATATATCAGTCAATCAACTCGTATTAACGATGCTATTCGTGCAAGCGAACTACGCGTTATAGGTGAATCCGGTGAACAACTTGGTATTTTAAGTCGCGCAGAAGCGCTTAAAATGGCAGAAGAAGCAGGACTTGATTTGGTTGAAATATCTCCTAATGCCGACCCTCCCGTTGTGAAGATCGTCGACTGGGGTAAGTACCAGTACCAAAAGATGAAAGAGGCGCAGAAAAACCGCCGCAGCAACAAACAGGGTGAACTCAAACAAATGCGTTTCGGAATGAAAATTGGACAGGGCGACCTCGACATCAAACTTCGAAAAGTACGTGAGTTCTTGGCAGACGGTCACAAAGTTCGTCTTCAAATCTTTTTCCGCGGACGTGAAAACGCCCACCGTGAACTAGGATATGAGATGGTCAAACGGATCGCTCTCCTTCTTGAGAATGATGCAGTGCTCGAGCATGAGCCACAAATGGCAGGACGCAACCTCAGCGTAGTCATTCGAAGCAAACAATAACGGAGTAATAAGATGCCAAAGATGAAAACCCACAAGGGTACAGCTAAGCGGATCAAGGTTACCAGCACTGGTAAGCTAACCCGACGACGCGCATTCGGCGCCCACCTTCTTGCAAAGAAGAGTAACGGCCGAAAACGACGAATCAGTACGACTGCGATCGTCACTGGTCACACAGCACGAAATATTAAACGAGCCCTCGGGATCTAAGAGAGAATTTAATTATGAGAGTAAAACGAAGCGTTACAGCGAGAAATCGCCACAAAAAGATGTTAGATGCCGCCAAGGGCATGCAACACAACCGTACACGTAGTTTCCGTCTTGCAAAGCAAGCCGTTACTCGTGCACTTGAATACGGATACCGAGACCGCCGCAACAAAAAGCGCGACCTCCGTGGTCTTTGGATCACACGTATCAACGCTGCCGCACGTGCAGAAGGTACAACTTACGGTAAATTGATCGCTGCCCTTAAGGCAACAAAGATCGAACTTGACCGTAAGGTACTTGCTGAACTAGCCGTTAACGAACCTGCGGCTTTTACTGCAGTCGTTAAAACTGCAACTAAGTAATCTCTATTACCTAGAAATCGCTGAGGAAACTAAAACCACCCGTAAAAGGGTGGTTTTAGTTTCAGGAAGTTCGGCGTTTTCTATGCTGTCCGAAATAAATTATGAGAAACAGTAACCCATTTGAGCACAGGAGGTACGCAGGATAAATCCATGCAGAAAATGCATACTCCGAGAGCGATAACAACGTAAATATAGTAGCAATAGCACCGAGAGCAAACGTAATGGACGTCTCCTCCTCCGGACGGCGATAAGAGTGTCTGATCGTCGGTATCGTTCCGATAAGATCTATTATTATGGTTGCGACAATCGCAATAATCGGTGAATCAAATATAAGCCATAGCGCCAACCCAACCAAAGCCCCAATCAAGCAAACGATATCAAATCCATCAAGCTCTGCCGTCCCGTATTTCAGGCCAACAATGACCACCGCAAATGTCGCAATGGCATCTCCAACCAATAACCAGGCGGCGTTATAGTCATGAGAAGCAAACAATGCAGCAGCACCAATGCTAATCAACACTGTCCAGACAACCCAGGTCACGATATTCGGACGTGTTTTGCGCTTCACTACATCAATAATATATGGAAGTGTACAAAATAGTATGATACCTGCGCCCAAGATCGCAAAGAGTTCTTTCATAGCTCAATAATAGCATTAAACAATCGACGCCTTACCGAATAGCTGCGTGGACTTTTCTTTAGAAGAAGGATGGGGCACACTCAACTAAAAAAACCACCCGAATGGGTGATTTTTTTAGTTGAGCAGTCCGTCTGTAAGCCGGGTTTTGTCGAGGACGACCATCTATCTAGCCCCACGATTGCTCGTAGGATCAAGCGGGTAGCGACCAACGGACGGATAGCCCTTGTATGTTGATCTCCTTGCAGCTGGCAGGGTTTACCTTCTCCATATGTCACCATATGACGCTGTGGGCTCTTACCCCACTCATTTCACCCTTACCTCCGAGGAGGCGGTTTTGTTTCTGTGGCACTTTCCCTACGGTTGCCCGCGGTTGCCGTTAACAACTGCCGTTATCCTATGCTGCCCGGACTTTCCTCTTACTTTTTGACGGCAAGCGGTCGTCTAACGAACTGCCTATCGGACATTATACACTAAGCCTAAGCTTTTATCTGGTCAGTGCGTTTGTTCATATGTTCATCAAGCGTCTTATTGACCATTCCGTCAGCTAATTGATTGAACTCTCGCTGGACATGGTTGAAGGTTACCTTATCGAATTGTTTCATCAATTCTCGGATACGTTCGTGGACTGGCCATAACTCACGGTTCTTGATTTTGTAGTAGCCTTTCATTTGGTTCACGACCAACATGCTGTCAATCTTGAAGTCGATACGCTTGAATTTCAGCTCTATGGCTTTCTCCAGTCCAATGCGAACGCCGTGGTATTCAGCTTGGTTGTTGGTCGTAATGCCAAGGTATTCGCCACCCTGTGCAATCACCTGTTGTGATGCATCCAACACGACAAATCCCGCTGCAGAAGGCCCTGGATTGCCCCGTGATCCCCCGTCCGAATAGATTGTTACCGTATCAGATGATGTGTTTTTTGCACCAGAAACTTTAACTGTTTTAAATGTCTGATCTGTTATCTCTTCTTGCTTGATAATCCCAAGAAGCAATTGTGTCAAATCGGTTAATTCATTCTGTTGAAACTCTGACAACAATATATATTTGTACTTATTATAATTTCCACTGAGTCTAATCGGGTGATTCGTCTCAACCGGCGTCACTAGATATACCACGACGGCGTACTGAATGCCTCGATCGTCGTGGTCGATATAGGTCACCGCGTCGAAGAGTTGTGCCGACTTAATATGAATCCCGACATCGTCATGAAGGTAACGACGGAGCGCGTCTTCCGGCTGTTCGTTGTAGGCAAGCTTCCCGCCAGGAAGCTCATACTGCCCCAAGATTGTCGGACGACCGTTGGCACGACGAAGCACCAAAGTCTTGCCTCTGTCGTTGATAATTGCTCGAACTGATAAACGTTGTTTCATTTTTTTATGTTATTTTCCGTTCATATATATTGTAGCATAAGAAAAACTCACCTTTTTCGAGATGAGTTTTGATTAACAATCGTACTATGTGCCCAAGGGAAAACGGTAAGCGTTATGATATTCCCCGCTTGTGTGCAAAGGTGGTTGGCCTCAGCCCATCTCCACAGAGACGGACAATTCGACTTCCCTATCATATGATATCGGAAAATCATATGCACTTACAGTTTTTTGCCCCTTAGGCACTTCTTAGTATATCACCAGAATACTGACTAAAGCCTGAAAATCCCACTAAATATATGGATGAAAAAGCTCATTGCGGAGGTAATAAATATCCCAATCTGACTATTAAAGAGAAGGACGATCGCAAAGACAAAGACGATACCATACCGCTCGATCGCGCGCATCCCCGTTCGTACGAAGTCGGGCGCCAAGGCATAGATAACCCGTGAGCCATCCAGCGGCGGAATCGGAATGATATTAAAGATAAAGAAGCCGAGGTTCACGGTATAGGCCGTAATGAGGATCTCGCCCCCCAATTGCGACACTGGGGGCATTCCAGCCAATACCCAGATACCAAAGGTAATGAATGCGATGACAAAGTTCGTTAATGGGCCAGCGATCGCCACCAGCGCTGCGCCCCACTCATCGCCCCTGACCCTATCAGGGTTAAACGGTACAGGTTTCGCGCCACCGAAGACCGGGGCACCTATAAGTGCTAACGTGAGCGGTAAAATGATCGATAAGAAGGGATCGAGGTGCTTGATTGGGTTCAAAGTAAGGCGCCCCTCGCGTTTTGCCGTATCGTCCCCTAACCAAAAGGCAACAAAGCCGTGCATTGCTTCGTGAAGCGTCATCGAAAGCAGAATAACCACCAAAACGATTGCGATATATATAACTAAGCCTGCGATATCCATTTCATCTAGTATAACAGCTTGACTCTGAAGGGTAAAAAGTGTAAAATGATAAACATTGTCCTACGCAAAACGTAGATAGTTAAAGGAAAACAAGGAATATTATGGTCGCACGATGTGAACTCACTGGTAAAGGAAAGCAATTTGGCAACAACGTTAGCTTTTCTTTGCGTCGCACAAACCGCGTATTCAAACCAAACCTTCAGAAAAAGACTTTCACCTTTGAAGGTCAAAAAGTAACAATGGTACTTTCAACTCAGGCCATTCGTACACTCAAGAAAAAGGGCATTCTTTCAAAGAATGGCATTACTGCCTAACCCGGTTGCCTGCTGGTAAACAAAAACTCCCTCATCATTGAGGGAGTTTTTGTTTACTCGGGGTTAGCTTGCGCTGATTATGCGCGAGTTAAGTGAATCGTTGTCAGGACTGCAGGTAATGGAGCACCCTGTTTGAGCTTGAACTTAGGCAATTCTTCTACGGGAGCACCTAGTTCTTTCACAAATGTCTCTAAAGTATCCTGAGGAACTTCATAATTAATGCCACTTTCGGCAAAATGAACAGGAATGACGATTTTTGGATCGATTGAGCGAGTAAGGTTAGCTGCGCCGGTCGCATCAAGCGTGTATCCATTGCCACCAACAGGCAGAATAAGGATATCAACAAGGCCAATGTCCTCAAGTTGTACTTCTGAAAGCTTTTCGTAGATGTTTCCGAGGATGGCGATGCGTGTTTCGTTCACTTCAACACGATATATGGTTGAAATTTGTGGATCTAATTCACTATCAAGGTGTCGTTGCGCGGCGATTCCCTTGATATCGAACTCACCGACACCATATTCGCCTGGACTTTCGATATTAAGCCGTGCGTTTTCGCTATTTACGGCAAAACGAGCTTCAGTCGCTAGTTCGACGGCGTCTTTTGTCGAGACATCCTTCAATCCCACGAGTGAAAGTTTCGGATCCGTGACTAATGTCGACTTCTTGGTCGAGATAATAACGCTATTTGCACCTTTGTATTCAATTTCAAACATGTTCTTTTCCTTTTCCTGTATTAATTCTGACTATTCTGGCTGACTGAGGACGTGGTCTTTATCGATAGCGACGGTATGCTTCGAGGTCAGGATTTCAGTAATAAATTTATCACGAACACTCAAACGGTAGTAGAAATCTTCGTACGGCATGACCGTGTAGTTGATTTCTCGGCCTTCGAGCTTCTCGATGACGCCCATAGCCGCCTTCACCTTCGCCGATGGCAATGTTCCGACAAGCAGAACGTCGACTGTGCTGGTTGACCCCTTTACGAGGACGCCCGATAGAATCGCAAGACGTAATGCTGAGATATCAGCAATTGCGCTGAGATACTGCTCACTGACCGTCTCGCCTTCTGATAGGGACGGTTTCGTCACAAGTGCTTCATTCGCAAAGATCGCACGCAGTGCCGAGTAGAACTCATATCGTTGATTTACTTGATAATAGAGCTTATTGTCACCAGAATCACTAGTGATAACCCCTACTTCAAGCATGTTTGATAATTCACGACGGACAGAATTAATTTGTTCGTCGATAAGACGGGTAATCTCACGAACGTAAAAAGATTGTCCGGGGTGGTTCAAAAAGAGGTGCAATAATTTCACCCTTGTCTTTGATCCGAACAATGCATCGATCATGTAATTTCTCCCCTATGCCTATATATGCATAACTTTCGTGTTCTATAATAACATGCTCGGGGGTACTATGCGAGGAGTGAGGCGATGTAATTTTTAACTTGTTCGAGCGGAAGCCATTCAATAAATGGATTGCGTTTAAACCATGTTAATTGTCGCTTTGCGAGTTGCCAGTCGGCTGTTTCGTTTCGAAATTTGAGCTCACCCGCCGTAATTAATTTGCCCAAATAAGCATGGGATAGTCGGTAAATATTACCCGTCATCGCCTCATTTTCCCAGCCATAAGTATCGCCCAATGTCTTTGCCTCTAGCACCACTCCATCGTCAAATAATTGTTCACTACGTTTCTGAATTCGTTCACGAAGTTGTTCACGATCTGTAGTAATTCCAACAATGATGCAATTATCAATGGGAGTATCTAACCTCTTACCGGTTATGCCTTTTTGCTCAATGGCCCTAATCACATAGCGTTTGTTTTGATCGTTTTCAGGTAAAGAGATGTTGTGTTGAATACAATAATTGTGCAATTCCCCAAGCGTCATCGCTTCTAATCTTGCTCGTTTTTCAGGGTCTACAGGTGGCCCAAACTCGTAATCAAAGACGACACTATCGATGTATAATCCTGTGCCACCGACAAGAAATGGGACATGCCCACGAGCGCGAATTTCTGCGATTTTTTGGACCGCATAGGCTTTGAAGTCGGCAGCTGAAAATAACTCGCCAGGCATCACTATGTCCAGGCCCCAATGCGGGACGCGGGCTTGATCGGCCTTACTTGGTTTGGCTGTTCCGATATTCATACCTTTGTATATGGTGCGTGAATCGGCGCAAATAATTTCACCGCTATGTTCTTCGGCAAGTTCGATGGCAACCTTGGATTTACCGCTGGCGGTCGGACCAACGATCACGATCAATGGAAGTTCGTCTTTAGGAGCCTTTACAGCGGTTGCCATCGGAGCTCCTTAAAGTTATCGACGATAAAGTCAGTACAAGTGATACCTTCAGCAAGTAAATGCTGTTCCTGCACTTCCCTCCCGCCATAATAACCACTGGCCAGGCCGCCGAAGCGATTCACTAAACGATGCCAGGGCAGTTCCGTATCACCATAATGCGCCATGCCACCAACGATACGGGCAGCGTAAGGGTGTCCTGCCAACGCGGCGAGATCTCCGTACGTCGTCACCTTTCCTTTTGGCACTTTGGCCATGAAGGCTTCGACGTCTTTGCGGAATTGACTATCGATTTGCTTCGCCATCGAGATAGGCTCCTATATCTTTCCAGCTCCCCAATCGAATCACTCCTTCGTGCTCCGGCCCCTGGTTCCACAGATAGTTATCACTAAAAAGAATCGTTTTGATACCACCGTCGCTGACCGCGTTCGCATGGATCAACAAGTCATCGATAAAATGAGTCAGTCCAAGTTGTTCGGCCACACCAAACTTTGTTGCTCGTGCAACAGCAGGATCAGCCGAGAAAGCGTTGATCATAAAGAGTGTTTTATCGCTAAATAATCCCGGAAAACACTGCTCAAGTTCTTGAATCGTTTGATCACGAATATAATCAGGGCGACTCGTCACTGCGAAAAGCTCATGACCTTCAGTGGTCAGATGATCAAGCACCTCTTTAGCTCCTTTAATCCCTACAACTCGCTCAATATAGTCTTCGTGAGTCATGAGTTCGTGAACACGGTCAGATACTTCACTACCTGTTTTCATCCCCCATCTTGCGATCGCTTCAGGCGTAACGTTAAACCAATCATCACGAGTCAACACCGTTCCGTATTGCTCGTTACCAAGAGTAGTCACTGTATCAACAGTGTTAATCAGTGTGTCATCGATGTCGATGCCAATGCGGAGTTTTCGTACCACTACAATGCCTTCAAATAGTCAGCAAGTGCGTCGAGAGAAACCTTCTCTTCACCAGCCTGTGTTCGCACGCTCACCTGGCGAGACTCTTGGTCTTGTGGACCAACAATGAGCTGGACTGGAATCTTCCAGTTAGTGGCTTCGCGGATTTTTTTACCGAGTGATTCGTTGCGATCATCGACGGTAAAGCGGAGTTCGTTGAACTTCACTGGCTTATCTAATACAACGCTTGAAAGGACCGCCTTGATCTCATCAACATAGGGCAACACTTGATCGTTGATCGTGAGGATACGGATCTGCTCTGGCGCAGCCCACAGTGGGAACCAGCCGCCCGTATGCTCGATGAAGACGCTAAGGAAGCGCTCGATCGAGCCAAGTAACGCACAGTGGATCATCACTGGTTGCGCGTCTTTTCCTTCTTGATCCGTGTAGGTCAGACCAAATCGCTCAGGTTGCACGAAATCCAGTTGGACCGTCGCCACCTGGTGCTCACGGCCGATAGCGTCAGTCGCCATGAAGTCGATCTTTGGACCATAGAAAGCCGCTTCACCCTCTTGCTCGAAATATTCGAGTTCGTTGGCAATCACCGCGTTCTTCAGCTGCGCTTGTGCTGTCTCCCAGAGTGCCATTTCCCCGAGATAGCCTTCGCCATCATCACGGTACGATAAACGGACACGGAGCTTCATGCCAATCGTGTCGTACAATTCACGAGCACTCGAAAGCAGGTTGTGGATCTCTTGCTCGATCTGATCAGGACGTGCAAATACGTGGCTATCGTCTTGAGTCAATGAACGAACACGGTTGAGTCCGCCGAGTTCCCCTGTTTTCTCGTCACGGTAATCAGTTGTCGTTTCGAGGTAACGAATTGGCATATCTTTGTAGCTGCGAGGCTGTGATACGTAGATCTGTGTATGATGCGGGCAGTTCATCGGCTTTAACGCGAAGTTATCGCTGGTCTCTTGGCTGGTAACAAGGAACAGTTCATCGCCGAATTTCGCCCAGTGACCTGACGTCTCGTACAGTTCCTTCTTTGTAATGTGTGGCGTAAAGACCTTTTGGAAGCCGTAGCGCTGACGGAGCTGGTTCGAATAGGTGCTCATAATGTCCCGAAGCACTGTCCCACGAGGGGTAAACAGTGGTAAGCCAGGACCAACAAGGTTCGAGATCGTATACAGATCTAATTCCTTGCCCAATTTTCGGTGATCACGAAGCTTTGCCTGTTCGAGGCGTTCGAGGTATTGATCGAGTTCTTCCTGCGTTGCAAATGCGACCCCGTAGAGGCGTTGCATCTGAGGATTCTTCTCGTTACCGCGCCAGTAGGCTCCAGCGACACGGAGGAGCTTAAATGCACCCACGTCCTTGGTGTTCGCGACGTGAGGACCACGACAGAGATCGACAAAGTTACCATTCTTGTAAAACGACACCGTTTCAACAGCTGCATCACCTTCCGTAGCAAGCCCCAGCTCATTCGCGTCAAGATCCTTGGCAATCGTCGTGCCTGAACGCTTCAAATCGTTCAAAAGTTCTTCTTTATACGGCTGGTTGTTCTGACGCGCCCAATCAATCGCCTGGTCAATCGGCATCTCAAACCGTTCGAAATCGTCGCCATAACTAATGATCCCGCGCATTTCCTTCTCAATCTTGGCAAAGTTTGCCTCTGAGATTTTGCGTTCACCAAGGTCGATATCGTAATAGAAGCCGTTTTCGACCACTGGACCGACGCCAAACTTCGCATCTGGCCAAATACGTTGTACCGCTGCAGCGGTAATGTGTGCCAGGCTATGGCGCATTGCGTGTAATTGTTCGTCGTTCATATACTATTCTCCTGTTTAAAGATTAAATTGAAATAAAAAAACATACGATAATTAGGTTCGCCACCTGCGTGCAGGATGAAAGCTATATATCGTATGTCTCGGGTCCAACGTTTGTCGTCAGACGGTTCCACCGGACTTTTACTCATGAGGGACGTTACGTACGTCTCACACCGACGGAGTTCGGAAGATGGTTGGGCCTCGTCATCACTCTGTCGTTAATTATAGCACGACCAAGGTATTATTGATTCCTGACCCCTATTCTGGTAAGATTATAAAGCTTTACAGCACAGCTTTGGCTGGTTGTGGGTCCTTAGCTCATTTGGCTAGAGCGCCTCATTGACGTTGAGGAGGTGAGAGGTTCGAATCCTCTAGGACCCACCAAAATCATGATTAAACCGTCCCTATAACGGGGGCGGTTTTTGTTTTCCCCACAGGTTGCAACACTTTTCCACCACCCTATTTCTCACCAGGTCGTAAATGATATATCACAGGCGGTATTTCACGTGGATGCCTGTACCATTGACATTCCATACCCTTTATGCTACAATGAGTGCATGGTTAAGAAACAACAGATTGAGACCAACCACAATCCATCAGCTCTTGAACGCTTTTCACTCGGTTTCGAGTACGATAAGACCCTCCAAGAGATCAAGCGTGAAGTTCGTATTCGTACGATCTAAACGATAGACTCGTCTTCAATCCAAAAGACCTTCGGTAAAACGAAGGTCTTTTATGTTGTTTTAAGATTTGAGGTCTAAGATAAAGGTAGATCACCCGTTAGTTCTACGGATGACTAGACCGCTTTATCCACCTTCTTCTGCTGCACCGCCTTAGAGGTTGCATACGTAGCTTTGGTTGTGACGTCAAACTTCGTCAGGTAACGACCAAACAGTAGTCGTGTTTGTGAATACAAGGCGGCCGACGCGCTGTAACAGATAGCCGTGACTGGCATAAGGAACCACTGCAACACCATACCGATGCTACGCGTACGTTTGTAGCGCTCTGGGCGAGCTGGCAACATCTTCAAAGACAAGAATACGGTGATAAAGAGGCCAACCAGTGCAATCCTCTGAATCACGCTAATGACATCCGGTAGTTGGTGCGCAACAACGTCATGATAAGCCTGTTGGTTAATGAATAACGGCACCCAACCGCCCAGTGTCACCAATATAGTGACCACTGCCAGGGTAAGGTGCCCGTCAATAAGCCTAATAAGCCGTGAGAGCCCCGCTAAGAACGGTACGTTCCTGTCACGCGTAAATACACGAGTTGCGACGTATGGGACGTCAGAGGCACCGTAGGCCCAGCGACGAAGCTGAATAAATTGCGCCTTTAGGGTCTTTCGGTATGTCACATCGAGAACGGCATCCTGGTAAATCGGTACAAACAGAGGTATCACGTCGTAATTACCGTTAAAATAGAAATAACTGCGCCAATATTGGTGGCCATCTTCCACAATGGTGCGCGTACTCCAGAAATCCATCTCTACCAGCGCTTCCATCGGTTGCGAGTGAGATGCAAAGTTACGGAGGGCGTGCGGGCGCATTGAACTAATGATGTTCCAGAACGAGTTACCCGTGGCAACAACACGCATTGGTGCCGGTACGTCCCAAATGTTGTTCAAGAACAGTGAAATTGGTTGGAATGCCAGGTGTTTGCGATCTTCATGGACGACAAACTCATATGTCGCATAGTCGAAATACACGCTATGCGGGCGATTATCAGAGTCGAGAGTCGTCACGAGGACGTTTTTGTACTCAATTCCCTTCTCGTCGAGCCATTTTTGCATGCGCTTACCAGCAAACGTAATATTGCCACCTTTCCCGACGACTTCATTAGGAAGGTCTCGAGGGTGTTTGACGAGGACGAAATCAACAAATTTTGAAGCAAATTGCTTTTGCAGGCGTAAGGCAGTCTTTTCGATCTCTACACCGCCTCGTTCTTCGTATGCCAAGGCAACGATAAGGTGTGATTTGTCATATGTTGTCGCAAGGATGGACTGAATGGTTGGTTCAATCACTTCGTACCCTTCGTTATAAGCTGCGACAATAACGAGATTATACAATTCGGATGGCTTCGGGAAAGCCGCAGGATCGGCAGCAGCAAGGCGAAGATTCTCGATGTGCGCCTTCATCCCAAATGCTTTTGAGCGACTCGCAGATCGAAGCGCATACGATTCGACTGGATTCTCGAAATCCTCGAGACGTTCTTGCCAGTTTAGTTTCTGCGCTTTCTCGAGGGCGTTACGACCCCCAATAGTGTGGTACGCAATCCCCACCGCCTTCACGAGGAGGGTCACAATGATCAGCATTAAATAGACTGCTGCAAAAAGCGGTGAAACAAGCGATAGAACGATTAAAAGAATCAATGCGCCGTAACTCAGAAGTGCGGGGACCATCTCAAAAAAACGATATTGAGGAGTTCGCTTCCCTAGCGGAATTTCAAGATCGATCATCTATTTAAACTGGTGACCATACGTTAATAATTGAGAATGCAGTCACCCATGCAAAGATAATTATCCCGATGCCCATCCACGCAAACATAATCGCCAGCGGGTGTCCCTTTGTTACATACAGTTTAATCGCAATCGTCACATGCAAAAAAGCCACCAATAGTGCAAGTCCTCCGAAGGTGAATAAGTAGTACCACTGACTTCGATAGAGGTGTGTCACCCCATAGGCTGTGTAGTGCGTGACAAGCTGTAGCTCACTAGCGTGAACGCTCAATACGATATATGCCACAAATGCCAGTGCCAAAAGTACGGTCACGACACTTAGAACCGTGAGGTAACGGTTCGTGATAAGTTCTTTGAATGATTGTTTAATGGTGTTGCTTAGCATATTAATGTGGAGCCGTTGTCCGGGATCGAACCGGAGACCTACGCTTTACGAAAGCGCCGCTCTACCAACTGAGCTACAACGGCACGTACGATATTTGCTCCTGCCATTATAGCATCAGATACAGTGAAAATAAATGAAGTCGACAGAGGTTGCTATAAGGGGCAAAAACTGCTAAAATCCTTAGAGTCTTGGCCAAAGACTCACATGCGAGGGCTCGTAGTGAAGCTGGCCTATCACGTCTCCCTGTCACGGAGAAGATCGCCGGTTCGAATCCGGTCGGGCCCGCCAAGCAATTATCAAAGAAACTCCTGAGGGAGTTTTTGTTTTCAATGAATTTAATGGGGGGCGCATCGCTGGCTTACGATACGCCCCCTAAATTATTTAGAAACTCTCCGTTCTACTTATCGATAAAGACAGACACGGGAATATCACCAGATTGGCCGTATTGCGCAGAGATCCCTCCGCGGACATACCAGTAGTTAGTACTAGGGCGATACACGGCGGCTTCGATCGTGCCGTTACCGTCGTAGTCACCAACCATCGGAATGTCTCCAGACTGACCATAACTGAAGTCGCCAACATTACGTATGTGCCATCCACCATCGGAGGGCCTAAAGACAGCGACATCAGTTGTGCCGTTACCGTCATAATCCGCCGGAACTACCACATCGGATGCCTGTCCATATTGCACCGACACTCCACCCCTCACATACCAGTAGTTAGTACTAGGGCGATACACGGCGGCTTCGATCGTGCCGTTACCGTCGTAGTCACCTGGAACGGGAATATCACCAGACTGGCCATAGACGAAGTCTCCTATTAGGCGTATATGCCAACTTCCGTCACTAGGCCTGAACACAGCTATGTCGGTTGTGCCATCATTATTGTAGTCACCTGGAACGGGAATATCACCAGACTGGCCATACTGAATAGAAGCTCCACCCCTCACATACCAGTAGTTAGTACTAGGGCGATACACGGCGGCTTCGATCGTGCCGTTACCGTCGTAGTCACCTGGAACGGGAATATCACCAGACTGGCCATAGACGAAGTCAGTAACCCCCCTGATGTGCCAACCTCCGTCCGATGGCCTAAACACAACCATGTCGGTCGTTCCGTCGTTGTTATAGTCACCATACGCTAGATGAACAGAGCAGCTCGTGCCAACAAAGACCGTTCCACTCCATACCCCATTAGTTCCAGTCCCGCCCGTGGCCGTCATGTCGGGTGCTCCACAGATGCGTGCACTGTCAGCCGTATCAAACGGAACCTTGGAGTTGTTCCAGCAATTTACTGCAGACCATATTTGGAAATGCACATGAGCCACACCGTTGTTTCCGTATGAGCCGGCAGTGCCAACAGCGCCAACCAACTGCCCCGCAGCTACTGATGCTCCACTGGTAAGCGAAGTGGCGATGTGCGTGAGTGTAATACTCCTACTGCCTGCGACGTTAATACATAGATCGCCGGTTGCACCTGGTGTGTAAGCAACCGTTCCTGCGAGCGGTGCGTACACTGCAAGGCCACCAGCCGAAGTGGAGCTACAGTTGCCCGTAACAAGGTCTAGGCCGTATTGCGAGGTGCCAGTATGTGTGCCACTACTATAACCCTCGTAAACACAGACCCCCTGACTGGCGCCGTATGGAGATAGAATATCACCAATCGAGGACGCTTGGGCGGGTACTGCGAACACTATTCCTGCAAAAACGAATGCCATCGCACTCAATCCCGCGAAAAATCTTGCCAATCTTTTTCTCAATCGAATCACCCTTTCGAGGTGTCATGCAAAAACGCCAGAAGTCCTGGTTAATCCTCAATCCATTAGAGAGAAAACGTTTCGATTAAGAATAGCTTTTTGTTTGGTCTTTAGGCAAGTCTATTTAAACAAAATAGTCCCATACCGGTTCCGCTACGGCCCGCCAAGAAATCATTTACATAATACCATTTTTATGGTATTATTTTTATTCATGAAAGAGTTTCGATTCACCAACGAGCACTCCTCTACTGACGTAGCGGATATCGTTGATGTCTTACGGCAACCAAGACTGTGGATCCCTACCGCACAAGACTACCCGAATCACAGCGCTTGGCTTGATAAAACGGAGGCGCAAATCGCATCTGGAACAAAACGAGTAATGGCTGCCTACATGGGACGAGATGCCGTCGGAACTGTTATCTATCAGCGACAAGCTGATCAACCGCAAACACTCGAAATCCGTAATATATCAGTTAGTTCTGATGCCCGCGGTCGCTACGTCGGCGCATTCCTACTTCGTAACGCCGAGGTTGAAGCGGTTCAAAACGATTTCCCCGACATCGAAGAATTCACTATCGATACAAAAGTTACCAACCAAGAAATGGTGTCATTCCTCGAAGCACAAGGCTATACGATACAGGATATTACAGACCTGTACGGACTTGGTGCAGGTCTCGATGCTGTCATGACAAAACCAGTCGTAAGGTAATGGTATGAGCGAACTTATCCCAACTCCACCTGAAAAACAAACTTCCATTGAATCATGGACACCGCTAGAAGCCGGTCTCTCGATTCCGATCAATGGCGTTCACCTTGGCCGCATTGAACAACCGGAAGGTGGCGCTACATACAAAGACGAAGCCCACACCCTCGTCGATGAAGCCGGCTTTATATTTACCGTCACGCAATCTTCAGCCGGGTTCACCGGTATCTATGTAAACCCAACTGAAGGTCACGCAGTTAGTACACTCGCTGTCGACCCAGAAACAAAAGTTCCTCAGTGGGCTGAACCTTCCATAAGTGACCCGCAAATTCTCGTGAGTGGCGATTGGGGACAACTCGTAAATAATCCTGATATTCTTGACGCCAAATGGGACGACGATACAAAGTTCGGTGAAGCTGGTGTCCACGCTGGCATCATTAAAGTGACCAGCGCCGATGGACAGACTCGCTACTTTGGCTTAGCTGCCGACTTTGCGGGCCAAGAAGACAACTGGGACGTGACAGGAAAAATAGTTGAGCTTGCACCAAAAAGTGAACTCGACGCACCCGCCCCCAAACCACTCGAAGCCTAGTTTGTCTTTTGTTGTTCAATCACGACGTGTTGCCACGCACCAAGCTTCATCCGTGAACCAGTAATGTACTCATCGAGAGCAACGTCACCTTTGATAATATCAGTCACTCTTGAGACTCGTTTCACATCGATATCAGATCGCACAACAGCCTTTTCGTGGCTATAGTTAACGAATACCGTACACTGGCTCTCTTGGTTACTCCACGTCCACGCAATCACATGCCGAGACTCACGGTGCAATAATCGGGACTTTACTGGAGTCAGCTGCCATTTCTTGTGTTCAAGGTCTTTCGACTGAACAAAACTTTGTAACTTGTCGTAGAAATTGATGAGCATCTCATTTGGCACTTCGTCTGCTCGTCTGCCAAGATGTACTGGAATACGGATCTTTCGACCTTCTCGCTCACCATCGTGATACAGATGCGAGCCAGGCAATGTCATTGTCACAACGGCAGCCGCTTTATGCTTTTCGAGTGGGAATTCGTGCGCAGCTCGTTCCTCATCATGGTTCTCAAGAAAACGTAGCAAATGATTTTGGTACTCAACGGGACGTTCAAGGTGTTCTCTTATTTTATGCAGTGAACCGTGCAACAGATGATCATACAAGTCTTTGTCGTAACAAAGGTCGAAGCCCTGATCCAGGAGATCTTGTTGCTTGTCCCAGTACACCTCAGCAAGGAAAAGAAAATCTGGACGAACCTCACGAACGGCGGTAATAATGTGTGGCCAGTATTCAGTTTCAGGGATATCGCCTACTCTGTGTTTCCACGTGTCTTTAAAAATAGTATTCATCATCAACATCGCCATATCGCAACGGACGCCGTCGGCGATGCTCGCAATATACTGCAGAGTCCCTACGACTTCTTGCCTAAAGCCAGGTGAGAATGCGTTCAGCTGCAACACATCGGACCATGGTTCAAAATTGGGGTCTTTCCCTTTTGCGAAGATACCGCTAGGAGTGTGAACAAATGCTTCGGGGTGTCGTTTTAATTCGTGTTCAGTACCGGAAAGAAAATAATCTGGGTGTTCAATCACCCAGTGATGATCAATGCCGACATGATTCGGCACGTAATCGACAATGATCTTGATCCCTCGTTGTTTTAAAGCCTCACGAGCAACGGCCAACCCATCGTTTCCACCCAACGATTCATCAACAACATACTCCTGAATGCTATAGGCCGATCCCAAAAGGTCTTCGTCTTTCATATCGGGCAGAGCTTCTTTTAGCCACTCCTCGTCCTTCGCCATTTCGCGCGCAATCGGGCTTCGTTTCCATACACCCATAAACCAGACTGTATCGATACTAGGATGAGCAATCGCATCCCATTCCTGTTCAGGGATATCTGCAAGCGTGACGACATGGCCAGTCCGAAGGCTAACTTCACGCAGAAAGATCGGAGTATTAATCTCGTAGATGTTGTTCATAACGCTCTGCGGCAAAGTTCCAGTCAACGACGTTCCAAAAAGCCTTCACATACTCATCACGTTTGTTTTTGTAGTCCAAGTAGTAGGCGTGCTCCCAGACATCGAGCCCCATAAGTGGCTCGGGCTGTCCGTTCATAAGGGGTACGTCTTGATTCGCGGTGGTCACAATTGAAAGATCAGGTTGGAGCCATGCCCAGCCACTTCCAAAAACAGCCAAAGCTTTGGTGGTGAATTCATCCGTGAATGCTTGATAACTGCCGTACTTTGCAACGATACCGTCAAGGAGTACGCCAGTTGGTTCACCGCCACCGTTTGGTGACATAACCTTCCAGAACAAGCTGTGATTGTAGTGGCCGCCGCCGTGATTACGAACAGCGCCTCGGATATCTTCAGGCACGGCATCAAGATTGCTAATAAGTTCAACAATTGTCTTGTCCCCTAGTTCAGGATGAGTCGCAAGCGCTGCGTTCAACTTATCAACATAGGTTTGATGGTGCTTATCGTGGTGCAACTGCATAATGGCTGCACTAATATTTTCACCAAGTGCGTCATATGCATATCCTAATTCGGGTAGTGTAAACATAATGTATCCTCCTATTGGTTAGTTGGTGTCGCAACTTCAGGAATAGTAATGTATTTCACCACTTTACTCTGAGTCGTCGCTGCCGTGAGGTCTTTTTCAAAGACGGTCAACGGGATGTGAACGTATTCGTAGTTCACTTGAGTGTCGTTGATGTCGAGAAGCTTGATATAGTAGTATCCTTCACCCGTTGTCGATTTTATAACAGTTGAGATAGCGCCTTTTTGGAGTTTTGCCGCTGTTGCCGCAAGGCCACCGTCTTGGTTGGTCTTCGGTACCCAGCCGAGCGCTCCGTAGACGACTTGGACTTTGGAAGTCGCATTAACTGTATCAGCAACGCTTTTAAGGTCGGTGTTCCCTGCCGTAATGGTCTTACCGACGGTATCAGAGATAGCAGTGGCTTGATCATCAACAGCAAAGGCTACTTTTTGACGTAGTAATTTTGTCTGCATCGCGTGTTGGTACTCATCGGGAGACCAGCCATAGTAATCGAGGATCACCGCATCGTAAGTTGATTGAGTCACTTCTCCATCCGTTGAACTGCGTTGTTGTTTTAAGAACGCCTGCAGTTCAGCGTCGGTAACGGTCACGTTATGTTCTTTTGCGAGCTTGATTGCATACGCATCAGCCAACGAGTCTTCCATCGCCTGTTGTTTGACGAAGTCAGACTGGCGCTTGCCGTCTGGTGTACTGAGGTTGACGCGCTCTTTTGTCTCGAGGTAATGAATTGAACTGCGGTACTTCATAAGGTAGTCGCTATATAGGACTTTTTGGCCGTCGATTGAGGCAACAGGGAGAGGAAGGACGCGAGTCACGCGGTACATAAAGTCACTCGTGTTCTGGGCAGGATAGAGTTGCCAGTACCCAACACCAATCAAAACAATAAGGGTTGCAACGGTAATAATAATGGCGTTAAATACCAGTTTGTGGCGAGCATATTGCACGGGGTACTTAAAACGACGTCCTCCAGCGAGGATTCGTTCGCGATGCTCCGCAATAGTTTCGGTGGTGATACGAGCCGACTCTGGGAGAGTGGGTTTCTTACGGCGTATCTTATTCAGTAACTTCTTCATGATCTCCTTGTTGTTCGACTGCATTAGCAACGGCGTTCTGTAACTTATTGTAGGTCTTGTCCGGATGTTCGACATTTCGAATTACCAAGTCCCCTACGAATGTCTGAATGACAATGGTCCCAAACCCTAGAATTTCGCCAGTGAAGCCAGGTATATTATAGCTTATGTTTTGGATCTTTGACAGTCGTAGCTCGACAACGTCCTTGCCGAAGATCCCCTTTTGGGTTACCTGTCGAATTCGTTGGTTCGTTACCAGGTAAATCGTAAAGTACCACATGACGTAGTGGTAGAAGAAAAACAACAGTCCAAGCGCCAATCCCCCAACGGGAAGCCAAAAGAGTTCAAGATTATTCTGCCAGATAAGGGGCGGGATTGCAGTAATCGCCAGTGGAGCAAGCAAAAGCCAAAAACCCTTCCGCATCGCAATAATGTGCCGACGAAAGACGAACAACACCTTCTCACCCGGTCGTTGACCCTCAAAATCAAGCTTCGCTGGCTCTATATCTTCTTCTGCCATAACTGTAGTTTATAATACAGTATTTATTCGTTGTTGTCGTCGAGATTAACCTTGATCACAACGTTCGACGGGCCAGCGTTTGGATCGATCTTGAAATCAGCGTCACTGAATTTACCATCCATGAGGAGCGAATTCTGAAACGCGTCATCTCGTAGTTTGCTCGTCACCGTGATACGAACATATTCACCCTTCGCAGACTTGTAGTGGTATTGAGTCTCGGTACTGCCCGCATACGGCTGACCGATGAAGCTAAAGCCCGCTGCTTTCACGGCCGTATCGAGTTCTTTGGCGGTCGCATCAACGCTGGCCGCACGGATATAATCTTTTTCAGATGAGTAAGTTCGACCTTTATCATAAGAGTAAACGCGCTTGTCGCCAAAAACGTTCTGTCTCTGCAAGATATACTTATCGTTAGTATCAATGCCTAAACTCGCATAGATTTGATTAATGCGATACAGCCGAGCGTCGTTATTAGCCCTGACAGCAATCGTTAAGACACCAAGTGTCGCTAATAAGACGACGAAGAAAAAGAGAATCGCACGAATGAGAATCTTGTGTTGCTTGTGCCGTTTGAGGTGTTGCTGCTTCGAGAGTACTTTTAGAGATTTTTTTACCATGTCTCAATAGTAGCATAAGCAGAAAGACTCCAGCAGGAGTCTCTCATAATTTCTTGGTACCCCGGGCAGGAGTCGAACCTACAACCATATCCTTAGGACGGATCTACTCTATCCAGTTGAGCTACCGGGGCGTACTCATCATTTTAACAGATGAGGCCGAAGTATTAGCGTGTAAACTTTTCGTTCAAGACGCTGTAGTCGAACAACTCGTCGTCAGAGAACCAGTGCGGAATCTCTTGCTGTGCATCTGAAAGGTCGCCGGATGCGTGAATCAAGTTAGGAATCGCCTTGTCTTCTGAGTCACCGTAGCCATAGCTCATATGTGAGAAATCGCCACGAATCGTCCCTGGTGCAGATGACTTTGGCTCGGTCGAACCAACAAGCTTGCGAACGAGCTCAACAGCTTCGATACCTTCAAGCACCATAGCGATGACGGGGCCAGCGATCATGATCTCAAGATTGTTATTGAATACTTTTTCGCCACGACGAGTAATGACTTGCCCGATCTCTTCGTAATGTTTGTAGTAGTGGTCGCGGTCTGGGAAGATCATCTTTGTTCCGATAATCTTGAGGCCGACTCGTTCGAAACGAGTTAAAATCTCACCTACAACACCACGTTGGATTGCGTCAGGTTTGTAAAGAACAAGCGTGCGTTCAATAAGATTATTTTTTGTCATAGTGGGTCTCCCTGTCTGAAATTAGTAGTGTTGTATGGGTCTTATTGTACCAGAAGTACTGCGGCGAGCACGACCACACCCAGTGCAACGCGGTACCATCCGAAGACGGCCAAACTATGTCGCTTCAAATAGCTGAGCATAAAGGTTACGGCAATCATACCGGCAATGAAGGCAAAAATGTTACTGACCAGTACCGTAGAGAGGTGTGACAGTAGATACGCACGTTCAGTGTGACCAGCGAATAGTTTCAAAGATACACCAAGCATAATAGGCAGTGACGCCAGGAAGCTATATTCGGCTGCTTCCTTCGCGCTTAGCCCAGCCAAACGCCCAGCAATAATCGTTGAGCCAGAGCGTGACACGCCAGGAATTAACGCCAAAACTTGTACGATACCGATAGCAAATGCGGTCTTCGCTTTCAAAGCTTCTCCGTTGTCGACTGGTTTTGCTTTTGGCAACTTCTCGAGAACGATCATAACCACACCCACAACAATCAGTCCGATCGCAACGACAACGACTGAACCGAAGATCCATGAACTATTAAGGAAATCCGATAATAAGTACCCTACTATTCCCGCAGGAATGGCCGTCAGCAAAAGGTTTCGTGTCAGGCGAACGTTGCGTTCAATAAAAATATTTCGCAGAATTTCATAAATTTTCTTACGGAAGTAGATAATCAGCGCCAGCGTCGTTCCTAGGTCAAGGAACTCCACCAAATAGTGATCAGATGCACCCGACATAAGGACCTGTGCAAGTACTAAGTGACCGGAACTGCTGACTGGAATGAATTCCGTAAAGCCTTGAATGAGTCCGAGAATAATGGTTTGAAGTAGTGTTAGCATACGATCTATTGTATCGTCCCTGCCTCTTTTAGGCTATGCTTAATATATGTATATGTCCGAATTAATCCTCGACTATATCGAACACCTCGAGGTAGAAGGCGGTCGTTCTGCAAAGACAGCCGAAAATTATCGCTTATACCTTGAGCGGTTCGTTGAATTTACCGAAGACATTAAAGTTGAAAACATTACGTCTGAAATTATTCGTAAGTACCGCCTCTGGCTGAATCGTTACAAGAACGCGGCCGATGATGACCTGGCAACTATCACCCAATCCTACCACCTGATTGCCCTGCGTGGCTTCCTCGGATACCTGTCTCAACGAGATATCCAATCATTGGCACCAAACAAGATCGTCCTCCCGAAGGTGTCTCGAAAACAAGTTACCTTCCTTCATTACGATGAAGTCGAGCGCCTTATCTCGGGCATCGAGATCGAATCAGAGGCCGGCCTGCGCGATCGAGCAATCGTTGAACTGCTTTTCTCGAGTGGCCTGCGTGTCTCCGAACTTATCAATTTGAACCGTGACCATGTCAACACAAAACGACGCGAGTTTATGGTGCGTGGAAAAGGCCAAAAAGACCGTCCTGTCTTTATTAGCGAAGCGGCCGCCAGCTGGGTGGATCGTTATCTTGATGCGCGCCAAGATAGCCTTGCTCCCCTATTTATTAGTTACAGCAAAAACGTTGAGGCAAATACCAGTGGTGATTACCGCCGTCTCACTGCACGCAGTGTGCAGCGGATGGTATCAAAATACGCACTCCTTGCCGGCATCACCAAACATGTCAGTCCGCACACGATGCGCCATAGTTTTGCGACTGATCTCTTGATGAACGGTGCTGATATCCGCAGCGTTCAAAGCATGCTCGGACACAGCAACATTAGTACGACGCAAGTCTATACCCACGTGACAGACGAACACCTCCGCGAGGTCTACGAAAAGTTCCACAGCGAATCTGGCGACGCCTAAACTACCTATTGACAGGTTGATTGGTCGGCAGGAATCGTGTTTGAGGTATCAGTCACAAGGAAGTTCTTACAAAGGTTACCTGACACATCAAGCGCAGCTTCTGGGAATGGGAAGTTGGTATTAACGAGGTCAACACGGTCTTCAACACGACGATATTGGTCATTGGCACGACCAGTTGAGTCGATACTCGGCTGGACGCCCTTGAACTTTGTTCCAACTAGTGAGATACGGAAGTGCGTTGTTTTGTAGAGGGCGGTTAATCGCAGGTAGGCCGTTCGCGTCAGGTCCCCGGGCGTATTTCCAGCAGGCGTTGGTAAGTTCAAGATCACACTACACGCGTAGCCTCCTCCGCTTAACTTACCTGTACAGTGTGTGCCGAGTGGCGTTCCTGTGGCGGTTAGCCGTGTGTCGCGATCTGCGAAGGCGTAGGTGTCCTGAATGTTACTCACCGTGCCTGAGACGCCAATAGGGTACAAGAACAACGTATTCGCATCGCTCGTGCCGTCGTTTGTGCCGTCAAAGTTAGCAAGCGTGAAGCCGGTGCCAAACTGCATCATTTGAGTTCGCATTACCGATGGACGAGTCGTTGGCCAACTTGATTGCGCAAGCAGTGGCCAGATTTGCTGGTTCGTTCCCCCACCATCGCTTTGTGGAGGCGTTGCCTGAAGGTCAACGCTGGTTCCTGTCGTCCCGAAGTCGTCAGTCGTAAACCACTGCAACTCAACGCTCGTGAAATTATCCGTGCTAATGAGCGGGATAATCTTTGAACTATTTGCTTCGAGTGTTCCAAGATAATCATCGGTATTAAGTTGCATCTTTACGCAGGTATAGGCCTGGTTCAATTGCACGTCATTTGCCGACTGAGATTGTTGCACCGGTACTTCTTTGTTATTCGTCACATCGACGACATCTTTCAGGCCCTGGTTACAAGTCGTCGAATTAATCGTATTCTGAGCAGCAGTACAGCCAGCGACATCACCCGTTGCGCAAATAGTACGATAGTAAATAAGGGCACGCTTACCGTCCTCAACACCTGCTTGAGCTGAGTCTAACGCACTCTTTGAAAGGTCGTTAACCGACGCTTGTTGTTGATCACTAATCATAATACGGAGGAAGCTCAGTGTTACTACCGTAATAAGAAGCATCGCAAATACAACAATAAATAGCGAAACAGCTCCGGACTCTTTGCGACGATTAAGCATTACCATTCTAGTTAACCCCACTTACTACCCTAAGAACAAGAGTAAACTGCTGAACAGCACAGTAATTGAGGTCTGAGCCACTACTACTTGGCGGTTTACAGGCACTTTGATCACTGGTGAGCGCGTTCAAATCACTGGTTCCTAATGTATACGTCATTTTGTAGAGTTGCTGGGCAGATAGTGCATCTTTTGAGGTCGAGTTTGAAACGATGCTAAAAGCATGAATGGCAAGACTATGGTCACCCGACCGGAGCAGTTCAACGGCACCAACTGGATTAATAGGCGCGTATTTTCCGTTCACGTCCGGAACACAGTATGCACCGCCACTATCTGGTGCTTTCACGAAACTAATCTCATAGCGAGTCGTGCCGTTACTATCGATGACGCTGTTACCTGACGTATTCGGCCCTGAATACTGGTTTCGGTTACTGTTCACTGAAGCAAGGGCTGATCCATAATTCCACACATAGGTGTATTGCCCAAGACACATACGGCCACCCCATGCGTTGGTGACGTATCGCTTTGCGGCTGGATCAATCGAGAACGTGCTACTGCTTCGCATCGCTGAATCAAGTTCGTCACTGAGTGCACGCGAAGTTGCGTTCACTTCTTTCAAGATAATACCTCGGTTGTAAATGTTTGCAATTTGTACAATCGTCATCGCGATCGTCAGAAGCAACACCGAAATAAAGGTCATCGCCAGTAAAAGCTCGATGAGGGTGAATCCGTCTTGTTTAACTTTGTGGTTCATATAACCTCACAATCGTTCCAATCGTCATCGGTGGTCCCTGTCCTGGATTTTCCCAACAAGCATCAATGTGGAAGTCGATATAGCGTGTATTCTTTTGATTAACATCGGGACTCGCTTGAGAACGAATCGCTTCAATCCAAATTCCCTGAGCTTGGCTCAATGCGCCAGAGTTGGCATCGTAGGTTACCTGCGCAAAGGTACTGGCGGGCACCAACTGTCCAGCCGACCCGTTTACATACTGCGCATTGGACGCATCCAAGATAAAACTTCCGCTTGGCGGCGACGGACAGGTCGAAACATTAGAAAAAGACGACGCAGCAGTTGCAGAGATATTCGAACTCATCACCGACCACTGGCCAGCTGGTGTATTGATATCGTAGGTTCCGTTATTTTGGAATTTCGCGACGTAAGCATCATGAAGGAATCGTAGTGTCGTTGCCTGTGCATCAACCTGCTGACGAACAAGGGTCGTCTCAAGCGCGCGTTGTGATGCGATCGTTCCCTGATTCATGATCGTCATCGCGCCGATGATCACGAGACTCAAAATACTAAACGCAAATAAGACTTCGATGAGGGTATCGCCTCGTTCCGAGCGTTGCTTTAACACTGCGAGTCTCCACCATTGTTCGTGATGGTTGAGAATGATCTCGTTTCAATCGAACCTGGGCCGTCAGCCGCTTGCCCAATATACACAGCGAGCATTTCAGGAACCCCAACACCGTTTGGATCAATACAAATTGTCCGCTGTAGTTGTCCTGGAACTTGCGTCGTATCTTCTACCATCATCGTTTTTAATGTCGCTGAGTTTACGGCAATAATATCGTTCACGTCATCGCTTGTAAATGTATACGACGTTCCACTATCAGGTGAGCGCAAAATAAGCATCGCAAGCGACCGCGGCATTGTCGGTTTTTTCGCACCAGACCCTTTAGCTGGCCACGCAATCTGTGCGCCCCATTCAAGACTAGACGTTGCTATACTGCTCGTCGAGATACCCAGCGTGTAGTTGGCTTTAATTGTCGCAATGTCACTGGCTCCCGCTGTTTTGGAGTTTTGAAAGCCAACCACGACTGCCTGTGTGATACTTCCGCCAACGATAGAAACATAGCGTCCCAAAAGTACGCAATCACTTTGCCCAGGGGCAATTCCCCCATTGGATTGCGCGGGATCTGCCGTCGATCCACAGGTCCAGTTTGAATTTCGATCGTTGCTGACGTTTGTCACTTGAGAATATTGATCCTGCAACAGTGACTTGAAAGTAGCGACAGAATCTTTGTAGCGTTGCGCACTGACTGAAGACCCCACTCCAATCAATAATCCCGCGATCAAGACACCTGTAATAGCCAGGACGAGCATGGTTTCAATGATCGTAAAGCCGCGTTTAAAGTGTGTGCCCATGTGTCGTCATTATAGCATATGCATAAGCGGTGTGACCTCTTTAAAGTAAGCGCTAAAGAGGACTACATTAAACTAAGTGTGTAGAATTCAGCGATTGTCACGCCGACGAGTTTCGTTACGACTGCTCCAGCAATCAGAAGCGGGCCGAATGGGACACGCGAGTCACGCTTCAACTTCCCTGTTACCATCAATGGAATCACGATGAGGCAGCCAATCACGTTTGCGAAGAACAACGCAATGATAGCCAATTTCCAGTCAGCAAGCAGTAATCCAAGCCCAAGTCCTAACTTTATATCCCCAAAGCCGATCCAGCGGCCTTTAGAGATGATATACAGCACAAAATAAATACCACTCAGAATCGCAACGGATCCAAGGACGCTCAGAATTGCCTCGACGACATCGTGACTGGCAATAATCGTCAAAATCGCGCTAATAAGGCCCAGCCCAATAATGACAAAGTTCACTTTATCGGGTAGCAAGAACCACTTGGCGTCGTATGCGAACAAGATCGCAAGGCCAACCCCAGCAGCCAGCCAGATGACAAAGATAGCGATTTGAAGGCTTGAAACAAGTTCAACGGGCCAAAAAAGGAATGATGCGACAAAGAAAACGGCCGTCCCCAACTCAATGAGTGGCTCCATGCGACCGATGGGCTTGTGACAGCTACGGCAACGCCCCTTCAGGCTTAGCCAGCTCACGAGTGGAATGAGGTCAAACCATTTTAATTCGTACCCGCAATGCAAACAGCGAGAACGGTCTTTCGACACCTTCTCGCTAGCGAGCTTTTTGAGTTGCAAGAATTCTTTGTGATCAACCTGCTCGCCAGCCTTTTTATCAGCGACGAGTTGTCGTGCACGAAAGCGCCATACCGTTGCTCCTGCGAAGCTTCCCAGAACAAGTCCGAATAGTGCAAGCCCGATAATGATAACGATAGTGGTCATAGACTTATGATAGCAGATCGACGAAGCGTTCTGTCGGCCTAGTTATTTACGCAGTAATAACCACCGCTCTCAAGAACCATACGGAAGGCGACCTTACGGCTGCCACCGGATGTAACACTGGCACTTGAGTCACCACAGACGTATCCAGGTGTATAGTAGACCACGTTTTGTGATGTTGCGAAGTCTGAAGTCAGGTCACTGTTGTCTTTGGCGGTCATGACATACGTGGTTGTCGTACTTCCCTGTGCACTAGTAGCGCCTGCTGGGTCGATGAATGAGTCACCGCCAGCAACAAGATACTGCGTGACGAATGTACCGTAGTTTGTTGGAAGCGCGCCACGGTTAGAGTTCGTGTAGTTAACGATAGCGCTCGAAAGACGACCCATGTCGTTTTTACGTTGCGTGTCACGCTGGTTGCGCTGTAGCGCAGGAAGGGCGATAAATACCATCAGGAAGATAAGTCCTGCAATCGCGAGGACCAACACGACTTCGATGATCGTGAACCCTTTTGATGATGTGTCTTTTCTGAGAACGTTCATAGGAATTTTTTCCACCTTTCAAATGAACTAAATTACTGCATAACTGCTTGTGTTTAATATATCCGACACAGGGCTGTTTGTCTAGCTATTTTAGACATTGATCCCGTTGACCAAGCCATAGATCGGTAAGAGGATAGCCCCTACCATTCCCCCAGCGACAACCGCAAGCACAACCATCAGGATTGGTTCGATAGCTGTTGAAATCGTTCTAATCTGCTCATCGAGCTCGTCTTCGTAGACTTGCGCTACCTTTCCGAGCATCTCATCGATGCGACCAGATTGTTCGCCGATCTTAATCATCTGTGGCACAAGGGACATAATAATTGGTTCAGCTTCAAGTGCGACAGAGAGCGCTTTACCGCCCTTTACCTTATCAGCAGCACGATCGATGCTTTTTGAGATCACTGTGTTGTTCACGGCAGTTGACGTCACCTTCAGCATATCAAGCATGCTGACACCGGTTGCCAGTAGCGTTTGTCCTGTTCGAGTAAACCGCGCCATGTAGAGTTTTCGAAGCATTTTCCCAAAGATCGGAACGCGAATCTTGAATTCATCTTTAAAGCGAATACCATTCTCTGTCCTTAGGAACTGAGAGATAAAGTAAATCGCCACACCGACAACGATGATCACAATCCACCACCAGTGCACAAGAATATCGGCTGCCGTCACCATAATCTGGGTGAGAAATGGTAGTTGTTTATGAAGGTCTTTGTAGAGCTTCTCGACTTGTGGCACCACCGTAAACAACATGAACGCGAGTACAGCACCAATCACGACCAAGACAATGATCGGGTATGTTAAAGCGCCCTTAATCTTGCTCATTGTAGCGGCATCTTTTTCTTGCTGGTTCGCAACACGTTGCAATGACTCGTCGAGCGTACCCGAAAGTTCACCTGCCGAAACCAGTGAGATAAAGACGCCATCAAAGACCTGTGGGTGCTTCGCGAATGAGATCGAAAGCGACTTACCGCCTTCGACATCACCAACAATTTCCTGCAGGACTGACTGCAACTGCTTGTTTTGTGTTTGCTCCATTGTCGTGTGGAGACTTTGGCTAAGAGGAAGTCCCGCACCAATCAAGGTCGCAAGCTGACGCGTGAAGACCACTTTGTCCTTGGTCGTGATGCGTCCCGTAATCCTCGCGAGGAATGAGCCGTCACCGATCTGCTCTTTGATCGAAAGTGGAACAAACCCCTGCTTCACCAAAAGCTGAGCGGCCGCGCTTTCAGATTCAGCCTGAAGACTGGCCTTGACCAACTTGTTGGTCGCTCGGTCACGGGCTTCATACGTAAACTTTTTCACTGGGGCAATTAGCCTCTCATGAGTCTTTCGAACTCTGTTAGATCAACGGCAAATTCACGGGCACTGTCGTACGAGATTGTTCCTGCTTGAACAAGGCTGACGAGCGTGCGGTCCATTGTCTGCATACCCTGGTCAGCACCGGTTTGGATAATCGCGTCAAGTTGGTGCGCTTTACCTTCACGGATAATATTACGAACCGCTGGGTTCGCAATCAAGATTTCAGCAGCAACGACACGTCCGCCACCGATAGCTGGTACGAGACGCTGAGACACAATCGCCATCAAGATGTTTGAAAGTTGCGCACGAATCTGTGGCTGTTGGTGAGGTGGGAACACGTCGATCATGCGGTCGATTGATTGTGCGGCAGAGTTGGTGTGCAGTGTCGCAAAGACCAAGTGCCCTGTTTCCGCGATCGTAATTGCCGCTGAAATGGTTTCAAGATCACGCATCTCACCAATAAGGACGACATCTGGGTCTTGGCGGAGCGCAGAACGAAGTGCGGCCGAGAAACTGTAGGTATCATAGTGAACTTCACGTTGCACGATAACCGACTTCTTTGATTTGTGTGTAAACTCAATCGGATCTTCAATAGTAATAATGTGGTTCGATTTTTCAGTGTTGATCTTGTCGACCAGCGCGGCAAGTGTTGTCGACTTACCAGATCCAGTTGGCCCAGTCACCAACACGAGGCCACGTGGAAAGTCAGCAAATCCGAGCACAACATTTGGCATGCCAAGTTCGGTGATTGACTTAATTTCGTTAGGAATCAAACGAAGCGCAGCCGCAAGGTTACCGCGCTCGTGAAAGGCGTTCACACGGAAACGACCAAGTGTTCCGAAGGCAAAGCTAAAGTCGAATTCTTTGTCCTTCAGAAGGATCTGGCGCTGGTCTTGGTCAAGGATCGCGAAGACAAGCGTCTCTACACCTGCTTCATCCAGAGGATTAAAGCCAGCAATTGGCACGAGTGACCCGTCAATACGAAGCATCGGCGGCAAGCCCACCTGCAAGTGAAGGTCGGATGCTTTACGGCGTACGACTTCTTCGAGTAACACTTCGATTCTTAATTGTTGATTGTTCATATGTTCTCCACCATTCCTCTTTTGTTAGGCCGTATCCGACGTTACCCTATTCACTTCTTCAAGTGTTGTGACGCCCGACAGTGCTTTCAAGTAGCCGTCCTGACGCATCGTAATCATACCCTGTGACACAGCTAATCGTTGAATCTCTGAGCTTGAAGCTTTTGAGACGATCAGTTTTTGGATGTCTTGATTGACGTCCATCACTTCGTAGATACCGGCACGACCACTATAGCCATGCGGTGTCTGAGGGGTATCAATACCTCTCACCAAAGTATAAGCGCTTTGGCCTGCGAGGGGAAGATCTTTGTAGCCTAAATCTTGCGAGACTCGTGCGACGTCTTCTTTTGTTTTTGGCAATAAGTGACCAATCGTGGCCATAATGTTCTGTGTTTCGATCGGACTTGATTGATACGTTTCACGTTTGGTTGAAACTTTTCGCACCAACCGCTGACCAATAATTGTATTCACGGTACTGGCAATAAGGAATGGTTCAATATTCATATCAAGCAGACGTGGAAGCACACCGGCAGCGCTGTTTGTGTGCAGTGTACTGAACACAAGGTGTCCTGTTAGGGCTGCCTGAACAGCAAGCGCCGCGGTTTCAGCGTCACGGATCTCCCCCACCATGACTACATCAGGGTCTTGACGCAAGATTGAGCGAAGCCCGTTCGCGAAGGTCAGTCCGACTTCTGAGTTCACCTGAATCTGGTTCACACCGTCCATTTTGTACTCAACAGGATCTTCAAGCGTCACAATATTCACGCTATCGTCTTTAATCTCTTTAATCAGTGCGTAGAGACTGGTCGACTTACCCGAACCAGTTGGTCCAGAAGTCAGGATCATGCCATTTGGACGCTTGATACCATGCTTCACGACACGGAGACCACGTCCTGTGTATCCCATGTCCTGAAGGTCAAATGAGTTACCCGTCTTATCCAGCAAACGAATGACAATCTGCTCACCCCAAACAACAGGGCTAATCGCAATACGAAGGTCGACCTCTTTGCCCGAAATTTTGATCGTAAACTGACCGTCTTGAGGCACGCGGTGCTCGTCAATTTTAAGTTCGGACAAAATTTTTACACGACTGACAAGGGCTGGCTCGATGCTCTTAGGAAGTTGCATGATTTCACGAAGCACGCCGTCAACACGCACGCGAATCTTGAGACTTCCCTCAAGTGGTTCAATGTGAACGTCACTGGCACGAGACTTAACGGCATATTCAAGAATTTTACTCAGGGCTTGGCTAATCGGTGAATCTTGAACGATTGTCTTCACATCGCTTGCCTCTTCGGCCTTTGCTTCAGCTTGAGAAACTTCGGCTGCTTTGTCGACACTCGAAAGGTCGGTTCGGTACTGGTCAAGGACGTGACGAACACCTGCTTCTGATGCCATAAAGACCTTCAAAGGGCGCTGAATACGGTTTGCGAGGTAATCAACGGCCTGGACGTTATTTGCATCGATCATCGCAACAGCAAGGCGATTTTGCACCTCTGCAAGAGGCACGGCCATGAAACGTTCGGCAATATCTTCAGGGAGCAACGTCAGAATATTCTGATCAATTAATGTATTCGTTAAATTCACGTACGGCACGCCTGAAACTTGTGCAATCGCATGGGTTAAGAGTTCATCATCAATAATCGCTTGTTCTGAAAGAAGACTAAATAGCGGTTTTTTATCAGTTGCTGAATCGGCCTGCGCCTTTTGTAAGACGGCAGAAGTAACCAAGCCCTCTTCGACAAGGAGCTTGATCAGTTTTTCTTGAATATCGTCAGTCAGCAGCGGCATAGGAGATCCTAGCGAGTGCTTCCAGTTGTATCAGTTGTTGCACCTGAAGTCGTGGTTGTCGTGTCGCTCTGGTTAATGTTCACTTCAACTGAAGGGTTAATTGCATTAGAGTTAAAGATTGCTTTGTTTGGCGTTTCCACGACGCTGGTAATTGGGTCAATCGTCTTTACCTTCACGCCCGCTTGCGTCATGCCACCAAGCAAGCTGTGTGCCACAAAGTACGCCACACCAACGCTGACGGCAGCGATCAAGACAATCATTGCTAAATCGGTTCGTTTCATGGCTTCACCACCTTGTCATAGAGTACTACATTTTTCGCTGGCTCATAGAAAGCACGTCCTTGAACGGTCATGATCTGTGAGGCACCCTGGTTTTCGATCTGAAGGTTTGTGATATCGATCGTACGGATAGAACGTTCGAGGTTTGTCAGCGCTTGCTTCAATGCGTCAGGATTACCACTCACTGCGAAGCGGAAGGTAATTTGGCTCTCTGACGCCGTGCCCGTGCCGGCTGTACTCGTCGGGATCGCACTCCCCGTTGAGCTTGTCAAAGATTCGATACCAACAACTGGATCAACTTGAAGGCTTTCAATCGTCAGCCCTGCAACGCCCGCAAGAAGCTTGTTCTGGAGTGATGCGCCAAGTGCCAAAGAGTTTGCGTCTGAAGGCAGTGCATCGAGGATTACCTGAATCGTCTGATCAGAATCATTCGCCTTTACGCTGGCGAGGTCGGTATTGGTATCAAGCACCTGTACTTGCGTCTTAAGGTCAGCAACGACTTTGTTATCTGCATTCAACACGCTAATCGTCTTGTTCTTTTGAAGCAGTACTTTCTCATTAAAGACGAGTTTTTGTCCGAGGAATATAGCAATCACGATAGCGAATCCAACCAAGGCCGAAGCAGCCGCGATCCAAATGAACATTGTGCGGTTTGCTTTTGAAATCTGTGTGCGCTTTCGGAGCGCTGTGTCATTTGGCTTCATTAGTTGGTTACTCCTGCATCAGTTGCGCGATCGACGAAGATGCTCTTTGGAATACCCAAGTACGAGTCGGTGACGTTTCCACCGTTAATCAGCACAATCGTCGGGTTCGTAATCGTTGAGGCGAATAATTCAGTCGCGTAGGTAAAGCTGACGGTAAATCGAAGTACCTTTGCGCCGGATGCGTCTTCACCGTAGCTGACATTCGTCAGGCTAAGGTCAGATGCAAGCGGAACATCAATTTGCGCACCACTGGTATCTTTGTAGCGAACATTGGCTGCTGCAATTGTCTTCTTGAAAGCTTCGAGGGATGGATAGCTTGGCGTTTGGCCATCGAGCGTCACCGTCTGTGTTGCAGTGTCGATCTTGAGACTTGAAACCTGTACTTGGTTTGGTGCAGGCGGAATAATCGCTTGTAGCATATCAAATGAACGAGAGTCGATTGGTTTTGCGTCGTTTAACGCGTTGATCTTGGTCAACTGGTTTTGAATCGTCAAGATCTTTGAAAGATCTTGGACGGATGCAAGCTTTGTACTTCCGTCTTTGATTGAACTGTCGGCAACCGCATTACGAACAGTTTGCACACCGAAGACATAGATCGCAAGGACCGCAACAATCGCCAAGGCAATAATGGTCGTAATAATCGCACCCGATACGACGGCAGAACGAACCATACGAGCTTTGATCAGCTCTTGTTTTACATCGGGGATAAGGTTGATTTCAATCATTACTTCTTATTCCTTCGTTGTGCCAACCCAATAACGGTCGCAAATTCAGAAGCAACGCTCATCAACTGCTGTTGATCGGATTGAGAAACGCGGACTTTTTGCCACGGATTTGCAATCGTTGAAGGAACGCCAGTCTTCGCTGTCACATAATCACCGAATAATGGAATGATAGCGGCGTTACCAGATAGTAAAATACCGCCCACAGGAGTACTTGGGTAACGAGTTTGGAAAAACTTAATCGACTTTGTCAGTTCAGTCGCAAAGTTCTCAAGCGTTGATTCAACGGCGCGGTAGACTTGACCTTCGAGACGGTCTGGTGCCAGTCCGAACTTCAAAATAAATTGACGAGCTTGGTCTTCTTGGACATTCAAATTCTGGACGGCTGCCTTCACGAGTGATTTTACTCCCATAGGGATGGTGCGAACGAGTCGTGGGCTATCACCAAAGGTCAGGGCGAGGTCAGTTGAGAGTTCGCCAACATCAATGATCAAACGCGCGTCAGGCACGCCCGCAGGCAGTAGTGAGCGCACCATCGCAAGTGGATCTGGTTCAGAAGCAATGACATCAAGGCCAAGGCTTTCGATGAATTCGAGACGTTCTTCAGCATAAGCGTTCGCTGTGCTGGCGAGCAGGACTTCTTGCATCTTTGGATCGTGCAAAGAAGTTCCAAGCAGTGCCCAGTCAACCTTGGCTTCATTTGCCGCCATTGGGATGTACTGATCGATTTGGTACTTCAACGTACTTTTTAGTTCAGCTTCGGGCATCACAGGCAATTCGATCACCGTCGTGAAAGTTTTACTCGAAGGAAGACCGACGACAACACTCTTTGACTTGATACCACTCTGCCCAACCGCAGTCATGATAATTTCGCCTAGTTTTCGAAGGCTTTCAGGTGAATTACTCGAAGAAGTATGTTCGTCAATTGGTGCGTAGCCAAAGTGTTCAAGCGCCCAAGAGTCGGGCCCTGTCGAAGAAAGTTGCAGTACGCGTACCGCATTTGTTCCGATGTCTAGTGCAAAGAAGTCGCCCACGCCTTTTAGTAATGCCATATTGTCCCTCATTATACCTAAAGCATGAGCGAAATAGCAAGGTAAAATACTCTAATAGCGTGGTGGTAATTCGTGTTCGTAGACAGTATCAAGACGCCCACTTTGCGCACCCTGAGCAATTCCCCACAAATAAGCATCTGGGCGAAGGTTGAATACCTCTGCTGGATCACCAGAGTTGTCATTATTGCTCGATCCGGCTGTACGCCATAATTGCACTTGGTTTGCCATCACCGGACCATTGATCGTGAGGAGCTGATTACAATTATTGATCGTGATTGACGTGCGGTTAATATCGGAGCAAGTATTGAGGGTACCCTCAGCGCTGAGCCAAGCATCTACCTGGGTGGCGGTACTTTTAATATTAATGTTCTTCGCCAAAATGATTAGCTGAGGAATCTGGTCGCTCGACGTTAATAGGTCTGTCGTGTACTTGATATCCCCCGCAATCGTTACATCCTGGTAGGTCTTGGATACGGGATTATAGGTATTAATGATCACCGACTGCCCCTTTTGAAGGGTTCCGCCACTAATGACAAGTGGTCCGGAAGTCTTATATGTTCCGCTCAGTCCCGAAACGTCAACCGTACCCGACAACGTCGACCCCGCCGAGGTTACCGGGAAAGTTCCCGCCACATCTGGAATTGTCCGTGCTGCATTGTACAGACCGTAGTTAGCTTTTGGCGTTGTCTTGCAATTACTGTTGGTTGCGTTAGCAATAGTTAAGAATGTGTAACTACACGTCGTTGCATGCGAAAGGCCTCGTCCGGCAAATGCAGAACCCGACCCAATACCCGAGATAGTTCCCGTCGCCATCACGCCATACTCTCCCCAGCTGCCATAAATGCGATCGGTTTTCTCTAGCGTACGGCAATCGGATAAATAGAAGATACCGTCAGCTGGCAAGTTAATTTGCATAACGTTATTCGAGTAAACGTTATTCACTTTGAAACGATATTTGTGATACTGCTGAGCAGTAAATTTATAGCTTGCTGTTTGTCCATCACCCGTCCCTGTTCCACCCTGCGTGTAAGAAACTGTCTGACCTGTTGTCTCATCAAAGATACTAACCGTAAAGTTGGTCGGCTGAACTCCGACGTTACCATTATCACCATCGTAAACCGTTGCCGTCATTGAAAGACTCCCCTGCGCCTGACACGGCGTACCAAATGGTAACGAGAAGTTATAGTAACTGCCACAGCCAGAACTATCGTTGCCATCACAACGATTCTGGTTAGAGACAGCCGAGTTACTTCCATTAGCCGCGTACGAGCCTACAATACCAGCCCCGGGAACCGACAGCTTGTAGCTAATCACTTTGTAGGTTCCAGCTGAATTCACCATCTTGGTATCAATCAACGCAACCCAGTAACCAGTGTTCGCATCATACGTAAAGCCACTGAGTGGAAATGTCGTGCTACTGTTCACACCGCTTCTGTTGTTAAACGATACCTGTGGGTGCGAGCTTGGGTTATTTTCAAACGAGAAAGAATTTGCCGTGACCGTAATTGTCCCAGGATCTGTCGCGTAATAGACGGGAATGGTGCTACTCGTCACACTCAGCTGGGCAGTGTCTTCAAGTGTATAGCGTGCAGCGTTACCATAATCACTCGAATCAGGACCAAGACTTGAGAGTGCATGCGCACTATGCGCTCCCCCAATAACACCGATGAACAAGATCAGCATACTCACAAAGATGGATGCTATGTATTTTCGACTCTTTAGGTGTGTATATATCATATTCATTATCGGTTCTTTACCGTTTGACTCGTGATAATATTCGAACCTGATCCGACGGTTTGATCAACAAAGTTACTGCCGACACGGATATCTCCTCCGTGAACTTGAATTTTCGGACTCTTGGCAATCACGATACAGAATGGCGTACTGTGGCTCCACGAACCATTGGACTGAGTGACTGGGTTTACCGATAGGGCATAACATAGTCTCGTGCCAATTGGATAATCGCCAATCGCCTGCTGAGCGACATTGATAGGCGTCACGTTCCTCGGGAACGTTACTCCCGTTCCACTCGCAATTGCGACCGCTCCGTTTCCATAATACTGTTCGGGTGAAGTTCCATTTATCGCCGCACTCGGAACGGAGCCGTTTGGTGGTACCTGGAACGTGACCACCCGCCACTGCGCGCTTGACGATGACGACCCTCCCGTATTATTGACCGAGGGGCTGAGTGTTGCCTTATCGGCACCGGTACTATCGCCGTCACTATACGTCGGCGTCCCCGTAATTGTTGGGACAAGGTTGAAATCCAACCCCTGGTAGCAGAACCATCCGAGCGAGCTATTGCCATCCCAAGTGTAGCCACCGTTTTGACCGAGACTTTGCGTTTGAGCAAACGCCTTCTTTACCGAGTACCAGCTGTACTGACCAGAAGCTGGGTTAATAGGAATTGGGTCCGTGGAAACGCTTGCAACACGATAGTTCGTCCATCCGCCGAAAAAGATGCTCCTATCACCGGCAATTCCCCCATTTGGACCGATCTTCCACGACCTAACAAGATTAGCGTTATTCGGATCACGCTTATTCACTAGGACGTAAGCAAAGAAACCGCCAAAAGCGCTACACCCGGTAATCGTCGTGCTTCCCCCGCCAACGTTCGGGATAGAATACGAGTTTGCATTCGTTTTGTAGTAGCGCCAGACCGCACCAAAACAGGTGCTGTAATTAAAAGCCGAACAACCCGACTGTCCCCCACCGCCACCAGGCCCGGCTTCAGCGGAGGCAAACCGTGGCACAAACGTAACAGCAATAATACCGACCGCAATACTTACCAAAGAAACTGTCAGAATCTTTTTAAAACGAAACGTCATTAATTCCAGCCCTCCGATGGTATCTGGCTAAAGTAGGAATCTGCTTTAGTCGTGTCGCCAATTTCCCTGTATGCTCGCGAAAGAGCCCCATAGATGTCGTATTTGTAGGTATTGTTATTTCCATACTTGTCATTCAGTGGCAACAGCACGGTGTCGAGAGATTGTTGCGCTTGACCGATATCCATCATGAAGGATGCTTTTGCCAGTTGGGCATCGACAATCTGACGATCATCACCCGTTGCTTGAGCAGTAGTAACGTTCGTATTGACGAGTTGTGTCGCTTGATCAATGGATTGCGCATCTCCTGCGTTCACAAGTTTTGTTACCTTGTCTTGGTTTTGTTTTAACTTTTCTTGGTAAGCAGTCGTCACTTTATCCGTCGAACCGGCGCTCGTATCAGTCTTTTTGGCATGTGGAAGTACGTAGCCAAAATACACGCCAGCGCTGGCGCCCACAACTACTAAAATCACTGCGATTAACAGAATACGCCGTGATTTTTTTGATTTTAATTTCTTGTCAGATTTGCCCATAGATGAATACCTATTCTTAAGCATAATCTATTTGATTATTCCCCGCAATTAATATCGATAATATCTGTTAAAATAGAGATAGTTTATGAGTTTATCCATCGGAATCGTCGGACTCCCTAATGTCGGCAAGTCTACCCTATTTAACGCACTAACCGACAATAATATTTTGGCGGCTAATTACCCGTTCGCGACCATCGAACCAAACACGGGCATTATTCCCGTTCCTGATGAACGCTTGGCCATTCTTGAAAAGATGTACAACGCAGCGAAAGTTATTCCTGCGACCGTGACATTTGTTGATATCGCCGGTCTTGTTGCTGGCGCCAGTAAGGGCGAAGGGCTTGGCAATAAGTTCCTCGCGAATATTCGTGAATGCGACGCCATTATTCACGTCGTTCGCGCTTTCGATAACAGCGACGTCATTCACGTTGATGACAAAGTGGATCCTAAAAAAGATATCGAAACCATTAACACCGAGCTGATTCTTGCCGACCTGCAAAGTATCGAGAAGCAACTCCCCCGCCTTGAAAAAGAATCCAAATCCAATCCTACGGCGAAGGCTGAAATTGAACAGCTCACTAAACTTCAAGCAGGACTCCTTGAAGGCAAACTGGCGACCGAGATCGCTGGCTTGAATACAGAAGTTATTCAAGGACTACAACTCCTTTCAACCAAGCCTGTGATTTATGTCTTTAACGTTGACGAACTTACTCTTGGTGATGATATCAAAAAGGAGGAGCTTTCCGCGCTCGTTACCCCCGCTGCCAGCATCTTTATCTGTGCGAAATTAGAGGAAGAACTCCGTGGGTTAGCCGAAGCCGACGCGCTCGAACTCCTTGATGCGTATAACGTCCAAGAATCTGGAGTCGTCCAGTTGGCACGGGTCGCTTATGATACGCTCGGCCTCCAAAGCTACCTTACCGCTGGACAAAAAGAAGTACGCGCTTGGACCATTCATCAAGGCAATACTGCTCCACAAGCAGCCGGCGTTATTCACACTGACTTTGAAAAAGGCTTTATCGCCGCTGCGATCGTCGACTTCGATGACTTAGTTGAAGCGGGAAGCGAAACAGCAGCCAAAGCTGCCGGTAAAATGCGCACTGAAGGCCGTGACTACGTGATGCGTCCTGGCGACGTCGTTGAATTTCGCTTTAACGTCAGTAAATAAGTTCTTTAGGCAGCGTCAAATAACGGACGTTGTAACTCAAATGCAAGCTGTGCGCCAGTAACCCTCGCATGTAACTGAGCTTCTGTTTCTTTTTTTGCTTCGCCAGAAACAGTGATTGCCTGATACAAATTGGGTCGCTCGAATGGCCACAAAACGCTGCGTTCGGCAATCTCTGCAAAAGGTGCATTATTGCTATTAATTAAGTGGAGGTCGGCGCGCATCACTGCAAGCCCGGTGTTGTAGGCCGCACCAGTAACGAGGGACTGAACGAGTTCGTATGCTGCAAACCCCTGCGTAAAAGATCGATACTCTCTTGGAGCATCATCAATCCTGATATTTCGTAGCCATAAAGAAAGTTGCGCCAGCTCAAATAACGCACGTTGGTGCTCGAACAAGCGTTCGGCTTCCCCTTCGAGCCCTATTGTGTGGCGTAAGTAATACGTTCCCAGCATGTCAGCATTATGTTCAGACAAATCTTCACCTGGAAAGTCGGGCTGTGTTTCGAGTACGATGAGTTTCGGCCGTTCCATGGAGGTATTATAGACCTAAATTTACTTTTTTCGTAGCAAATAGAATCGCTCTTGATTCCCTTTCGCACCAGCAACATCACTATCTCGTTTTGCTTGAATATGGAACAACCCTTGCGTCCATAGTTCAAAGTCCCTTAAGATCTGGCGTCGGACAGCATCATTTTTAATAACGCCCTTATTCGTTTGGTCTTTACCTGCTTCAAACTGCGGTTTCACCATGGCAACAATCTGTGTGTTCTCGCCCGCCAGTTCACGTGCGATATGTGGCAGAATCTCACGAAGACTAATAAACGAGACGTCGATCACGACAATGCCGGGCTTTTCTTTACGAAGGTAAAAATCACGAATATCAGTTTTTTCGTGCAGGCTAATTTGCGGGTGACCTTGCAGACTTGGGTGAAGCTGGTCGGTACCTACATCAACGGCGAACACTTTTTTTGCACCTCGTCGTAGTGAGAAGTCAGTAAATCCACCAGTACTACTGCCGACATCGAGAACAATTTTACCTCTAAAATCGAGTTTCAGAATTTGGGCAACACTCGCCAGTTTCAATCCCGCACGACTGACGTATTGTTCATCAACATCCATCTTAATCTGCGCGGTTGGTCCGACGAAAAAGCCCGGCTTTAAAATAAGTTGCCCGTTCACCGTTACTTTGCCGAGTTTAATAAAACTCTCGGCCTGCGAACGAGTCGGCACTAGTCCCCTGCGGGTCATTTCTGCATCAAGTCGTTTTTTATCCATTACGTTCGCCCTTCAACCGCATTTGATCACGGACAATCCAGGCAGCGCCTGATACTTTTTCAACTATAGTGAAGCCCTCAATATGAATCTTTTGACCATCTGGAATATCACTATGTTCTTTCACGCTAATATGCGGAGCATACGGCTGGCGATACGTCGCATCATGGGTTAAATTTCCCAAGGCGATGACGAGTTGAGCATGAAGGTGTTGCAACTCATCAGAATCTTCGATCCGTTTTACGGGAATCTCCAGTTTATCCCCAAACATGTCGTCACCGGAAACAGTGACGTCAAACGGTGTCAGCGTATTCACGAGCTTACGTAGATCCACACCATACGCAGGGTCGTAAGCTTGCTTGAGTGGAGGGAATAATGTGATACGATGTGGCAGCATTTCTGCTGGATACTCCACGCTCGGATCAATAACATCAACAAAGAATGCCGGAAGAAATTTTACTGACTTCTCGGCAGACATGCTTTACTTCTTTCGTTCGCGGTATGAACCGTTTTCGGTATCAACCGAGATAACATCACCCGTCTTAATGAAGGCAGGGACTTTAATCGTTAATCCAGTTTCAAGTGTCGCGTCTTTCAGGACGCTACTGGTCGTGTCGCCTTTTACGACGTCTTCAGAATACGTTACTTGAAGAAAAACGTTCTTTGGAAGCTCCACGTTAATCACGCGGCCGTCGAAGAACTGCAAACTGAGTTCGTCACCCTCTTTGAGGTACCCCTTGGCCTCGTCGACAACTTCAGCAGAAAGCTGGAATTGCTCAAATGTGGTTGGATCCATAAAGTAAAAGTCCGCACCGTCACTATACAAATATTGTACCTTCTGGCTATTCACTTCGGCGGTGTCGATCTTTTCCTGACCCTTAAAGGTCTTTGGAATGACTGACCCGTCAATCAAGTTCTTGATTTTGACGTTCACGATGCTTCCACCGCGACCCATGACTTTTTGGTTATAGTCGATCACACGAAAAGGCTTGCCATCAATTTGCACGACGACACCTTTTTTAAGATCTGTAGGCTGGTAGTACGCCATCGCAGGTTATCCCTGAGATACGAATGGTAGTAACGCGAGGTGACGAGCACGCTTGATAGCAGTCGCGAGTTGACGCTGTTGCTTTGCGCTAAGGCCAGTCTTACCGATTGGTTCGATCTGTCCGTAGATGTTGATGAAACGCTGCAGTGTTTTGACATCTTTGTAGTCAAAATATACAGGAGTATCTTTCTTTAGTCGTTTTGGCATTTCTTATTTCTCCTTAGAATTAGTCTAGATAGTTCTAGAATGGAATTTCACTTAAATCAATTGGTTTGTCTTCGATGTCTTCAATGACAACATCTTCAGATTTGCTCGAGTTACTGGAACCTGAGCGAGGCGCTGATGAGCGAGGCGCACCGCCTTCGCTGTCACCGTTTGGACCGTCAAGGAAGGTAACGTCAGTTGCAGTCACTTCAACGCGTGAGCGCTTTTTACCGGTTTCTTTGTCATCCCAGCTATCTTGGCGAAGTCGTCCTTGAACGAGGACACGACGTCCTTTACCGAGGTATTGGATCACGAGATCACCGAGCTTTTCCCAAGCGGTGATTTCGAAAAAGTCAGCTGCATCACTATCACCACCGCGGTCAACAGCAATGCTGAAGCTAGCGATCGTCTTGCCACCGGTAGTGGTTCGTTGTTCAGGATCGCGAGTAAGGCGGCCCATGAGGATTACTTGGTTGATACTCTTCGCCATAATTGTTTACTCCCCTTGTCCTAATTTATTCTTTAGTCGTATCAGTTGTTGCGTCTTCAGTTGCCTGTGCTTGCTGTTCAGCGAGTGCTTTTCGAGCTTTCTCGTTTACAGTTACAAGAAGGTAACGGAGGACTTCGTCAGTAATATTAAAGATGTTACTGATCTTGAGCGGCGCGTCTGCTGGAAGTGATACATCCATGTAGATGTAGACACCAAATTCTTCACGACGAATTGGGTATGCAAGTTTTTTCTTACCCCAGTTATCTTCGCGAACAATTGTTCCGCCAGCGTTTTTAATGATGTCACGGACTTTCGTCAGTGGTGTTTCGAGATCTGCTTCCAGATCAGGGTGGATGAGAACGGTTAGTTCGTATTCCTTCATGCTTCTCCTTTTGGGATCCGGCCGTTTCCGGTCGAATGCTTATACTTCTCTTAAGTTCATATAAGCTTGAGTTATTATCTCTGTTATTATACCGTAACTCACCCTTTTCGGCAAGGTGTCGATCACCGGTCACCTACATCTAGATTACTCATCAAAAAGAGCCGGTACAATGCCGACTCATTTTTGGTTAACGTTCATGTAAGAATTACCCGAGATCGTCACCATTAATATCGGTTGAACCATCAGGTGTACGAGCGCCAAAGACATCATCGAAGCTGCTTACAAGGACGTCTCGAGGCCGTGCGCCGTCCGCAGGACCAATGATCCCCTGTTCTTCCATGTTTTCAATCAAGCGGGCTGCACGGGCGTAGCCAACACGTAGGCGGCGTTGCAACAGGCTGGCACTGGCTTTACCTGCGTCAATCACGACACGGACAGCGTCGCGATACATGTCGTCGTCACCATCGCCGTCTCGGTCGAAGTCCATCACCACACCGCCCTTACCATTAAGGACAACTGGCATACTGACCACTTCGTCGTTGTACTGTGGAGGAGATTGCGCACGGAGGTGATCAGAAATCTTCACAACTTCTTCATCGGTTACCCAAGCACCTTGGATACGCTTTGGCTTGCTCATGGAAGGCGTCAGCATCAGCATGTCACCTTGTCCTAGGAGTTTCTCTGCACCAACTTGGTCGAGAATCGTTCGAGAGTCAATTTGAGATGCTACCGTAAAGGCAATACGGGCCGGCACGTTGGCCTTGATCAGACCAGTAATGACATCGACGGATGGACGTTGCGTTGCAAGCACCAAGTGAATACCGACAGCACGAGCCTTTTGGGCAAGACGGACGATCAAGGCTTCAACGTCACGAGACGCAACCATCATCAGGTCGGCCAACTCATCGATCACGATCACGATGTATGGCATTGCGCCGTCTTGGTGTTCTTGTGGAATGCCGTCTTCGTCAGCAATCGTAATTTTCTTTGATCCTGACTGAACCAAATTGTTATACGTCCCAATATCGCGAACCTTGTGTGAGGCAAGCAACTTGTAGCGTCGCTCCATCTCGTTCACTGCCCACTTGAGGGCGCTGATTGTCTTCTCAGGTTCATTGATGACAGGGGTTAAAAGGTGCGGAATATCTTCATATGGCGCCATTTCGACTTGCTTTGGGTCGACCAGAATCAGCTTCATTTCACTTGGGCTGTTATGGTACAAAAGGCTGGTGAGCAAGGTATTAATCATGACCGACTTACCCGAACCAGTTTGACCAGCGATCAAAAGGTGGGGCATCTTGTTGAGTTCACCGAGCGTTGCTTGGCCGGAAATATCTTTACCAATCGCGAACTTAAGTGGCTCGTTATCAGCTTTCCACTGCGGACTGGTAAGAATCGAGTGCAAGCGCACATCGGCTGCTTTGCGGTTTGGCACTTCGATACCAACGGCTTTTTGGCCAGGAATTGGCGCTTCGATACGAAGGCTCTGGGCCGCGAGGTTCAGCGCAATGTTGGTTTCAAGCTGCGTAATACGCGTCAACTTCACTCCTGAAGGTGGCTTCAAGGTGTACTGTGTCACCTTAGGACCAATGTTGGCACCTTCCATGTCGACATCAATATTGAATTCGCTTAACGTGTCTTTAATAATCTGAGCGTTCTGTTGGACATCGCCGGCATCGGCAGGAGATTGTTTCTTTTCAAGGAGGTCGACCGAGGGAGCTTCCCAGTTGGGGTCGCTGACAGTCATAAGCGCCGCACGATCTTCGGCAGCCTTATCACGTGGTGTTGAGCCCTTGAGGCTTGAGAGTCGAGATTGTCGCTTCTCATCTTCGTCCATGGTTGGCACGCCGGCGTTTAACTTGAAGTCAGCAGCTAGTGTTGATCGTGCAGGCGCATCAAGTGCGGCCGCATTACGCATGACTTTGACATTGGCCTCTTGTTCGCTGGTATCACGACGAGTTAACTGCCAGATCTTCTTGATAATCGTAATCGGTGACACACGAATAATAAACAATGCCGTGATAAAGATCAGAAGGATATAGACGAATGCAGCAACACCCATATTGACGAGCATCAACATACCGCTGTTGACAGTATCACCAACGAAACCACCAGTGGTCTTGCCGTCAGCGTTCTTTAAAAGCCCAAATAATCCTGCGAACCATACTAATGAGACAACAGTCGCGAATTTCATGACAAACGGCAAACGGTTATCTTCGGCACGGAAGATCTCAACCGCAACGTAGATGAACACCAATGGCACCACGTAGGTTGCGTAACCAATCGTATTAAGTGCGGCCGTGTTAAGCCAATCGAGGATCGGTCCCCCAATATGGAACCAGCTTAAGATAAGAATCAACGAAAACGCAATTAAGAAGAGTGCGCCAACTTGCGCCCAGAAACCCTGTGGCAGCGCATGTTGCGGTGCTTGTGGCGCTGATCTTTTCCTACTATGAGAGCTTCGTTTTTTTCTTTTTGCCATAATCTTTATATTATATGCGGTTCTACCCGCTTTTCCTGAATGATATTATAGCAAAATTTACTACATTTTGCAAGAGGCTTATGGTTGCACGCATCTGTGTACAAAAAAGCCCCGCAGATGCAGGGCTTTTTATCAATGGCGTCGACTAGTAGCCGCGAGCGTCAGGAATTTTCTTCGGCTCGTTTGCTTCCGTGTCAGGTACCTGAGGCGCTGGGAAAGATTTTGTCTCAAGCCCAAGTGCTTCAACCGCAGGAGGCACAGGAACAGGAGTCTGCTGGCCTTGGCGTCGATCAGGACGAGGGCCATTGTTGTTTCCGCCGTTACGCCCCTGTTGGTGACGAGGGCCTTGGCCGTCATTTTGTGGCTGGCCGTCAGCGTTTTCACCAGAGCGTTGTGGCTTTGTGCCGCCACCGCCACCACCACCGATTTCGTTAATCACAGGGATCACGATTGGTGTTCGGCGAGTTTGGTCGTAGAGGACATGCGTTAACTCATCCTTAATTTCTTTCTTAACCGTATCAAGATCAACGCGGCGACCATTAAAGGTTCGTGCGACTTTTTGCTTTAAGTACTGGCGGATAATGCCCATCAGCTCTTCACTATCACGCAAGTAGATGAATCCACGAGAGATAATGTCAGGGCTGGTAAGGAGACGTCCGCTTCCCTTTGAAACGGTAAGGATCACGACGAACATACCTTCGGTTGCCATGTGAATACGGTCTTTAAGAACGACTTCTGACACAATTGCGCCAGAATCATCGTACATGACACCACCGACAGGAACACGCCCGGCTTTCTTTGCGCCTTCAGACGTAATTTCAATGACGTCACCACTGTCACACACAAAGATGTTGTGGCGTGGGATGCCTGCTTCTTTTTCAGCAAGTTCAGCGTTGTGAACCAACATGTGGAACTCACCGTGAATTGGAATGTAGTACTTTGGATTCAAAGCATTGATCAGCTTAACATGGTCATCGTAGTACCCGTGTCCAGAAAGGTGGAGCGGGCCAATACCGGTGAGGTGAGTCTTGCCGTTTTGAATAACGCCACTCCCTTCACGCATCAGACCGTCAACCGTACGAACAACGTTCTTTTCGTTACCAGGAATCGCGTTTGAGCTAAAGACGATAATGTCAGTACTCTTAATCTTGATAAACTTGTGTGATCCGGATGCCATACGGTTAAGCACGGCGCTGAACTCACCTTGTGAACCAGTACAGACGATGGTGACTTTTCCGTCAGGGAGTTTAATGATGTCTTCCATCTTAACGATCACGTCCTTAGGGACTTTGATCATGCCAGTACGGAGGGCGACTTCAACGTTTTGAATCATGCTGTATCCAGCGAAGGCAACCTTACGGTCGTGCTTCTTTGCTTCGTCGAGAATGACTTGCATACGGTGGATTTGGCTAGAGAAACAACTAAGAACGAGGCGGCTTTCAGGATATTTGTCCATAACCTGCCCCATGCTCTCTTGGATGTCGAACTCACCGTGAGTGTGTCCACCTTCAGATTCACAGTTCGTCGATTCGTTCATAAGCATCAAGATACCTTCTTTTGAAGCAATCTCGGTCAAACGTTCGAGGTCAAACTTTTTGCCATCAACAGGAGCTTCTTCGAAACGCCAGTCACCTGTGTCGACAACAACACCAAGCGGTGTTCGGACGACAACTGCAGTTGCATCAGGGATTGAGTGGTTCACGCGAACGAGTTCGATACTAAAGCTGTCACCAAGTTGCACACGTTCGTGCGCTTCCGGGTCAAGAATGATGTATTCAGGTTCGTAGCCCGAGGTTGCCTCTTCCATTGTCTTTTGGACCATGGCGAGGGTAAATTTACTTCCGTAAACAGGTGCAGGAATCTTGTCGATAATGTGACGGAATGCACCAATGTGGTCGAGGTGTCCGTGAGTAAAGACAATTCCGCGAATCTTGTGCTTGTTCTCTTGAAGGTAGGTCGTATCAGGAATAATGTAGTTAATACCTGGGTAGTCTGAGCCTGGGAATAAGAATCCCATATCGATTACCACGATGTCATTATCGTATTCGATCGCCATCATGTTCTTGCCGATACCCATTTCACCGAGTCCGCCAAGAGGAATGATACGAAGCTTTGGCCCATTTGTACGAGGTGCCTTCTTTTGATCAGCAAGGCTGTATTGGCGGCCATCGTAGCCGTTAAAAACAGATTTGTTTACTGGGATGTTAATGATGTGCTGTGACGCACGAAGGTTAACCCCTTCTGAGGTACGTCGTTGTGCACGAAAGACTTCACCACGGCGAGTTTGTGTCCCTGCAAGAACGGTGTTGTTCTGCTTTGGACGTTGGTTGTTGTTATTGTTCCCGTTGTTGTTACCGTTTCGGGGCGGTTGTTTTGAGGTGTCGTCAGCTTGTGGCGCACCGAGTCTTTGTTGACCCATATGTGTTTATTCTCCTTTATGAAAATAATTTCTTTGTTCATTTAAATGTTGTTACAAATTCAAGTTCGAGAGGTGTGAGTGGCGGTAAATTATTACGTCCCTCTCTGTTCAAGTGGTCTTAGTATACCAAACTACCCACCGGATTGCAATCATATAATTGACTTTATATCGTTAAAGTGTTATAATCTAGGTATAACTATGACGCCCACCACCCCGGTGAGAGCGCAAGTGAACCTGTTAGGACAACAAAGTGAGTCAGGAAACGCTACATGGTCTACTCGGCTGGTTTTTAATCGTTGCGTCGATCTGGATGACCTGTCTGGCCTTGCAACAAGTGGCCCTGCTTGCGCTTCGGTTGGTGAGAACCATTCGGACGCTGAGTGGACGTCGCTTGAACAAGATCAAGCAGAAGTTCAGCGACGAAGAGGATCGCATTGGCGAAGAGGTCGAACCCATGTTCGAACTCTGGTGGAGCGAGATCGGCAAGAAGATCGTCGAAAACAGCCCAAGCCTCTACGAGAATGTCGTCTTGCCTCCAGGTATCGACGAGATTCCCGAGCAGGTGAAAGCGATGGTGGCGGGCCCAGCCCTCCACTTCATCTCGCAGAGCGCCCAGGAGTTCGCCATCCACCTCGCAAGCAAGCCGTCACACGACGCCTTCATCGAGGAGGTACGTCGTATCGACAGCAAGATGGCAGCCTCCTATTTGGAGCAGTATGAGATGCACCTAGACGAGCACCGCAGTCAGCTGGCAGATCTCGGTATCAACATCGCCGAGTTCGAGGCGCAGTTCAGCGCCGCCTAGGATGTGTGGGGTGACTTCGGTCACCCCACACCCGCCTTCAAACGCTCCCCGTTCACTCAGTTGTCCCGTTCAGGGGCCCGGCTTTTTTGCCGGGCTTATTTTAATTGACGGATGATTTCAGGAACTTTGAGGAAATCATCGATCAGCGTCTGACGCAGACTGCCATTATAAAGGGCTGCTGCTGGATGAAATAACGGCATAATGACGATTTTATGATCTCCAAATTGAATTCTTTTTGGCTGACCATGGATTTCCCCTATCTTCATGCCGGGCAGGAAGTATTCCATGCTATGGCGACCCAAGGTAATAACCACTTTCGGGTTAATAATTTGGAGCTGCTTTAAAAGGTATGGCCAAAAAACAGCTTTCTCCTCCGGGAGCGGGTCACGATTATTCGGTGGTCGATACTTTACGATGTTCGTAATATAGACGTCTTTTCGCTCTAACCCAGCGGCAGCCAGCATCTCATTCAAGAACTTTCCCGCGGCGCCAACAAACGGAAGTCCGGTTTCGTCCTCTTTTTTACCTGGCGCTTCGCCGATAAACACAATGTCCGAATTAAGATTACCGTCCCCCATAACAAGGTTTGTCGCCTGCATGGCCAAATCTGGACAGACATTCTTTTCGCGAATGTCTGTCGCAATTTGCTCAAGCTGAGTGTATTTCGAGTCCATACTTCCCTTCTAGCATAGCAGGAGAGAAGATGATGAAACTAGTGCTACTTTTTGTTGAGCTTGTCAGTGACTGCTTGACCGAGGGCATTGAGCGTATCACTCAAAGAGACATCCTTAGTTTTAGCATCGAGGTCGTCTGACATCTTTGATGCTGCAGTAGAAAGCTTGTCAGATGAAGCCGATATGGCACTGATCGCAGCGAGCTTCTGTGAGCTTGTCGACGAGCTTGACTCATAAATCTTCATCTGAGGAAGGATCTCCCCGTATACGGCAACAGTGGAATCGACAAAGGCTTTGAGTGTTGGGTCACCAATGTCCTGAATTCCCTTGTAGATATCGATCGTCTTCTGAATATTAACGGAGTTGAAACTACTCGAACCTGAACCGAGGGCAGTGACCTGGTCAGTTGCAGTGATGAAACGATCAAGTGACGGGATGAAGACATCGCCGAAAGCAATGTATGCTTTTGCCTTTGTATCATATGCCTTGTACTTCGCATTGAGGTCTTTATCCACCTTAAGTGCTTTGAGGTCACCGAGTTTTGCATTCTCGGTTTTGAAATCAGCGTAAGCAGTTTTTGCCGCATCGACAGTGTCTTTAGATGAACCGCTTGAGATGTTGTCGCCAGCTGAGTACTTATCGCGAAGTGCACTGACTTGGTCGTAAGCCTTTTGGTAGTCGGCGTGTGAGACGTTAAAGAAGATAAAGTAGACCGCAAGGGCTGCTCCACCAAGCACAATCAACGCACCAACAATAGCGCTAATGAGTATGATCAACTTCTTCTTTGATTTTCCGCCAGGTGCTTGTAGTGGATCACTATTCGGTGATGAACCGATGGTCGTAGGAGCTGCCGGCGTCGCAGCTGCAGCAAATGGATTCACTGGGGCATCGGAGCTGGCTGGAGGAGCACCGAATGGATTAGCTGCTGGTGCTTCAGTAGGCGTTTCAGTTGGAGCGGGCGTCCCAAAAGATGACGCACCAAAACCACCTTGAGAGGCTCCAGGTGCTGGCTGTTCTACGGGAGCAGTTGGTGCTTCTGGCGCAGGCGCTTCAATCGGCGCTTCAACTGGGGCAGACGTCGGTTCAAATGGTGTTTGCGGCACTTCAGAAGCTGGCTGCTCTGGTTGCGGTTGCTCTGGTTGATTTGGATCTGTTGGATTCATGTTGCCCCCTACTGGATGCACAGTATGCTTATATTCTGTTGAATATCAGTATACAGAGCCATAACGCTTGTGGCTAGAGTGAACTAGAGGTCTTTAAGACTGAGGCTAAGGCGGCCACGGTCATCGATGCCGATGAGCTTCGCTTTCACGATTTGGCCTTCAGTCAAGACATCTTCGACTCGCTCAACACGTTCTTTAGAAAGTTCAGAGATGTGCACCATCCCATCGGTACCAGGCATGATGTTGATGAAGGCGCCAAAGTCTTTGATACTGACAACTTTACCTTCGTAAATTGTGCCAATTTCAGGATCTTCGGTCAGTGAACGGATCCAATCAATCGCCTTTTGAATGTTCTTAGCGTCAGAACCAGCAACAGTAATTAGTCCGTCTTCCTTGATGTCGATTTCGGCACCGGTTTCAGCAGTAATCTTGTTGATCACTTCTCCACCCTTACCAATAACTGCACCGATCTTACCTGGATCAATCTTGATCTTCTCAATACGTGGCGCAAATGGACTGAGTTCTTTACGAGGCTCAGCAAGTGTTGTGAGCATGTGCTTCAAGATGTGTGCACGACCAACTTTCGCCGTCAAAAGTGCATCGCGAAGGATTTCCACAGGTAGCCCGTGAACCTTCATATCCATTTGGAGTGCCGTGATACCCGTAGCGGTTCCGGCAGACTTAAAGTCCATATCACCAGCGAAATCTTCAGCGTCCGCAATGTCAGAAAGAATGTATGGCTTGTCGCCGTCCATCATGAGTCCCATAGCGATACCTGATACGGGTGCTTTGATTGGCACTCCGGCATCCATGAGTGCCAAGATTGAGCTACACGTCGCAGCCATTGATGTTGAGCCGTTTTGGCTCATGATCTCGGTGACGCTACGAATAGCGTATGGGAAATCTTCTTCGGCAGGAAGCACAGGCAATACCGCACGCTCAGCAAGGTAGCCGTGTCCGATTTCTCGGCGACCTGGACCACCAAGGCGTTGCACTTCACCGACTGTGTAGCCAGGTGCGTTGTAGTGGTGCATGTAACGACGTTCGCCGTCTGATACCTCCATTGTGTCAACGAGTTGTGCGTAACTAAGCGGTGCTAATGTCACGATGTTCAGGCCTTGTGTCATTCCACGGGTGAACAATGATGATCCGTGCGTGCGAGGTAATACCCCTACTTCGCTCGAAAGTTGACGAATTTCGTCGAACTTACGACCGTCTGGACGAAGGTTGTCGTCAACGATACCACGACGAACATCTTTGTGAACGGCAGACGTAAAGGCTTCATCGTACTCACCCTTGAGGGCTTTGTATTCGTCTTCACCGATTTTCTCAACCATATCAATGTGTAATGCCCATCGAAGCTGGTTCACTAGTTCGTTGCGTTCAGCGTATGGCTTACGAATCGCTTCGCCTAATTTGCCGTGAACCCACTCATTCACGACTGCTTGAATATCTTCGTTTGGAAGCGTCAGCGTGTATTCTTGTGCAATAGGTGCAATTTTTGCAGCCAGTTCTTTTTGGAGTTTAATTGCAGGCTGGTAGTGTTCGAATGCCCACGCGAGTGCATCAGCAACAACTTCTTCTGGCACTTGGTCAGCACCAGCCTCAACCATCGTGATACCACTTTCGATACCAGCAACGACAAGATCGAGATCGCTTGTGGCGCGCTCTTCAGGACTAAGGAATGCTTTGAATTCACCATTTACTCGGCCAATACGAAGTCCAGAAACAGGACCATCAAACGGTGTCCCAGTCAGCATCAAAGCAGCGCTTGCTGCAATCATACCAACCATGTCAGGACGGAAAGATGGGTCCATCGAAAGGACGCTTGCAACTACTTGGACCTCTTGGCGATAGCCTTTTGGAAATAGTGGACGAATTGGGCGGTCAATAATACGACCGATCAGAATCGCTTCATCAGATGGACGACCTTCGCGTTTAATGAAACGGCTACCGCTGATTTTTCCAGCTGCATACATTTTTTCTTCATAGTCGATTGAGAGTGGGAAATAATCCAACACAATTGGACGAGTGCCGACTTGAGCTGTTCCAAGAACAACTGTGTCACCGTAGGTTACAAGCACTGAACCGGTACTTCGGAATCCAACGCGGTTCACTTCGAGCGTCAAAGGGCGACCCTCAAACTCGGTTGTTACTTTAATAATATCCTTACCGTAAGGGTTAATTGTTGCCATTTCTTAGGCTCCTTCTTTTTAACGCACGAACGAAGGTAACGGGTGTACACGTTTTTTCAAAAAAAACATCTGCATCCAGCACCTCTTCATGCTTGTTTACTGCTCTATTATACCACTGTTAAGTGTGATATTATTTTTAATACTATGAACCAATGATCGGACGGTTCCTCTACGCGCATACGTTCGGACGGCCGAACCAATCGCGCTTACTTACAACACAATTCAATTAATAATGGAGGTTCTTTATGAACGCAAATCGACGCGTGGCAACACGGGGCATCATTTATCGTGACGGCAAAATACTTGCCACAAAGCAAAAAGATGATGACGGAAATGAAGCCGAAAACTGGGCGACATTCGGCGGCGGGCTCGATCCGCAAGAATCATTAGTTGCCGGATTGCACCGTGAGATGCTCGAGGAAACAGGAATTACGCCAAAAATTGGTAAGTTACTATTTATCCAACAATTCTCAGACCCAGACGATAAGGCAAAGGAACACCTGGAATTCTTTTTTCTTATCGAAAACACAGAGGACTATGAATCGATAGACCTAGCCGCTACAACCCATGGAATGATCGAAATAGCGCGATCAGACTTCGTTGATCCGAAAACAAATTTCATTATGCCCGTATTTCTACAAGAAATAGACATAAAGGATCATATCGAGAACGATCGACCTATCTATATCCATAACGAGTTATAAGAGGTTACGGTCGTAAAAAAAGAACTCCGTATTATTTACGGAGTCCAAGTTTTGCGACGGTAGCTTTATAAGCTTCGAAGTCTTTGGCTTCGAGGTATTTCAGAAGCTTTTTACGACGTGCCACCATTTGGATCAACCCGCGACGACCCATGTGGTCGTGCTTGTTTGTCTGTAGGTGAAGTGTCACTTCTTTAATACGAGTCGTCAGCACAGACGCTTGGGCTTGTGGGCTACCAACGTCTGTTTTGTGTGTCTGCGTTAGCTTGAAGGCCGCGGCTTTGTTTTCTGCTGTAATCATCAGGTGTGTATTGTACCAGAATTCTCTCACCCTTTCAAGGGGGTGCCTTAAATGATGTGTGCGAGCCAAAATGACAAGAGCCTTAAGACAAGTTTTAATTAGCATGAGCATTGACTTTTGATCTGTTCTATGCTATTATTATGCCGATATGGAACGAGTGTGGTCCACTTCGCGCCGAGGGTTCTCCGTGCGTAGTATCTTAACGTTTGTCTTGACCGTGTTCATCGCGGCCTTGTTGTGGGCAACCTTCGGTAGTCACACCCTTACGCACGCGGCTAACGCGTCACCCGCGACCTGGAAAGGCGACAGTATTCTTTATGACGGCCACCAGTACTTCGCCGCACCTGACGCCACCTCTGGAAATAGCCTCGGATTGCCTCAAGGCACTCACTACTACGTCTATCTTCCCGATGTAAACGGCACCGCGCCAAAGACACAAAAAGCATTTGTGATCTATTTCACACCGGGAACAGACCCTCCAACAGAGAAGTCTGCGTCTTACGCAACGTACACGTTCACCCTAAGCACCAAACAATACTCTAACCCCGCTGGCAAGCAAACAATTACTGTTACTCCGCAAGGAAGTGAGAGTAGTTATAGTTCTTGTACTATTCAAGGTATCGGCTGGATCATCTGCCCTATTACGACATTCCTCGCAGATGGCATGGATAATATCTTTAATATTGTTAAGGGTTTCCTTGTCGTACAGCCCGTAAACACAACAAATACGAACAATGATCTTTACCTCGCCTGGAATGTCATGCGAAGCGTTGCTAATGTCGCATTTATTATTGTCTTCCTGATCATCATCTACTCACAGATCACGAATGTGGGCATCTCTAACTACGGCCTCAAGAAGCTCCTCCCTCGTCTGATCATCGCCGCCGTTCTTGTGAATATGTCGTACATTATCTGTGCGGCCGCTCTCGATATCTCAAACATCCTCGGCTATGCGTTCCAGGACTTGTTTAACACCATTCGCGAAAATACTTTTAATATCAGTAACGAGACATGGAAAGATTCAGCCGGAATGGGCTGGTCTGCCATTACCGCATTCGTACTATCCGGCGGTGTTGCAGGTGCAGGACTACTGATCGCAACAGGTGGAACTGTTGCTGGAGCCATTTACCTTCTTATTCCTATCCTTATCGGCGTTATCACGACTGTCCTTCTTGTACTGCTTATCTTGGCGGCTCGTCAGGCGATCATCATTATCTTGATCGTTGTCGCACCACTAGCATTCGTGGCCTACCTATTACCGAACACCGAACAGTGGTTCAAAAAGTGGCGTGAATTATTTATGACGATGCTCGTCTTCTTCCCCGCTTTCTCACTCGTATTCGGTGGCTCACAACTCGCTGGTGGTATTATTATCCAAAACGCGACATCGATCATCACTGTTATCTTCGGACTTGCCATTCAAGTCGCTCCACTCGTTATCACTCCGCTTATCCTGAAGCTTAGTGGTGGCCTCCTTGGTAAGATTGCTGGTATTGTCAACGATCCGCGCAAAGGCCTTCTGGACCGCACCAAGAAATGGTCTGGTGATCGTGCCGAAATGCACCGACGTCGTGGTATTGGTGATCCTAATCTGAAACGCAACCAGATCTTCCGTCGTGCTGCTCGTGGACTCGCGTACAACAACCACCGCGTTGAAAAGCGAACGGACCAGTATAAGGCTGGCTTCGACGAACATGCTGCGAAACGTGATATTTCTACTCGAGGCGGTCAGAAAGTTGAGTTCGAAACAGCGCTTTCAAAGCTTGCAACCGAGGAGATGCACAACGATCTTGGACAAGCTGTTCAAGAAGCGCGTGGCGGTAACGGTTCTGGACTAGCTCGACTTCGTGCTCAGGGTGTGAAGATTACAGCCGCTGACCGTGCGGTTGCTGAAGATAAGAAGATCACTGCCGAAGAGGCTCGACTACGTCGCTTTGTTGAGACTAAAGATGATGGAAGCTACACTATCAAAGACCGTGCAATCGAGAAGTATGCTGCGAGTGTAACAAAACGTGCAGTTCACCTTGACCAAAGCTCTCGCGTTATCGCGAACGCAACGGCGATTGCACAAAACCAACAGGTTACTCGTTACGCCGAGGCGATTGCAAACGAAAACGATGCTATCGCGAACACCTTCCTCAAGGTTCAAGCCGGTGGTATTGCTGGAGCTAAGGGACAAGCGGGCGCTCTTGCCGCGGCCTTTAAGGCACAGTCTGCCGCTCATGGTGAAGCTGTTGCGAATGCGAATAGCATTCTTAGTCACTACAACTACGGTGATGATGTCATCGGCCAAATCGCCAAAGGCCAACAACCTGTCGGCGTTAAGTTTAAGGTGACTCCAACCCTGGAAGAGGCGGCTATCATGAAGATTGCCAGTGGATCAAATGCCGGTGCCCTTCTTGACCTCATGGAGAATATCCATATTGATGAGTCACTCGATAACCAAGACTTCCGCCAAGCATTTGCCGATGCGGTCCAAGTTAACTCAGCACGACCTAAGTTTGCGGGTGCAAGTATCCTCGCTGATATCAAGCAAGGTAAAGTTCCTGCTGATGGCAAGAAGCGTATCGATACCTACGTTGCGCAAACCATTAATGCCGACAAGCTCAGCTCCGCCGACACATTGGTTGGTCAAGACCGTGATTACCTCAAGGCCGTCCTCAAGACTCTTAACAATAACGAATCAGACGAGACCATTACTAACGATGCGAAGATCAGCATGCTCAAGTCTATTGAGGAAATGCGTGCGAACCCAATCTACTCTGGACGTATCGGTGAAAAGCGTATGGCTCTCAAGAAAATCGAGCGGCGACTTCGTCGAGATACCGGAATGCTTGATATTCCTGAAGGCGCACCTGATCCTTTCGAAATCGAAGACGACGAAGGTGACGAGAACAAAGCTTAATACGTTTCGTATTCGCTGGTGGCAACAGAATCGTCGATTGAAAAGTCGGCGATTTTTGTTCGGCGAAGCCCAGTACAATACGCGCCTGTTCCAAGTGCTTTTCCCAAGTCTTCAGCCAGCGTACGAATATACGTTCCGCTGCTGACGTGTACACGAATCTTAACCTCGGGGTACGTGTAATCAATGAGGTCTAAACTAAAAATTGTCACAGTACGCACGGGCATCTCAACCGTCTCGCCTTTACGGGCAAGTTTATACGCTCGTTCGCCATTGATCTTGATGGCGCTGTAGATTGGCGGGGTTTGTTGAATGTCCCCGATGAATTGGCCTAAAGCCTCTTTAACGTCATCGGCTGTTGGAATGGTGTCAGAAACTTCCGTCAGTTCGCCCTCTGGATCGCCCGTAGAGCTCGTCTGCCCAAGTCGTATCGTCGCTTCGTATACTTTGTCGAGTTTCGAATACGTCCCCGCGTTACGACACTCCTTGCCTGTCACGATGATCATCAAACCAGTCGCGAATGGATCGAGAGTACCGGTGTGCCCTACTTTGGCTTTCTTCCCCAGTTGCTGAGAAAGTTTTCGACGGACACGCGCAACCACGCCAAAGCTGGTCATGCCGGATGGCTTATCGATTAAAAGAACGCTGTCTTCTTGCATAGAAGCGATTATACCTTACCTCCGCCCTAAAGGAGAGATTATTGCTGACCAGGGATCTTGAATTGACCAGGATCATTTGGCGTTGGCGCGGACGGTGGAGCAGTTGGTGCCGGTGCCGCAGGAGGTTCCGGAGCAAGAATGTCACCTAGTATCTCTGGTTGTGGCGCAGGAGTTGCATCAAGTGCGTAGGCAGATCCAGCCGCAGGCGGTGCTGAGAAATCTGGCAATGCTGGTGGCATTGGAAGGCCAAGATCGGCTGGTGTTGGCGCAGGTGGTGTTACCGGCGGTTCAATCACGAGTTCGTGACCGAATGTTCCTTCCGGTGCCTGTTCGGGAACTGGCGCAGTCTCTGGATCTTCACCACTGACGGCTTCGTCGTGCCCAAGAACGTATGATGATGCCCCGCTTGACCCTGTTGCAGAGCTTGGCGTTTCTGTCGCAGACGGCGACGACATATACGAGTGCGTTAGAATAGTCTTATTTTGATCATTCGCTTCTTCACGGCGTTCGTCTTCGGCTGCTTGTTCAGTTGTCGCATTAAGTGTTCCGCCGAGTGTTGGTTCGGCGGTTGGTTCAGATACATATGAAAGTCCGATAGCCGGAGCAGCTTCTGGCTCAGCAACTACTTCAGGAGTTGGCGCAGGTGCTTCTACGGGCGCTACAGGCGTATCATCGTGATCAATCGCATAGGCGCCAGCAGCATGTGTGTTACCGGTGTGCTCACCAAGTGATTCGTTTGCGACTTCAACTGCCTCAGCTTGTTCGGCTGCTTTGACACGTTTATCAAGTTGCTCGAGGGTTTCACCGTCTTTGTGACTAATAGAAAGTGAGTCTTTATGTTCAGACTCTGGTTCGACTGGTGTTTCCTGAGCTTCTTCGTCTTTCGTGACATCCAAGTTGCCAATTTCATGGGATTCTTTTAATTTCGAAGCGATTAACTGCTGGTCTGCACCGGCACCCATAAGTTGAGCGGCAACGGACATCACGCGGGAGGTCGTATGAGTGTTACTAAATCGATCCGTCTCGGCGACGATACCTGTGAGAAAGGCAGTTGAGATTTCTGCATCAAGTAACGATTTCGTTTTATCAGTCTTAAGCGCTTCCGCGAGCCCTGCGACCATTTCACTAAGGCTACTCGCCTGTTCGTCATGCCAATCGATGCCACCAAGGTTGCTGACTTGGTCGCCAGCAGTCACTGTAATAATGGCTGCGTCGTGAAGGACTTCGCCGTGTGATTCTATGGCGCTATCAAGATGCTCTTGCACGTCGACACCAAGTGCAATGACGAGCTCAACGTTGAAGTCACCTTGGCTAAACTCAAGATCGTCACTGCTAATCGTCGTTTTGTACGGCGTAATGAAGATTCTGACGCTGTCCCCTTCTACTTTGTAGCGAAGATGGTCAGCTTTTTCTTTATCGAGGGCAATAATAAAGTCGCGGAGACTATCAGTTGTTGTATCGAATGTCTTCTCTGGTTCAAGGAATGAGATCGCTGGCGGAACGTCACCACTAAAGACAGCGGTTGGGTGCTTTTCGAGCTTATCAAAGAGCAACGTGAGTCCAAGTGCAGCCGACAAAGCATCGACAGAAGGATTATTTGAAACGGTAACAAGAATATTAGTCGATGATTTTATCTTCTCGACAATCTGTTGTTTGGCTTTTATGTCGTCCATATTTTTGTTTGTTTCTTTTTTGACGTTAAACGTACTTTTATTCGCTTACTATACCATAAGTGTTTTCACAGCGTCAACAAATGCACGTAACACTTTACAATTAGTACATTTTCATCTATAATCACCCTTTGAATACATTAGTAGCTACGCAAGAAATATTTTGCATTTAAGAGAACAAAGGAAACTATAGTGCCAATCATCAAATCCGCTATCAAGCGAGCAAAACAAACTATCAAACGACGTGACCGTAACGTTGGTATTAAGCGTGACATCAAAGAAGCTGTCAAAGCCTTCAACGCGAACCCAAGCGCCACTACCCTTTCAAAGGCACAGAGCGAAATCGACACAGCCGTTAAAAAGAACCTCCTCGACAAGAACACTGCGTCTCGTCGTAAGGCCAACCTTTCAAAGACAGCGAAAGCTGCCGGCGTAAAGCTTGCTGGTGCTAAGAAAGCTACACCAGCTAAAACAGCTGCGAAACCAGCTACGACAAAGACTGTTGCCACAAAGAAGCCAGCTGCTGCTAAAGCTCCAGCTGCGAAAAAAGCTCCAGCGAAGGCTACTGCTAAAAAACCTGCTGCCAAGAAGTAATTTTCTCGAAGCAAAAAATAACCTCCATCTCGGAGGTTATTTTTTTATGTTTCTTGGGCCGCAAGACCCATTTCACTCATTACTTTATCGACACCGATTCGCAGTAATCCGTTTGGATTACTCACCAGTTGCTCCTTGATTGTAAGGACGGCTCTTGTTTGAATCGTCGTAACGATTGTATCTGCGTATTCAGGACTAGCTTTTAGCCTTTTCTCCTCCTGAGCTATCGCCTCGTTTATCTTTCTTAACACGCCCTTGCCATGCCACAACGCATCGACATGCGCAACAAATAAGTCTCTGTCCCACGCTTCACCCGTGTAGGCAATCTGGGCACGTACTAGCGAACCAGCTGGATCCAAGGATTGACCTAGCAGTACATCCAGCAACTGTCTTTCTGGCAGATAGACAATATCTTCGTTCTCAGGAAGCGGCTTGCCATTTTTCTCACGAATTTCACGCGCAAATTCTTCAGTCAGCGCTTCGTTAATCCAACGTGCCGCTATTGGTGTATCAATGACTTCATACGAACGACATAGCAAAGCATGTACAAATTCGTGTGTTAAGTTGCGAGAAAAGTGACTAACGACTTCGATAATACGATTTGAATAGTTCGCAGGATGCGTACTTTGCGCTAATACAACTTCCTGCGTGTTGCTTGGATCAAAATAAGCAGCAATGTCTTTTAGCGCTGTGTCAAAAATATCGCTAATGACCAACTTCATATTGGTTGAATCCTTTGGAAGAATGGCAATCTTGCCTTCTTCGGCTAATTCGTCTACCGCTTCGAGAAATTTTTGTAAATGAGTCGCATAGTGTTCTGCAACTACCTTGCTACCGGCTTGTCTATCAATAATATAGTTGTGTTTCTGGGCTATATTCAAAAGCTGAGGAGTCGTTGCCTCTTGCTTAAGCCACGTTTTCCAGCTTATTTCGGGTTCGCCTTTTGGTGTGAGCGAGCTAATGTGTTTCATCAAGAAAAGCGGAACTATCGAACTAAAATAGCGATCAACGATACCTTCACCTTTCTCATCTAAGGTATCGTATATACTGCGTATCATTTCAACTCCATCATCCGCTTTGTCGAATTGTGAACGTTCAATATTTTCAAGCGTTGCGTATTCTCGACTCTCGGCAGAATATGCGCTCATTTCGGTAACCATTTGGGCATGCGTATCCGCAGCTTGTACCGCACCATACCCAAGTACTCGCTCGCGAGCAGAGATAGTCGGCTTGGGTGGCGGCATATGTTCAAGTGATGCCTTATTTAAGGATGGGCTCTCTGAATGCTGACTCATTCTCGTAGTGTCTCACTCGTTACGTAGATTGGAGCATATTATAGTATAAAAATATCGAAAAGTCTACAGCGTCCTCTCGAGAAGCGCCCGTTCAATCAGCAACCAAGGATCGCCTTTGGAGACCTTCATATCGGCGTCAGCTTGAGCGAACGAAGCTAGGATACGCGCAGCTCCCCGCGCACCAAGCCGTTTTCCGTGTCGAGCAAGTTTCTGCGCAACGTACGGGTGAATCCCAAAATCTTTTGAAGGAGTATCAGAAGCACCAGCGCTAGCAACCACTGCGAGCTGAAACGCTTGCGAAGAAAGCAGCGCAAATAACTTGTACGAATCTTCAGTCAGTTCAAGATTACGAACCATTTCGTGAACCGCTTCTCGCTTGCCTTCTAGTGCCAGTTCAAAAAGTTGAAACACATTTTCTGACGGACTGGCTTCGATGATATCGTTAATCGTTTCAGGCGTGATTGTTTCAAGGAGTGAAATCTTTTCAAGCCCGTTCGCCAGTTGCCATTGATCAAGTCCGATGCGCTCCACAATGTGATGCGCTGATTTTTTATCCAACTTCAAACTAAGGGTTTCAGCGTGCTTCACCACCCATGCTTCGGCAATCATTTGATCACGTTCGCCCCAGACAGGAAATTCTTTCAAGTTCACGCGCTTCTTTACTTCTTTGTAGCCAGTTGTTCGTTTGTCCGGCTTCGTATCAATTAAAATAACATCAATGTCATCAGAGATTCGATCAATCCACTCAGGAAGCTTTTCCCATACTGAACTGTTCAAAGAAAGGTCCTTAATAATCACTAACCGTTTCTCGGCGAATAACGTTCCGCCCATGAGAAGGTCAGGGATATTTTTGAGCTCAAGTGTTGTCCCGTCGATGCGTTCAGGGGTACCATCAAACGAAGCGGTGGCAGCTTTCACCGCCTGTTGAATATCAAATGTGTTCTCTCCGGTAAACCACGTAATCATTATCTTCAGTATACCCGATGCCTACAGTACCTGACAGTACGGACAGATATGTGTCCCACGGCCAGCGACACGGAGCTTCTCGATCGTTGTCCCGCAGCGTGGGCACGGCAAGCCTTCACGTCGGAAGACACGAGCAAAGTCCATGTAACTCCCCCTCTTTCCTTCGGCGTTTACGTAATTACGATTCGATGAACCACCCTTTTCAATCGAAAGATTCATGACCCAGCGGAGTTCCGTATAGAGCTTCTCAAACTCAGCGGGCGTGATCGTTTCAACACGTCGTTTTGGGTGAATCTTCGCACCCCACAACGATTCGTCAGCATAAATATTACCAACACCCGCAATAACTGACTGGTCTAAAATAGCCGCTTTAATACTCGTTTTCTTGCGACGTGCAAATCGATCAGCAAATTGTTTCGCGGTAAAATCTGGTTCGAGTGGCTCTGGGCCAACCTTCTTCATAAATGGAAGATTCGGAATCTCGACAGTCGGCATCAGTTTTACCCAGCCAAACTTTCGTTGATCATTAAAGAATAGTTGCGAACCATCGTTAAACTCGATCGTCGCACGTGTTGATGTGTCGGGTAATGCATTCACCAAACTATCATTCGGATGTCCTGCACCAAACCGTGCGTCTTTATCGACATAGACCAACTGACCCGTCATCTTCAAATGAATCACCAGTGAATAGTTGGTCGAGAGGTCGATCATCAATACTTTGGCGCGTCGTCGAATCGACGTAATCTCAGCACCAATCAAAAACTGATTCACATCGGCGACAGTGTTCGGAAAACTTTTTGGGGTATCGCTTGAGGTACTGGTCATGGTCTTGCCAATAACAAGTTCGGAAAGTCCTCGACGGACCGTTTCTACTTCGGGTAATTCTGGCACAGAGGTGCGCTCCTTATAAATTAGTTAGAAAGACCAAGTTTTGCGATTTGCGCACTGGCGCCAGGAATCTGATTCGTGAACAAACTTGAAAGCTGTGTGACACTAGCGTTCAATGAACCGGCTGATCCACTGCAGGTTGATGTCCATAGGTCTTTGACTGCATCAGTACCATTGTAGATCGTAAAGTCATAGACGCTTCCTGTAGCACAAATGCCGCGTGTATCATTTTTGTCGCCATCGAGTTGCTTACCTTTTGTCAGATCCGCTTTATCAAGTGCGTGAACAAATTGGTCGTATGACGCGACACTATTGCCAAGGCTTGTTTGGTCAACGACCGTGTCCAGGTAACCTGTGTACGTCTTGATCGTTCGGTCGTTCGCCGAGATATCAATCTTGTATGAGCGGAATTTCTCGTCAGCCACGATTGGTCCACGAACGGTCATAGTGACGCTTCGACCAACTGATGTATTCAAGAGTGCGTCACGACTCACGTCGACAACTGCCGTTGAACTACTTGATGAACCTGAGAAGAATACAACCCGCGCTAGCGACACTAATGCCGTGATTGCGATAATGATAACGACGATGACGAGGATGATCGGAAGTACGCGTGAGGTTCTGTAATTAGCCATAGTTTAACCTTAGTAGCTTTACGCTTTCTTGTCAAATCCAGTGCTCCCAAATCCACCGCTTCCACGAGTCGTTTCAGACAGGTCTTCGGTAACTTGCCACGAGATTTTCTCAAACTTAGTCACAAGCAGCTGGGCGATACGCATGTCAGGTTCAATTTCAAATGCCTCTTGTCCTAAGTTAATAACGAGAATGTTCAACTCTCCACGATAGTCGGCATCAATTGTGCCAATGCCATTCACCATGGTGATGCCGTGCTTAATGCTCAGTCCGCTTCGAGCACGAATTTGCATTTCGTAACCTTCGGGAATCTCAAATGCCAAGCCGGTCGGTACCATGGCGCGTTCCAGTGGTTGCAATATCATCGGGGCCTCAAGACAAGCGTGAATATCCATGGCGGCCGCTTGATCAGTTTGGTACGCAGGGAGTGTTGCGTTTGAATTAATTTTTTTGACTTTGACTTCCATTTACTTGCTCTCCTCTAGGATTTTTTTGATCGCCACGATTGATTCAGGCACATTCACATACGTAAATGTTTTCATACCGAGCGTTTCCGCGACGGCCGTAAACGCGGGAACGTCGTCAATGAATAAGCACTCGTCAGGACGCACTGCTAATTTCTCGGCAGTCATTATATACATTTCTGGTGCAGGCTTGTCCCAGCCTACTTCACCCGATGCCACGACAACATCAAATAGTTCATCGAGTTCACCGGGATTAAATCGTTGGTCGAGTGAATAACGACTCGGCACATTTGTCATCATCCCCAGTTTATACTGCCCTTTTAACTCTTTTACGAGTTCGAGGGTTTGCTCGATTTTCGTGCCCCGCATAATATCGAGGACGACACCAAAACAATCAAAGATAACGGCTTTTATCACGCAACTAACTGCTTCCTAAGTTTTTCGCGAACATGCATCAAAATGAGTCCCAGGTGATTCTCGCCGTTGTCACTTCCGATTGGGTCAACTCCCCAGAAATGATCACCCCAGTCATTACCCTCCACTAATAGTTCGTCACCAGTCGCAATCAACATATCAAGGAGATCCGGATTAGCGATAAACTTCCGCCTCACTACCTCTTCCATAACAGCCAGCTTCATTGGGTTACCCCATCCAACCCGCAACGGCTCACCTGCTTCAATCAATTCATGGGCGAAGTTCTTTGCGGCAATACCATCGTATTCTTCCTCTAATGCACGTTTCTGGACAGTCATATGCGCAACTTGCTGATGCGTGGCCGTGTCTGTGAATTTAGCAGCCTGGTATGCATGTTCGGACGTCAGCGCATACGTATTTTGGTTCGTCAAAATCGTATACTTCAATGGCTTCATGTTGCTTAGAAAAAAATGTTCACCACGAAATTGTTCGATCATAGCTCACCCCAACTCTTGCCCGTACTGACATCGACGCGTAATGAGATACCCAGTTCTGGGGCGATTTCTTCCATTATTGTCTTCAGGATTTCGGCAACTTTTTCAGCATTCTCTGCGGGACACTCCACCAAAATCGAGTCGTGAATCTGCAAAATCTGATCACCCAAATCACCGAGTTTTTCATCAACTCGAATCATCGCAAGTTTCATAAGATCAGCTTCGGTACCCTGGATTGGCATGTTAGCCGCTGCTCGCTCAGCGCCTGCACGTACCATAAAATTACTACTCTGGATATCAGGCGTTGGACGACGACGACCAAAGTAGGTTTCGACGTAGCCTTCAGTGCGCGCTTTTTTCAGCGTGTCGTCGATGAAGACGCGAATCGGCGCACGGAGCTTAAAGTATTGATCGATAAATTCTTTCGCTTGGCCGAACGTCATTCCTGTTTGAGCCGCAAGGCCATGTGGACTCATGCCATACAACACGCCGAAGTTAATCACCTTCGCGTCACGGCGTTGGTTTTTGGTCACCTCATCCATTGGGATGCCGTAGACTTCGCTGGCGGTCTTGGTGTGGATATCGACGTTGCCATTAAAGTCGTTGATCAAACTTTTATCGTCAGCAAGCACAGCCGCAAGACGGAGTTCAAATTGTGAGTAGTCGGCACTAACCAGCACCTTATCGCCATCAGCAATAAAGGCTTCACGGATCTTTCGACCCAGTTCGGTTCTGATCGGAATATTTTGAAGGTTTGGATTCGTGCTACTAAGTCGTCCCGTTGCCGCCACATCCTGGTTAAAGGTTGTGTGGATTCGATTATGTTCATCGGCTAGTTTCGGCAATGAGTCAGTATACGTATTCTTTAACTTTGCGAGCTCACGTGTCTGCTCAATCAGCTCGATAATCGGGTGTTGGCCACGAAGTTTATCGAGCTCTGCCTGACCCGTACTATAGCCCGTCTTACCTCGTTTAATGCCCGTCGTCGGAAGCTGTAATTTGGTAAATAACACTTCTGAAAGCTGTGTAGGACTCCCAATGTTAAATTCATAGCCAATCATTGAATACATTTCTTGTTCGAGCTTTTGGTGCTCTGCGCCCAGTTCGTCACTCATTTTATTGAGGACTGCAGGGTCGATCAACACGCCCTTGTATTCCATAGCAAATAGCGTGTAAGTCAGCGGAAAATCAAGCTGGTGAGCGATGCGTGCAATCTTTGGTGTTGCCTCAAAGAAAGCAACTTGCTCGTCATACACCGTCCATAGCCCCGCTAGTAGAACGGTCGGCTCCGGCTCTTCTTGTCCAATAAGTGCAGCAGCTGATCGATCACGAAGCAACGGGTCGATCAAGAATGCACCTTGGCGAATATCGTGCACAGTTGGTAACTGCGTGAACACATTGTGAGTCGCAAGTTTATGATAGATATCTTTTATGTCATAACCGACAACCGTTGCCATCTCAAGCGCTCGCCACAAACTCGAGTCGACTTCCGACACAGGCTTCGCAGCAACCGTCTTACGATCAGTCGATACCCATAGCTCATCTTCAATAATTTCAATCAGGACGGGACCTTCAATCGAGAGTGTGTCGGGCCAGTCAACCTTCGTCAGGGCCTCAATGGCAGGCTTATCCGAAACAACTTCAACAACCGTGTCCCCTATTTTCATATGCTTCGGCAAACGACGAATCAACGACGTAAATTGATACTTATGGAGGACTTCAAGAATGTTGTCGACATTCGTGTGTGCAATGTCCGTTTCTTCCCAGTTCACTTTAATTGGCGCATCAGTAAAAATACGAGCAAGTTGTTGACTCATGTAAGCCGACTCTTTACCTTCGATAATATTCTTCTGTTGCGCGCCCTTTAGCTCGTCAGTGTGTGCATAGATACCATCCAGATCACCGTACGTCATCAAAAGACTTTGCGCAGCCTTCGGACCGATCTTTGCGACGCCAGGAATGTTGTCGCTACTATCACCTACCAGCGCTTTATAATCAACAAATTGTGCGACCTTAATCCCGTACTTCGCTTCAAATGCAGCGTCGTCGTATTGCACCAAGTCCGTACTGCCTGTTCGGGTAATGTAAACGTTTGTTGTGTCATCGATCAGTTGCAACATGTCATAGTCACCAGTGATTAAACAAGTTTCGACGCCCTGCTCTTTCGCTTCGTGCGCAAACGTTCCCATGATGTCATCGGCTTCGTATTGATCCAGCTCGTACAGTGGCCAATCAAAGGCCTGCAGTACATCACGAAGGATCGGTAGTTGGACGTAAAAGTCTTCCGGTGGTTTGGTACGTCCCGCTTTGTATTCAGCAAAGATTTCACTTCGTTTTGCAATGCTGGTACCTTTTATATCCCACGCAATGGCAACATAATCGGGTTCGAGTTTCTTAATAATTTCGATGGCGATCGACGTAAAGCCGAACACGCCGCCAGTTGGCGTTCCGTCAGGCAACGCAAGATTCGGCATCGCATAATAGCCACGATAAAATACGGATTTTCCATCAATAACTGCCAACCGTTTCATATCTATTAGTATACCAGTTTTTAGGTATCAGCGGTGGTCGGAAACAGATTAGGCTGCGGTCGGTTGTTTTCGAAGTTTACGGCGCTCTCGTTCGCTGAGTCCGCCCCAAATGCCAAATCGTTGATCGCTCTCTAAAGCATAATCGAGGCACTCGTCTTTCACGTCACATGTTGCACAAATTTTCTTGGCATCACGTGTTGATCCGCCTTTTTCTGGGAAGAATGCCTCGGGATCAGTCTGCGCGCAAAGTGCGTCTGATTGCCATGCGAGCTCAGAGTCGTCATCAAAGTCTCGAGGAGCTGGATCGTATGGTGTCGCTGGGCGCCTCGTCGTCTTTCTTACTTCACCCATGCCGGATTTCACTGGCTGCTTTACCTCAGGAGTTCGCTTGGCGACAGGTTCTTTTTTCGGCTTCACGAGCGGTGCATCACTCAGAAGGTCACCCATGCCGTGATCAATCCCGTCATAGGCTTCACTGAGTGCGACAGCCGACAGGCGCTTAATCGTCGCATGTAGCCCAACAGGGTTGAGCCCTTCAGTTCGTGCAAACAAGGCAACGCCATCGTTACTCTCAAACCATCTAACGAAGCGAATCGCGCTTCGTGCAACTGTCGCACGATTGTTGGCGGCTTTATCGGCCGTGTAAGCATTGAGACGATCTCGTATCTGTTCTGTCGTCACACCAGCTTCGATAAGCGGCGCTCTGTAATCGTGCTCACGACCAGTCTTGTTTGGTTGAGCAACAGTTGTCATAACTTGCGGGAGAGGTGCTGGGACTGCATCCTCAGGCATCACCTTAACACGAGTTTCTTGGACAACCGGCCGATGTGGCGCACCGAGATCAATTAACAACCCAGTCGTGACATCGACGTCACCGTCGCCAAGTACACTCAGCGCATCCTGCGGATAGCCAACACAGTAAAGAACGGCGTTATTCATGTGTTCGGCAGGAAGTCCACCGACCACCTGTTTGAGAAGCTCTAACTGGCGAGCTGTTCCGTGCGATCCAACAATTTCAGTGATACGCGCTTTTACGAGTAATGAAACCTCACCCGCTTCAATTTCGACACCGTACAAGTATGGGACAAACCAATCGGCCATGTCACCTGCGCTGGTTAGTTGTTCTTCTTTTGAAAGTACTGCACCTTTTTTCTGTTCAATAGCTTCCACTATGCCGCCCTCTCGTTAATTTGCTTATACACTGCCTGAATACCGGCCGCAATAATACGTTCGATATATTGTGGATTACCACGAAGTTTTTCCGGAAGTTGTGACCTCAGTGCATCAAGATGGCTTGTCATAGCAATCGGAGAAATAAATTTCTTAAGTTCACCGTCAATTAAGCTACTGCCACTATTTACACCGCCTGCTTCAACAACATGATGCTCAATCACACGGAGCGCTTGTTTGAGTGTGTGATCGGATATCATATACTCATTCTTTTCACCAAACTGAGCACGGCGACTGAGTGCTTTCGTTTGCTCCTTAGTTAAAATGCCGTCACGTTCAAGATTCGAGAATAGTTCAGCGCGTTGCTCGTGAAATACCTCATCGGTCATTGACTCCAGTGACAGTGCCGCCTGAATGAATGAATCTACTTGATGAGCCGTTACGTTTGGATCGCTAAATAGTTTTTCAAGGCCAGAATAGATATGCTCTGGAATACCGCTCTTTTGATTTGGAAGCCGCCTGCTTCCCGCAAGTTGGTTTACTGAAACGGGGTCACGATCTTGTGCTTGGTCCCTAAAATGATAGACGCCAAAGCTTTCTCTAATCCACCGCTTTTCATCTCGTGTCAGTCCATATAGTGGGTCTTCGATTTTATCGCGAATCTCTTTACGCACCTGTTTCAACGCATCCTCTTTTGATGTCGTCATATCACTCTTTGATTTTGCATCGAGGAAACTACGAAGTCCCATAATCTGCTGACCACTCAGTTTCAGTTTTTCTCCGATCAATGTGCCCACTTCAACGTGGGTGAGAGGTATTCCTTCCGTTTCAACAGCAGGCGCGGGAACAGTAGGAACTTCAACAACTTCAGCAACAGTCACTACCGGCGCTTCGTCCTCGGCTGGTTGCTGCTCTGCGGGGGCAAGGCGAACGGCACCAGATGTATCTTTCGTGATGCGCTTTAATGTCATGTACAAATATTGGTGGGTGGCAGTTGGTGTATCGCCATCAGTCAGCCCAGCGATTTCCTCGTTTGTCTTACCTTCGAGTCGTGCAAGAATTCGTTTCGTCGCAAACTCTACCGTATTTGGTTTACGTGGCGGAGCAAATTGCACAATTGCTGCGGCAATCATTGTTGCGGAAGCATTAAGAGGGAGATCAAGACGAGTTGCCCAATCTTCACCAAGTCCCTTCACAAGCCACTTCAAGCCAGCAGGGCTGACTCCTTCGTTCAAGACCTCTGCCGATGTTTCGACAATCGATTCTTCTTCGATATCAGGAACAATCGTCAAGGTGGCTGGAGCTTCAACCGGGACAACAGGCTCTTCGGGTGGCTCATCGGTAGCGACAGGAACAGGTTCGACGGACTCCACGGGGTTGATCTTGCCAAGTAGCTTTGTGATCTTCCGTACTTTCTTTCCGACCTTCCTCGCCACTTCAGGGTCGGCTGTACGGAGTGACTCGGCAGTGAGCCTAAGAGAATCGATGCGTGCAGCCAAGGCGGCTATCGATTGGATCGCATCTGCTCTTTCAAATTCACTACGACGCTCGAGGAGCTCCTTTTCACTATCATTTAAATAGTCCAAGCCCTCAACCATATCGTGAATCCCCTCTAAAATTTTCTTTATCATAGTCCTCTAGCGTCCATAGGGCAAGCTAAAACACCATATAGTTGTCACAATGACAATATAGAACCGTGGTAATCAGAGTCATAAGTAGAATCTCCTTACAACAAAGACAACCATAACCAATCTGTTACAATGGTGACATGAGCCACCATGAAAACCTAAAAATCCTCGCATTCGTCGGCCTCACCGGGTCTGGCAAGTCTACAGCAGTCGAACATTTTACCAACAAAGGTTATCCGAAAGTGTATTTCGGTGGCATTATCTACGAAGCCATGGCTGAAGCCGGCGTCGAAAAAGGCGAGCATAACGAAAAAACGTTCCGTCTCGAAATCCGCGAAAAAGAAGGCAACGACTTTGTCGTGAAACGTATTATCGATCAAGTTCATAAGCTTTCCGATGCAGGACAACATCGCATTATCGCTGATGGCCTATACACATGGGATGAGTACAAAGCACTAAAACATGAATTCCCCGGCGAAATAACCATTGTCGCCGTCACTGCGCCAAAACATCTTCGTTATGGTTGGCTTGAAACTCGTGAAGACCGTCCTCAAACGCCACAAATCTCAGCTGAACGTGACACAAATGAAATTGAAACCATGCAAAAAGGCGGCCCTATCGCCGCAGCTGACTTTTTTGTGACCAATAGTGAAAACATCGAGCACTTTTACGAGCAACTCGATGCTATTGCTGAACACGTTGAATTTTAGTTAATCACTTTTTGAAAGTGCTGATAATCAGTACGCCCAGAAGCCTTATCCCAATCACCACCCCACTCCCATCCCAGATCTTTCATAAAGACGACTAACGGATGCTCGGAAGTAAGTACGCCAGGAAGCGCCGAATCATAAACGGCGCCTTCAGGGTCAACCGACTCAGTCCCGTCTTCGTTGAACCGAACATACGGATTAAGACGAGTGTTTACGTCAAAAGCTACTCCTAGTCCATGCAGTGAAGGACGTTCGGTACCTCTAATAAAACGATAGTTAAACCCGGAAGTCGTATTGTCGGCAACTAATGCATCGTCTCGCCATACGTAGGGTGCGTCACTGCTTCGGACAACTTTATTAATAGGAAACTTTTCAACGAGAGAAAGGACAAAGAATTGGTGCACATCATCTGCAACGTCTTTATGAACTTCGATGACACCGGTTTTTTGTTCGCCTTCAAAATTTACGTACGGTACTTCGAGCGCAATAATATTTTTAACAATCTCTTGAGGAGCAAAATTATCAGGGTTTAATTTTATGATACTAGGCATGGAATACGGCGGTTACTAAATCACGAGCATCATCTTCTTTTTGATTGAACGCACGACTGTTTGAAGCGTAGCCTGAATCAAGTGCGGTTGTATCTGAAGTATCAAGGAATAACTGTTTTTTATTGATACCCATATCGACAAAAGCTTCGTAGACATCATTCGGGGTATCAATTCCAAATGATTGTTTCCCAGTTTCTTCATCTTCTGTCACTCCGACAAATAAGCGACTTTCTTCAACATCTGGATTCGTTCCCCCATTAGAGACGTAATCTTTGTATCTAAATGTTTCCGAATGGCCACCTGGAGTAATATATACTTTCAGCGTCTCGTAATCGACACCTAGGGTATCAAGCTCTCTCTTCATGTCATCATACTGTCCAGCTGCGGGGCCTTTCCACGCAAAATGAAGCATCATGTTCACTTTACCGTTCGGGGTCTCGGCCGACATAATCGCAATTGGACAATCCGCAGGCCGTACGGCGAGTACGATGTCAGGATTATATGAATAGATAAAGTCACCAGACTTCTCGAGCCGAACAGGATCAAGGCCATTGTAGACACCCGTATCTTCATCGACGTTCACTGCGGTCAGTGGTGTTGAATAATCACGCTCAGGGTTAAGAATACGAACCGTCGCAGGATCGACACCAAGCGTCGCAAAGTGCTCATTCATATTTTTACGGGCATCAGCTAGTCGCTCATCACTCGAAAGATCCTTCGGGCCAAAAGCCGCTTCACCGTCTCTGATAACAGTACTCATGTTCCCACCAAGAAGAAAACGCGCGGCAATCCCCGCTTGCTTTAGGTAGGCTACTTCACCACTCTCGATACGTTCACGATCAACAAGCGCCGCTTTATTCATACGCTGTAACTCTTCGAGTCGTTTAGCCGAGATTTCATCTGCCCTCACTTCAACCCGAGGGTTGCCAATACTATGTACTGTCATAAACACGTCAAAAGGCCGATCGGCATCGGTTACATAAAATGATTCAAGATTATCTTTATCCTTGACGTCGTAACGCTCGGAAAATTCTGGTGATTCGGTAGTCATACTCATCGAAGACAATTATGCTTTAATCTTAGTGAAAAAACAATTTAGACCTAGTTAAGGTATTCGTGTAACTTCTTTGAGTCTTTGTGCTTGCGAAGTTTAGCGAGTGCTTTTGCTTCGATCTGACGAATACGCTCACGGGTGACAGCGAATTCTTGGCCTACTTCTTCGAGGGTGTGGCTCTTGCCGTTTTCAAGACCGAAACGCATCTTGATGATCTTCTGTTCACGGTCAGAAAGCGTTGAGAGAATTGACTGTACTTGTTCTTTGAGGAGTTGAGACGCAGCAGACTCTTCTGGAGTTGCGCTTTCTTCATCTTCGATAAAGTCACGAAGGACTGAGTCTTCATCGTCACCGTCACGACCGACACCAGCATCGAGAGATGTAATGTCTTGCTTGATCTTCATGACGTATTCAACTTTTTCAGGCTCCATTTCAAGCTCTTTTCCAAGCTCTTCGATGGTTGGTTCACGGTTCAATTCTTGTGTCATACGACGTTGCGTACGAAGCAACTTGTTGATGGTTTCCACCATGTGAACAGGGATACGAATCGTACGAGCCTGATCGGCGATCGCACGAGTAATCGCTTGGCGAATCCACCAGGTTGCGTAGGTTGAGAATTTGAATCCTTTTTCAGGATCAAACTTTTCAACGGCACGAAGCAGTCCAGTGTTACCTTCTTGGATAAGGTCGAGGAAATCGAGTCCACGGCCACTGTAACGCTTGGCGATAGAGACGACCAAACGCATGTTTGCTTCAGCCATCTTGTCTTTAGATTTCTTGTCACCAGTGACGACCTTCTTTGCGAGTGCTAATTCCTCCTCAGCGTTAAGCAGCGGAATCTTACCGATTTCGCGGAGGTACAAACGGACGCTGTCATCGCTGGCATCGTCAAAGTACTGATCGGTACTCAGTAGGTCTTCACTGTCATCTACTTCTTCCTCTTCGAGATCTTCAAGCGCTGGTTCGTCGATATCAGTCACAAGCGCACCGGGAATAACCGCGTCATCGGGTGCGTCATCGCCTTGTAGCGCTTCGTCAATAATAGGATCTTCTGTTTTCTTACTTCTGGGCACGAGGTATCTCCTTGATTAGTTCATTAAGCTGTTGGCGAATCTCGGACGCACGAACTTCTTCGCCGGTTTCTTCGGCAATTCGGAGTTCAGTCGTGAGAGAGTCTTTTCGTATTTTCTTGTGTTCTGTTATCAGTTGGCGGACCAGGCGGGCAGTTTCGAAATAACGATCTTCGTCACTCCACTCCCCATAGCGAGCATCGGCCTTTAATAATACTATTTTCACATACGTATCGTAATTTTGCAAGTCGACCGGCACGTCAGCCACCAGTTCTGTGTGCGTTTTTATGTATTCAAGCACCGCTTTTTGTTCGTCAGTCGAAAGCATGTCTGGTTGGACGTCTTTTAAAAGTTCACGAACAGCTGGATCAATTAACGCGACGGCGACCAGGTTCTCTTGATAGCCAGCTGGATCAGTCTTTACGGGTTCGACGGACTGAACAACTTTTTTCAGTATTTTTTCTTCTGGTTCATCGGTGTTCGAAAGCTTTTCCTTCAGTGTATCGATTGATGAATCGGTGTAGGTCGAAACTTTTTGCAGGTAGTGCTCTTGTTCAACGGGATCTTGAAGCGCTCGGATGACTCGTAAGGCCGCCGTGGTAAACTTTCGCTTTCCTAGCGCAGCGGTGAGGTCTTCCCTCTTTGAATATTGAGTAAGAATCCAATCGACGACTGGTTCGGCTGTATCAATCGCTTTTTGCCATAATGCTGTATCTTGCTGAATAAGTTCATCGGGGTCCTTGACGTCATCAGGCAGACTAACGATCGTCAGATCAATCCCTACCGACTGAGCGATCGGAATTGCTCGTTCAGTTGCGGCAAGTCCCGCAGAATCACCATCGAAGGCCAGTCGGGCGTTCGGTGTGAGCCTCACCAGCGCCTTTAGGTGGCTCTCTGTCATCGCCGTGCCCGCAGTTGCGACTACTTGTGTAATACCGACTTGGTGGCTGCTAACGACGTCGAGGTTGCCTTCTACGATGACAGCATAGTCAACTTTACGAATCGCCTCTTTCGCTTGTGACAGTCCAAAAACGTGACGACCTTTGTTGTACAACAAGGTTTCTGGTGTGTTCAAGTATTTCGGGGCGTTCGGCTCGTCTTCAAGGATACGAGCAGTAAAGCCAATCACTCGACCCGATCCGTCCATGAGTGGCACCATCATTCGTCCACGGAAAAGGTCTCCGCTAAATCGATTTAAGAGGCCTGCATCCTGCGCTTCCTTCTGAGTAAATTTCTTCACTTTCAAAAAGTTAACCAGTGCATCGCCCGTTGATGGTGCGTACCCGATACGGAATGCCTGAACAATTTCTTTGCTTAATTTTCGTTTACCAAACACATACTCAACCGCGTGTGGGTTCTTTAGAAGGCTCTGCTGATAGTATTGAGCTGCGAGATCAAGGACTTCGTACAGACGGTTCTTGCGTTTGGCAATTTCCTGCGCACCGGCTGAATCGTATTGCGCAAGGTCAACACCGACACGACGAGCTAATAGTTCGAGGGCCGCACGAAAATCAATCCCCTCGACTTCCATGACGAAGCTAAAGACGTCGCCACCCTTATTTGAAGAAAAGTCATGCCAGATATTCTTGTCTGGACTGACATAAAAGCTCGGGGTACGCTCACCCGTAAATGGGCTAAGGCCCTTGAAGTTACGCCCCGCTCGTTTGAGCTGAACGTACTCTCCGACAACGTCCTCGATATTGAGGCGAGATCGGACTTCCTCTTTCATGTCCTGCATGTCCATATTATAGCACCCTTTACCTCTGTTATTGTTTGTGCTTAAATTGTCGTAGCATGTATCCTAACCAACCTTCACCGACGCCGAGCCCCCTCCCGACTGATTATCTCAATCAGATCGCCCCTCAAGCACCGAAGAAACCCATCTTCAGCTTCGGTCTAAAACAAATGGTTATGATCGGTGCGGCACTCGTCATCCTGGTGATTATCCTCGCTGTTATCGTCAACTCAATCGCTGGAAGTAAGAGCGGACCGATCGAACATCTTGCCGCTCGTCTTGCTGCGACGGAGCTCGTCGCAACCAATGCGCAAATAAACCTCAAGAGTAGCAACCTCCGTAGTGTGAATAGCAACCTCAAACTGTACATGACAAATACGAACCGTGATATTTCAGCACCGTTGCTTGAGGTCGGCGTCAACACCACAAAGCTCAGTAAAACTATTACGACAAGCGAATCAACAGACGCACTATCCGCGCGACTTGAAGATGCACGCCTCAACGGAACATTCGATGACACGTATTCACGGGAGATGGCGTACCAACTTGGAACGACCATGACGCTCATGAACCAGATTTATAAGTCGACCGGTAATGCCGACCTCAAAGCATTCTTGAAATCGGCCTACACAAACCTTCAACCAACCCAAGCGTCGTTCGCTAATTACTCAAGCGCATCTGACAACTAATTTTTAGCAACGAGATTATAGCTTAAACGAGCAAGATCTTTGATCTCTTCGTTATCAAGCTGACCCGTACAAATAATAGTGTTCCAGTGTTTTTTGTTCAGGTGATAGCCTGACACGACTGTTTCATATTTCTCGCGCAATGTTTCGGCAAGCACTGGGTCACACTTCAAACTAACGCGAAGTGGGTTACTCCCCTGCGCGATCAAGGCAAAAATCTTACCTTCGCCTGTTTCTTTATGGCCGACTTTATAGACAGCAGTGTCTTCGCCGAAAGGATAATCCAGCCAACTATTAGAGAAGCTCAGTAGGTATTCTTCAAGTTCTTTGTGGGTCATACCTTTACCTTTCCCAAATAATACTTCAGTTCCATAATGCTGCCACGAATATCTTCAAGGGCGCGGTGCGCGTCAGGTTTCGAGAATTTCTTTTTGTACTTGCCTTCAAACACAACCTTAAAAGCACTGACATCGAGCATGCGGTAATTCAATAGTGTATCAAGCTTTGGCCACTCACTAATAATGAATCGACGATCCATGTGAATCGAGTTGCCACCAAGTAGTACGGGGACATCTTTATCGAAGTGTTTGTTCACGAACGTGATGAGTTCGCCTTCAATTGTTTTACCAGAGCGACCTTTTTCGTCGTTTTGGGCGATAAGTCCATTATATGATTCCGGGAACTTCAGCCAAAAATCTTTCGATGGACCTTCGATCATACGTTTTTTCATAAGTTTTGTATCGACTTTAACCGCCGCTTCATAGGTATCGAGTTCTTTGAAGTCCCAATCAGTCACAATCGCCGCAACTTCAAGGATACGATCAAGAGCAGGATCAAGTCCTGTCATTTCTAGGTCAATCCAAAGGATCTTCTTGCTTGTTTTATTACTCATTCGCCCCATTATACCTTTTTTGGCAAAGACGACGTAGGGGTAAACGTAAGACTGAGCGAATTAATACAGTAACGCTTATCGGTCGGTGTCCCAAAGCCTTCGCCTTCGAAGACGTGCCCTAAATGTCCGCCACAGGTTACACAAGTAACTTCCGTGCGAGTTGATCCAAAGCTAGTATCAACATGGAATTCAACTTTACCAGGGACCGCATCATAAAAGCTTGGCCAACCACAGTGGGCGTCGAACTTTTTATTACTATCAAACAAGACGGTTCCGCAGGCGGCACAAGCATACTCGCCTTCCGCAAAGGTTTGATCGTATTCGCCACTAAAAGGAGCCTCAGTAGCTTTATTAAACAGCACATCGTACTGTTCATCGGTTAGTTTTGATTTGTAGTCTGCAGGTGTGCTCATGCGTCCTTTTTCTTGTCGAGTTTGTCGAGCTTTGCAACGTGAACCAGCCAATAAATAACGAACGCTGTCGCAATTAATGTGATGAAGGCCGAAAGGATTGCGCCCCAACCGAGTGCGAGGCCACCAGTACCGTCAGCATGTGTCCCAACGATAACCCATTTGAGTTTTGAAAGGTCGATACCACCAATAAGGAACCCGACGATTGGGTTAATGAAGCCGTCGACAATTTGTTTGACCGCAGCGCCAGCTGCAGTACCGATTGCTAAACCAACTGCTAGTCCAACGACACCTTGTTCACGAACAAAAGTAATGAATCCACCGGCTTCTGATTTGCTGGCAATGAGCGCTTTTTCAGCAGCTCTTTCTAATATCTTTGCTTCTTTTAGAAGTGCGTTTGGACTGACGTCTTTTTTATTCGTTGCCATATGATCTCCTTATGTAAATTTAGTGTAGCGTAATTTGTTATTCGTTATCAACCGCTTCACTTAGGCAGCAAGGTCCTCTTGCTTTGGTGGTTCAATTTTCGCGACTGTATTGGTCATGCGCCACACGTTCTTTGGATTATCAGATAATGCTGCTTTCGCAAGCTTATATTGCACTTCCAATCCTTTTGCAGGAATCCACTCTTCGCCACGCGCGAGTCGTACAGAGTTAAGGTGGTGCAAACGACGCATTTGAGCAAATTGCCTGTTGTCTTCACTCAGTTCCGCGGCACCGTATTCGGCGCGATCACGGCCAGTTACTTTTGCACCCATTTGTGATGCGGGGTCGTTGTAGTGCCACCATTCGTCCGCATACGGGGCAAGCCCAGCCGATGTCATGACGCTATATAACAAACGACGGTTGTTTAATGCTTCAGTCTCGTCATCAGTCAGTTCATTTGAAAGAGACTTCTCTTCAAGGTAACGTAGCGCTGCTTCAGGTCCACCGTAGTCAAATCGTGTCGCAAAGTTAAGCATCTGCGCATTGCGGCGAATTAATTCACTACGTTGGATCTCAAGCGTATAGGCAGCTTGCCAGTTGTTAGGGTCAATCGTGTCGAGTTTTGTATCAATTGCCTCGATTTCACTTTGAACCTCAGTGTTTACTTTCACGATCACCGCGTCAACTGATGCGCCAGTGTTATGTGGCGACGGACGAGAGGGATCATACGAAGGAACAGAAACATATTTCTGTGTTTCGGTTGATAGTTGTTCTTCGGTCCAATCAGGATGTTGCGCCTTTAGGCCATTTTCGTATTGTTCGTAGAGAGCACCCTGTACTTCGAGGCTGCGGTACGCGTCCATAACCATAAGATAATTTCCTGCGGGTAAGGTATCTGCCGCTTTCTCAAGTTTCTCGGCGACGCCTTCGCGCACAAAGACGGCGATGTTACTACCCTCAAGTCCCCCACCATATGGTGAATTGTGGTGTTCGTTAGCGTAGACGGATGATGTCAGGATATTTCGGTGTTCCGAGAACATACCAAGTGGAACGAGTGGCTCAAGCGTTCGCTCAGTCTCAACCATAGGAATTTCTTTCCAACCTGCAAGAGGTGGGATTTCCGGAATACTGGCTGTTTCTTGTCGTTGGAGGGTTTCTTGTTGGTGGGTCATTTTTTAGCTTTATTTTGTAGCTTGGTTGATAGTTTTATAATAGCAAAAAATAGTGCATTTGTCAAGAGCTTTATGGGGGTGAGGTAATCAGGAGGAGCAGACCCGGGGAGATGGCGGAATTGCCACCTCCCCGAAGGTATGTCACCGAAGTGAAGCAGTACAGTCGAGCTTGTTCGGATAGGGTTGCCCCTGTGAGCCTGAGCCAGATCGTCCCTCTTCGGGGACTCGCTCGACGTCGAACAGGTGCATCTCTTCGAGATAGGCAACTGCTTGACGCACAAGTTCGTTTCCTGCGGACTTGAAGCCGAACCGGGCGGCGATATTACTTTCGAAGCCGACGTCCTCCCCTGGCGTGTAGTCCACGTACTGGACGCACGACATGCCCTGACTTATGACTTTGTCGTACAGCTTATGGGCGTACTCAACAACGATGTCACTGGCCACTTTCTCCTCCTGATTTTGAATGTGCGAAAAAACTTCCGCGAGTCATCATTTTACCCCCATTTGAAACGTGAGGCAACCTACATCTGTGACGGAACTTCAATGCCTAGAATATCAAGTCCGTGAGTAAAAATCTGACTCACTTTCGCAATCAGCCCAAGTCGAGCTGTTTTCTGCTCGTCGGTGACATCACCAGTTGCAACGGGGGTAGCTTCATAATAACGATTCATCTCACGAGCAAGTTCGTACAAATACGAAGCGATGCGGTGTGGCTCAAGATCACGTGCGCTTAATCGAACAACATTTGGGTAGTCCAAAAGTTTAGACATGACTGCTTTCTCGGCTTCGTAGTCGTATGAGTCAACAAGAAGCTCGCCCCTCCCATTTTCAGTCAAGATTTTATTCAATCTTACCGCCGCATATTGGACATATGGTCCGCTGAATCCGCTGAGTGCAAAAATATGGTCCCAGTCGAAAAGAATGTTTGTTCGACGATCAGAAATAAAGTCGCTAAACTTAATCGCACCGAGGGCAATCTTTTTTACGTCTTCCTCATCAACACCGCGATCTTTCACGATTGTTCGAGCATATTCCTCTGCCCTATCAAGAAGTTCTTCCATAAGGATAACGCCTTTGCGGCTACTCATTTTTTCACGAGTGCCGTCTTCGTTCAGCTGATCAATCGTTCCAAACCAAAGGTGAATCAATTCGGTTGTAATTCCAAGTTTCTTCGCCATCGCAAATAGTTGCGAGAAATAAAATTGTTGTTCGGCACCAACGGCATAAATAACTTTGTCAGGGTGCCATTCTTGTTCACGATATAAAATCGTCGCAAGGTCACTCGTTGCATACAGCGCGGCGCCGTTAGATTTCTGAACAAGGAGTGGCACATCAAAGCCGAAGTCATCAAGGGGAACGATAATTGAATTGTCTTCGTTCTGAACGGCGACACCGCTTTCAAGTAGTACTTGTACTGCCTCTTTACCTTTTGGCGCAAAGAACGCTTCGCCAAGTTCAAACTCAGTCGATATTTTTAGACGATTCATCACATTGTGAATATGATCGAGTGAAATACGGTTAAATCGTTCGCTATACGATTTCGCCGTTTCATCCCCGGCTTCAAACTTTAAAAGCCAGTCCTGTACTTGATCGGCAAGAACCGTTTCATCACGTTCTTTCTCTTCTTTTAGCGCTTTTTTGGTTTCAATATAGACACGTCCTAGTTCGTAAACGCCGTCTTTCTCAAGTGCTTCATCACTGCTAAATGCCAAGAATCCAGTGATCCAGATGCCGAGTGGCGCACCGTAGTCACCAAGATGATTATCGGTGATAACGTGCCATCCAGTGACATCCATGAGCCGCTTTGCAGCCCAGCCTTGGTTACCCGGACGAAGGTGTCCAACGCTATACGGCTTGGCCATGTTCGGACTTGGGTACTCAACGACAACGGTCTTACCTGCGCCCTCTTGGTTACCTCCAAATGTGTCGCTCCACTGAGCAGACAAAGTTTTTGCAATCGTTGACGCAGCAACACGAAAGTTAATAAAGCCGGGTCCCGCAATAGAGACATCGGCATATTCACCCGTTTCGCGAAGCTTCGCTACGATCTCTTCGGCAACCTCGCGTGGGTTTTTGCTGAGTCGGCCTGCGAGTTGCAGGGCGATGTTTGTTGCGTAGTCACCAAACTCTGGTTCAGGACGCGTTAATTGAACGGACGTTTCGACGTCAAACAATTCTTTAATAGTCTGAGAGATTTTTTCTTCCATTGGTGACTATTATAACAGAGGTTACTTCATTACTTGCCAGCGGCAGCTTTAATCAGTCCCACGAAAAGCGGATGTGCCCGATACGGACGACTCTTAAACTCTGGGTGAGCTTGTGTTGCGACAAAGAACGGATTGTTTTCGGCTTCAATATACTCCACCAACTTTCCGTCAGGTGACTTCCCACTAATGGTCAGTCCGCCTTTTTCAATATCTTTAAGAAATGCCTGGTTCACTTCGTAGCGGTGACGATGTCGCTCGATCGTTTCCTCCGTTCCATACGCTAGCGCGGTCTTTGAACCTGCTTTTAGTTCAGCCGTATAGTCGCCAAGTCGCAACGTCCCACCAGTTGATTCTTTTCCTGCCTGACCTTCCATAATGTAGACAACGTTCTGCTTTGTGTCAGGATCGAACTCCGTGCTGTTCGCCTCTTTTAAGCCCGCTTTTCGAGCAGCCGCAATTACTGCTATCTGCAGTCCGAGACACAAACCAAGATATGGCTTTTTCTCATCTAGGGCATAGGTTGCGGCCCGAATTTTTCCTTCGATTCCCCTACTACCAAAACCGCCAGGAACCAACAGTCCGTCCATTGTTTCGAAGTCTGCAACTTCAGCTTCTTCAGCGTTAATCCACACTAGTTCTAGGCCAACTTTTTCTTGCCACGCAGCAGCTTTTAATGCTTCAAGAACTGAGATATACGTATCCTCATTATCAAGATATTTCGCAACCATACCAATGCGCACCTTTTGTTCGTAGGTCGCCTCTTGGGCATCGGCAAGCGCGCGCCATTTTGAAAGATCAGCCTTCTTGGTATTGCCCGTAAAACGTTCGAGTACCGCATTAATCCCACTGGCATCAATCGTTAAAGGAATTTCATACACCGTCTTGGCATTTGAAAGCAAAATCACCGCATCATTACGCACGCCACTAAAGGCAGCGATCTTGTCAGCAATATTTCCAGGTGCAGGGTCATCGGTTCGAACAACCACGCAGTCTGGCACAATACCGAAGCCACGAAGATCGTTCAATGCATTTTGCGCAGGCTTTGATTTAAATTCTTTACTCGTCTGAATGAATGGCACGTAGACAACGTGAACATACATACAGTTCTCACGACCAACACGAGCGGCAAACTCACGAATTGCTTCAACGTAGCTGAGTCCTTCGTAGTCCCCGACTGTTCCACCGATCTCAACGATATGCACTTCAGAGCCATCGGCAGCAAGCTGGATCGCATCCTGAATCGCACCCGTCAGATGTGGCACCAACTGAATCGTCTGGCCGTGGAACTTCCCTGCTCGTTCATCAGCGATAAGTTGGCTTAATAATTTGCCTGATAATGTCGCGTTCTTCTGCGTTAGTTCCAAATCCAAAAAACGCTCATAGTGACCAAGGTCAAGATCAGTTTCTGCACCGTCTTTTGTGACGAAACATTCGCCGTGTTCTTTGGGGTTCAAAAGACCCGCATCTACGTTCAGATACGGGTCACATTTTTGAATAGACACCTTAACGCCTTTCGCTTGGAGAATTGCGCCGATACTGGCCGCGGTAATACCCTTACCGACTCCTGAAAGAACTCCCCCAGTTACAAAGATATACTTCTGTGTTGTTCCCATGTTTGTTTTCACCTCCATGGGATTTTATTGTAGCACTATATACCCCCTACACGCTAGATGCAGGACGTTGTAGTATTGTCACTACACTATATATAGCGTTTAGAGGATTTCTTCGATAGTGGAGCCGGGCTCGTACAAAGCAAGCGGACGATTGTCCATTGCCCATGCTTGTTGAATAGGAGTGACGATTTCCCATGAACGTAAGATTTCGGGACTAGTCGTGAAGATATACTTACGTCCACGGATTGCCTCAACAAGCACACGTTCGTAGGCATCAGGAAGTTTCGAGTCTTTCGCCACAATCTTTTCTTCAGCAAAGCTGTCTTCTGTTCCATCATGATAGCGAATAACGATTGCGCTTCCCTTGTGATCAAGGTTTTTGCCCGTCGTCAGGCGAAGTGGTGTCCCGAGCCATCGTTCGTCATTACTCGTCAGAAGGATACTCGCAAACGTTTCGGTCTGACTACCTGGATTTTTCACTTCCTCTTGATAGCCTTTATACTGAGCGCGTTTCGCATCGGCAGGATTTGCGTCGTTCAGCTGCTCAAGGGCTTTGAAACGACGTGAGGCAATATCACCAATGGTAAACGGCCCCTTGAGGTCCATGAGCACTAATGAAAGGAGTTGCATCAAATGTCCTTGGATAAAGTCACGCAGCGCACCAGTTTCTTCATAGAAGGTTGCACGATCTTCGATACCTATTTTCTCGGTCGCAATGATATCGACTGAAGCAACTGACGTATTACCCCAATGGTGTTCACTATTTTCAGCGTTTGAACGAAGCCTAACGACTTCTGCGGCAACTTCTTTCGCCATATAGTGATCGATGCGATAAATCTGCGCTTCTTCGTAGTAGTGTCCCGTACGTTCGATAAAATCTTGTGCGGATGCCAGGTCAAATCCAAAGGGCTTTTCGAATAGGAGCTTTACATTATTCGTGTTCAGCCCAGCGAGGCCCAAGAAGTCCACAATATCAGCGGCTGCACTTGGCGGGACAGAAAGATAGATTAATGCCTGTTCGTCCTCTTGAAGGTCAAGGTAGTGACGTAAACGGACATAATCCTCCGCTCGAGCAAGATCCATAGTGAAAATAGTTGTTAGATTAGTCAGTATTTCGCTGTCTGTCGCTGTTTCAACCAATTCCGCAACGTTTACATCACGTCGTGAGACACCGACGATAGAGAGGTCTTTGAATTCCCCACTTTGAACAATCTCTTTTAGAGCTGGTAGTAGTTTGCGACGACTTAAATCGCCAGTAATTCCGAATATAACAAGTTTTGTTTTCATTATCTTTATTATACCTCATCCGATACTTTATTTTGTATAGTGTATATTTGACGTAAAAGGTTTAAATTGGTATAATATGCATGTTCCACTGACCAGTGAGACACCTACGGATGAAGGGAGTGGCGCGTGAACACCGCCAAAAGTGAATACGTCGTCAACCCGACAGACGTGGACGCAATTTTCAGCCTGCAGAACATTGAAGACTACTTCACGCGAGTGACCGTTTGCCTTCGAACCATGTCAGGTACCACCTACGAGATCGACTTCCTCCCCGGCCCGATCCTAAGAGGATTCCACCGAGGCAAGGAAGTGAGCTTTCGACACGTGAACTACGTGTACACCGAGCTCAACCAGCCACCTGTGAAGCTCAAGAACCAGTTCGCCTACTTCACAGGAGCGCTCGTACCACGGATCCACTTCTACGGCGTCCTCCCACAAGAGGATGAGGATCCCCTCGACGGCGAGAAGACAACCGTGTCGAGATCCCCGGGATTCCTGGACCCGGCAGTGATGGCACTGGTCATCGATTGGAAGAAATTCGTGGCCTAGAGCCCGAAAACCCCCGCGGCGCAGCAATGCGCCCGGGGGTTTCTCAATTTCTGAGGGCTTTATCCTAAGAATGTTCCGGGAACAGGATCACCAAACCGAGCATCTTTGACATCAATGATGCCCCGCACGCTCATCTTTGGAAAATCTCGCTGATAGATGACATCAACAGAGCCAAAGACGGCATCTTTCCAGTCAAAACCAAGTTTTTCAGTGGCACTGCGGACGATTTCTTCGGTTTCAGCTTCAATCTCGATATATGGCTTAATCCACGGCCACTCGTCGATCACAACCTCGGCGCCATCAACGTACCAGGTTTCACGACGGCTTTCTTGCAACGTAATATACTTCCAGCCGGCTTCAGAGAAAATCTCCACCGTCGTGTCAAAGTCCCCAACCGTCGTTTCGATCTCTTTCGTGCTATCGATTGTGGTTGTTTCGTCAGGCAAAGAGCGTCGTTTAAATGTCAGGGTAGTCTTATCCCCTTCATCACGAATACGAATGAAAGAGTTTTCTGCCGCGTGGTGTTCTTCCTCAATCAATGCGCGTTTCATCAGACGCATCGGGTGCTCAAGTGTTGCACCGGCAGTCTTTAGACGGCTACGAATATCCTCGACATCAACATCGACGAACTTTACTTCAATTTCCGACTTCATACTATTCAGACTTCGGCGTGCCAGCGTTGACTTCGTAGCTTGTATTGGTTGCTTCAAAGAAGTTCACCAGTTGGAGTGTGTCGTTTGCGCCAGCCATCCACTTCGCAGGGTTTGAAACCTTGTAGTGAGGTTCGAATCCAAGCTCTTCCAGGCGACGGTCAGCCAAGTACTTCACGTATTGGTTGATGTAGTCGCTGTTCAGGCCGAGGATACCGTTAGGAAGTAGGTCCTTGTTGTAATCCTGTTCCATTTCAACGCCATCAATAATCATCTGCTTGATTTCGTTTGCGAATTCTTCAGTTTGCAAGTCTTCGTTTTCTTCAAGGACAGTCAGAATCAAGTTGATACCAAACTTAAGGTGCAGTGATTCGTCACGAACAACCCAGTCAATCAGGCTGGCGAAGTTACGAAGCAGGTTCCGCTGACGGAAGCTTAAGGCAACCATGAAGCCACTGTAAAACCAGATACCTTCAAGAATGATATTGTACGCAACCAGGTTACGAACAAAGTCCTTCTTACCTTCTGTTGTCGCGATGTCGAGCGTTTGTTCAGTCATGCGCTTGATGTAACGAGTCTCGAATTCTTCCTTACGTGCCATTGATGGGGTATCAACGTGCGCATCGTAGGCAAGTTCACGATCAATTGGGAATGTCTCGAGGACATACTCAAATGACATACAGTGGTTTGCTTCTTCCCACATCTGCTTTGCGAGGTACAGGTGACACTCTGCGGCATTAACATAAGGATACACGCCAAATGCTAAGGCTTTATTAACAAGAAGCTCATTAGGGTTGAAGTAGCTCATAAGGAATGTCACCGCGTGACGCTCTTCTTCGCTCATCTTCTTCCAGTCTGAAAGATCTTGTCCTAGTTGGATCTCATTAGGAAACCAAGTGTTTGCAACAGCTTGATTGTAGAGATCCATTGCCCACTTATATTTCACCGGTTTCAGGAGTAATCCGTCCTGAATACCTGTTCCTAAAATTCCTGCCATGTTCCTCCTAAGTTTTTATTCAACGATTATTGGCAGCTGTCGCACATTGTAAGATCTGCTGGATCGAGCGGTGCTGCGGTGACGCCACGAGATGCTGCGTCTTCATTAGCTTGGATCTGAGCATTAGCCATCGCTGCGTCGATTGCGGCTAATTTCTCGTCTAGGCTCATTGTGTCGTTGATGATTGTTGATGCGTTCATTTCTGAAGTCCCCTTATTCTTTACTATATTCTTTTTTAATTATGTTTTGCTTTGAGTGATTCTGCGGATCTATGTTTTCGTCGTCATAGGCTAAACACCAACTTCTTGCTTCTTCGCAAATCCGAAGCCTACTTTACGCGCGCCACCATCTGATGTTTCTGCTTTGTTCACCTTTGTAGTTGATTGTTCAGCAGTGTGTCGAGGCTTTACGTGGAGGTAATAAGTTGTCTTAAGTCCCCGCTTCCATGCTGCACTGTAGATATCTACCATGTCGTCAATATCGCGTGTTTCAAGGTACATGTTACGACTAATCGCTTGATCAACCCATTTTTGCGCTCGCGCAGCCACTTCGATGAAGCTATACGGGCTAAGTTGGAAGCTAGTCTTGTACACGTCTTTGAGTTTTTGTGGAATAGCGTCGATCTGTTGTACGTCGCCTTGAGCGATCAAGATCTGCTCCTTCACGTCGTCCCAAAGACCAAGGTTTTTGAGGTCGTGAACAAGGTTAGTGTTCACTTCAAGGAATTTACCGTTCAATGTTGCACGAGAGAAGATCTGTGCAAATTGTGGGTCGAGTCCAGGAGTGGTTCCTGCGATATGTGCAATGTTTGCTGTTGGCGCGATTGCCATCAGTGTTGCGTTACGCATGCCCTTCTTTACCTTGATACGGAGCTTGTCCCAATCAAGACGAGTCTTGCGGTTCACTTCGACTTTCACCTTACGGTCAGCAGCGAGTTCGTCGATAGTGTCGATAGGAAGGACTCCCTTGCTCCAACCGCTTCCCTTGAAGGCTGGGTATGCGCCGTACTTCTTTGCGAGGTCAGCTGATTCGTCGATTGCGTGGTAACTGATGAACTCTGCAATTTGATCGACGAGATCATAGGCTTCTTCTGATTCGTAACTAAAGCCAAGCTTCTCGATAACATCAGTGAAGCCCATGAATCCAAGTCCAAGTGCGCGGTTCTGATTGTTAGAGTACATTGCTTCTGGAACTGGTGTGTTTGTAATGTCACACAAGTTATCAAGTTGGCGGATAGCGCTTCGGCTTGATTCAGCGAGGCGGTCCCAGTCCCACGTATTATCAGCATTTAAGTGTGCTGAAAGGTTGATGCTGACGAGGTTACACACTGCAGTGTTGTCCTTGTCTTGTGGCAACGTGATTTCGGTACAAAGGTTCGAAAGGTGGATTGTTGAGGTATTGTTGTTCAACGCACGAACGTTAATTGTGTCTTTCCAGGTGAGCCATGGGTGGCTTGTTGCCTGAAGCGTAATCAGAATCTGACGGAATTGTTCGCGAGCTTTGGTCTTAATAAAGTCACGCATTTCACCAGCTTCAGCTTTCTTAACGTAACCCTGGTAAGCTTTTGAGAATTCCGCACCATAGAGTTCTGGAAGATCTTTTACTTCAGCTGGGTCAAACAAGTACCAGTCTTGGTCTTTCTCAACACGCTTCATGAATTCGTCGCTAATAAATACAGCGGTATTTGCGAGACGAGTTCGAAGATATGGGTCGCCTGAGTTTTGTTTGAGGTCAAGGAATTGTGGGAAATTGAGATGCCAGTTTTCCATGTACAAGGCGGCTGCGCCTGCTTTTTTACCTTTACGTGATACGGCGAAGAGTGCTGTGTCGATCATCTTCATGAATGGGATTGGGCCAGTCGACTCGGTGTTAGTCGTCTTTACCGGAGACCCCGCTGCTCGGAGCTTGTTCAAGCTGATTCCGATTCCCCCGGTACCTTTGGCAATCCACATAACGTCACGAACACCCTTAGCGATTGATTCCATATCGTCTTGGACTTCAATAAGGAAACAGTTTGAAAGCTGTGGAAATGATCCACCAGCATTCACGCGAGTTGATCCACCAGGAACGTAGTCCAGGTTAGACATGTGCTCGTAAAAGTCGAGGGCACATGCCGTTGGGTCTTCTGCGTTAAAGCTAAGTCCCATTGCAATACGCATGTGTGTAAACTGTGGAACCTCAACTGGTTTACCGTTTTGTCCACGTAGTGCATAACGGTTTTTGTTCGTGACGACGCCGAGGTATTTACTGAGTCCATCTTTTGAAGGATTCAGTGCCTTTGCAAGCTTCTTAAGATCAAACAGCTTGCCGTTCATTCTTTCGTCAAGAAGTCCGTCCGTGACGCCAGCCTTTAGATAAGCGACAAACCTATCTTCGTGCAGCTTCTTTAGTTCTTCAGCAGTTGTGTACTCACCGAGAATGTTCTTGTAAATGTTCTTAAGGAGCAGACGAGTCGCGATGATATCAAAATCTGGATCGTCTTTTACGTTCTGGAGCGCAGTATGGATAACCGCTTCGTCGAGCTGTTCTGACGTAATACCGTCAAACAATGTTAACTGTAATTCTGATGCAACTTGGACAACCTTGCTGATTTGGTCTGGAAGGCCCTCACTAGCCTCAACCAATGCAAGATTGATCTTGTTAGCGTCAAATGGTTCGCGGGTGCCATCGCGTTTTACCACTGTGATTGCGCTCATTGAAATTCCCCTATACTACTTACTTTGTTTTGTTATATTTTTGGTGACATCACACACCACCTCCCGAGTGCCTCCGTAAAGATTATTACGGGGGTGCAAGAAGAACTACGGAGTAGCGGCCGACTGTTCTAACTTGCTAAATGTGTATTTTGATGTCAGTACTACATATGTAGTGCTTATGTAAGACTATATGCCCCCACATATGGTTTTTCAAGCGTTTTATTAAGTTTTTTTGACTACATGTAGCTTAAGCGGAATTTAACCCCTTAAAACTATGGATAGCGTTGTAAATTAGAAACACTACGCTATATGTAGCGTAGTGTGGAAGCGCGCAAGACATAGTAATATGCCTGATATATGTACGTTTTCGATAATGTGGCGACTTATATATGCCCTCACCCTTTGCGTTGGATAAAACGGGCTTCGTTCGTGACTTCCTTTGCAATCACAGCAGCGCCTAGATCGACACCGGTCTGATTTGCCAAGTGGATGAGGTACAACTGGACATCGGCAAGCTCTTCACCTAGCTCAACGTCATACACATGATCCCGATTCATACCTTCGTGCTTGCGCACAGCTCTTGCCAGCTCACCGAGCTCTTCAGCCAAGAGCAACACCGTCTCTTTTGCCGTCTCTTCGTCCCAGCCACGACGTTTCGCGGTTTCGGCATAATACACCTGTAGCCTACTGATACCATCAGCGATCGAGATATTCATATCTTCTTTAGGATTTGCCATTTATTTCATGGTACTACAGCTAGCTCAGAATAAAAATATGACCCAGTGTGGTCATATTTTTATTCTGGCGGAGAGGATGAGATTCGAACTCACGGTACGGTTGCCCGCACACACGCTTTCCAAGCGTGCGCCTTCAACCACTCGGCCACCTCTCCGTATGACCTCAGTATATCAGCCCTGAGGTACGAAGGGTTGTGTAAATCACGCCATAAATACAGTTGTGTCGCAAGCGTCGACCTCTCATAATAGATGAAATGGTAAAAATAAAGACATCAAAGACTGAGCCAGTCATCGTTCTGCGGGATCTCAAAAAGAGTTTCGGTATTGGTGATGCCGAGCACTATGCAATCGATGGTGTCGACCTGAGCATTCGCAAGGGTGAGTTCATTGCGATTATGGGCCCCAGTGGCTGTGGTAAAACGACACTTTTGAACATCCTCGGACTGCTTGATAGCAAAATCGAGGGCGAATATGACCTTGAAGATCGGCCTGTTGCCAGTCTTAGCGCCCGACGTCAAGCGCGCATTCGGAGCCAACAAATTGGTTTCATTTTTCAAAGCTTCAACCTTGTCACACGCCTGAATGTTATCGATAACGTCGCCCTTCCCCTTGTCTACAAAGGAACAACGAAACTGAATCGTGAAAAACAGGCCAGCGCGATCCTTCATACCTTCCACCTGGGTGAACGCGAATACTATATGCCCTACCAACTCTCCGGCGGACAGACACAACGTGTTGCGATTGCGCGTGCCCTCGTGAATAATCCATCGATCATCCTTGCCGATGAGCCTACAGGTAACCTCGACTCTGCAGCCAGTCACATTATTATGGAAGAACTTTCTGACCTGCATAAGCGCGGTAACACTATTATTATGGTGACGCACAACCCACGCCTGACGACCTACGCTAGCCGTGTCATTACGATGATCGATGGCAAAATTGACACCGACACTGGTACGCCAAAACGAAAAGAGGAAACGAACGGCAAGCGTCCCCTCGGAAAGAAGCGCAAGAAAGCCAAACGTAAAAAGGAAGTGGCGACAGCATGAGATGGCTTTTCGTTAATCACATCCAAAATGCGCGACAATCGTTAAAGAGTAATCGTATGCGCAGTACTTTAACGATGCTCGGCATCACGATTGGTGTTGCAAGTATTACGGCAATCCTCTCACTCAGCGGGGGCGCCAGTCAGATCGTCAGCAACCAAGTGAATTCACTGGGTGGAAATATCGCCGTGGTCCGTCCAGGCGCCCAGTCAGAAACACCACTACAAGATCTGTCCCAATTCCCTTCTCCGGAACACTTCGCAGCTAGCACGCTGACGACAAGCGACATCGATGCGATTAAAGCCGTCTCTCACGTTTCAGCCGTCGCGCCAATGATGGTCCTGTCGGGTTCAGTGAAAGCAAAAGCTACTGCGCCGACGAGCACCTCCATCGTCGCCACGACGCCTGATCTTGCGACGGTTAGCGGGCTCAAGGTCCAAGACGGTGAGTTTCTGGATCCAAACCTCAACGTATATACAGCAGTTGTCGGCCCTCAGCTGTCGGTTGATATTTTTGGCACCGAGAGCTCAATTGGCAAAACACTCACTATTCGTGGCAAGGTATTCACGGTCATCGGCGTTCTAAAGCGGACCAGTGACCCAATCAACTACAACGGCGTCGACTTCGACGAATCAATTATCATCAATCAAGAGGCTGGCCGCCTCATCAATCAAGGCGCCGTCCAAGTGCAACAGATCAACATTCAAAGCGACAGCATCGCTGACCTCAATCAAGTCATCATCGACACTAATAAAGCGCTCCTAAAAAACCACCTCGGCGAGGCAGACTTTACGGTGCTGTCTGGTGATCAAATTGCGCAACCAACCAATCGACTGTTCTTCGCAATCGCGGGTACAACGACGGCAATTGCAGCTATTTCGTTATTGGTCGGTGGTATTGGCATCATGAATATTATGCTCGTCAGCGTGGCCGAACGAACTCGCGAGATTGGTATTCGAAAGGCCCTCGGCGCCAGTAACGGTGATATCGTCGCCCAATTCTTGATCGAATCACTAGCACTCAGTATTGGTGGTGGCATTAGTGGCTACGTCATCGGCTACTTGATCTCATTCGGCATTAGTTCATTCCTGCCATTCTTTCCAATCTTTACGTGGGAGATCGCCGTGACTGCAATCGTCGTGTCATTAGTTATTGGCACACTCTTCGGCATTTATCCGGCTATTCGGGCATCACGAAAAGACCCGATCGACGCTTTGCGCCAGTATGACTGATGTTATTATAAGTACATGAACGAGCGCCTTCATCTGCCTCCCTCTCAAAACCCAGTTCCCGATCACAGTTCACTGATTTTTCTTGCTGGTCCTATCCAAGGATCACCAGATTGGCAAAATCCAGTTGCTGAGGAACTACTTCGTTATCTTCCGAATGCGCACGTTGCAACGCCTCGACGTAACACTACATCTCATGATGAATTTGATTATAACGAGCAAGTACTCTGGGAATTAAAGCATCTTGAAAGGAGTCACACGCTTGGTGTGATTAGTTTCTGGTTTGCCGCAAGAGATTTTGCACTCGAATACGAAGAGGGTCGATCTTACGCCCAAACCTCTCGCGTCGAGATCGGTCGCGCACTGGGGTGGTGCGATGCGCACCCATTTCCACTCGTCGTCGGATTTGATCCTGAGTATACCCCTAACGGTGGCGGTAACGAACGATACCTGCGCGCCATGCTAGGCGCTAAGGGAATTGCGGTCTACGATTCGATTGATACGGTAATCGCGCAGACAATCGAACAACTTCCGTCGAAATTCTAAAGTTCTTTTTTGAGTTTTTCGATAAGTTCGACAGGAGTCGGATCAACACCATTCAACACGGCGACATAAATACTGACGTAATCAGCGAAGATAGATCCCCACAGCATTTGAGCGATGAGTGAATCACCCCTCAGGTTAATAGTCGTTGCTTTTGGTCGTAAACCACTCAATAGGCGATCCGTAATTTCAAATCGCCTTAAGATCTGAGGATGTTCAAATGAACTGACCAGATCAAAGACAACAAACGGCTTTTCAACAGGGTGCGAGGTCCAGCCCATAAATTCATTGTGATTGAATTCAGAGAATTCGTTCCAAAACGAAAGATTTTTGGCATTCTCGTTCCAACTAATCTTCCACTTATAAGCAACGGGTGCGGTCAATGCACCGCCGTAAAAGACTGGGGACTTACCAACTGCCTGTTCGGCGAGCTGTTTCGCCCAGTTGTCTTCAGTTGGAACGGTTGCTGCCCAAGAGGCGCTTTCTTGTCCAAGCCATTCAGACAAATCGGCGACTTCCTGTAGCTTGCCCTCGACGATACCAAAGGTTTCAAAGATTGCCAGTAATGCACGGAGGTTATAGATGACCGCCATACGAGGCTGTAGTCCACTTGGAAGCGTCGCGTACGAGATGTCGTGTTCAGTTGCAATCTCCACCAGTTTTCCACCAGATGCAATGACGCCAATTTGCGCGCCAGCGACAATCGCCTGGTTTAATGCGCTCACTGTCTCTTCGGTGTTTCCCGAATAACTACTCGCAACGACTAACGTGCTTGGGCCGACGTAAGCCGGCAAGTCATAAGCACGGATAATTTCGAATGGAATCTTGATATCATTTCGAAGCCATACTTTCGCTAGCAGTGCCGCAAGAGCCGATCCGCCCATTCCTGTCACGACGATACTCGTGATTGCACGATCGTCATGTTCACTATTTAAAACGACTGCATCAAACGATGCTTGTTTATATTGTTCTGCTGCAACTTTCAAAGCCCCCTCGGGATCTTTTTGCGCTAGTACGTTCTCGTTATCTAAAGTATCACTCACCAGTATTGCCCTACCCTTTGGAACTATGATACAGTATTTTTAACGAAGCATAAGCACAATAAGCAGAAATTAGGGGTGGGCATGGACATTACGCCGCAAGATGAGCAGCAACAACCAATTAGTGACGACCAAGAATTAGCGAAAGCGCTCGCTGGCGTCATGCCCGATGTTCCTGATCCAGTCATTCTTGATACCCCTGCAACTGCAGTCACAGCCCCTGCTAGTGTATTCCCAGAACCACCCGCTCCTGGCACCACGCTCCCTCCTCTTGACGATGCGTCATTACTTCCAGAGCCAACTGCACTTCCCACTCCTTCGCTCAGCGATTCATCTTCAAGCGATCTTGATAGCATCAAGAAAAATGCCCTTGAGGAACTTCGTCCTCTCATCGACCGGGTTGATCTTCCCGCTGAAGAAAAGTTCGACACCTATCTTATGCTCATCCGCAGTACCGATGATGCTTCACTAATCGCACCTGCGCACACCGTTGCGCAGCTCATTACGGATGAAAAACGACGTGCCGAAGCTCTTCTCGATATCATTAAAGAAATCGACTACCTTTCTCGCAACAATCAACCAGCCGCATAAGTGACATCGTCACTTCTCCCCACGCAAGACTTACGGTACAATTGATGTAATGTCAGTACGTTTCGCCACACATAAAGAAATCTTGAAATGGGATGCTTTAATCCTTTCAAATCCAGATGGTGGCAACGTCTTCTCTAGTTTTGAATATGCAGAGCAAAAAACAACTGGTGGATACAAGCACCGGTTTTTGATTGTCAACAAGTTAGCGGTCACCGTTCTAGAGAAAAACACTCCCCCACTAGGCAAGCTTTGGTATTTGCCAAAAGGCCCGAACGTGACGAGCTCGAAAGCATTATTCGACACTCTCAAACAGATCAAGCCATTTGCCAAGAAGCGCGGTGTTTTTGCTGTACGTATCGAAACTGAACTCCTTAGGACTCAGCAACCAACGGTCTCCCGTCACGGCCTTCAAAAAGCTGCGCCAATCATCCCCAACCCCTCAACGATCACCCTCGACCTCAAGCCAAGCCTCGATGATATCCTGATGAGCCTTCCCCAGAAAGGTCGCCACGCTATTCGCCGAGCAGAACGTGATGGGGTCACCGTCGAACTTGTCTCTTCAACGGACAAGAACTGTAAGACAATGTACAAACTACTCAGTGAAACAGCGGAAGGTCAATTTGGTATCCGTAGTTATAATTACTACAAAACCTTCTGGCAACGGTTTGAAAAAGCCGGCTATGGTCAACTCTTCTTCGCATCATACGAAGGTAAGGTTGTCGCCGGTGCCTACGCTATGGTCTATGGCACAAAAAGTACCTACAAAGACGGCGCCTCTATTCGCAAACGAACCGCTTATGGCGCAAGCCATTTTCTTCAGTGGAATGTCATCGAGTGGGCAAAGAATCACGGCGCATCGATTCACGACTTCTGTGGTTCACCGCCAAGTGACGAGCTCGACAATCCCGATCACCCACATCACGGCATCGGACTCTTCAAGACTGCCTTTAACAAAACCGTTACTGACTATATTGGCTGTTACGACCTTGTTATTAGTCCGGTTCGTTACAAAGCGTGGACGAAACTTGGTGAGCGCGTCTATCGCCACTTCTATTTCAAACGCACTAAAGACTACTATTACTAGAGCCCGGAGGATCACTTATGACACTTATTAACCGTACTGTTCTCATGTCTGACGCCCAGCATTTTAGCGCCGAGCAAGCCATTAATCCCTATTACGATGATCAAAACGTCGATCTTGCGCGAGCTATTAGCGAACACGCTGCAATCTCCCATGCGCTTTCTGAGGCTGGTGTTACAATCACTTCGGTCCCCTCGCCCGTTGATAGCCAAGACGGTGTCTATACCGCCAACTGGGCGCTCGTTCGTGGCGATAAAGCAATTCTTGCTCGCCTTCCCGATGTTCGCAAGGCCGAGGAAGCTTACGCCAAACAAGTCCTGGAACAACTTGGCAAAACGGTCATCGAAACGCCGGAAGGCCTCAAATTTAGCGGCCAGGGCGATGCCCTCGCCTGCGGTAACTACCTATTTTGCGGTCAAGGCTACCGAAGCGATGAAGCGGCACAGGCCTTTGCCGCCAAAGAACTTGGCTATGATCGCATTCAATTACAGACTGTCCCCGAGCTCGATGAAGCAGGAAACCCGATGAACAATGCCGTTTCTGGCTGGGCAGATAGCTTCTTTTACGACATCGACCTTGCCCTATCAATCATTAAGGCGCCAGAAGGCGACCGAAAAGGCCTTATCGCCTACTGCCCCGAGGCTTTCATGCCCGAGAGTCAGCAGATCCTCGCCACTTTTGATGGCGTCGATAAGATCGAGGTCAGCATCGATGAAGCAACCCATGCCTTTGCCCAAAATCTCGTTTCGACAGGCGAAACGGTCGTCATGAGTGCCCATGCGCCAAAGTTTACAGCCGAACTCAAAGCGCGCGGGCTAAAAGTGTTAACGCCTGAGGTATCCGAACTTGCCAAAGGTGGTGGCTATATTCGTTGCACTACACTCACGCTCGACTGATCTACTGCTTCTCCTCTTTGAGTGCCTGCAGTGCAGCCCGAGCAACCTCGGCTTCATTCCACGGATAGATGCCATCGGCACGCTCGATCGTGAGTTCATGACCTTTTCCAAGTAATACAACGACATCATCCTTAGAGGTTGCCTGCGTCATCGCAAAGCCAATCGCTTCTTCACGATCAAGAATAAGAAACAGATCTTCGTTATCTTTCTTACCTGCTGTTCGTGCACCCTCAGCGATCGCTTCCATAATCTGGTTACCATCAACGTCGCGATCATCTTCTTCAGTCACAATAACAACATCAGCGCTCTCTGCTGCAATACGGCCCTGAACAGATCGTTTTTCTTCGTCGCGTCGTCCTGCGGATCCAAACACGGCAATCAACTTCCCTTTCGTGAGCGGACGGACACTCTCGAAGAATCGTTCGAACGCATCAGGCGTACTGGCGAAGTCGACGATAACTTGAAACTTTTGTCCCTCATCAACTACGTTCATTCGGCCTTCAACCCCTTTTAGCGCAGCGATGCCTTTTTCAATTTCAGCCCTGGATAGTCCAAGTTTTCGTCCCACAGCGATCGCGGCCAAACTATTGCTGACGTTGAACTCACCAGGAATATTAACCTTAATGTTGTAATGATCACTACCAATTGTTGCTGTGTACGTTGAATGATCCGCCTTTAGCTTCACGTCGCTTGCTTCAAGTGATCCGACACCAATTCCATATGTTGTGTGGTTTGCAACAGTATTCACAAACTTTGTTGCACTGGGATCCTGTGCATTGACGACGCCAAAACGAAGTCCGTGCCGATTCGCTATCTTGAAGAGGCGTCGTTTTGCCTCAACATACTTTTCAAACGTTCCGTGATAATCAAGGTGCTCGTGAGTAATGTTCGTCATGACAGCGATCTCATAGGGCACACCCCATACGCGATATTGTGCTAACGAGTGGCTCGACGTTTCGACGACGACCCATTCGACACCAGCATTAGCGTATTCACGAAGCTTCTTCTGAAGAATTCCCGCCTGTGCCGTCGTGATGTGTTCGGATTGCGGAATGATATTGTCACCAATCCCATTCGCAACAGTCGTCAGAAGCGCGACTTTTACACCAGCCTCGTGAAGTAAACGATGAATCATGAAAGAGGTCGTTGTCTTGCCGTTTGTTCCTGTCACCCCGATAACGTGTAGTTTACGCCCTGGAAAACCGTAACGAATGTTCATGATTACCGCTTCACCCAGGTGACCATACGGTTCAATTTTTTTGAATAATCCCGTTGGGATAAGTGTTTTTACTATTTTTCGTAGTGATGCCATACAGTCATTATACCTAAGAGGCTGGTTTCGCCCACCTTCTCTTTAAAATAATAAACACAGTGATCAATGTGGCGATACTGCCACCGATAATATATATAAGTAATCCTATGCGTTGCGTGACCCGTCTTGCATCGTGAATGAGCTTTGGAGGACTGGATGCGACCACGAGAGATTTCGTTTTTACATCCCGAACGCCCAATACGTCTTGTGAATCAGTCGCCACTGCCCCAGAACCACCGTTGCCAATACCCACGCCACCTACCGCTTCACCTTTTTGATCAATCGTTACGAACTGGTATACGTCGATGGTATCGCCGGCGCTATTGTCTCCAAGCAAATGTAGCGTGTGAAACCCCGGCTCAACGTACAAAGGAATCGATACGGCTCCATCCAACCCTCCATCTACGTTAGTGGTCATAGTTCCTAGTAAGGTTGTTTCGGAGTGAATCTCTACTCGCACTGTCGATTGAGGCTCAAAGCTACTATTTGGAACATGGATAATAAGTTTGTTGGACGATTCGTCTGCCAAAGTAACAAATGCTGATACATACGATTGCCTGTTTTTATTCCCATCCGTTACGCCCCAATACGATGGTGGTACAGTGCTAACAAGAGGCGTGACACACGCCATCGGATCGGTGACGCAGGTTGCATCTTGGCTCAGTCCAGGATGCGCAGAGAGAATCGAGTCTGCGACCAGCGCATGCCCTAACGGGGTGGGATGAAATGTACCTGCACCAATAATCTTAAGCATCGGAAGCCGACTAATCACTGCAATATCGTCACCCAGCCGTATTCCGTTCATGGCCTCAGATACAACATCACTACACAAGGCCTTACCTTTCATGCTTTTTTCAATGTCAAGGAAGGTAAACCCGGCTTTTTGCGTTGCAGCGTGAACGATTTGATTAAGATACTCCAAACTCTGCTCAATAAACACCCTTTCCGTATAGTCGAGCAGTATTCCCGTGACGGGATCACAGACTCCGTTCGCATCAATAATATCCGGATACCCCACAACATACACTTTTGTATCGTGATACTCTTTAGAAATATGCGAGAAAAGTGTTCCAAGCGTATCAAATAGTCTTTTAATTTCACCAGCCGTTGCCTGTAATCCTTCACCTTTTGCCCATTCGCAGGTATCAGGCATTGCGCAGACGCTCAACTTCCCCATCAATCCCGCGTCATTACCCCCGACACCGACAGTGATCATCTCAGGATTATAGCGCTCTAAAAAAACGGACTGGAGCGCCCTTCCAGGCTGAAATATATCCACTGCCTTGGCCTGTACGGCCGTCTTATCAGATACAGAGAGTTTTAGGCCCGAGTCTCCCAGCCGATTACCCTGTCCCCAATACGTATCACTTGATCCAATAATATCCCCTACTTTTGCGCCCGCGCAGGCAACCGATTGCATATTCGACTGAGGTATGCCGATTTTCATTGCTACCAAAAACGGATACGCCCGCCTGCTGACATGACAATTATCGACACTGTCGTTTGTTCCAGCTTCGTAGTAGCTCATATCGGTTTCGCCTTCACCACTCGTGAATGAATCCCCTAAAGCGAGCAGTTCTAAAGAACGGGGCGGACTTGCTCCATGCTCAAGAAAAACTACCCGCTGAACTTCGTTTCCTCTTCGTATTATGACCGATAAATGATGCCCGTCATCCGAAAAATGCGGATAATCTACAGGAGAGAAACTATGAAGTAGTGTATTTGTGTCGATAGCGCTCATGGGACACCCGACGAACTGGGGATCATGTTCGATTTTTACTAACCCGCACGTTTTATTAACTTCAATGACCGATAACCCAGTGTTTATTGCCGTCACTGCAACATTCTTGCCATCATTAGAAACAGCAAACTTACTATAAAGATACCCTGCCGGTTTAATCAGTTTACTTTCAAATGAGTCAGTATTCACAAGTAGCAAACCTATGCCATTCAGTTCCATGATCAGCCACGCTCCATTATTTGAAAGGCTGAAAGAGGACGTCCAAATATATTGGCCCGCACCGTCCATTACCTCAAAATCTGGATGCATAGTATCGAAAACATATCGAATATTTCCAGTTGACGTATGAACGCTCTCTATGCGTTTCGAGGCGTGAAGAAATACAACCGTTCCAAAACCGGATGAATTACTATGGCGCTGCGTTACCAGCATGTCTCGATCCGCTACATATTGACAAAGAACCCCCTCGCAAATTCCCTCAAGTGGATATACTTCATCACTAAAAGGAAATTGCACCGCCCCTTTGTTCGATCCCATGTCACCGGTGTACCCAATCTTTATACCGTGTCCGGCGAAAAAGCACGCTTTTATCGTGGCTCCGTCAACAAACTCACCCTCACACTCTGTCGCAGGATTCATGGTAGATCTGGTACTTTTTACGACTATCGGAGCACCATGTATCCAATCCGCATCGGTGGCACTAACGGAGGTAGATATACCTGTTGACCCTATAAATAGCATCACTAAAAACACGGCTATCGCCTTCATTCTACCCTCCTGTTTGTCTGCTCTCTGTATCTACCTTAAGGTCATTCTCAGTATCAAGCAACCTGAATCGTGAAAAAGTTCATCATGTTATAATGTAACAGATGAGAATTCTTGGAATTGAGAGTAGTTGTGATGAAACAGCGGCAGCCATTGTTGAAGACGGGCACCGCCTTTTATCGAATGTCGTTAACTCACAGATTGATATTCACGCCGTCTATGGCGGAGTTGTCCCTGAAGTAGCCGCTCGGAGTCACATTGAAGTGATCAATCCTGTCATTAACCAAGCCCTCACTGAGGCACATCTTACCTGGGATGATATCGATGCCATTGCTGTCACCTATGCGCCAGGGCTTATCGGTTCACTTCTCGTAGGAACACTTGCGGCCCGAACACTTGCAACGCTCAAGAATAAACCCCTCTACCCCATTCACCACGTCGAAGCCCACGTCTACGCCAATTTCATTACCGATCAATCAAACGGCGTTGATCTTACACTTCCTCCAAAACAGCCAACCTTTCCAATGCTCGCCCTTATCGTCAGTGGCGGACACTCGCAATTGGTCCTCTTTAAAGATCATGGCGACTTCGAACTCCTTGGCCAGACCCAAGATGACGCCGTCGGAGAAGCCTTCGATAAAGTCGCAAAAATACTTGGACTCCCCTACCCCGGTGGTCCTTCAATCGCCAATGCCGCACTCGAAGGTGACCCTTATGCATACCAACTTCCAAAGGCAAAAATGCAAGGCGCTTATGATTTCAGCTTCTCTGGGCTCAAGACGGCCGTTCTCCGTGCCGTTCAGCGTGAAGTAGGCGTCGACACAACTTTCCCGTCACGTGAGCTTGCAGCGCTTCTCAACGATACACAGAGAGTAAACTTTGCTGCCAGCTTCCAACGAGTTGCGATCGAAACCCTCGTCGATAAAGCCGAAGCCGCTTTTAAAGACCACTCCCCTGCTTCGGTTATCATTGCGGGAGGCGTGGCGGCCAACCAAGAGCTCCGTCGTCAACTATCCGAGAGACTTCCTCTTCCTATTGAATACGCACCGATAAGTCTCTGTACCGACAACGCCGCTATGATCGGTACACTTGGCTACTACTACGCACAGAAAAAGCAACCTACCGCCCCCGTTGACGTCGAAGTTGTTCCTAGCCTTTCAATGGCTAAAACCGCTTGGGCATAGATACCCTTATTGACTTTTTGTAAAGCTTATGCTAATATAAGTTTAGATACACACAAAAACAAAAAAAGGACCACCACCATGACCTTAATCACAGTTGAAGCACCCCAAGAAGCGCCACAAATCATCTCTGTGGCGCACGAACCTATTAATTACGCAGAAGCATCTGCTCGCTACTACCAAGAGGCAGAAGACCCCGACTTAAATGAACATGTTAGAAAAGCAAAAGTCTCGACGGCTGATTATCTTGCAAAACGTGCCCTTGAAATAAGTGGCAACACGAGCGATCTTGGTAACAGAATTAAAGAATACACTGGCGAAAAACCAGCAACTTCACGCTAAACTAACGACGAATTCTCTGTAAAATAGCCTTTGCTTTTGGCAACCCCTTACTCCAAAGACTGTAGACAGGGGAGAGCGCCTTATCAAACGTCCCCGCAAAGGACGTTTCTTCGGATGCCCAGCCTTGTTTAAAGACAGAAACACCGCCAACAACGAGTCCACCGAAGTCATATTGAGACAACCCCCACTCTTTTACCTTACGAATGACGTGCCACTTCAGTGCATAGTTAGCTCGTAATCGTTGTCCATCTTCGTTCATACCACCGTATAACTCGTACGCAACGTCGGCACTGATGCCCATCCACAAGAACGCGATCGGCTTTCCTTCAAGATAAGCAGCAAAAACAGGGGAGTGGTCGCCCATCTGATTAAAGACATCGAAGTAATACTGACTCTGGTGAAGGTTAAACTTCGCACGTTCAGCTGTTTGACGATAAATGTGCAGACATTCTTCGATCTCGTCACGAGTGTGGATTTGTTTGATCGTAATACCTTCAGCGGCTGATTTACGGATGTACTGACGAGTTTTCTTGGCCATATCGGCAAGTAAATCGCTCTCGCTCTTCCTGATATCGAGCAAGATTGTATCAGGAGATAGAATCTTATTAGATGATCGCTTCCAACCCGTTGGGGCATCAAATTCGAAGCTATTTGGCTCAATAGAAAGTGCGACCGATTTATAATCACGTTTCACGAGAACAGCAAGCGCATCAAGGAATTCACCCTGGAATGCGGTGTCCCCCAAAGGACCACGCGGAATATAGGCAAATGAGCGGAAGGGGAGTGGTAATTTTCGGATTAATATCTGTGCTGCACCGACGATATTGTCATCACTATCGTACCCAAAAACTCGCTCCGCAGCCCATCCGTGGCCAGCTTTTACTTGTCCCCAACCCCATAGTTGTAGAGGATGACCATCTTGTTCAAGGATATAATCATCCCATTGTTCTTTATCCGTGCACTTCTGAAGCTCAATCATTCATTCATTATACTACGAGCAGTATATAACGGGGGTTATGTTATAATGAGCCCAAGATACATTCACGTGAATTCTTAACAAAAAGTTAATCATTTCACGTGGATTTTACGATAAAAACAGGAGAGTCTGTGAAGCTAGCAAAAGCTTACGAGCCAAACGAATACGAACCAAACATCTATGCTCTCTGGGAAAAGAGCGGTGCCTTTAAGCCGTCTGGAAAAGGTGAGCCGTTTAGCACAGTCATGCCCCCTCCTAACGCCAATGGAAACCTTCACATTGGTCATGCCCTCGATATGGGCCTCAAGGACATTATGGTTCGCTACAAGCGTATGCAAGGCTTTGACAGCATCTACATCCCTGGTGCGGATCACGCTGGCTTTGAAACATGGGTTGTCTACGAGAAAGAACTCTCTAAAAAAGGACAAAGCCGTTTCGACTTTAGCCGTGAACAACTCTACAACCAAGTCTGGGATTTTGTTGATCAGCAACGGGGTAACATGGAGCTCCAACTTCGCGCCATTGGGGTGAGTGCTGACTGGGAAAAACTCGTCTTTACCCTTGATGAAAAAGTGATTAAAACCGTTAACTCAACCTTCAAAAAGCTATGGGATGAAGGACTTATTTACAGAGGTGAGCGTATTGTTAACTACAGCACAAAGTTCCAAACGAGCTACGCAGATATAGAAGTCGATCACAAAGTGGAAAAGGGAACCCTTTGGCATATCGCCTACCCGCTGATAGACAAAGTCGGGGAGATCGTCATCGCCACGACTCGTCCAGAAACCCTCTTTGGGGACACCGCCGTTGCCGTTAATCCAAACGATGAACGTTACAAAGACCTCATTGGCTCACACGTGATGTTACCCCTGACAGATCGTGAAATTCCCATTATTGCCGATGACTACGTTGATGCCACCTTTGGTACGGGCGCTGTTAAGATTACCCCTGCGCACGACCCTAACGACTTCGAGGTAGGAAAGCGACACGATCTCGAACGCATCCAGGTGATCGACTTTGACGGAACAATGATGAACGTTCCTGACGAGTTCAAAGGTCTTGATGCCGAGACCGCACGTAAACGAACGTTGGCGGCTCTTCAGGCTCAGGAACTTATTCGCAAAGAAGAAGAGATTGAGCACACCGTCGGATACGACTACAAGAGCGGCCTGCCCATTCAACCCCTCATTAAAGATCAGTGGTTCTTAAAAATGGAGCCGCTTGCGAAACGCGCGCTCGAAGCACTCGAGAAGGGTGAGATTACTTTTTATCCAGCCAGTCGTCAGCAGATTTTAAAGCAGTATTTGCGTAATATCCGTGACTGGAACCTTTCCCGTCAGATTCCATGGGGAATTCCGATCCCGGCTTTCCAGAATGTCGCCGATGAAGCTGACTGGATCTTCGACGACCGCGTTGACCAAGAAACGATAGAAATCGACGGCAAAACCTACAAACGAGAAGAAGACACCTTCGATACCTGGTTCAGTAGCGGTCAGTGGCCGTTCATTACTACCGAAGCGCTCGACGGTGGTGACTTGTCACGTTTCTACCCAACCAGCCTCATGGAGACCGGTACCGACCTCCTGGACCGTTGGATCGCTCGTATGATCATGCTCGGCCTCTACGTCACGGATCAAGTGCCTTTTAAGGACGTTTACTTACACGGCATGGTACTCGACGAACACAGCCAAAAGATGAGCAAGAGTAGGGGCAACGTCATTAACCCTATGGACTCAATCGCAGCCTACGGATCAGATGCCCTCCGTCTTGGCCTTATCGCCAGCCGTAGCCCTGGTCAAAACCAAGCCTTTGGACCAGACCGCATCGTCGCGGGACGCAACTTCTGTAACAAACTCTGGAACATCGCCCGCTTTATCGAGAACAAACTAGGGGATAACTTCCAGCCAAATGAGCCAAAAGCGAAGTCACTCGCCGACCACTGGATTATTGGCGAACTTAAGACTGCCAAGGAGACTATTGAACGAACGCTTGATGACTACCGATTTGCAGAAGCAAGCGACGCAATGTACCACGCCATCTGGGACAGCGTTGCCGACTGGTATATCGAAGCCTCAAAAGACCAAGATAATCCTGATCTGTTAGCATGGGTGATTGATACCAGCCTCAAACTGGCTCATCCTTTCGCGCCATTCGTTACCGAAACAATCTGGCAGACACTTCAATGGCACGACAGCCTCCTCATCACCGAAACATGGCCAGAGATCCTTCCGTTCAATGACATCTCTGCCGCTGAATTTGGTGAGCTCCAAAAGCTCGTCAACGAAGCCCGTTTCGTCATCACCTCACTTCCCGGCAACGAGAAGTATAGCCTTCTCTACGAAGACGATAGCCTGATTGAAGACAATAAGGATCTGATCAAGCGCCTCGCAAAATTAAAGGACGTCTCAATCCTATCCCAACCAAAAGGACTCCGTCTTGCGACCAGTGGACGTGATGCATGGCTTGATGTCTCTGCTGAGACACTAGCAGAACACCAGATTAACCTCGAAGAGCGCCTTGCAGCAACCCATAAAGACATCCAAGCCCTCGAGGGTCGCCTTAGTAACGAAAACTACGTCAAAAAAGCGCCAATAGCGTTGGTCGAAGAGACAAAGAAGCAATTAGACGAGAAAAAAGCCGTTGTCTTACGGCTTCAACACGAACTCGAAGTACTTAGCTAACCTTTACGCCGAGGGCCAGAGTCCATGGCTATCGGTTCCACCATACACAGATTTCTTTGATTGAACATATTTACGATCGTCGTTACGAGGTTGTGTCTGAGGTGCATTCTGGTTAGGACCAGCTACTTTTTCAACATGGACGTGTTCGTTTGATCGAGACAACACTTCTGAACTTGCAATGCTTGCCTGGGATGCGGGGTTCACGATCGCAACAGTAGCGGCGTGATCAACTTGCGTATCATGCATCAACACACCAAAGGTGGTTGCGATGGCAAAGACGAATGCGAATGGGTTTGTAAGTGGTGACATGTTTGTGGTGATTGTTTTTTTGTTTTGCTAATAGGTAACAGATAGAATGATAGCATAAGCTTTACAATATGTCAAGTATTGGTTGGTCGTCTATTCGTGGTGATACGAGCCACCAAGTACAATCTGTTGTGCCCTATACAGTTGCTCGGTCAGGATAAGTCGAACGAGTTGATGTGGAAATACCAGCGGGGAAAGCGACCAGACAAGATTTGCTTTGTCTCGTAACTCATCCGTCACCCCGAAAGCCCCACCGACGATAATCAGTACTTTTTGTGAGTGATCGAGTTGCTCTTCTAGGACACCCGCTAAACCAGGAGAATCAAGTGTTTTTCCGCGCTCGTCCAACAAGATAATAAAATCATAAGCACTAAGCCGCGAAAGTATGCGTTCTGACTCGTCCTGACGAGCTTTAAGGCCGTCGTACGCTGAATGAGCCATAAGTACCCATTCGGGCAAAAAGGGTGCTTTTAAGCGCTTCTGGTAGCGATTGATTCCTTCGGCCACCCAAGACTCGTGCTTCTTTCCGACCGCTAAGATGTGTAATGACATAGAATCATTCTAACAGATTGCGAGAAGTGTTTATTGTATGCTTGCTTTCCAAAACGGTAGTGCTATTCTGGGGATAACCATGACTGATAACTTCAATTATCAGGATGTCCTTAAAACTAACATCCCGGAATTAGATCAAAATATCGCCCTACACGCAAAGTACCTTTTGGGTGTTGCACAAAATAAAGCCTTGCGTGGTTCTGAAATCTCTAAATATCTCCGGAGCAACCTAAATACCACGGAGGTCACCCAAGCAATTTGGGAACTACCTGCCGTTGATGATGTACCTGGCGAAAATGAGAACACGCAAGAACATCCTGAGATCAAACGCCCACAGAGGCTCCTTGCTATTACTGTCATGGGCGACTACTACCGTATCGGCCTTGATCGACGTCCAACCCCTGAACACCCGGAACCAGTAAGGTGGAGTGCTAATGGACATTGGTTATCGGGTCCTAGCGAACGAGCAAACACCCTCGACGAGAATAGCGAGCGAACGGAAAACTTTTATGACGTCTTCTACGAAACAATTGCGGCCCTTGGACTACATCACAGACTTCAAGAGGTCTTTGCGACTCAAAGCGAAAGTAGTTCGGCCATCTTTGCCAAAGCGGCGTGATCCGGTTCTTGAGACTGGTCGGCCTCTTGGTGAAAATCAATTGCATGCATAAAAGGAATCAGGTGAATGTGCGCGTGTGGTACATCGACGCCAATGATTTGCGAGCCAATATATTCTGCGTCAAGCGTTTCACGAAGGTGAAGCGCTATTTTTTTCGTAGCAACCGTTAATTTCGCATACGTTTCAGCATCCAGATCCCAGACAAACTCGACCTGTTTTTTGGGGACGACAAGTGTGTGTCCGGGCGTAACGGGATGAATATCAAGAAAGGCGATAACATCTTCATCCTCATAAATTTTGTGAGAAGGGATCTCGCCCCTGATGATCTTCGTAAAAATAGAATCTTGCATAGCCCTATTGTAGCGCAAACAAAAAGCTCCCATAACGAGAGCTGTTCATGGCGGAGGGAGAGGGATTCGAACCCTCGGTGCCTTACGACACACTTGTTTTCGAGACAAGCCAGTTAAACCACTCCTGCATCTCTCCAATTTTTCTATTGTAACAGATTGAGGAAGGCTATTCTCACTGAAAAAAAGCGAGTACAATCAGGGTATGTCTATCGTTAATAAGGGATTCGTTGGAAAAGGGGGCGCCGACAGCAAGCGTCTTCCTCCCGGTCAATCACAGGTTACCAGCTGGCCGGTGCTGACCTACGGACCAACCCCTCACGTCGATACAAAGACCTGGACGCTCACCATTGACGGTGCAGTGAACAAGCCAATTACTTTAAATTGGGACGAATTCAACGAGCTCGCCATGACAAGACTGACAACGGACATCCACTGCGTGACTCGCTGGAGTCGCTTTGGGATGCCGTGGGATGGAGTTTCGCTGGATGATCTTATTGGCCTTGCAGGTGGATTAGCCCCCGACGCAAAGTTCCTCATCGCCTCAACTGTTGAGGGATATACAACAAACCTACCCGTTCGAGATGTGGTAAATAACCAAGCTATGGTTGCAACGCACGCTGACGGTGAACCGTTAACACCCGAGCACGGCGGACCAGCCAGACTCTTTATTCCACATCTTTATTTCTGGAAAAGCGCCAAATGGATTCAACGCCTGACGTTTACAAAAGAAGATCACCCAGGCTTTTGGGAAGTGAATGGCTACCACAACTACGGCGATCCGTGGAAAGAGGAGCGCTATAGTGACGACGCGGGTTGGTAGTAATAACGAGTGGTTTGAGGCCACGGTTATGTCTGTTACTGAAGAGTCTCCGACGGTAAAAACGTTCGTCTTCAAGACACCCCATCCGATTACTAACATCGCAGGACAGCACTACGAACTTCGCCTGACTGCCGAAAATGGCTACCAAGCAGCGCGGTTATATTCAGCTGTCGTAACCGGAACGGGGAAGGAAGAGGTAACTCTGACGATCATGAACGTGAAAAATGGGGAAGTGTCACCGTATATTTCCGAGGATTTAAAAGTTGGGGACGAAGTTGAAATCCGTGGCCCCTTCGGTAAGTTCTTTATCTGGACTGGTGAAGAATATCGACCAGTCTTCCTCGTTGGTGGGGGAAGTGGCGTCGTGCCCCTGCATGCGATTTTCACTGCTCACCGAGATAGCAAATCAAAAGCCGAGATGAAGCTGCTCTATAGCTCACATACTTATGAGGAGATCCTTTATAAGGACGACTTCCTTAGTTCGCCCGATGTCGCCGTGACACTGACGAGAAATGCTCCCGAAGATTGGGAAGGACTCACCGGTCGGGTAACCAAAGATATGCTTGGAGCAATCGTTGATAGTTTCGAGGCGCAACCTATCTGTTACGTCTGTGGTATGAGTTTATTTGTTGATGCAATTACGGAAGCGTTGCAAGTAGCAGGCATTCCGTCTACCTCAATAAAAACCGAGCGATTCGGCTAGATTTATTTTTGAAAGAGGCTCTGAATGAGCTGGACAGATAGTCTATTTACCTCCGCACCAATCGCATCTCGATCTTTCGCAATGCTTAAACATGAATCGCGGTCTTTGTTATAAGTATCGATAGCAGCTTGGTTGGTATTATCAAGCGTCTTGAAGCGTTCATTAAGGTTATTTGAGCAGCCTACGTACTGATCATCAAGTGCCCTGTATCTCACGTTAAGTACATTCGTTGTTTTTTGAAATTGCTCTGTACGTTGTGTTATCGTATCCGCACTTGGAAGAAAAAGAACGACGGGTACGTTGCTGATAACAAGAGAGAACCCTACGACAAGAAATACGATTTCGGGCGAGTTTAAATGAAGTTTCTTTGGGACAAGGGATGTTTTTGGGGCACCACTGTTGATAACGTGTTGCACCCAAGCATACTGCAACGAATTAAGGACGACAAACCCTAGCGCAAGCAGCAGTATGCACGTGGTATTACTGTAGAAGGCAATAGACAGCACAAGATCCGCTAACGCAGACGCCAGCAGGACTATTGCGGGCACAAGATACAAGTACTTATTCTTAACTGTTTTTGGTGGCGCGACACTCCAGACCTTTTTAAACAAAACGAATGCGGTGAATTCACTAAAGACTGCTGCGATAAAGGGGTGGGGTTTCTTTTTTCCCTCAATAAGGTACGTCGTCTTCCATTGTTTGTAGAACCAATAGAACGAATAAAAACTCCCCGAAAGGATATTCGCAACAAGGACGGTTAGTGAAGATTGATAAAAGAATACGTCCGACTTTGTCTGTTTCATACGATAATCATAGCAAAATAAACGAAAATTAAGACAAATTACTGTTTAGTGGACGACGGCAGTTTTTTTCGGACGTAGACATTATTCAGACATCTTTCGTACAATAATCTTATATTTGTTTACGTGATAGTTCAGACTTTATTGCTTAAAAGGTATAGTGCTATTGACTTATTATTATACTTATGTTAATATATACGTCTATGGTAGCCCCCGATAGATCAGCGTTTCTTCCACCAGATCACCATCGTACAAGTGGGTTCGGTCGAGACTATCTCGAGGATCAGTTTAGAGAATCGACACTTCCTATTAATTTAAGTGCTGTTCGAGACGAACTTGATGAATTTTTCAAAGTCGATCCAAGTGTCGAACTATTTCGTATACGCTCGACGTGGGTGAAGACAGTGCTTTCAAAGTTAGCCACTGGAAATACTCTGGCAACACTCACCGCTAGAAAAGGGGAGCAGTATATTGTGGAGGATGCAATATTCGAGAACGTCCTACAGGCTCACCACTACAGCCTACGTCAGCAAAGTCTCGAAATGCGACCAGATTTCGATAATCAAGTTGATGAATTTAAAACACTCACCCAAGCATTCGTAGACGCGGATATTTTTCCGAGTGAAGCCACCGAGAAGCTTGGCAACCTTGAGGATATAGGTTTTGTAGCTAGCGATAACTACGTTGACCCTAGTACTTTTGCAGAAGTTCATCGTGGGTACAGCGACTCTCAAAATACTCCAGCAGATGTCATTCTCTATCCATTAGGCGTAGAAAGGGGGGAACCAAAAAAGTCGACTATCTTCCACGAACTTCTCCATGTCCTTGGTGACAATGCGAGACAGTCACTGATTGACCTCTTGGTTAAGGTTTTGCCGGATAAACGCGCATGTTACGATATTGCTCTTCAGTTAGAGGAGGGGCTTACCGAACACATCACTGAAGTTATGATGGGTAAGCGAACAATTGATAATACTTCTATTTCTGACAATGATCCGCCAATTTACGTCAGTGAAAGGCGATTTCTCGACGCTATCAACCAAGACGGCAACGGTCATCTCATTCGGCCACTTATTTCAACATATTTTGGTGCTAAGATTAACCAAAGCAGTATTCAGGAGCTTCAAACCACATTAAGTAAATCTGGTGGAGTAGATCTTGAGAAGCACTTCGTACTCAGTGACTATGATGCCCAAGAAAAGCTTTTTGCCTCTCTAATTTCGAAAGTAGAAAATAAAAAGACTTCATAATGAAGTCTTTTTTATAATCTTGGTACACCTGGCAGGATTCGAACCTACGACCTCTGCCTCCGCAAGGCAGCGCTCTATCCAGCTGAGCTACAGGTGCATACATATAACTCGTTGTCTTAAGAACAACGAGCTATATCTTTGTAACTAGAAGGTGCTTTCGTTACTTTCGCGACGAACAAAGGGTATTGTACCACAGTAAAAGCCTTGTGGCTAATGCTCGTGCTTAGGAAAAGTGGAGTGATTAAAGACGAAGCTTGCGGACGACAATATCAATCACATCAAGTTTCAAATCCTCCATTGGAAGACGTTGGCCCAAGATATCAACAATCTGTTCACCGGCTTCTTCGGGGAAGTAAACGGAGACGCCGGGTGAGAATCGTTTGGTTGGAAGCAGCATAATTGAGTTGTGTTCGCCATCTTTGATCAAGCCAAATGCCTTGAACTCTTCAAAGTGATAGAGGCGCTCACCGACGTAGAGACCTTGTTTGATACTCAGCCCGTAGGTAAGTTCGCGTGGTGGGCGACGCGTATAAATAACAACTGCGATCGCCATGACAATCACAAGCGCGGAAAATGTATATGACTTTAGAAGAAACACGTCGATAGAGATCAGCCCAAGAACGACAAGAACGAACAGAACGAACCAAAGGGGGCTCTTGTCTAAGTGAACATACTCGTGCGCAGTCCATGTAACGGGGGTGTCCTGTACTTCGTCAAGGGGTGCTTGTTCCTCAGTGACGTCCTCTTCAGCCGGTTGTTCAACCCGCTCTTCTTCGGGTTTCTCCCAGTAATTCTGCTTTTCTTCATCTGGATTCATTGTGATTTCAGTATAGCATGAGCGTAAAAAACTAAGGTGAAACAAAAGGAAAGACCCCTGATATCTACGAGGCTAGAAGGAAACTAATCCAATCAAGCCTAGAACTTACCCTAATTAGATGTCTTTAAGTCGTTAAAGGCAGTGCTGAAGGCCGTTGAAGCGTCAGTGAGAACTGTCATTCCTGCATCAGTGCTACAGTTACCATATCCACCCACACCCAGTGCGTAAGTGTAATTACCAATCGTCACTGTGTTGCTTGGGGTCGGTGTGGAGTCACCTTTATTAAATCGTGCAATCTTGCCAACGTTTACATCGACTCCACAGGCATCAGTGACCTTCTTGGAATAAACGGTGTATCCACCAGCAAAGGAACCAGCTGTCACGGGGGTGACTGAGTACGTGTCAGTTGAACTATCGTAAGGGACCTCCACTGCGTAGCTAGTTAATACAAGGCTCGTTGCTGTTGTTTTAGGGGTTGTCGTCGTAGTAGTTGTTGTTGTGGTTGTGGGCGTCGATGTAGCCGGAGTTGTATCTTTTTTCTGAATAAAGTTCTGCCAGAAGACAAAGCCGAGGAGTCCGAGGATAGCAACAACCAAGAGAATGATGATAATTGCATGTGCGCTACCTGTTTGAGAGTTTGATTTTTTCACTGATGCCCTTTCATGAAGTAATGTATCGTTGCTATTTAACTATCAGCTCGTATAAAATACAAGCTTTTCTTAAGGCGTAAGGCGAAAGAAAAGAGCCCTGATACAGCAGGACTCATTTCATTTGGCGGAGGAGGAGAGATTCGAACTCTCGCTCCAGGTTTCCCCAGACTAATGATTTAGCAAACCATCCCCTTCAGCCACTTGGGTACTC
>JAQBRS010000005.1 GCA_028286395.1 Candidatus Saccharimonadota bacterium
TTCGGTTTCGTTGAATTTGCTGATGAAGCAAACAACAACAAAGCTGTTGATCAACTAAACGGAAAGGAACTAGACGGACGTCCAATTAACGTTAGCCTAGCCCGACCTAAAGAAGATCGCCCACGAAGCAACGACGGTGGTTCATTCCGCCAACGTAGCTGGTAATCCAGTGTTTCAGAAATAACCCCTCCTACGCGAGGGGTTATTTTTTTACCTAAAAAACGGAGAGATCAACCACGTTTGATCGAGATGAAACAGTCGATTGATTGCACCGAATGTGTTTAAGAGGTAGACGGTTGCAAGGATAACGAGTCCAGCTAGTAAGAGGCCCCCTATTTTAACGGCGGGATGTTGGCGCTTCAGCCAGGATGTCCATGTCGCATATTTTCCTCTTAGCCATGCCAGCCACTTAGCGGCAAATTCAAACTCTGTGGCAAGGACCGCGAAACCCGCAAAGACAATTAACCAGCCTGGGCCTGGATAGGGAATCAAAATTAATCCAATCAGCACAACCAGTCCGCCAACAATGGCAGTACCGATTCGCTTCCCGTGTCGCAGAAGGTGATGCATATAGCTATTCGCTGATTTTCTCGAATCGCCTTACTTTAGTGCCGTCGACATCGACAAATTCTAAAAACATTTCATATGGACGTACCCAGAATGGAACATTTGATTCGTAAAGCGGAACATACACGACAACAGGTTTGGTCGTTTCGGAATCGAGCCCCACGCCGATCACTTCGTAACGTTTGCCTTTGTAATGTTCGTAGACACCGGCTTCGATCAATGGAACCTCAAGATTTTCTGATTGGCTCATTATATCTCCTTATACTTATCTGGTGAACGACGGTAATAAGCGACCCATTCGTCGTCAGGATGTAACTCTACTTTTTCAACGAAAAGTGCTTCGCTAAAACCACCTTTTTTCTCAAATTTTTTTTGTTTAGCATTCATAATTTCATCAACTGCAATACCGACACGAGCTGCGATATCATCGAGAACTTGCTGGACGTCTGCGAGTTCGCCAATAATATCTTCCCTCGACCCATCGACTGGAATCTCTTTTGCTTCTTCGATAATCTTTTGCTTCAGCGCCTCAAACAGTTCAGTGTCTGTTAGCTTTTTATAAGTCGCCTTGTGACCAAGCTTGATATATTCATCTTTTAATTTGTCACGAATAAGTTTATTAAACATAAAAGTTGGCATTATGTAATCATCTCTTTAAATGTAGCTTCGTCGATAATTTGTGTTCCGTATTGCTGCGCTTTCTTTAATTTGCTTCCACCAACTTTTCCGCCTGCGACAAGATAGGTCGTGTCTTTCGCAACCGCAGACTGAAATGTTCCACCTAATGCGCGAATCCTGTCAGCCGCTTCATCGCGCGATAATGATTCGAGCGTTCCTGTTACGACAAAGTTCTGCCCAGTAAACGGCCCCGTCTTTTTCTCGAAGACGGGCTTGACGCCAAGTTCAGCAAACTTAAGAATTAACGCTTCGTTATCAGGATCGGCAAACCACGCAGCGACGCTTTCGGCGACAACTTCACCGATACCGTCAATGTCTTTCAACTCATCAATCGTTGCCGTCCGTAATTTCTCTAACGTTCCAAATGCATTGACAAGGTCAATCGCCGTCTGTGTGCCCACATGACGAATCCCAAGCCCGTAGACGAATCGTTCAAGAAGCGGTGTTTTCTTATCTGCAATTGCATCAACTAATTTTCCTGCGGAAATATCAGCAAATCGATCAAGTTCGAGCAGCTGTGTTTTTGTCACCGTATAGATATCTGCTAAATCTTTGACGAGTCCTGCATCAACCAACGCAATGACATTTTTCTCGCCCAATGTATCAATATCAAGCGCACCCTTCGACGCAAAATGCTCGACCGCTTTCGTCAAGAGCAATGGGCCGGTGACGCCTTCGACGCGATAGACGACTTCACCTTCTGGACGATAAAATGAAAGCTCTGGATACTGATGTTTCAACGCCTCTAGAAAATCAAACGGCTTTGCACCTTTTGGTCGTAATTCCAAAACGATGCTTTCAAGTTTTGGAATGATATCACCTGCCTTAAAAATAATAGCCGTGTCGCCGATCCGCACATCAAGGCGTGCAATCTCATCAGCATTATGTAGACTTGCATGTTGAACGGTCGTTCCTGCAACAACCACCGGATCAAACACGGCGACTGGTGTCGCTGCACCTGTGCGTCCAATGCTAATAACAATGTCTTTCACGATCGTCGTCGCTTGTTCGGCAGCATATTTGTAGGCAACAGCAGCGCGTGGTTGTTTACCAACAATCCCAAGTTTTGCAAACTGCGCGCGGTCATTTACCTTCACAACCAGCCCATCGGTATTGAACGGAAGATCGAGTCGCTTATCACTCCACTCGTCAATAAACTTCATAACACCATTAAGATCCGTAAACGTACTCGCCTCCCGGTTTCGACTAATGCCCAGCGCAGACAATGCTTCATATGCAAACATGTTGGTCGGTACGTCACTAGGTGCATCACGAAGTAAATCGTAAGCACGGAAAGATAACGGTCGAGCGGCCACCAACTTCGGATCAAGTTGGCGAATCGTTCCTGCTGCTAAGTTCCGAGGGTTCGCAAATTCAGGCTCCCCCGCCGCGCGTCGTTTTTCGTTTAGCGCGTTAAAGTCTTTTTTCAACATGACGATCTCGCCACGAATTTCCGTTTTACCGATAAGGAATTTCTCAAAGCCTTCAGCGTCACGTAATCGTAATGGAACATTCTTAATCGTCCGAACATTCGTTGTCACATCTTCACCGACAAAACTATCACCGCGAGTGACAGCTTGTCGCAACACTCCATCTTGATAGGTCAAGGCACAGGCAAGCCCATCCATTTTAATATCCGTAAAGAATTCATGCCGCGTTCCAGGCAAGAGTTTATCCATACGTACAACCCAGGCTTCAACATCGGCTCGATCAAACACGTCATTCAAACTTAACATTCGTGAGCTATGGGTTACTTTTTTAAATCCACCGAGTAGTTCACCACCCACTCGCTGTGTTGGACTATCGGAAGTAATCAATTCCGGGTGTTCTGCTTCAATGGATTTTAGTTCACCAAACAGACTATCGTAGACAGCATCGCTGACTGAAGGAAGATCAAGAACATGATATTCATAACTATACTTCGAGAGAATCTCTCGTAACTCTTTAACACGTTCTTTAGGCTGGCTTCGCATCATCATCGACTACCTTTCTGTAGAGCAGGTATATATAACTTGAGCCCCAGATAAATGAGACAACGCTAAATAGCATCAACACAATAGGAACAATGGGGGCGTTCCCGACAGCCGACCAGATATGTGCCAGTCCAGTATCAATCAAAATAGTTGGAATAAGGACAATGGCGGCTGCGATAATAATCATGACGAACATCCAGAGAATACGGAGAAGGATTCGAATACGCCTTGATGCAACCATGTCCCCCGACGTTCGCAAAGCCTTGCCAGGATACATCCCAGGTAATGTCACAATGATAAGTGCAAAGAACGTGCTCGTCACCCAGTATAACGACGTTATCGCGAGTAGTGCAGCAGCAATCCAGAACAGCATCGCCGCAACACCGCCATTAAGAAGTCCGCTTGAGTTTGCGGCTGAATACCCAATCACTGCGAGCCCTAGCGGAAGAAGCTGCAGGACAAAAACGAGCGCGACAAGCAATGTTGCAACGAGTGGCGCACCCGCACTATACAGTCCGTCGCGCATCTTTACCTTGTGTCCAGCGAGTAGATTCCGAAGTAGCCACACTGTCGTCAGCCAAATAAGGAGGCCCAGGATCACAATGTATATTTGTTGTGCACCGGTTGGTGTTGCCGATATACCAGATGATCCAATCGAAATGAACAGTAACCCTGCTTTACCAAGCTCACCAAGATTACCTTGGAATATTTGCGATCCTGTATCTTGTAGCGTTGATACTAATGTCGAGTACGTATCTTGAGATCCAATCCCAACAAGAACACTCGTCAGGACCGCATACACAACTGCCAGCCAAATAAACGTCTTGCGGTGCTGCCATAATGTCTTATTTACTGATCGAGTAAACGCAATATATCCAGGTAATTGTAGTGACCGCTTGTAATCGCGGCGTCTCGTCAATCGAAAACTTCGATGTGCCCGACGATTAAGATACGTCGTCGTTCGTGTATGAATGGTGATAAACGCTTTCTTTACACCATTAATAAATCGTTGCTTTTTCGTAAGTGGTATTTTTTTAGAATTGCGCGGCATTTGCTTGTAACCTCTTTATACGTTCAGGAAGTGGCGGGTGTGTGCTAAATAATCGGGAAAAAATACCAGGCTTGAGCGGATCATTAAGGAACATATGCGCAGCGGATGTGTTTTGGCGCTTCATTGGACGGCCATACGTCTCAAGCTTTTTGAGTGCATCAATCAGGCCTTCAGAATCACGAGTTGTCATAGCGCCAGTCGCATCGGCAAGATACTCACGTTGCCTACTAATTGCCAGTTGCACGATAGCGGCAATGATTGGCGCGAGAATGACGACGACAAGTCCAAAGGCAAGAAGGATTGGGTTGGTATTATTCTCACGTCGGTCATCACCAAAAAAGATAATCCGCATCACGATATCGGAAAGAATACCGATTGCGCTTACCAGTCCAAAGGCAATCATACTGACACGAATGTCATAATTTTGAACGTGTCCCATTTCATGCGCCATAACAGCGGTTAATTCACGGTCATCCATAATTTCAAGAATACCAGTCGTTGCAGCAACGATCGCATGTTTCGGATCACGACCGGTCGCAAAAGCATTCGGCGCAGGATCCTCGATAATATAAATTCGGGGTGTTGGAATACCGAGTGTTATTGCAAGATTCTCAACAATACGAAACAAACGAGGATTATCTTTCTTTTGGATCTCTTGTGCACCGGTCATCGCAACCGCTAATGTGCTGGCAAGAAAATACTGGATAATTGCATACAATGCAGCGCCGCCGATGACCCAGTAGACGACCGACCGATTGCCATAAAAGTAGCTAATAGCCCATCCGATTGCAGTAATAAGCGCCACGAAAACAGCCATAATCAGCAATGTATTTCGTTTATTTGCAGCGATCGCTTTGTACATTATTACCTCTATTATAACAGATTAGAGCTTCATTTCTTTGTGCGCTTTTAAGACGATACCATAGAGAGCTGTGTATGTGCTGATATCTGTCTTCCCTTTCGTAAATAGATAGACGACATTGTCGGTGACTTCAATATTTACTTCGAATGAAAGGTCGCGAAGGTTAGCCATAAAAGCTGGGTTTAAAAGTTCAAAGCTCGTGACGCGTTCAAGATCGCTCGCAAAGACATCATACATGTTATTGAACTCGCCCCACTCCATCTTGACCTGCGTCAGGCCTTTAACAGGCCAGTTAATGAACTTCGACCGACGACGGACCAAGATGCGTCCATACGTTTTAGGGACGTTGGTTTGCACAACAAGATACTGATCGAGAGAAAAGCTTGAACTACTATTTGGATTTGGCGTGTAGGTATATAGCTGCGTCAAGACGTTGTTCACGTAGCCGATGACGTGATTATTAATGTCGGATGTTCCAAACTTACCGTGGCTAAAAAGATACCCGTCAGCAGGCAAAAGCAACCAGCCCCAGTCTGCGGAATAGTAAAGCCCGTTTTGCTGAGCAAACTGTGCAATTGCATAACTTGTTGTGGCTACGCTTTGTGTTGCTTGGCGAATACCATCAAACAGCCAGTCGTTGCCACGCCGAATAAACCGCCAGTACTCAGTAAACGTATTTGGATCTCTAAAAAGAAGCGTGTTATTTCGATCGTCATATAATCGGTCATCTGCCCTTGCGGTAAATGCAACTTCGAATGAATCCTCATCATTATTGGCAGAATCGTTAGCGGTGACGATAGCCGACGAAATAATCTGTGGATCCATGACGTTATTTATACGATGAGCACCCTTCAACGCCGCCAGCATCAAGGTCGTATGATTCAAATAGTTTGGTGACATGTACTTTGCCATAGAGGCGGCATCAAATTTCGTCCAATCCTGTTGGAACTTATAAAAAATTCCTTGGACGTATTTCATAAGATTAGCTTCATTCCACACATAGTCTTTGCTCGCCGCAACGGCAAGCGCATTCTTGATTTTTGTACTCTGATTTACTTTTGAATACCACTTATTTAAACCAGATGCCATGCCGAGGAGTGCGCCGATTGCAATTGGAACGTTGACGTAAAAAGCGACAAGAAAAGAATGAAGAACAAATATTAAAATGATCGAGACGAATGCGACAAGGCCTGCAATAACCCAGCCAATAATGCGTCCAGCTAACCAGTGGTCCTTATATAAAAACTTTCGAAGAAGACTTCCGACAAAATGCATCGGGATATAGCCAACGAGCCCCACGATGTACAATATGCCACCGCCACCAGAACCAGATCCGCCTCCGCCGCCACCACCACCACCGGAGCCACCACCGCCTCCACGAGCAAGCTCCTCTACGAAGAGAGGAATTTGCCCTAAGAGAAATGCGCCCAACATGTCAGTATGCTACGGTCTTAAAGAAGGATTAAAATTTAACTGCAGTTGGTTTGTTAGCAGCGGCTTGTTCTGCTTCGTCAACTTCGAAGAACTCACGAACGACGAAGTGGAAGATTGAGGCAATAATATTACTTGGGAACGTTTGAATCTTGGTGTTAAGATCACGAACGCCAGAGTTATAGAAACGGCGCGATGCTTGAATTTTATCTTCTGTATCAACAAGTTCACTTTGAAGATCTTGGAAGTTTTGGCTTGCCTTTAGGTCTGGGTACGCTTCAGAAACAGCGAACAAACTCTTTAAAGTTCCTTCGAATTGGTTTTCTGCAGCGGCAGTCTCTTTGACACCCTTAGCGTTCATGACATTTGCACGAGCTTCAGTCACTGCGGTGAAGACACCACTTTCGTGTTTTGCATAACCCTTAACAGTTTCGACAAGATTCGGGATAAGATCCAAACGCCGTTTTAGCTGTACGTTAATATCACTCCACGCTTCGTCAACACGAACACGTAGTGTCACCAGGCCGTTATATGTTACTCCTACGAATAGGGCAATCAAGACGACAATTGCAACGATGATCCAAATAGCTGTCATTATGTTTCCTTCTCTCAAGTTAGCTTAATTACTGCTTTAAGTATAACAAAAACTCGGCCAAAAACCGAGTTTCAAAAACGTGGTGCGCAGAGCGGGACTTGAACCCGCACGGCCTTGCGGCCAAGAGATTTTAAGTCTCTCATGTCTACCGATTCCATCATCCGCGCATGTGTGTATGTAAAATATATATGGAGGCACGTACGGGAGTTGCACCCGTCTACGCGGTTTTGCAGACCGCTGCGTAACTGCTCCGCCAACGCGCCATTACCGACATATTATACCAGAGTTAATTAGATACCAACGCCCATTGTCATCATGGTGCCCGATTTAGAATTTGCCTGACCGGAAGCCTGAATCTCTATCGCAAGCAACGTGTACGTCTGAGTTGTTGGCGACGTTAGTCCAAAACTTTGGGAGCCTGCAATACCTATTTGGTAAGCATAGTAGGCTGTATAGGCACCAGTAGCCGTATGATACCCATCCTGTGTGGTTTGTATGGGGGGACCCGATCCCACATAAGTAATCGTTCCCGTTGATGCGTTCCAATCACCATCAAGCCATGAAACCATGCTCCCAGCACTGACAACGGTTATTGTCCCTGTTGCCGCTCCCGTTGTGCCGTTTATGTAACACAGTGATGGCGCAGGGCCCAATTGGGCCCCTGTCCACCCTTCGAGGACCATTGATACGTACCCGGTAACTCCTCCGGATATAGTGACGGATACGGTGATCGCTGATCCCCCAGCCGTTACTATCCCTGTCCATATGGCGGCATAGCAAGTGCTAGCTACTTTGTTTTCTGTACGTTTTGTCCACGTAATACCTCCCCCTGTCGCACTCGGTGTGCCTGCGGGCGATCCTGTATCCTCTGAAACTACTTTCAACACAATAAGTTCTCCTGTAACGGGAGTAAAAGATGGCGTCGTGATTGTTTGGTTGATCGTATTACTGACGCTGTTAACGTTGTAGGATTCGGCGAGTACCACTGCCATTTATGCGTAAGCCCCGTTCAATTGAATTTGGGCTAAAGAAACAGCTGTGGTATCCGCAAGTGTGGCGAGTCCTGTAAGTGCATACGCAATACCTGTCGAAAATGTGATCCCTGTCGGAGGTATCGGAACCATCACACCACCGTTAGGCGGAATCATAAAGGTCATCACCGGAGTATCCGTACCGACAGTTGGCGCAGATGCCTTGTTATACATTTTCAAGAAAGCAACTGTTGCTGAGTTATTTGTTGCCGTCAGCATGTATAAGACACCCGCAGATGCTTTCACGAAGGTGGCATTCGTAGTTGCTGCAGAAATGAGGGTAAAGCCTGTTGCGCCACCGGTTGTTTGAGTGGTGATGTTCACCTTACCAACAAGGTTGGCACCAGTGGCAAGGATTGCAGTCGTCTGTAAAGAAGCAGCGGTAGCCTGGCCAACGGTAACGATTGGCTCAATCGCCGTCGACACCGCCGCCATTTTTATGGTCGCAGTACCCGTACCTGTTATAACCGTGCTCAATCGAACCCTAAAGGCATTGAAACCATCCACTGATGTTGACCAGGCACGGTTAGCAACTGCACTCAATGTATACGTCGTTTCTGTCGTATACGAGTCAACACGGCCAAGAGCGATAGCAAACCAGGTCGTTCCTGCGTCCGGTGACGCCTCGAATGTTAAGACTCCGGCCGTCATAGTAGAGGTGTTCGACATAGTCATCGTCATGGTGCTGTAGCCAGTTGTTGCGATTGTAAGGGCGGTATTTACTGTTGTTGCGCTCGTCCAAGCAGCGGTGCTGAGAGCAGTCGTGCTACCAGATGTTTGGATAGCCACCTGATCGGATGCGATAACAACAGGAGCGCTATTGGCGCTTGTTGCGGATCCATTCGTGTTGGGTGGAATATATGCCATAAATTTTAACCTACTGTACTATCCAGTTAGAGCCATTGCTGACGAAGTCGAGACTCATATTCGCAATTGGCATTGCCGCCGACACGCTCCCGTCAATTGTCTGTGAGCTTGTTGTCGCAACTGTCACAACATTCGAACCCGTATTCGTCACAGTATAACGGTTTGTGTTACTAACCGCCGTCGGAAGTGTCAGTGTCGTCGTTCCAGATACGTTGTACACGTAATCCGTTGCGGTTATCGCACCTGCTGTCGTTGCCGTCGATATATTCAGAACCGAACGCGTTACCCCTGAACCACCGCCAGATGGCGCTGCCCACGTCGGCACACCACCTACTATCGTAAGCACTTGGTTCGTCCCACCTGCGTGAAGCAATGCGAGTTCGAGATTCGACCCAACGTAAAACAAGTCGCCACCTGCCCCGCTACTTCCGTCGACCATCAACATAACTTTTCGCGTCAAAGCCGCATTTTGGACGACCGTATAGTAGAGCAAGCCATTTAAGTACTCGAACGCTCCCTCTTCTGGGCTCGTCAATAATGGTCCCGAGGAAAGTTTCATAGGGGCTGTCCCCGCCACAGTTGTTCCTGGCCGAAGTGTAATATGTTGGTGACCACCGTTAGCAGCATTATCAGTCGCATCATCATAATGCTCTTTTTTGAGGTACTGATTAAGAATGGTACCCCAAGCACCATCATCACTGCTTACTATCGGTAGTCGCTGCTGGACCACTATTCTTACACCCTCCTCGCAGGTAGAATTAACCGACTGTCTATAATCATAAGCTAGAAGTCAAACTCAGGCAAGTCTCACTGCATATTAAGGCATCGGGTGAAAATATTGGTTGTCTCCCTCATTTTTGCTATAATCATGAGCATATATGATCATTCTTAAAGCAACTACCGAATCACTTCAGATCGTCACTAGTACTGCCGCAGCGATCGACCTTTCTGTTTCCTATACAGATATCACCACAACAACATTTGGACCGTCCTCATTTGAAGTAAAAATCACGAGTGCGACAACCACTTCCATCGTCGCCGCACCGGCCGCTTCAACGCAACGACAAGTAAAACTGATTACTATCACAAACCGCGATGGGACCTTATCGTCAGCCGTGACAATCCAGAAAAATATCTCAAGTGTTCTTTACAATATAACGCCTACGATCACCCTTCTGATTGGCGAAACCGTCCAATACATGGATGGCCAAGGCTGGATCTATTATTCTGCAACTGGTGCCCCTAAAGGAAATCAAACAGCAGCCGGGAGCAACACTCAGCTTCAGTTTAATAACGCCGGAGTTCTTGCTGGAGATTCTGACCTCACCTGGAATAATAGTACGAACACACTTGCATTAGGTACCAACCCGCAAATCAATATGAGCGCAGTTGCATCAACACCAGCAACACCGGGAGCTGGAACACTTTCACTTTACGCGCAAGCCGTAGCTGGGAAAATGCAACTCGCAAAAGTCGGACCAGACGGTAACCCTGAGGCACTTCAGGCAGCACTTTGGCAAAATAATACCGTATTCTGGACGCCAGGCGTCGCTGCCGGTGTCTACCAAGGGACGTCAGGATCTAACTTGGGAACCGCGGCCCTCGTCTTGCCGACAACGACCAACCTATACACTGCGATGCGTCGATCTACTTTTGCAAGTGTCGTGACAACCACAAACCAACAAGTCGGTATTCGTACGGAAAACATGTTTTGGCGCGGAAACGTCGCCGGACAAGGCGGTTTCCTATTCGTCTGTCGATTTGGATTTACATCCTGGACAGCCGGCGACCGACTTTTCGTAGGCTTAACATCTGGTACTACCGCAGTCGTTACCGTTCAGCCATCAACCGTTGCCAGCACAATAGGGTTTGCGATTGAGGCAGCCGATACTGCGATTACTTTCCTCCACACCGATGGCACACCAACCGCAGTCAAAGATGTCATTAGTGGTCAACCAGCTCTCGCGAACAACAATGCCTACGATGCATACATCTATGCTCGTCCAAACGACTCAACGATTTACTATCGACTTGATAATGCCTTAACTGGTGCAATACTCATCGATACGTCCATTACTGCGACACTGCCCGTTAACACTACTATGCTTGCTGCACAGGCGATTATGAGTAACGGCGCAAATACAGTTGTTGGTAACGCGACCCTCGGTGTCAACCGCCTGTACGTCGAGACAAACCGCTAAACATAGGACTGAGATGACTACCCAATGCTACTCCTAAGGGCGACAACTGAATCACTTCAACTCACTTCCAGCACAGTAGGTGGTTTGACGACGTATCAATTCCCTTCTGACAATAACCACTCGCCAGGAAGCGCCTTTAACGATGCGACAGATTTGGTCATAGGGGTACTAGTGGCAGTTACTCAATCTTCAATCTCAACTGGAACTCGATTCTACTCGCCATCTCCAGGTGTCACCGTTACGCCGCTCTTATTTGATGACGCGACGAATAACATGCTTGCCAGTGGCCCATCAGTTGTTACTTCGGGTACGGGCTGGGTGTTCCTTCCTTTTTCACTGCCCTATACGCTTAGTCCAGGTGTTTCATATGTTGCGGCCGCTCTTACGCTTGGAGGGCAATATTATGCGGCTACAGGAACAAGCTTTCCTTATACGGACGGGCCTGTCTACAATACCGCCCCTGATGCCGGCCGGTGGCTATACTCATCGTTCCCTAAAAACCCTACAAATACTGTCACGACACGCTACGGCATAGACATCGTCGTACAGTCAGGTGCGTTTGCGCCTGTACCGATCCTTATCGGAAGAGCCTACCAAAACCCGGGTCAAAGCAATACACTGACGGTGACACCAGACTCCACGCTCTCCGTTGGTAACTGGATGATACTCGTCCTTAGCACTATTTCAGGGACAACGGTGACGAATCCTTCTGGTTGGACGGTCCTACAATCCTATACGGTCGCAGGGACATTGGGGGTCGCGATCTACGCAAAAGTACGCGCAGCGGGAGAATCTACCTATAGCGTGACGCTCAATGCTAACGGCGTCGTCTCGACACTCACATTATTTTGGGGAAATGGCGCTGACGCTATCAGCAACTGGATCATCGGAACGAATATGTTACGTGGTTCAATTACTCCAACAACGACCACGAATACCGTGGCGCCTAGTATCACGACAACGGCAAGTAATACGCTTGCGTTAGTGATTACTACTGAACGAACAATTGCCGACGAGAGTGGCATCATCAGCATGGCTGGTGCAACGCCATGGTTTTATGGAAAACAAAGTGGTTCAGCGCAACTGGAGACAACAACTATTGGTATCATTGCCCAGACAGCCCCTGGTGCCACGGGTGATGTGACGACGGTCTATCCAAATACCCAAGCGGTAAATGCTATGGCTATTCAAATTGGCATTCCTCCAGGAAACGGAACGCTTCAGTTTTCGGCATCTTTTAGTGACACGCTTAGTGGGGATGTCACAAATTCCAGTAATGAGGGGGTTATTACCACAGCAACATCGACAGCAGTTATACCAGCCCCCGCTAGCAGCGTATTCCGACTCGCCAAGCTCATTACTGTCGTCAACACAGACCTGTATGTTACCAATTCCCTCTTATTCCAAAAGAATAGTACAGGTACCCTGTATGCAGTCAGCCCCCTGTTCACTTTACTTCCTGGAGAAATGGTCCAGTATATGGACAAGGTTGGGTGGACGTACTATGCGGCGAACGGAGCGATAAAATCAGACTCGTCACTGACGCTTAATTCAAACGGGCTCGTTCAATACAATAACTCGGATATGCTAGACCTCACCCTTGGAGGTGCGACACCCTGGATACAACAGCTAAAATCTGGCGTACAGAATTGGAATTGCCTTGCATCCTCAGCTGACGGGACAAAACTAGCCGCTACCGCTGGAACAGGATATATTTATACCTCTACTGATTCGGGTGCAACATGGGCGGCCCAAACCGCACCAGACTTACAAAACTGGCAGGCAATTACTTCATCCGCTGACGGGACAAAACTAGCCGCCGCAGTGTTTGGCGGGTATATATACACATCCGCAGACTCTGGCCTGACATGGACACAGCAGACAGGCTCGACGTCACAAAACTGGTGGGCAATGACTTCCTCACCAAATGGCATGATCCTCGCCGCCTGTGTATCTGCAGGGTATATCTACACATCCATAGATGGCGGAGTGACGTGGACACAACAAACCGCATCGCCAACACCAGGATGGACCTCAATTACTATGTCGGCCGATGGCACAAGGCTTGCCGCCGTCGCAGGGGTAGGATATGTGTACACTTCGCAAGACTCAGGAGCAACCTGGGTACAAAGGACAGGCTCAACGTCACAAAACTGGCAGGCAATTACTTCATCAAACGACGGGACGAGAGTTGCAGCTGTAGCAAATAACGGATACATCTATACCTCACGGGACCTGGGGGTGACGTGGACACAGCAGACAGGCTCGACGTCACAATATTGGCAATCTATCACTTCTTCGGTCGATGGAACACGGCTCACCGCTGCAGTATTTAGCGGCTACATATATACGTCTGCAGACTTTGGAGTGACGTGGACACAACAGACCGCAGCAGGGTTCCAAACTTGGTCTTATGTTGCGTCTTCTGCTGACGGAACAAAACTTTCTGCTGTAGCTTACGGAGGCACTGCATATACGAGCTCTATTGCATCCGGATTAAGTTGGTCGTCTGGCCCAAATCCTTTTGGGACAAACATTCTTGCGCTCCAATATGGAAGTCCTTCGGTACAACTCAACGCTCGAACAACTGATCCGACACTGAGTCCTGGCGCAGTAACCCTCGGTCTCTACGCGCGATCAACCGCAAGTAATCCTATGCCATCCCTTGTTGATCCAACCCTGTCTCCTGTGAGTCTGCAATCATCGCTATATCAACGAAATACTTTCATGTGGACGCCTGGTCCAACCAACGTCGGAACATGGTTTAACACAAACGGTGCGACAATCGGAAGTGCGGCCAGTGTATCTCCAGCAACGACCACCTTGTATACGACAATGCGCCGATCAACCTTTTCCTCCGTCGTTACCACCACCAATCAACAAGTAGGCTTACGTACGGATAATACATTCCTGCTCGGTCTTACTGCCAGAGCAGGCGGCTTCTTCTTTAGCTGTCGATTTGGTTTTGATGTCATTGCAACGGGTATGCGTGCCTTCGTTGGTTTTTGCCCAAGCACGGTCATCGTCAGCGGTGATCCATCAACAAGCCTTAACACACTCGGCTTTGGCTTTGACCTAGCCGATACCGCCTGGAGCTTCTATCACAACGGCGCAGCGGGAACAGCAACAAAAGAAACGATAGGTGGCCAAGGAACACTCGCAACAAATAATACTGGCTATGACGCCTACATCTGGTGTAATCCAGGAAGCACCGTCGTTTACTATCGTCTCGATCGCACCGATACGGGCGCGACTATCGTTGATAGCTCAGTGAACACAAACCTCCCCGCTAACAGCACTGCACTTATGGCGACCGCACAGATGAGTAACGGAACAGCCAATATCACCGCCAGTGCCGCCGTCCTTGGTGTGAATAGAATCTACGTCGAAACAATTCGTTAACGAATAGACGAGCTTCGTTATTCGAAGAGTTTCTTTGCGACCTTCACTGTATCATCAAGACTGTTATTCGATGAGTCTGCACCAGGACCATAGCTCAAAATAATCCAGGTACTTTCTTTCAGGACATTAAGTTGGCCATTCGCTGGATTATAGAAAGCTGCGTCGCCTAAATCACTCACCGTCTGAATTCCCGTAGCGGATTCACCCGTTGCAAACCCATCTTTGTTCGCTGCGATTCCTTGATCGTTAATGCCAGACCGAACAATCAATGCAATCACGACCGCATTAGCTGTGTCAGCCTTACCGTCAGAATAGCTACATTTACTATCGGCAACATTACCTGTCTGAGTTGGTGCTGTCACCACGCCGTTGATCGTTTTATCGCCAAGGAATGTTTTTGCTTCATTAAGCGTTAATAATTCACACGCAGTCGCCGGCTCGTAGACAACTGCTGGTTGTTTTGGCGTATTGTACGAAAATAGTGCGAGTCCGACGACGATAATGGCGATGCCGACAACGACCGATCCCCAAGTAACAAATTGTTTTTTATGATCTGCGACGTATTCTTTGGCAGTAAGGAAATAGTTTTTCATAATTTATTTATAGTATACCAGCTAGCTCACGTACTTCTTTAATTGCTCTCCCGTGATCGGTAACGTGTATGCCACTTATACCGAGTTCTTCAGCGCCGACAATACATCGCTCCCTGTCATCTAGGAAAATAACCTCACTGGCATCTATGCCTTTTAGCTGAGCCAGAGCAGTTTCATAGACTTTTGGATCAGGCTTCCTTGCCCCTGCTTCGCAACTAAGAACGACGAAGTCAAATCCCTCATAGCCACCATGTTCACGAACCAATTGCGCTGTTACCGGAAAAACATTTGATAGTAGGCCGACCGCATAGCCTTTGGTTTTTAGTTCCTCTACGAGTTCTACCATTTCAGGTAATGGTGTCAGTTCTTTCCACTTATACCAAATGTCTCGCTGGTCGGGACTGATCGGTTTCCCGTACTGTTTCTCGATTTCAAACCAAGCTTCCTCATCACTCATGGCGCCCGTAGAGTATGGATTCCATATGGTCGCTATCCACTCGGAAGCTTTTTCTGGGGAGACACCAAGTTGTTCGGCGAGTCTGGATGCGGGGACACCGTCCTGGACACCCGCCGTCATGACACCGTCGTAGTCGAAGAGGAATGCTTTTATCATTCACTCATCATAGCAAATAAAATACCCCAACCAATGATTGAGGCGATTTATTTGGTGCGGGTACAGGGACTCTAACCCTGGGCCTCATCCTTGGCAAGGATGCGCTCTAACAGCTGAGCTACACCCGCACGCTCATAGAATTATACGGAAATTGAAGGTCTTTTACAAGGGTTAGCTCGGAGGAAGTCCGATTTGGAATGCAGTACCGTTAACCGTTTGCAGGTTTGGATATGTCACAACGACTGGGGTTGAAGTTGTCGCAGTGGCAAGTGTTGCATAACTCAAGGTAATTGTTTGAATTTTAGCGGGAGTATTATCGATTTGTGGAACATAAAACCATCGTGTCGCACCCGTCAAGGAGCTTATATCTGTCTCTGTTATACTCGTGCGTTCAGTGCTGATAGATAATACAAGAGATTGAGGGACTGTCGTTGTTATAGTTGGCGTTGTTGTTATATATTGCTGACCTGTTGTACCGTTCCTGTTTGCAATTGAGCCAAGTATCCAACTACCAAGATTGCTCGACGCGCCCGAACCCCAGAACATAACCCCGTTAGCGGTGGCCGGGTTGATCGATCCTGTCACTGAAAATGTCGATGGGTCAGAAGATGTTTTGATTTTTCCAAACACCATAGTCGTCAAAGTACCTGTTAGGTTTCTTGCGTAGAGAGTCGTCCAGCCACTTGGTGGTACTGCATCTATTGGTGTGGCCACGTTGTATGCCATCACCATTATCATCCAAGAGCCATCAGGTATTGCCGGGAATGGCAGGCTTGTCATAGTAAGTGAGCCACTAAAGTCATAGTACCCCGCCACAACAGGTGCCGAAGCTCCCGTAGGACTATCCCCTGGGCACGTTCCTGCCGTTGCCGAGGTCGCCTGAGTAATAAAGTAGGCATTGGATCCATTAACTGCTGTGACACAGAATGTCTGTGGGTTCGCCGTATTATCGACGGTATATTGATAGGTCGTCCCTGCACTCGCAGGAACACCCTTGCCGCCATCGGTCGCCGCCAACGTTGCCGGATACCCACCGTTGATCGTTTGATCAATCTTCAACTTCTTTGAAACGGCATTAAGGTCGCTTGTAACGAGGGCGACTTTTGCTCTATTGGATACACCATTAAAGGCCGTGACTGTGATTGCAGCCAAAATGCCGATGACGACAATAACGATCAAGAGTTCAACAATAGTAAACCCTTTTAAGCGTGAATCTGTATGAAGTTGAGTAAGCTGCCCAGCCATGCTTCCCCCATTATAGCACCACTATGATCTCTCCCTTAAGCAAGAAAAAAACCGATCGATTGATCGGTTCATTTCTTGGTGGCTCCTCCCAGACTCGAACTGGGGACACGTGGATCTTCAATCCACTGCTCTACCAGCTGAGCTAAAGAGCCACGATGGTATGCGTAAACGCTCCACATATAATACAGGTGAATGCGGGTCTTTGCAAGGTGTTAGCCCCGCTCAGGTCGTAACTATTCTTTGGTGTTCTTATTGCCCATAAGAACGTTTCCAGCACCGCGAAGTGCATCGATCAACTCAACTGGGAACAGCATCATTGTCTTCTGGCTTGGCTCAGAGCTAATCCGCTCTAATGTACCTAGCGTACGAAGATTCAACGCCCCTGGAACCTTTGCGAAAATAGCTGCTGCATCCGCGAGATTTTGGGCTGCAAGCTTTTCACCATCAGCACTAATAATGTTAGCGCGTCGTTCTCGCTCAGCCTCAGCCTGCTTTGCCATTGCTCGCTTCATGTCCTGAGGCAATTCGATGTTCTGAACCCGAACGTTCTCAATATCAACGCCCCATTGTTCGGTTTGTTTGTCGACAATCTCTTTAATTTGAGTACTAATTTCTTCACGTTTCGAAAGTAGGTCGTCAAGTTCAACATTACCCGTGACATCACGAAGCGCTGCTTGCGCAAACTGACTCGTCGCGAATGAATAATTAGTCGTCTCAAGTACTGCTTTCGCAGGATCAACCACCCGAATGTACACAACGGCGTCAACCGCAGCCGTTACGTTATCTTTCGTAATGATTTCTTGCTTTGGGACATCGATTGGCGTTGAGCGGATATCAACGCGTACCATTTTCTGGAAAATAGGCACGATAATACGAAGCCCAGGCTGTTTAATTCCCTTAAACTTTCCCAGAGTTAATACGACACCTCGCTGGTATTGGTTAATAACCTTCAGTCCGCTCAAAATAAAGATAACGACGATAATAATGACTGTCCAGAAAAATAATCCCATACAAACTCCCTGTTTATAGCCTTAGTATAGCCTACTTGTTGGTTGAGGCGTTACTTGGCCAGTGCGAGGTCGAGTAATCGTTCGATAAGTTCAGCATAGCTAACACCGGCGTGCTCCCATGTCTTTGGATACATGCTAATGTCCGTAAAGCCTGGAATCGTATTCACTTCATTCAGATAAATATCGTGCGTATTCTTGTCGACAAAGAAGTCGACACGAGCCATGCCACTACAGCCTAAGATATGGAAAACGAGAATGGCTTGTCGACGTAGTTCGTCACTCAGTTCTGGTGAAATTTCCGCAGGTATCACAACCGATGATTCACTCAGTTCGTCGTACTTTGATTCATAACTGTAAAACTCACCTTGTGGTTTAATCTCACCCACAACACTTGCCTCAATCGCTGGATAGTTCCCAAGTACGGCAATCTCTAATTCCCTCGCATTAATTGCGGTCTCGATCAACACGATGTCATCAAACATATGCGCACCAACGATAGCTTTATCAAGTTCTTCTTGGTTGGTGACTTTGTAGACGCCAACTGAACTGCCGGCATTAGCTGGTTTTATAAATAACGTTTCGCCGAGTTTTTCAGAAACTTTAGCATACGCGGGGGTCGAATCGGTCGTATAGTGAACCGTAAACGGCGCAACGCGAATGTTATTCGCTATCGCGATTTGTTTTGTAAGGTATTTATTCATTGCTGCGGCACTCGATGTCATATCACAGCCCACGACTGGAATGTGAACCAGCTGAGCGACCGCCTGGATCGTCCCGTCTTCACCGTTTCGACCGTGAAGGATTGGAAGAATTACATCGGGGGTAACCGTTATCTCAGTTCCCTCAAGAATAAAAGATTTTCGGCCAAATTGTGGCAAAAGTTGCTTTGCGTCAGTCGTAAGATCAGTCGTAATACCATCGACGTGCCACCACGCGCCGTTGCGATCGATGTAGCTATAGATAATAGTGAACTTTGTTTTGTCGAGCGCTTGATCAACGTTTAATGCCGAAGCGATGGACACTTCATGCTCAGTTGATTCGCCGCCGAATAGTAATAGTACAGTCTGCATTGGATTCAATTATAATAGAAATATGCAAAGAGTACCACTCGCCGAACGAATGCGACCAGAAACCCTCGACGAAGTCATTGGTCAGACGCATCTTTTAGGTGACAAAGAAATTTTAAAACAGATCGTTAAAAACCGTGAACCAGTCAGTCTTATTCTATGGGGACCTCCAGGAAGCGGTAAAACAACCCTGGCGAGAATCATCGCCAAAGAAGTAAATGCCGAGTTTATCGAGATCTCTGCCGTGACAAGTGGTAAAAAAGATGTCGAACGAATCGTTGAGCACGCTCGTCAAAACTGGAATTTACAACTACGAACGATTCTATTTGTCGACGAGATTCACCGCTTCAATAAGGCGCAGCAAGATGCCTTTCTTCCACATGTTGAATCGGGTTTGATCACATTGATCGGTGCAACGACCGAGAACCCCAGCTTTGAGGTCATTACTCCTCTTCTTAGTCGCACACGAGTCCTCGTGCTCGAGCCACTTGCGAAGCCTGAAGTGATTGCCATCCTAAAACGCGCCATCAAAATTGAAAAAGCTACTTCAAAGATTGATGCAAAATCAATCGACTACATTGCGGAGCTTTCGGGTGGCGATGCACGTGTCGCTTTAGGTAATCTCGAACTTGCATTAGGTATGGCAAAGAAAGTGACTGTCGAAATTGTCAAAATGGCTGCGCAAAAACGATTACCTGGTTATGACAAAAAAGGCGACATGCACTATAACGTCATATCGGCATTTATTAAAAGTATGCGTGGCAGTAACGTTGATGCAACACTGTATTATCTGGCAAGAATGATTGATGCGGGTGAAGATCCAAAATTCATCGCACGCCGTATGGTTATCTTTGCCTCTGAAGATATCGGACTGGCCGGCAATGGAGCACTCGGACTAGCTTTAAATGCGTTCCAGGCCGTCGAACGAATCGGTATGCCCGAATCAAGCTATATCCTGTTTCATGTCGCAACCGCACTCGCAAAAAGTGAAAAATCTCGACAATCGACCGAAGCGATGGGCCGCGCAACCGCTTTAGCAAAACAATACTCCGAGGCGCCTGTTCCCCTTTGGTTACGCAATGCGCCAACAAAACTCATGAAAGACCTCGAGTACGGTAAGGGCTACAAATGGCAAGCCGACTTCAAGCCTGAAAAAGGCTTCCTTCCCGACGAATTAAAGGATGAGAAGATTTTTTAATACTTGCATAAATGCATAATTATGTATTAAATGAACATACTTACGTCAGAAGTCAATGTGACACAAGGAATGCAAAAGCTGTTGACTCGTATGGAATTACTTAGCGACCTTTAACTTGGTATTTCAGGGCGACATACACGCCATTCGTCCAACCAAAGCCATCTTGCAACACGTATTCGCCACCGCCACCAAGTCCGTTGCCGCCCATGACGTTATACTTCTCTACCATGCGATGTGTTTTCTTGAAGACAGATTCATTGAGCTTGAGCCAACGTTTCGCAATCGTGTCCGCAAGTTCATCATACCCATAGCGACGCAAGCCTTCGACTGTCACCAGTTGCAAAGGCGCCCAGCCATTTGGACTATCCCACTGCTGACCATTATCAATCAACGTCGTCACAACGCCACCGGGTTTTAAGAATTCACGTTTAATTATTTCAGCAACAGAGGCGGCTTCCGCTTCACCGGCAATTCCCGCATACAGTGGGAAGACGCCTGCGAGACTAAATACATTGGTATTCTCCTGATGATGGAAATTGTAATCCATGTAAAACTTGCTCTCTTCATCCCAAAGATATTCGTTAATTGCGTCTTTTCGTTTTGCGGCATATTTCCTAAAACGACGTACCTGAACCGGGTGTAGTAGCGAATTATACGCATCCGCAATTGTCTCTTCCATGATGTACATTAAACTGTTCAGATCAACAGGAATAATATCAACGGTGTGGATCGTCTTGAGGTCATTTGGATCTGATAGCCAGCGTGAACTGAAGTCCCAACCTGATTCTGCCGCTGCACGAAGGTGTAAGAATAGGCGGTCGCGAATTCGCTTGCCCGATGCAGTTGCGGTTTCATTATCTTCACGAAGTGATTCAGGGCGAGCCGTGACTTTATTATCGTAGTAACGATTCAATAAGCTGCCGTCTGACATTTGCACGACACGACGATAAGCATTGTGTTCTGTCTCAACAAGTTTTCGTCGACCCTTCATCCAGAAACGATATTCGATCAAAAGATGTGGCAAGTAATCACGAAGTATTTTCTTGCCTTTATGTGATGCGATCAACTTCACCATCATAACGAAGAATGGTGGTTGCGAACGACTCAGGAAATACGTGCGGTTCGCTGTTGGTACATAGCCGTACTTGCGAACCATATAGGCCGCATTCTTTAGAATGTCTTCCGCCTTCTTCCATTCGCCTTGCGCAGCCAATCCTTCCATAATGAAGTAGCTGTCCCAGTAAAACTGTTCATTAAAACGCCCACCAGGAACAATATATTTGTGAGGAAGTGCGATTAAAGATCCCCGATCAACTCGGTTCTGTCGTTCAAGATACTCCCACAAACGAAAGATGTGTTTTTCGACCGTATCATTCGGATCAACAGCGAATGGCTCTTTTTTATGCACCGTTTGCGCCAAATCGACAAAACGCCGTCCAATAAATTCACGCAGATCAAAATTTGGGTCGGCTTTCAGAAGTTTGTATTCTTCTTTAATCAAACGAATACGCTTTTTTGGAACCAGATCAACGAATGTCTTTCCATCTGAATAAATCTGCTGTGTTTGAACATCACCAAACAATTCACCGAGGAGTTCATCAGGAGCTTTTTTCGACGGCGCTAAAATACCCGTCGCTTTGACGAACGATGATTTCAAGAGGTCAATATTTTGTTCTGTGTATGTTTTTGCCGACATAAAGGTTATCCTTACCGTCTATTATAGAGATGTCTTGAAATGATGAAAGGGTTTAATCAAAAAGCGTCACTCTTTTTTATGGAGTAACGCTTTTTTCGATGACTAGTTGTTCTTCTGAGAGTTCCGCTTACGCTGGTTTGGATCAAGGAATCGTTTTCGAAGACGAAGTGATTTTGGTGTTACTTCCAAAAGTTCATCGTTCTCGATAAAGTCGATTGACTGTTCAAGACTCAGGTCAGTATATGGAGTCAACTGAATCGTTCCGTCACTTGATGACGTACGCATGTTGGTAAGCTGCTTTCCGCGACAAACGTTCACGTCAAGATCACCACCGCGGTTATACATACCGACGATCATACCTTGGTAGACAGTTGTTCCAGGACCAACGAAGAGCTCACCACGAGCTGATGCGTTATCAAGCGCAAAGGCAGTCGTTGCACCGGCTTCAGTTGCAATCAATGCACCATTACGAGTCTGTTGGAGCTTTGCACCAAGTGGTTGGTAGCCATGAGGCAAGGTGTTCATGATAACTGTACCCTTAGTTGCGGTCAGTAGTAGGTTACGAAGCCCAATCATCGCACGGGTTGGAATGATGTAGGTAGAGCGAGTTGCGCCACTACTTGTCTGTTCTTGCTTGGTTGGAATTGCACGACGAGTACCAAGTTCTTGGCTGACTGCGCCGAGGAATTCACCCCCAACTTCAATAAGTAGTTCTTCGACAGGCTCTTGTACTTCACCATCTACTTCAATCGTCACAGCCTGCGGACGACCAACTTCAAATTCGAAGTCTTCACGACGAAGCGTTTCAATCAATACTGAAAGGTGAAGTTCACCACGTCCAGAAACAACGAATCCAATTCCTTCTTCACGAACGCGAAGTGACACATTTGTTTCGGTTTCTTGACGAAGACGATCACCAATTTGGCGACTCGTATTAAACTTCGCTTCTTTACCCTTAAGTGGGCTGGTGTTTGGACCAAGGTACATTGAAAGTGTTGGCGCTTCGATGTCGATGACAGGAAGTGCATCAGGCTGCTCTTTATCAGAAATAGTTTCACCGATTTTTGCATCAGCAATACCAGTCAAAGCGATAATGTCACCAGCTCCGGCTTCGGTTACCTCTTCACGTTGCAGTCCGCGGTACGCAAATAATTTTTCAATCTTCGCAGGGACGATTGATCCGTCACGCTTAATAAGAACGAGTGGTGATGCTTTGCTGATCTTTCCGCGAGAGATACGACCAATGGCGTACTTTCCGAGGAATGAATCGTAGTACAGAGATGTGACGAGCATCTGGAATGGACCGTCGACGTTTACTGCAGGTGCAGGAATATCGTTAATAATAGCGTCAAAGATTGGCGTCAAGTCTGTGTGAAGGTCTGTGTTTTCAGGAAGTTCAGTCCAAGCTTTTCCTTCACGACCGATTGCGTAGTACACAGGGTAGTGCAATTGGCTGTCATCAACAGCGAGTTCCAAGAAAAGGTCAGCGACTTCGTCTTCAACTTCAGCGATACGGCGTGATGGCTTGTCAATTTTGTTGATAACAACAACTGGTTTAAGTCCAAGTTCAAGCGCTTTTGAAAGCACGAACTTAGTTTGAGGCATTGGACCTTCTTGCGCGTCAACGATAAGAAGCACGCCGTCGGCCATGTTAAGCGTTCGTTCAACTTCACCAGAAAAGTCAGCGTGTCCCGGGGTGTCAACGATGTTGATCTTGTAGTCACCGTGATATACGGCAGTCTGCTTAGCAGTAATGGTGATACCGCGTTCGTGCTCTTGGTCACCACTGTCCATAATCAGTGATTGTTCCATTTCAGCCTGGTTAGAACGGAAAGTGTTACTTTGTTTCAAAAGGCCATCAAGAAGCGTCGTCTTTCCATGGTCGACGTGAGCAATAATGGCAACGTTGCGAATGTATTTTGGGTCTTTCATAAAAATATGCCCTGCGTCTTTTCTACGTGGGCTTCCTTATCTGTAATTAAAGCACAGATTGAGCTTTTATGCAACCAGTTTGGGTAGTCGATGGAAATAAAATAAGCTCCGAAATGGAGCTTATTTTGATTATATCTGGTGCGCGTGAGAGGACTTGAACCTCCACGTCCTTGCGAACACTAGCACCTCAAGCTAGCCTGTCTACCAATTCCAGCACACGCGCAGACCAGGTAATTATAGAGATATACAGACTAAAATGCAAGAATTCAAAAAGCCCATCGCCTGGGGCGGAGACTCATGACAAAGACTTGTCAGAATACTCCGCCCTCGGCGAGGGCTTGGTGCGGTCGCACGCCTAGACCAGACTGGCCTCGAGTTGCTCGATATACTTGTCGACCAGGCGTGCGTGCTTGTCTGCCGACTGAGCCAGGTTGTTCATTGTGCCTCGTGGGACCTGGGTGGCGAGATACTGCACGGTACGGTACCGCACATTCTGAGCCGGAGGCGTGTCGCCGTACCGCGTCAGCGACACCAACTTGAACGTGTCTCTCACCTCTTTCAGGTGCGAGATCAGGACGTAGGTCGATTCGGCCGTCCAGTCCTTCGAGCTAGGGAATAGGGTGACCCATCCCACTTCCTGATCGATGTGCTCGGTCACATCGAAAATTTCCTGTGTGGGCATTACTGCCCTCCTTTCGGTAGATCACTCTGCGCCATGCGTATCGACGACATAGATTATTTATGCAGAAAGAATAGATATTAAGCAAGCATGAGCCATACAAAAAGCCCGTCATTTCTGACGGACTGTTTGTATGGTGGGCGCTGAGGGATTCGAACCCCCGACCCTCTCGGTGTAAACGAGATGCTCTAGCCAACTGAGCTAAGCGCCCTAACAAGAGAGAATTATATACGATTCCACCTCTTAAATCAACTCTAAAGCCCTCTTATGGGGTTCGTTCAACTAAACGATCACCGACCGTCCAGTACAAAACAGTCGAATAGCGGTCGGTTGCAGAGATAAGCGTTTGGGTATCGGTCAGCGCATGAACATTTGTACTCGAGACATACTGCGTTGTTGCTTGGAACAGCCCAATAGCTGGCGCGTCGGCCATCCACTGCTTCGCAAACGTTACATATTTCGCATTACGGAGGTCTGGTTCGATCCTGGTACGAGCACTCGCGAGCGCATCGTCACTGATTGGATTTGAGTAGTTCGAGAAGTTAAAACCTTTACTGGCTTGAGATGAGTGCCAGTAAGCGTACACGTCAGGGTCACCACCGATAGTAAGCTGGTACAGCAATACATCGTAGGCACGTGGTTGCAAGATATTCTGCACAACGTTCTGGGAAGGATCGGTTGGATCAACGATACTTGTCGTCACAGTAATACCGAGGCCACGCCATTGGGTAGCCATCGCATCAAGGACTCTCTCGAAGTCGTTGTTCTTTGTTGTGACAACAGACAACTTCAGCGACACACCATCTTTTTTACGAACGTTTCCTTCAAGCTTCCAGCCTGCTTGATCAAGTAGTCGTCCGGCATTAGCTTTGTCATAGACGACTTCCGACGGAACGTCACCAGTAACCTGTCCCGTAATAAACGGCAAGTGGATTTCAGGCGTATTCTTCCCTACCACCGCACGAAGCGCTGCAGTGTCTGTTCCCGTCTGAAGTGCTTGACGAACCAGCTTATCGGACATCACGCCAGTAGTGGTGTTAAATAATGCGTACACGCCAGCATTGATCGGTTTACGATCGACTGTATAACGATTCCCCGTAATCTTCGCGGCATCGGTCACCGTTAAGTCAGTAGCGGCATTTACTTCGGACGTCGTGACTGCGCGAATAATGGCGTCACTTGATGCGTAAACGTGAAGTTGCAAGCGATCAAGTTTTGGCGCGCCCTTGTAGTACGTACTATTTCGCGCTAGGTGAATGATGCTTCGTCCAGTACTTGCGTCGATATCTTGAATAAAGCGAAGTGTAAACGGACCACTTCCGATTGGATTAGTGCTAAATGCATTTTCACGCATTTCACTTGGAGCAACGTCGCGAAGGATATGTTCAGGAAGAATCGGTAAAAAGTCTAAGGCGTGCGGGAATGCAGCATACACATCAGGTAATTTGAATTGAACTGTCAAGTCGTTCAGCGCGGTGACCGTAATGTCGTTCCACCCACTAATTGTTGCCCGCGTTGCAGGATCTTTCAAAAGATTAACCGTAAAGACGACATCCTTGGCACGAACATATACGCCATCAGACCAACGAGCATCTGGACGAATACTTACTGTATAGGTTGTCTGATCGGGGCTAATCGTCATACTATTCGCAAGATCATAGTTAAGGTGACCAGATTGGTCGTAGGTCAAAAGCCGTGAGAAGAGAAGCGCGCTGGCTGATTCTTCAGCACTCGTGTTAGCAAAGATAGGGTTCAAGGTATTAACGGGACCCTGCACGGCTTCGGCGTACGTTCCGTCGGTTGCATTTGCGGTTGTTCGATAGCTTTGTTGAAACCACATTAACTGTAGTCCGCTGGCGCCGATAATAAGACCAATCGTGAGCACCCATAAAATAATATGTCGTCGCACTTCACGGATGCTATCCATGCGCTTGAACACAAAACGACGAGCGTGCTTTACGGTCGCACCCTCAACTTTTTTCATGCGCCTCGAAAGTTCCTTCGAGTTAAAGCTTAATTTTGGCAGTCGACGCCATTTATTAGGTTGGTTTTCAGCCACTTTGGTAAAGTGCTCCTTTAATTAGCTGGCAGCAACAAGCCGGCCAAGATCGAAAGAATAAAGATCACGGCAAAGACAACGCTGACTTCGAAGAGGTTCTTATCAAGGCCTCGACGGGTTGTATAGAGTTCGCCAGAGCTACCAAATCCAGCACCAAGCGTTGCGCCACGTTGTTGAAGAAGCACCGAAACAATCATCAAGACTGCTGATGCAACGGTAATAATTTGTAGGATGAGGTCAATTGTCATAGTTTACTCCTGATTTACCGCCTCGGATCTCGACTGCGGCACTTACTATATAGTTTATCAGACTCAAGATGATTCCGGTAAGAATTGAGTTAAAGAATGACATCGAGATATTCGGTGCCAACAAAATAGATACATATACAAGGATGCCGTTCACAACAATAACAAAAAGGCCAAGCGTGAGGAGAATCGCTGGTAACGACAAGACAACTGCCAGCGGCTTAAACACACTGTTGATAATCGAAAAGATAAGTCCAGCAATCAAAAAACCACCGACACCAGCCGTAATCTCAACATTCTGATAGCCTGATCCAAGAAGACGTACAGCAACCCAAAGTCCGAATGAATTCAGCATCCACCGCACAATAAATACAAGAAACTGCCTCTTCATAACGTTATGCTTAGTATATCACGAATAATTTATAGACCGGTAGGGAGTCTCTCGCTGAGATTCTCGTGCCCCGTCTCCGTAATTAAAATGTCGTCTTCGATACGCACGCCAATTCCCTCTTCTGGAATGTAGATGCCTGGCTCAACAGTCAGAATCATGCCTGGCTTGAATTCATCGGGACCCCCAAGTGAATCATGAACATCGATGCCTAGTCCGTGACTGACTGAGTGTGGGAAGTATTTTCGGTAGTCAGCCTTCTCTTTTAGAATTCCAAGCTCATTCAACGCGACTAACATGATCCTGTCGACTTTGTCGAAATACGCCTTTACATTCAGGCCCGGTTCAAGCAGATCAATAATTTTGTGATGCGCTGTTTCAACTGCAAGGTGCACGGCGCGATGTCGATCAGATACTTCACCGTGAGCGTAGGTTCGCGTAATATCGGCAGCGTAGCCATTGTATCGTGCACCGACGTCAAGCAATACCAATGCTCCAGGAACAAGTGGGGCTTGGTTTTTACTGTAGTGTAACGTTACTGCATTCTTACCTGCCGCGACAATCGGATCATAGGCATGCCCACGGGCGCCTTTTTTTCGAAAGTAAGCAGTAAAGTCAGCCTCGATTTCATACTCAAACGAATACTGATGGATTGTGTTTCGTACCAGCTCAAAAGCTTCCGTGGTGATCGTAATAGCACTTCGAATCAGATCAATTTCCTCGGGCTGCTTAACCGCCCTTAGTGCTGCAAGTGCCTTACGGCAATCTTGCACCTCACCGAATAGTTCCTGTAGTTCATGAAGTACATCAACGGGGCCAGGATTTAATGCAAAATCATAGTGTCCTTTTCTGGGATCTTCACCGAGACTTGCCACTGTTGGCTCAAAATCTTTCAGGTTTTCAAGTAGTTCCTGCGCTTCTTGATATGACAAAACTTCATCAACACCACTCGTTTTCTTTGCTTCGTCGTTTGAAAGTGAACCGTCAAACGTTCGATGGACTTCGTCAACATCCGGCGCAACTAAAGATACTTTTTCTTTTTGAATAATCAGCCGCCAACCAGCCGTATCAATACCCGTCAGGTACCAAAAGTTCGCTTCCTGTTCAAATGCATACGAGGCATCGTTTGAGCGCTGCACTAGAATGTTACCTGCAAAAACAAGAACATCGGCCCCTACGACATCAAAAATAGCCTGACGATTATGAGTAAAAAAGTCTTTGTCCATTCAGTCTATTGTAAACTATGGCTTCGCAGTACGGCCAAGTTCTTCAGTTGAAAATGAGGCGTGATCGGCATCAAAGCCAGCAGTTACTGCTTTAACATGGAAATAATAAGCCGTGTATGCCTTTAGCCCTGTAGCATCACCGGATGTTGCGGTCGTCGTCAGCCTCGTGACATCTTTCACAAAACTATCATCTTCCGAATATTCGACGACGTACGACAATGCGCCATCGGTTGCTTTCCACGAATAGTGCAATGCCGTACTTGAAACTGTCGTGACTTTCATTTCTGTGGGAGCAACAGAGATTGGGTTCGTCATTGCTGAAAGTGTTGGTGACCACGCGCTTTGTCCCAGCGAGTTGCTTGCGGAAACACGACAGTAATATTGTCCGTCTCCCCCAAGATCACTCAGTGTTATTGCGGTCGTGTCAGTTGTTTTTGACTTGAGGCCAATAGTAAAGTCTTTGTCATTAGCACACTGTACTGTGTATGACGCAGCATACGGTGCCGTCTGCCAAGAAAGGCTCACAGCACCTGCACCGACTGAACCAATCGCGACTTCAGATGGAGTTAATGGCGGAACCGTTGCACTGTCAGAACAGCTCCCCTTCACTGGCGCATCTTCAGGAGTTGATTTGTCCATATGGAAGACAATTTTTGCGTCGCTCTTACTGGTTCCCGCGATACAATATGCGGTTCCCGACGCACTGACTGACGCATTGATAACTACTTTGTCTGTCGATTTCACTCCGGCTGGAACACTCGAAGGGAAAATGTTCCCTTTGGCTGATAATGTAATGATTTTGTTTTGCTTAATGAGTTCTGTTTTTACATCACTTTCAAGGACAGCCTGATGAACACTACGATACACAAGCAACGCAATGCCTGCAATAACAGCAAGAATAACAGCAGCAACAATAATTTTGATCAGAACGTGTTTATTCTGCCGTAGCTGTGGTTGAGGTGTTGTCGTAGGTTCCATCATTATTCCTTAATACTTAATCGCAAACATTTTAGTAATCGACGGCTGAATCACATTGTATGCAGCTCCTCCACCCGTCCCATTGGTAGATATATTTTGACCATACGAGCCTCCTGCGGCATCAGCTTTATAGTCATTACGAATCGCCGAACCACCAGCAAGTGGGTTCGTCACGTACTGCGCATGACTATGAACTGGTAGCTCCGATAACGTCATAATATGGGTCTTTTCACCAAACTTCTGACCAATTGTCGCAAACTGCGTATCGCTTGCGTTCTTGTTAACTGCGACTCGCCCACGAGCATCAGGCAGGTTAAACGTCGTCGAACCATCACCGCTACCATAGGTCGTTCCGATCAGCGCAAACAGATCTGAATATGTCGTCCTTGATACTGCAGAGCCATCCTCAAGCAAGAATCCAGACGGCGCCGTTGCCCACCATCCTTCAATACTGGTTCCAGGTATCATACCCGAATCGTCATTTGTTCCTGTCGCAGCCGCAGTCTTTAGCGTTGAAGTCTTAGCGATCGAAGGCTGGATGACATTAAATGCCTGTCCACCACCAGCCGGACCAGTATTCGTTCCTTGAGCGTACACTCCACCAGCAGCATCAGCTGCGTAGTCGTTACGCACTCCCGAGCCACCACTGTTAGCGGTAATAATTTCAACGTGTGAGTGAGGGACCATTTCACCGATTGTCAGAAGGTGTGTCTTTTCTCCAAACGTCTGCCCGAGTGTCGCGAACTGCGTGTCAGATGCGTTCTTTTCAACACCAACTCTTCCTTGTGAATTTGGAGTACCAAATGTCGTTGTCCCATTCCCCGCACCGTACGTTGTTGAGATAGCTCCAAACAAATCACTGTAGGTTGTACGAGAAATCGTCGCCCCTGTCTCGGCCAGATAGCCCGTTGGTATTGTCGACCAATAGCCTTGAAGCGTTGTCCCTGGAGCGAGTGTTGAGCTAGCTCCCGTTGACGGTCTATATTTAATCGCGTATTGCTTCACGATCGAAGGCTGAATGACATTTGAAGCCGCGCCTCCACCAGCACCGTTTGTATTGACTCCTTGAGCATAGCTTCCTCCGGCACCATCCGATGAATAGTCATTACGAATCGCACTACCGCCACTATTTGCCGAGACGTTTTGCGCATGGCTATGTGAAGGTATTTCGTTCAGGGTAATCGTGTGTGATTTCTCACCGTACTTTTCGCCGATAGAATTGAACTCTGCATCTGTGGAACTCAGACCGACGGTCGCACGTCCGCGAGAATCGGGAATATTGAAAGTTGTCGATCCATCACCCGCGCCATAGGTAGTTCCAATTAAGTTATACAGGTCGGCATATGTCGTTCGAGATACTGCAGACCCATCTTCAAGGAGATATTCATCCGGTGGTGTCGTCCAGTAGCCAGCAATTGACGTACCGACAGGAAGTGAGTCGTAATCATAACAATCCGGATACGTTCCATATTGTTGCGAGTCTGCGCAAGTTCGTTGTTGTGTATTACCTGAGCCTCCACCACTCCAGTCACTTTGTCCATTCGTATTAAGTGCACGAACTCGACAATAGTAGGTCGTCACTGGGTTTGCGCCCGAGAGACTCGCTGATGTCGTGGCGGCACCCGTAACGGTTGCTTGAAGAAGTCCAGTAATAAATGCTGGGTCAAGTGCGCATTGAGCCAAATACTGCGTCGCATAGTTTGGTACAGCAAGTGACCAGCTAACCGAAATCTGAGTTGATCCGGTCGTGAAGGCAACGTTCGCGACCACTCCCGGAATAGGCAGGCTTGCTCGCGCTGCACATGTACCCGAGGTCGCACCATTTGCCTGTGTCAGGTTATCAATATAATATTTTACGGATGACGATATTGTGGTTGTACCGTCAAGACAGAATGATTTCGAATCAAGATACGTTGGAGTGATCGTATTATTCGCACTGGGAGTAAAGTTTATCAATGTAAAGGGCACCGGATACGTGCTATTAAACGTTCTGTAAGATTCTGTTTGCGATGCAGCGTGCTCGAGGTCGCTCTTCAAAGATGAGGTCGCTGTTGACGTTCGCCACGCACCATATGAAACAAGGATAATACCCGCAAGAATAGCGATGACCGAAATCACCACAATTAACTCAACTATCGTAAAGGCGGAACGAAACTTGGCTTTTATCATACTCTCCATATTTGGGTTCTGCCACCATAATATAGTGGTAACCCTATAAGCACAAGCGTTACGATTGAGGCTTTAGGAGTGGCAAAATAAGCTTGGTTTTCTTTTCCCCAATTGCCGCAATCAACGCCGTTTCGTCGGCAGTACTGACGCCACGCATACTTCCAAATGTTCGGATAAGTTTTCGTCTTGTCGCAGGACCGATGCCTGGAATTTCTTCGAGGACATTAGCTGTCTGCTTGGCTCGCTTCAGCACTGTATGATAGCTGATCGCAAATCGGTGTGATTCATCACGAATACGCTGGAACAGTTTCGTCACGTCAGAATAGGTCGAGTGGATTGATGAACTACGAAGGTTCTTTGAGTGAGATGATGCGTTCAACTGGCCAACGTGCAGATTGATCACATAATAATCACCGGAAATTGTCACAGCGACATCTTGTGTTGGATGTTGAATGAACTCTTTTAACGCATCGGTTCCAATGTTCGAACGAGTTCGGTGCACAATAATTTCTTCTTCCCGTTTTGCGATACTGATTGTCGGAATTGCGAGGCTGTATTCTTCAACTGCTTTTAAAGCGGCGTCAAGTTGTCCTTTTCCACCGTCGATCAGGATAAGATCGGGCTTACCCCAAGCTTTGAGGTTCTTCTCGCTCAACCGTCGCTGCAATGTTTCGTGCATATTATAGTAATCGTCATTTTGCTCAATGCGCGTTTTAAACTTTCGATAATTTGCTCGATCACTGACACCATTTGTGAATACCACCATACTTGCCACAACATTTGTGCCACCCATATGACTAATGTCATATCCTTCGATACGCACTGGAATTTTCGGGAGCCCCAAAAGAGTCATAAGACTGCTCAGCGCCTTGTCTTTACTGATGTCCATAAATTCGCGATCACCAAACATAATTTTCTGTTGTAACGATTTTAAGTCACTGATTTTATTTCGAAGTGCTGCGGCATTTTCAAAGTCGTGTAGCTTTGCTGCAAGATGCATTTCTTTATCAAGCTCGCGAACGATCGCGCTTCGTCCGCCTTCCATGTAGCGAATAAGTCGTTTCAATGTCGACTTGTATTCCGCAGAAGACGTTCCTGGTCGTGGACTCAATCCAATATGCGCGTCAAGGTCGGGTCGACCGTTTTCTTTCGGTGGCGTCGTGTAGTACGGAAATACTTTCCGCAAATAACGAAGGGCTTTTTTAATCGTGTAGCCATTATAGTAGGGTCCAAAATACTCAGCACCGTCATCGCTTGGATTACGCGTAAAACTGACTGTTGGCCATTCGCTTTTCAAATCAATGCGAATAAACGTCTCTGACTTATCATCGCGAAGGAGGATATTAAATCGCGGCATGTAGCGTTTGACCATTTCAGATTCAAGAAACAGGGCGTCAATTTCGCTTTCCGTCTCGACCCAATCGGTATCGTAAATTTCCTCAACCAAAGCACGGGTTTTGACATCCATATCTCTCGTACTTTGAAAATATTGACGAACCCGATTCTTTAAGACCGCCGCCTTGCCAACATAAATAATTTCGCCCGATTTTGCCTTATGAAAATAAACGCCTGCTGAGCGCGGAAGGGTTTTTAACTTATCTTGAAGTTTCTGTGTCTTTGACTCCATATCTCTATTATATCGGTGAACGCCATAGTATAATAGTAAGATTATTTTAAGGGAGTATATCTGTGGCGAAAGCTGAAACTGCGCATCCAACTACATCGGCCCATCACCATGCTGAGAAATTTACTTCACGCCAACGTACGATTGCGCTGGTTATCGTTGCGCTGGCATTTGTTATCGACCTGCTTGATAACACGATCGTTAACATTGCAATCCCTTCGATTCAGATTGACCTGGGCGCGAGTTACTCCGCAATTCAATGGTTAACAGCTGGCTACGCGCTTGCTTTTGCCGTCCTCCTTATCACAGGCGGACGACTTGGTGATGTTGTCGGCTACAAAAAACTCTTTATGACTGGCGTCGCCGGATTTACGATCGCTTCACTGCTTAGTGGACTAGCGTGGAGTACTGAAGTGCTGGTTGGCGCTCGACTTCTTCAAGGGGCAATGGCAGCCCTGATGGTACCGCAAGTTATGTCTCTCATGCAGGTGATGTACAAACCGAAAGAACGCGGTGCAGTCATGGGGTTGTTCGGTGCGCTTGGCGGACTGGCCGCATCTCTCGGACCCGTTGTCGGCGGACTCCTGATTCAAGCAAATATTGGTGGACTCGACTGGCGTCCAATCTTTCTGATCAATATCCCTATTGGCCTCTTCGCCTTCTTTGCCGCAATTAAGTATCTGCCTAACGGAAAATCACCCCACCCGCTAAAACTCGACATATTTGGTACCGGTCTTATTATCGTAGCACTTGGATTATTACTCTTCCCACTCATTCAAGGTCGGGAGCTGGACTGGCCAGCCTGGGTATTCGTAATGATGACGATTTCTCTGCCAATATTCGCACTCTTCTGGTGGTGGCAATTACGAAAGACCAAGAAGGATGGCTCACCACTGATCATTCCTTCCCTCTTTAAAGCAAATTCATTCCGTGTCGGACTCTTTGTTAACATTGTCTTCCAGATGATCATGCTTGGATTCTTCTTTACCTTTACATTGGTGCTACAAATTGGACTCGGCTATAAAGTGCTCGAAGCCGCGTTGACCGGACTCCCAACGGCTGTTGGCATTAGCTTTAGCATTGGCTTCCTTGCCCAAAAGCTGACGAAAAAACTAGGTCGTTATACTATGTCACTCGGCGCAGTGATCATGGGTGTCGGACTTGGTGCAATCGTCCTCGCACTTGCTATTTCCGGACACGATACGCAGCCATGGGAATTCATTCCAGGCCTTCTCTTAACAGGTACGGGTATGGGACTTGTCATGGGACTTATGTTCTCCGTCACGTTGAAAGATGTCGATACAAAGCACGCTGGTTCAGCCAGTGGAACACTAAACGCTGTTTCTCAACTCGGTGGCGCGATTGGTATTGCCATCGTTGGTGTCATTTTCTTCGGACACCTGACATCAAATGCCGCAACCAGTTTTGCGAGTGTTGAGCCGCAAATTCGTTCAGAACTTACTTCGCAAATGGTTCCCGCACAGGCCCAAGATGCAATTCTTAAAAATATTCAAACATGTTATGTTGACCGCACGAGTCAAAAAGACACCAGCCAAACTCCCGAAAGCTGTAAAGCAATCGAGGCAACCAGTGCAACGCAAACTCCTGGCTCACAAAAACTCGGTGACGTTATTGCAACTGCAACCAAGAAAGCTGCCAGCAATAACTTCGTCAATGCGTTCAGCATCACAATGATCTATGCAATATCACTGGTTGGCGTCACCTTCCTTCTTAGCTTCTTACTTCCTCGTAAGATTGACTTCGAAATGGCAAGTCACTAAAAAGATTGCTTCCTTTCTAGCCAAGCAATAATCGTGATCGTATCAATGCGATAACGATCCATACTATACCGACACCCGCAACGCTCGATCCAGCGATAATAATTGGTGTCCATGGGAACGTGCTTTTCGCCGCAGTGTGATCCTTCGACGTATCGGCTGCCGTTTCTGGGGTGCTCACTGCGGTCGTCACTGTATTTTTATCCGCTGTTACTGGCGCTGTATCAGTCGTCGTCATATCCTGATTGTCCGAACCACCTGTTGTTGTAGCTGTCGAATTAGAGGTACTTCCGCCCGTTGTGCTTGATGGCGTGGTTGGTGGCGTCACGGGATCGACTGGAGGATTGTACTGACATATATTCCAAATTGCAGAGCGTCCTGTGGTCGCAAGAATGTACCAAGCGGTACTTGCAACTGATTTTCGGGTCGAGATACCGTACGTTACATCTTCGTCGGTTGCATATTGGAATGAGCCGTCACCTTGTTGGCCTGGAATCAACTGGTTGATGAGTGTTCGGTACGCATCGTAGTTACCAACATGGTACTGTGCCAATGCTGCACCAAATGAACCTTCAAACCACACAGTCGGGACTGCGCCTGGGTAGCCGGCGCTGTCGTAGAACGGTGCGTAGCCAGTTACCCCGTGACTCGTGAAGGTGAATGGCTGCAAGCGGTTCAAAGACTGTAGCGCTTGATCATATCGTCCCGATGAGTACATTTGCATTGCACCCCAAGTATTAACGTCCAGCGGATCGGCTGTATCAACGCCACTTGGTTGCATGCCTTGATAATAACGCTGTTCGGTTGGACTATACAACTTGTTGATAATCACCTGGTTCAAGGTAGCTGCTTTTTGGGTATAATTATTAGTCGCATCACCAAATACTTTGGCAGCCTTTTCAAACATATTCCAGATATCGATATTGTGTTCGGTTGATGCCCACGTAATCACTGTGTTCGGCGCAAAGCTACCTGACGGACCGCTGTAGTCACCGTAGCCGCCAAGATAGAGTCCGCTTGTCGTGCCTGATGCAGACAACGTCCCGTTAATAAAGTCGAGTGCGCTATGGGCCGCCGCAGTATCGGCAACAATATTTGTGGCATGAGGATACTTATCGATATAGCTAAGTAATGCATCAGTCGCGATTGCATGCGCACCTGTGCGAATTTGGTTATCGCGGAAGGTTGGACTAAGTTGTGGCGCCGCAAAGACGAATCCACCAACGAGCGGACCTGCTGTCACCTGGAAGTTAAGCAGTCCGTTTGCAAGCGTATCGGCAAGTGATTGATTGTCCGTCCCAATTGCCGCAAACAATGCCAGCGCCTGATCGTAAACATAGGACTGATCTTCAAAGGCTGTTCCGTATGATGGATCACTCGGATCGAGTTCGAATGAACGAATTAATCCTGTCTGGGCGACGTGTTCTGCAAGCACATCACCGGAGGCCGTATCGACTAATCGGAATAATTTCTTTCCTGTGTTTGAATCTGGGAAAGTGAATGTCCCGTCGACTAACGCCTTTGTCGTACTCCAGTCGTAGATCGCGTCTGTCACCAGTTTCTGTTGGACTTCAAGCCCATTGTAGTAGGATGCGCTTGGCCACTTTACGCCGTAGGGTGCATAGCCCGCATTCGCATCCAAGATGCCGAATTCCCACTTCCCTACCGGAGGCGAAACGATGTCAGATAAATCGATTGTAAAGTTACCCGTCGTTCCGTCAGCCAACGCCTGTTTTGCCACCTGTACTTCGCCTGATCCAGTCAGTTTATATACCTGGATGATCCAGCGATTGGGCGTTGGCGTTGTCAGTACTTTACCCGATATGATACCCGCGTAATTATCCGCGACAGTTGTGGGAGAATCGATTTCAATTGAAGCGTCATTTTTCGCAGGATAGCTGACGCCGTCTAATTGGAAAGTTCCAGAAATGGACCCCGTGTAACTACTCGCGTATTCAGTGTTTGGCGTAACCGTACTATCGGTCGTGACGACGGTTCGCGTTTTGGTCATTGATGTCAGCCAACTAAGCGCCTGCGTTGCGTGGGTCGTATCAGCGCCCGTGATCGCACCAGGACCAGACGTCACTGTTGCATAGCTTCCGTCAGCCTGACAGGTGTATTGATTGGCGCTGATGGCTTGTGCATTCTGCCCTACATGATAAATAACGAGTCCGATAACGAACGCGCCGAGGAGGCTGCTGAGGATTTTTACTAATGTTTGTTTCATGGTTTTTGTAAACACTATCAGTATACCAAACCACACCCATAAACGCCATGTCTGACCGAGGTTATTTAGGCAACAAGCGTTGCACGTTCACGACACACGTCGGTGTGGAACAAAAGGTCAGGATTTTCTTTACAGTTTTCGCAGATCAAGACAAGATCGTTACAATTTGCAAAGGCGCAGTTCTCGTAATTACTCGTCGCTTCTTTACAGTGACTACATTCACCGATAACAGCAGTGTGGTCAGAAAAATCGACGGTCATGCGGTCGTCAAAGACACGAAGACTGCCTTCCCATAATCCGTCGTCACCAAACTCTTCGCCATACTTTACGATGCCACCATCAATTTGGTAGACTTCTTTAAATCCACGATTCATCATGAGCGAGCTGAGGATTTCGCAGCGGATACCACCCGTACAATACGTAACAATCGGCTTGTCTTTGAGATCGTCGTATTTACCACTCTCAAGTTCCTGGATAAAGTCACGACTCGTATGCGTATCAGGAACGACAGCGTCTTTAAACTTCCCGATTGCCGCTTCGTGAGCATTACGTCCGTCAAAGAAGACAACGTCGCCACGTTCCTCGACAAGCTTATTCACCTCTTTTGGTTTCAAGTGAACGCCGCCGCCAACGACACCATGTTCATCAACTCGAAGTTCATCGGCGGCATCAAAGGCAACGATTTCTGAACGAACCTTCACGCTCATACGCGGGAAAGCTTCACGGCCACCATCGCTCCATTTGAAAACGATGTCCTTAAAACCAGGTAATTCTTTTGTGGTTTTAATGTAGGTTTTAAGATCATCCATCTCGCCGCCAACGGTTCCGTTAAGGCCATGCGGAGAGATGATGATACGTCCTCGCAAGTTCAAACTCTCGGTCAATGTTTTCTGCCACAAACGAATAGCAGCCGGGTCCTTGATCGGTGTAAATTTGTAATAGAGGAGTATTTTTTGCACAAATAGTATTATACCACGTCTACCAGTGTTATTATTGGATGATACATGGACGACAAACCGAATATTCTCGCTTTCTTTGCAAAAGAAGCGTGGCGATACAAAAAGCTTGTCATCGCCATCATCATTATTCTACCTGTGACAGTAGTCTTAGAGCGGTACATTACACCGCTCCTTGTTGGCTATGTCCTTAATCACTTGCAAGCGGATGATATTACACTGCAAAACTCTTGGTGGGTCATCACCCTTTTCTTTACTATTGAACTTGTGAGCCAAGTCGTTGGTTACCGAGTTGTCCTTTGGATGATGTGGACCGTGCAAGTGAGAGGTGAAGCAAACCTGTATCGACAAGCCTACGATAAACTATCACGTCACTCGCTATCGTTTTACTCGGATACCTTTACCGGCTCCCTCGTTTCAAAAGTAGGCCGATTTACGTCCGCTTACATGGAATTCGTGAACACCGCTACCTACCAAGTGCTCGTCCTGCTAACTGTCGTGCTCGCAACTATCATTGGATTATTCTTCCTCATTTGGCAGTATGCAATCGTCCTTCTTATTCTGACAATCCTATTTATTATCGCAGCCTTCTTTGGCACACGCTTCATGCGCCAAAGATTCAAGGAGCGCTCTCAAGCCTACACAGAAATCTCTGGTAAATTATCTGACTCCATTAGTAATATGATGGCCGTCAAAACTGATGCCAAAGAAGACGACGAACGAAAGCTCCTCAACGTTTCAATTGAGAACATGGTTGATAAAGAATCGTTCGCTCGAAAAGGAATGGTAAGCGTTACTTCGATTTACTCATTCATTACGACATTGATGAAAGTCGGCGCACTGATCGCCGCAATCTGGTCAGTCCAAGCCGGCTTCGGTAGTGCGGCGATTATTTACATCAGCCTGACCTACACATTCAACTTGATTGGCGAAATTTTTAACGTAAACGGACTACTTCGTTCGTACTACCAAATTACGGGTGACACAGCCGATACGCTCGCGATTATCCAGCAACCGATCGCTGTCGTCGATAAAACAAATAAGAAACTCGTCGTTAACAAACCGGACATATCGTTTGAAAACGTGTCATTCACTCATCCGGATAACGATCCTGAAACATCAGTCGATCCTTTGTTCCGCGACTTCTCGCTTCATATAAAAACGAACCAAAAAATCGGACTGGTCGGTGCGAGTGGCTCAGGTAAGTCGACCTTACTCAAACTCCTTATGCGTTTTTACGATATTAATGCAGGGAAGATCTTGATTGGCGGACAAGCGATTGATCGTGTTACACAGCAAAGCCTCCACGAAAATATCGCTTACGTCCCGCAAGAGCCGCTCCTCTTCCATCGTTCGGTACTCGAAAATATTTCCTATTCTCGACCGTCGGCAACGCTGAAAGAAGTACGCAAAGCGGCTGAGCAAGCAAACGCGCTCGAGTTCATCGAGAAACTTCCAAAGGGCTTCGATACGCTGGTTGGTGAGCGTGGCGTCAAACTATCTGGCGGTCAACGACAACGTGTTGCCATTGCCCGTGCAATTCTGAAAGATGCGCCAATTCTTATTTTGGACGAAGCAACATCGGCACTAGATAGTGAAAGCGAACACCTGATTCAAGAAGCGTTGTCACAACTCATGAAGGGCCGAACCAGCATCGTCATCGCTCACCGCCTCTCAACGATTGCGAAACTGGATCGCGTGATCGTCCTGGATGATGGCGCTATTGTTGAAGAAGGTTCACACGAAGAACTGCTCCACAAAAAAGGTGCGTATGCGAAATTATGGGCACGCCAATCAGGCGGATTTATTGAGGAAGGTGAAGAGAACTAACATGGCAAAACAAAAAATATTTGGCAGAGCCGATCCGGTTATCGCAAAACAAACCTTGCGCATTTTTTACCGTGAATTATCAAAAGATAAAAAATCGATGGCATTGTATGTCACGCTTATTCCCATTAACCGATTACTCTACATCGTTATCCTGCCACTTATATTCAGCTTCATCCTGCAATCAATGATCACCAATCCTCATGACTGGCACCATCCACTGATGCTCATCGTTCTTTCTGTCGCAGTTGCAGTGGTTGCTCTCATTTCATCATTCATCGGATTTAATAAACTATTCCACCATGAAGAAAAAACCAGTACCGTTCTGATGAAACTTGCCATGGATAAACTCGTGCAACATAGTGACCAATTCTTTGCGAATAATAAAGTTGGTGCACTTGCTGGTGACGTCTCACTCTTCTCTCGATCGGTCGTAGCATTTCTTGATACTATTTTCCTGGCTGCCATGTCAGTTGTCGTCAACTTTACTGCCAGCCTGGTTATTATCGCCTTCCTCTCACCTGCACTATTAATCCCATTTAGTATCGTGACTGTTTTCCTTGTCTTTCACAGCGTTCGCTCAATTACGAATCGTGGTGATCTCCGAAAAGACCGTAAAGAAAAAATGTCTCACTTAACGGGAACTGTTGCAGATATTCTAGGTAACCATCAAATCGTTCGCTTTTTTGCAGGCAATACGGCCGAAATTAAACGTATCGCCGATGAGCGCGCAGCGATTGAAGCTGTATCGAGTAAAGAAATTGACGTCATTCAGCGCGAAGCATTCGTTCGGCAGTCAGTCTTGTTTGGATTACAAATCATCACGTTGGCTATCGCGGTCTACTTATTCAGCAACGGCATCGTGACGATCGCGGCCCTTATCTTCGCAGTGACGTACATGGGTCGCCTCACAGGATCGTTGTTTGAAATTGGATCAATCGTTCGTAATATCGAACAAGCCTTCCTAGACGCTTCGAAAGTCACCAGCATTTTGAATGAGCCGCTTGAAGTTGTCGACGAACCTGATGCAAAGTTACTGAAAGTAAAGAATGGTGAAATTGAATTTGCCAGTATCGATTTTGCCTACAACGACTCAAAAGGACGGCATGTCATCGAAGATCTCAGCCTCATCATTAAAGCCGGCCAGCGTGTTGGCTTGGTTGGTCATAGCGGTGGCGGAAAGACAACGCTCGCAAAACTCGTTCTTCGATTTGCTGATGTCGATGCCGGTGAGATCCTCATCGATGGTCAAAACATTCGTTCGGTCACGCAAGATAGTTTGAGGCAACAAGTTGCTTACGTCCCCCAAGAAGCCTCTTTATTCCACCGCTCGTTACGTGAGAATGTCGGCTACGGGAAAGCACATGTGACCGACAAAGAAATCAAACAAGCACTGCGACAAGCAAACGCCGAGGAATTTACATCCACGCTCTCGGAAGGACTTGATACAATCGTTGGCGAGCGTGGCGTGAAGTTGTCAGGAGGCCAACGACAGCGTATCGCCATTGCAAGAGCGCTGCTAAAAAATGCACCGATCCTTATTCTCGACGAAGCAACGTCGGCGCTAGATAGTGCCAGTGAGCAACTCATTCAACGTGCACTCGAAGAACTCATGCAAAATCGTACAAGTATCGTGATTGCCCACCGACTTTCAACTATCGCAAAGCTGGATCGTATTATTGTATTAGATAGCGGAAAGATCATTGAAGATGGTTCGCATGCAGAACTTCTTGAACAAAAAGGCGCCTACGCAAAACTATGGGCACATCAGTCCGGTGGTTTCATCAAAGAATAAAAATAACTCCCGTTTTGAAGCGGGAGTTATTTTGTTGCGCGCGCTACTTATTTGTTAGCGTCAACGTTTGATTGTTTAGGCTCAGCTTGAGCTTTTCCACCAGGTTGCTTTTCTTCAGCCTGCGAAGCTTGGTCGGTGTCTGAACCATTGTCAGATTCTACTTCAGCATCGATTGTTGCGTCACCGGCAGCTGCATCATTTGCGGCTTCGAGTGCAGCAGGTTCGTAAACACTTGCAACCACTAGGTCAGTCAGCTTTGGAGCTTCCTCGTCGGCTTCTTCGTGTCCTGTGATGTGTTCAACGAATACGACACCTTCAGGCAACGTAATGTCACCAAGTGTGATTTGTTCACCCGCTTCTTTCAGGTGAGCAATTGAGACTTCAAGTGCTTCCGGAAGAACAAGTGGCAATGCGCGAACTTCGATTCGGTCGAGTGCTTGAAGGACAATAAGCCCTGCTCGCTCTGCAACGCTCTCACCTTCACCGATAAGACGGATTGGCACTTCGGCGTTAACCGGTTCGTTCTGCTTCACTGCGTGAAATGAGACGTGACGAGTAAGGCCTTTAACAGCATCAATTTCAACGTCTTTGATCATCGCAATTTCTTTCTTGCTATCGATCGTAAGGTGAACTGGCGTGTGCTTTCCAGCATCACGGATCACTTTATCGATAATGTTTCGAGCAGCCTGAACATTGATTGGCTCAAGTCCTGCTCCATAGACAACTGCAGGAATAATTCCTTCTTTTCGCAATTGTCGCACCTTTTTACCTTGTAGGGTACGTAGGTCTAGTTTTAGATTAATTTTATCTCCCATGTCTCTCCTTCTTTATCCTTAAAATGGATTTTAGATACCTTTACGGAAATATAATTGTCACCTAGCTATTATAGCATTTTTGATGCTAAAATAGATCAGATGATACCTGGAGTAGACCTAGTCACCTTTATTCAAACCGTAAGCATTCTCGGTGTTGCATTTGTTATTTTTGCCGAATCAGGTCTTTTAATTGGGTTTTTCCTACCTGGCGATAGTCTTCTTTTTACCGCTGGATTCTTGATGTTCACTGGCGTTCTTAGCTTCAATGTTCACCTCGCTGTCTTGATCATCTTTGTAGCTGCAGTCCTTGGAGATAGCGTCGGCTATACATTCGGGCGCCGAGTCGGCGGTCGCATCTTTAATCGACCAGATGCACGATTATTCAAACAAGAATATATTAAACAAGCTCAAGAGTTCTACGATAAGCACGGCCCAAAGACAATTGTTCTTGCTCGCTTTATTCCAATCGTTCGTACATTTGCGCCAATCGTTGCCGGTGCTGGTAAAATGTCCTACCGTCGCTTTCTTTCCTTCAACCTCATTGGTGCATTCCTGTGGACAGCTGGTGTGACCTACGCAGGCTACTTCCTCGGTAAGTGGTTCCAAGCAATGGGCTGGCAAATTGATCAGATACTGCTTCCCGTTGTTGCCATCATTATCGTAATCTCAGTACTTCCACCAGCAATTCATATCTTCAAAGACAAAAAGACTCGCGTCGCCTTCTGGAATGGCACAAAACGAGAAATTTCTTCTATTTTCGCAAAGAAAAAGTAGCCCTTTAACAGGGTTGTCAAAAAATGCTTATGCCTCCATACTAATGACTAACTATGGGGCATCAAACAGCACATTTCCTTGGATCACGTTTGGTTGGCAATGATGTCGCTTTTCGTGTCTGGGCACCGTTTGCAACTGCAGTCACTGTTCTTGTGAGCCAGGATTTTGATTGGAAAGAAACTCTTCTTGCCAGTGAAGGTACCGGCTATTGGTCTGGTATCAGCCAAGAGGCAAGTCCAGGACAATCGTACAAATATCGCCTCGCGACAGGTGACGGTTCGACCGTTGAGCGAAATGATCCGTACGCACGACAGCTGACCGTTTCGGATAATGGTTCGTCTGTTATTATCGACCCTGCTTACGACTGGGAGGATGCACCACAACCTATCATTCCAAAAGAGAAGCAGATCATTTACGAACTTCACGTCGGCACGTTTAACCGACCCGATGCTGCAACGCCAGGTACGTTTTATACTGCTATCGAGAAGCTGGAATATCTTCACAGTCTTGGCGTTAACATGATCGAGCTGATGCCCGTCACGAGTATGGCAAGTAGTAATGGTTGGGGCTACGCACCGAACTACCTATATTCTGTCGAGAATTCATACGGCGGACGGCACGGCTTGCTCGATTTCGTAAAAGCCTGCCACAAACTTGGTATCGGCGTCATTCTTGATGTGGTGTATAATCACTTTTCAAATCAAACCGAACTCTGGCAATTTGACGGTTGGAGCGAAAATGGACGCGGCGGTATTTACTTCTATAACGACGAACGTGGCGATACACCATGGGGCGGACGACCAGACTATGGTCGACCTGAAGTAAGACAGTTCATTCTTGATAACGTTACTATGTGGCTGACTGAATATCATATTGACGGACTCCGCATCGACTCAACGATTTACATGCGCAACAGCAAGGGATCAGACGGTGGCAAAGAGACCGAAATTCCAGACGCCTGGTCACTCCTTCAGGACATAGCAAAACTAGCCCACAAGATTAGTCCGCATAGCATGATGATCGCCGAAGATAATTCAGGTAACGAATATATCACCAAGCCAATCAGTGAAGGTGGCGCTGGCTATGATGCTCAATGGGGCTTAGGGTTTCCGTATGCCGTCCGTGCAATGCTCAATATCGGTGGCCAACAATCTAATGATAGCCTTGCAAAAGAATTGCAGCATTCTTTCAATGGACAAGGCTTCCAAAAAGTTATCTTTAGTGACTCCCACGATACTGCAGCGAATGGTTCTGTTCGTCTGAACGAAGCGGCCACACCAGGGAATGCGGGAAGTGTGTTTGCGCGCCAATTCGGGTTATTAGCCAACGCAGTAATGTTGACCGCTCCAGGTATCCCGATGCTGCTTCAAGGTGAAGAATTCATGCAGGGTGGCAACTTTAACGATTGGCAAATGCTGGACTGGGATAAGACTGAACAATTTGCAGGTATCGTTCTTGCGCATCAACATTTGATTGGGTTAAGACTTGATGCTTACAGTAATACCACTGGGCTGACGGGCGCAAACATCAATATCTTCCACCAAGACAATGAGAATCACGTTATCGCCTATCACCGATGGCTAAACGGCGGCGCTCACGATGACGTCATTGTCATTGCTAACTTTAACGATCGAAGATTTAAAAAGTATGAACTTATTCTTCCGATTGCTGGGAAGTGGCAGGTTCGATTCAATAGTAGCTGGAAAGGCTACAGTCCTGACTTCAACGAATCGAAAGTAACGACCGTTACGACCGACGAGAGTAATCGCATTAGTCTCGAGCTTGCGGATTACAATTTACTTATTTTGTCTCAAGAAAAAGAGACAAACTAAAGCATTGCTTTAAGATATTTGCCGGTAAACGAATCGGTCACTTTTGTGATCTCTTCAGGCGTTCCTTCAGCGACAACAGTACCACCGCCAAGTCCACCCTCAGGACCCATGTCAATCACGTGGTCAGCAGTTTTAATCACATCCAAGTTGTGTTCGATGATCACCATGCTGTTACCACCTTGGACAAGTTGTTGTAAAATAACGAGCAGACGTTTGACGTCAGCACTGTGAAGTCCAGTTGTTGGTTCGTCAAGAATATACAGCGTCTTCCCCGTTGAACGACGAGACAGTTCAGATGCAAGTTTAATGCGCTGTGCTTCACCACCGGAGAACGTTGTCGCAGGTTGTCCAAGTTTAATGTAGCCAAGTCCAACCTCCACAAGTGTATCGAGTTTTCGCGCGATTGTCGGAAGGTTCTCGAAGAACTTCGCACCTTGCTCAACAGTCATATCAAGTACGTCACTAATCGTCGCGTCTTTGTACTTAATTTCCAAAGCTTCGCGATTGTAGCGTTTGCCCTTACAGACATCGCAAGTAACATACACGTCGGGTAAGAAGTGCATTTCAATCTTGATAACACCATCACCCTGACAGTTTTCACAGCGTCCGCCCTTGACGTTAAAACTGAATCGTCCTGCTTTGTAGCCACGAATATTTGATTCAGGCGTACTCGCAAATAATTCACGGATCGGCGTAAAGACACCTGTGTAAGTTGCAGGGTTAGAGCGTGGTGTACGTCCAATGGCTGACTGGTCGATAACGATGACTTTATCAAGTTGCTCGATACCTTCGACGTTATCGTGAGCACCAGGAACTTCGTGTGCACGATGTAAACGTGCAGACAATTCTTTTGCAAGGATGTCATTCACGAGTGTTGATTTACCAGACCCACTCACGCCACTAACGACGGTCATCACACCGAGCGGGAATACCACATCAATATTTTTAAGATTGTTTTCACGAGCACCCTTAATAACAAGACTACGGTCTCTTTCGATTGGTCGTCGCTTTTTCGGCACTTCGATCCTTTCAGACCCAATCAAGTATCGTCCGGTCACGCTATCCTTATTTTGGGCAACTTCATCGGGTGTTCCCGCAGCAACAACATGACCACCGGCGACACCGGCACCGGGGCCGATATCCAGCAGATAGTCTGCCTGACGAATCGTGTCTTCGTCATGTTCAACAACAAGCACGGTGTTTCCTAAATCACGAAGGTGCTTGAGTGTTGCAATCAAGCGATCGTTATCACGTTGGTGGAGCCCAATCGATGGTTCATCGAGCACATATAGCACGCCTTGTAGTCCTGAGCCAATTTGCGTCGCCAAACGAATACGTTGCGCTTCACCGCCTGATAGCGTATTTGCCGCACGAGAAAGCTCAAGGTAATTAAGACCGACGTTATTCATGAAGCCAAGACGAGACTTGATCTCTTTCATGATTTGTTCAGCAATAAACGCCTCTTGGTCATTTAGTTTGAGCTTGTTCTCGAACATGTCAAGAGCAGCATCAACCCCAAGACTCGCAAAGTCCATAATGTTGAGATCGTGAATTGTTACCGCAAGAACAACGGGCTTCAAACGAGCACCGTGACATGCGGTACACTGGCGTTCACGCATGAATCGTTCGATGTCTTTACGCATAAAGTCGCTATCGGTTTCTCTGTAACGTCGTTCAAGGTTAGGGATAACACCTTCGTAAGCGGCATCGTAGGCACGGCCGTCGCCCAAAGAAACACGGTACTTTTCCTCACCTGTTCCATAAAGGATTTTCTGAATCGATTCATCAGAAATTTCACGAACAGGAACTTTCAAACTGAATCGGTGACGGTCGGCAACTGCCTGTAATCGCTTCATGTACCATGCGTCACTGTTAACACGGTTATATGGACGAATCGCACCCTCAGCAAGTGTCAGGTTTGGATTAAAGACAAGCTCCGGGTCAACTTCAAGACGGCTTCCTAGTCCGGTACACACAGGACAAGCACCTTGTGGCGCATTAAAGCTAAAGAGCCGCGGCTCAAGTTCTGGAATCTCTTCGTTCGGGTGATCAATACAGGCATAACGTTGGCTATAGATATAATTCGTATCAGAATCAACATCGTGTACTTCTACGACGCCGTTAGCAATTTCAAGGGATTGTTCAATAGATTGAGCGACGCGAGTACGAACATCGTCAGACAATGCGATACGGTCGACAACAATTTCGATATCATGTTTGAATTTCTTATCGAGTTCCGGGAACTCATCAAGTGAATAGACGACGCCATCGACACGTGCACGAGCATACCCAAGTCGACGGTACTGCTCGGGCACATGAGCGAACTCGCCCTTTTTGCTCTTCACAATTGGTGCAAGAATCATCAAACGAACCCCAGCAGGTAACTTCATTACTTCATCAATAATGTCTTCTGGCGTTCGACGACTGACAGGCTTACCGCAAATAGGACAGTGCGGCACACCGATACGAGCAAATAAAAGACGCAGGTAATCATAGATTTCTGTCACCGTCGCAACGGTACTGCGAGGGTTTCGGCTGGTTGATTTCTGATCGATGCTAATCGCAGGACTCAGTCCATCAATCTGATCAACATCAGGCTTTTCCATTAGTCCTAAGAATTGTCGGGCATAGCTCGAAAGACTCTCGACGTAACGTCGTTGTCCTTCTGCGTAAATGGTATCAAAAGCGAGGCTCGACTTACCCGAACCGCTCAATCCCGTAATCACGACTAATTTATCGCGTGGAATTTCAACACTAATATTCTTCAGGTTGTGCTCTCTAGCTCCAACAACCCGTATAACCTCTGACATAACCGCTTAATTATACGCTTTTTAATACACTTTTTCTAGTCCTATACATAGTAAAGGATGAATAGTATCGTGCCTGTGCTTGCATATTCCGACCTCTGTTGGTATAGTTCCTAACAATTCAATAGAAGGTACCCACCATGAAAAAAGTAATCACCATCATCTGCCTCATCCTTTCCACCTTACTAATCCTCGACAGTATGAATGCATGGCATGCTATTGCGATGTTCTATCTTGCAGGTGAAATTCCTGGAACGCGCCAATCAATTAACGCTGGGACAATGCTAGCACTATTCGCAGTATTGATCGGATTTGTGGTTGCGCGTATCGGCAATAGAGCCGTCTTGTCGCTCTTTGACCGACTCTACACGAAGACAAAACTAAAACGCGCTTAACAACCTGCTAGTCGTTATCAGTGGGAACAATACTTTCTGCCCATAGCTGCAGCTCTTCTAGTACAAAGCGTTTGTTCTCATCACTCATTGTGGCACTTAAATCTTGCAATCTTTTTACAAAACCAGGTAATTGCTTCAAGACGTGCGCCGCTCGCCAGGTTTCCCATGCAACTGCTTCATCTTCAGCTAAACTCCTCGGAAAATTTCGCGCCTTGTAGTGTAAAAGGAGTGGTGATAACCGGTCGTCATTAAATTCAGGGTGAAGATCGGCTAGTTGCCCCTCGTCAGCTTGTCGTACTTTTTCAATTCGCAGCGTATCAACATCGGTGACAAACCCATCATATAACTGTGCTTCGGCATCGGTAGATTTTTTAAATTCAGGTCGTTTTTCGAGAATACTACGGATGTTTTCAGCAAAACTCGGCACAGATAATAATATATTGCGATGTTTTGTAATCGTTGCCTCATCAAGCCCGATTCGATTCCAGCCATCGGCTTGCTCAAGCACACCAAGTGGCGCAACGGCTGGCGCGCGGTTATACTGCATTTCCTTTATCGGCACCTGGACGAAGCCTTCTTTCTGACGATCTTCCCAGTTGGCAAATAAACGTTTTTCAAGATCAACCGGCGACAGCGTCAAAAATGGTGTTGGATCACATCGCAGATCGTACACGACGACATTGCTGTTTCGCCCGCTCGTGAGTGGAAACGCCACTGTTGCTTTATGGAACTCACCGTTAAAGCGCCCGCTGACATACACAAAAGGCTGTTTGTCATCAAGGTTCACCAACTTCTTAACTTCTTTCTTATCGCGAATCTTAAGAAGGTAACTATAGAGTTGTGGCTGATTATCCTTCACCAGTTTTGTCACGGCAATCAATGCCTCAACGTCGCTTAAGGCATCGTGAGCTTTCAAATGATCGATCCCGTTCAACTTCGTAATGAGTTCGAGTCGGTTGGCCTCTTTGCCATCAACGAACGGCCACTCAATCCCCTCGGGACGGAGCGCACGGGTCATGCGAACAACGTCAAGGATATCCCAACGAGACCGACCGTCCTTCCACGCCCATTCATATGGGTCGTAGAAGTTACGCCAAAAAAGATGACGAATAAACTCATCGTCAAAGCGAATATTATTAAACCCAACGGTAATCGTATCGGGAGTAAAAACTTCCTCAGTCAGCAGCTTTGAGAACTCGGCTTCCGTGTAGCCATCGGCTTGTGTTTCCTGAGGCGTAATACTCGTCACCATAAGGGCGTCAGGACTTGGCAGCGTATCATCGTTTAGCTTAACGAGGACATTATACGGCTCCCCTATTGGTTCAAGCTCTAGAGTCGTGCGAATCCCCGCAAATTGCATGATGCGATCCTCACGAGCGCTAAGTCCAGAAGTTTCAAGGTCGTAAAAGAAAAAGGTTTGAGACATACTCTTAGCATAACAAAAAACACGCCATCTGGCGCGCTTACGGTATTCGTTTAAGAAAAATGAAATATAACTAGGTACGATGTGCGGGGGTGGCCGCGGAGAAGCAAGCATCGGTCGAAACCGAGTGTGGGCTGTGAGTCGGGGGGGACTCATCCACTTGCTTGCTTCTCCGCGGGGTCACTCCATAGGAGCAACTCGAAGGCAATGCCTTCCCCTTCATCCTTTAAGAGCTTACTGGTCAAAGGATGGCGGCTCGGGGGAGCCGTTTTTTGTTAGCGCCGGACCATTCAGCGCAGGTAACAGACGAACTTTCGCTGAGAAAGTGGGGGGCCTTTAACGGCCATTCGTCTATTACGGTACTTACGGATCCTTTCGGGGGATGGGTATCCGCAGCGTCTGATTCTGGGCGGGTAGCCGCAGGGTTCGGGTCCCTTAGGACTCCAGAATCAGCTATAGCTTTTTATCTATCTTCGAAGATACATAAAAAGCTATAGCCAATAAAGGAATGTAACAAAAAACACATGTACCTAGCTATGAATGATCCTCAGGAAACTCCGTTTCAACTGATTAATTACATTATAGCACTTGTTTGTATAAAAGTCAATACCCTTATGTTAGGTTACTCGTCGTCGTGCTGCTCGAGAAGGGTAAACGTGTCATTCCCGATACGGATGATACTATTACCCTCCGCGTCTGCACGCTTCAAAGCATGCGTAATACCCATCTTTTTCATGATGTCACGGAGACGGTTAAGTCCTTCATGGCTTTCGTACTGAGTGCGCCGTCCAAACTTTTCAATCTTTGAGCCAGTTACAAAGTAGACATCAAGTTCATCTTCTTTGATTTTTTTAATCTTCCAAGACAATGCAACCTGATCAGTAGAAAGCGAGATAATTGGAAGCCCTTCAGCCTCTTCTTCGATCGCCTCCTCTTCGCGAGCAGCAACTACGGTTGCGCGAAGGGCACGAAGTACTTCCTTTAACCCTGTGTGAGCAGGTGAAGAAATCGCAAATATCTGTGTATCTGGCGCGACTTTCTTTAACTCATCGATTTGCATCTGAATGATATCCTGATCAAGCCCTTCAACTTTAGTCAGAGCAATAATTTCTGGTCGGCTGACAAGTACTTCATTGTAAGAAGAAAGTTCATTTCGAATCGTTGTATATGCCTTCGCAACATCGCTGGTATACGCGTCAATCAAGTGAAGCAACACCGCAGTTCGCTCAACGTGTCGAAGGAAAGCATCACCAAGTCCTTTTCCTTCGCTTGCCCCTTCAATAAGCCCTGGAATATCGGCAATAAGAAGACTACCGTCATCAATGTCGGCAACACCAAGGTTAGGGGTTAACGTCGTGAATTCGTAGTCAGCAATTTCTGGACGAGCGTTTGTGACAACGCTCAAAAAAGTAGATTTACCAGCATTAGGAAATCCGAGAAGTCCAACATCGGCAAGGAGCTTGAGTTCTAGCTCAGCTTCAAAGATTTCACCATCTTCACCCTTTTCAGCAATACGAGGTGTTTGGCGAACAGATGACTTAAAGTGAGCATTTCCGAATCCGCCGTCACCACCACGTGCAACAGTATCTTCTTGGCCGTCCCGAGTAATATCAGCGATAATGCGTCCATCACGCTTTACGATTGTTCCGACAGGAACTTTGACGTAGATAGGATCGCCAGATTTACCGTGTCGATCACGCTTTGAGCCAGCTTGACCTGGTTCACCCTTTAATTCGGGCTTAAAACGGAAGTCGATAAGGGTGTTGAGGCCGCCAGTACCGACAAAGATGACGTCGCCACCTTTACCACCGTCGCCACCGTCGGGGCCACCTTTATCAATATAGATTTCATGTCGAAAAGAAACGGCACCATCACCGCCGCGTCCCGCTTGGACAAATACTTTGGCGGTATCAACAAACATATGGTCTATTATAGCAAAATCGCCTCTGAATTAACAGAGGCGACTTCGGATTGTGTGAATTATGTTCGAAATAGCTTAGTGAATGTACTGGTAAACAGCGGCTTGGCCGGCGCTAATCGTACGGTTGTTGATGATATTGAATCCACCATACGCGGCGTTATTCATCTCACTCACAACGACAGTTCCGTCAGCAGCAACGCTTTCAACGACAGCGACGTGTCCAGGACTTCCGGCTTCAACAAGGACTGCACCATATGCTGGGATATTGTTAACGGCGTAACCGGCGGCGCGAGCACTGTATGCCCATGAACCACCATTACCCCAGAAGCTTCCGACAGGCATACCCATTGCGGCACGTCGTTCGTAAGCGTACCATGTACAGTTACCGTAGGCGTAGCGGTTACCAACTGATCCAGCACGGTAGCCAGCGTACGCAGAACTTCCACTTGAGTAAGAGTACGTTACTGGAGCAACATACCCAGGTTGTTCAGTGTTAGGAAGTTGACCGTTTGGAACGATAATCTTAAGACCAGGAGTAACACCACTGATTTCAAGGTCGTTCGCGCTCGTAATAAGTGATGCGTCTGCTTTGTACTTATCAGCGATACTTTGTACTGTGTCACCTGTTTTTACGGTGTACACAATACCATCACGAGGAAGAATATCGACGCTAGAGCCAACAACAAGGTTTTCTGTCGTTAAGTTATTTGCCCACTTCACCGTGGTTGCTGAAATGCCAAATTTTGCGGCAACAGATGAAGCTGTGTCGCCTGCAACTACCGTATAGCTGGTGATTTTACGTGTTGCAGATGAAACCTGAATAATTTGAGGCTTCGAAATCGAAGAATCATTGGTGCTTGGAAGTTCACTTTGAATCTGTGTAGAGATTGCAAGGCTGGCGACTGATGGAGCAACAGAAAGATTAGTCGCAGAGGCGACGTTTGCCGCAATATTAGAAGCAACAACGTCATTGACAGTTGCTGTCTGCGTATCAGAGGTAGGCGTTGTTGCCAAAGGAGCTGCGTTAGCAACGCCAGAAACTTGTTGCGGTGCACGGTAGCCAATAGCAATAAGTACTACAAGGAGTACAAAAACACTTGCGTAAACGGCGATAGTTGACGATTTGATCCGGCCTTTAGCTTTCGCCAGTCGGGGTCGGACGATCGTTTGCGGCCTGGAGGCTGCAACGGATCCTTGGGCAATATTGCCAGAGATCTGACTACGAATTATCGTTCTCCTGCCGCTCATATTACTACGAGGGCGTCTACCTTACTAAGTCTTACTTCCCTTGCGGGAACGGGGTACATGTCGACCGATTTAATTAGTATATTTCAAGAGTTTTCGGTACCCGTGCGACAGTTTTGGTAGGCTCATTCATGAACTGTTCTTCCCACTCGCTTGTGTTTATTTTCATAAGCATAATGCTTATTTAGATATCACTAGTAGACAGTACCACATAATGTGCTTTCCTAAGTTTAGCAAAAAAACGGGATTAGGTCAATTAAGTTTGTGGTTTTCTATCTTACGCCACCCCCGTTAGAGAGTGCTACACTTAACTTTACAATGCGCCGCAATGTTGGCTTCGTGCTCGCTTAATGTATGTGCGTAATAGGTCACATTATCATCACCACTCAGGAAGTAAAGATAGTCCCCCACAGCTGGTGTCGCTACTGCTTCAAGAGACCCTAGCCCTGGTGTCGAAATTGGTCCCGGAGGGAGTCCCGCATACCGACGAGTATTATACGGAGAATCAAGGTTTGGGTCGCGTGCCACACCCGTTTTATCGGCGATGTACTGATACGTGACATCGGAACCAAGGGGCATATTTTGAGCCAATCGAAGGTAAAATACCTGTGCGATCTGCGCTTCAGACCCCTTTGTCGCTTCTCTTTGGACAATAGAGGCGAGTGTTATCCCCTGGAAAAGAGTTAATCCGTGTGACTGAAACTTCGCAACGAGATCATTGTCCTTAATCACCTGTGCATATTCCTCGAAAGTCCGCGCCAAAATGTCTTGCACTGACGCCCCCGCACTGAAATTGTACGTTTCTCCGTAAATATAGCCTTCAAGATCCGCCGAAGACGGCTTCGTATCGAAAAGTGACGAGTCATAAGTTGCCCCCAAGGCAGTATCAACTTCAGTTGTCGTATACCCAGCATCAAGTAACACTTTCCTATTCTCGGCTAATGTGGCCCCCGGCAGGAAGGTAATCTTAAACGTATCAACGTTACCATTTGTTAGGTGTGTCACAATTTGAGGGGTCGATTCAGCAGGTGAAAGACGATACGTCCCCGCTTGAAGGCTATTTTGAGCCTTTTCGAGCCGTGTATAAATCGTGTAAGCAGTTGTGTTGCGAATGACACCCTTGGCCTTAAGAAGCTCACCAATTGCTTTAGGTGATGTTCCTGGATCAATAGTTACCTTCACGAGATCAGTTCGTTTGCTATCAACGGGTGAAAGCTCCGCGTTGTACCAGATAAACGCTGTGGCGATGAACGCCATAATAAGAACCGCCAATGCTATAAGCGAAAAAAGAATGATCCTCTTAGTATTTTTCTTCTTTCTCGCATCGAGTCCGGCAGGTGTCACGTCAATTGAAAGAGGTGCGGGAAGATCCACTGAAACGGTCGGTGTTGGGGGCACTACAGGAGTTGGCGGTGCACTCGGAGGAGTTGGTTTTCGAGGAAGTCCAGGTCGTATTGGTCGTATATCCACTAGTGCGTCTCCATGTAATCTTCAAGGATAATTGCCGCTGCCTGGGCATCAATGTCACCCTTTGTGTACGGTTTTTTCATCGCAATGAGTCGGTTTTCGGCCATGACACTCGTCAGAGATTCATCTTGGAACACAATCTCTTCGGCAATGTCAGCGAGGCCTTCAGTAAACTTCTCGACATAACTTGTCTGCGCAGTTGTTTCACCCTGCTGATTGCGAGGATAGCCAACGACAATTGTCTTAGCATCTTCACGAATAACAATCTCAGCAATCTTATTCAACTCTTCGCCATCAACGTCGATCGTATCGAAAGCCACGGCAATCCGAACTGCAGTATCAGCAACTGCGACTCCGATTCGCTTCTCACCCACGTCAAGACAGACAAGTGATTGGCTACTCATACGGCTAACTGTTCTCTAGTTTAAATTCGATGTGAATCTTATTAGTATTGTTCGGAACTTTTGTTACCCAAAAGTACGAGAACTTCACGTCGACGTTCTTGATACCGTCAATCGATGACAAAGCTGATTGGACTTCGCCGTAGATCTTGCCCTTCACCTGATTCTTGATCGTTGCTTCATCGATCTTTGGACCTATCTGACCAGTCGTTGTGACAGCAACCGTCTGAACGCCGCCTTCATTCTTGTAGTTACTGAGGCCAGCTTGCTTAATACCTGTGTCGTATACTTTTTGGTTATTCGCGTCGGTTAATTGACTTGCAAGACTACTGTTGAGGTACGATTCCAGGTCGGCTGAAGGAATGGCCGAAATCGTGTAGGTTGTCGAGATAGTAAGCGTTGCTTTACCCGATGCCGCCTCAGTGTTGACTGCAGGGGCCGAGGTTGCAGGTGCACGGTCGACCGTGAAACTACTATCGATGATCTTCTCACCGTTCGTAAATTTAGCAGATAGTGATTTCTTTTCAGCATCCGTTGATTGACCAATGAGCTGTCCCGTTGCGCGGTCGATGTCGTCGGATGAAACAACCTTTGCAATCTTACTCGTCCCACCAGAAATTGCAGTTGTCGCAACGGCCTTAAAATAGAAGGCTCCAGAAGTTCCTGCTCGTCCAGCGACAGCAAACGTCGTATTGGTGTCGACGTTGTAGTTAGCCCCCGAATTTTGGGCAATGATTTGTACAGGACTAGAAGTACCCGCATTCGAACAGGTGGCAAATCCAGACGCGCCAGGCACGCTTGCTGCCGTTTGAGTAATGTAGTTCAATCCATTCGCGCTCACTGCCGTCCCCGCAGCTACGGTAATCGTTTGATCAGATTCACAGTTTTTAAATACAACCGTCCCGCTCGCTTGAGCGCCGACGTCTTTTGTTCCTGTCGCATCGAATTGAATTGTTTCGTCCTTCTTTTCAGTTTGAGCCACCGATTTTACGACGCCACTCTTGAAGTCGGTGGCGGCAGTTCCACCGAGCTTAAAGGTTGCGCTGACGGGGGTTGGCGTAGTCGCTGCGGTCACAATCACTGTTGCGGCCGGAGCAAAGACAAACATCCATACCAATAGCGCAACGAGAAGAATTCCACCACCAATACCGAGGAAGAGACGCTTACGGAACTTGTCAAAGTTAGGAATGTTCACCTTGCTCTTTTGTCCACGAGCCGCCTTCTTTACGGCAGGCGCAGTACTGAGTACCTCGGAAACGTCTTCATTGTTTGGGTTTTCGATATCAAGTGATTCAATAACGTCGCTTCGAACCGCGGTCGCACCAACAGCTTCACGAGTGCCGTCTTTTACCTTAATAGTATTGGCATGATCACCAACTGGCAAATCAGCACCGTCAATAATATCGTCTGCATCATCAACGGCAATCGCCGTGATTTCAGCAATTTCAGGTTTTGACTGAAGATTTTTTGCAACAGGAATCGCTGAATTGGCAGCAAGCGCGATCAATGCCTGGTTATTGGTGATGAGGACGAGCTGTTTTTTATCAGCTTTCGCCATACGATCAAGAAGGCGCAGATTGACTGCACTTTGGAGTGTTCCCGCTCGTTTCGGAGGAACAACGGCGACGATTTTTTCTTTGGCTTTTTTGATTTTACCAATAATTGCGGTGACGTCGTCGTCAACATCGATGTAAATAACGTCTTTATTCATGTTAGATTCTCAGAAGGCGATTAAGTTTTTCTTTGATCGAATCCCCTTCTCCACTCCCTAGTATTGTATCATAGCCAACCCGTAGAAGACCCATTGCGGTAATGAATGTATGGTCGGTCACATCCTTAGTAGAGTCGACCACACCAATCACTTCGGACGGCTGAATGTGATGAACGGTTGGCTTCTTCGTGAAGGGGAGGTCTTTGTGCCATTCACTACTTTCAAGGGCTGTCACGAGCTTTTCAAGGCTTGAGCCACCGCCACAAAGGAGGATTCGATTTGGCAAGTGATCGAGTGAATCGAATTCGCTGAGGGCAAGTTCAACACCAGCAATCCAGACCTCGAGTGTCTTATCGATTGCTTCGTTTACTTCTTTGGCAACGCTTGCCTTAATCTGACTGTGATCGATGTTCACCTTCAGCTTTTCGGCGTCTTTATATGATAGTTCCATTTCACTGGCGATCGTCTGCGTAAAGCTTCGTCCACCGATACCAAACATCTTCGTCCCTTCGACACCACCGTCATTCACGACTGCAATATCCGTTGTTCCACCACCGACATCGGCGAGAATAGCGGTAAAGTTGCTACTGGCATCATTTCCTAAGACTGAACGGCTCACAGCAAACGGTTCTGCCGCAACAGCAAGCAATTCCAATGAGAGTTCGTCGGCAACTCGCTCAAGCGCACCGATGTGGACCATTGGGGCAAAAGCGGTGTAGATCTGGACCGCAACATCACGACCCTGGAAGCCAATTGGGTTACTGACTTTGTAGCCGTCGATATGAATGCTGACTAGGGCGCTGTTGACGAGTTTCACTTCGACTTCATCGTTACCTGATTCAAGGGCGATCTGTCGTTGTGCTTTAATCTGAGCGCGTTCTTGGACCTTCTCAATAATAAATTCCATTTCGGCAGAGTCGAGAGGACGATCTGGCTGTGGGCGACGGTAACGAATGGTATCCGTGACACCTTTGACAAGTTCACCGGCAATACCGATGACGACGCGTTTTGCCTGTAGTCCAGCTTGTTCTTCAGCGTCAGCCAAGGCTTCTTCGCAGTTACGAACGACCCCTGCGATATCAGCAATCGCTCCAGAGTGCATATCACTCACATCTTGACGTGAACGGCCAACGCCAATGATTTCGAGCTCTTCACCATTAACCTTAGCGATCAATGCTTTTACGAATTCCGTTCCTATATCAAGTGCAACAATGTAGTCATCGGCTGGCGCTTTTTTGCGGCCTTTTCGTAGTTTTTCTAATACCATATTATCCTCCATTATATAACATTGGCGCTTATGCTCCTAAAGGTTGTGTAAATATCAGTTTTGTGCTATAATATATGACATATGGTACCTCCAAGACCAGAATTCATTCCCGTTGGGACACCTGTTAGAAACTCGCAGCCACTCGAGCTTTCTTACCATGACCAACAATCACTCGTTCAAGACATGCAACAAACGGGTCGTGAATTAAACAATAGCCCGGTCGCAAAACCTGCTTTTCGCAAGGTTGTTATGGAGCGTATTCCTATTCTTGGTGAATTTGGTGAATCACGAAGCGGTGATTCATTGCTCGTTAACTTCTCGGAAGATAACGAGGGTCGCCACAATGCGTTAATGCAACTCTACATCGGACAGGTAGCGACTCGTTTCCAGCTTGGAGTTTCAGGTGATAAGTGGGACGTCTTTGCTCAAGGCGACAGGGCACCACACGATCAAATCAAAAATACCGACATGGCGGCGATCCTATCGTCAAAACTTCCTAATCCACGAGTACTCGATGCTATTTCTGATAGCGCCTATTTCGAAGGCATGATGATCCCACAGCTCCTCGCAAACGGTTTGTTTGAGCAAGTCCCACAAAGATTCAAAGAAGAACACGTCGTATACACAACAAACGAGCGTGTCAGTCAGGGACTAGGCGTGTTCGCTGGCAGAGGTGGAACACCGTTTGTTAGCCCCGAGTATCTCGCTGCAGTGAATACCTACCTCTCGATCCAAGAAAAGTCAGGCACAACGACACACCAACTTGTCACCCGTGCAAACTTTGACGTCAGTGGACGCCAAATTCAAAAAGAGTATGCCTACCAGTCTGAAATGCGTCGTTCGAGTTACGGCAAATCAATCGGCCATGTGGCAATGTCTAGCGTTGATGGCATCAGTCGCGAACAAGTTGAGGAGTATGCACGTCGTGACCAAGAACGAAATGAGCCGATCAGTTCACTTCGACGTGGACTTGATAATCTTCGTGCAAGTCAGCGACTTCACAAGCTCGCTTCTTAGATTAAGACTGCTTTGATACGTCGAATTCCGGCGCTTGAAGATTCTTCTTTTGTAATCTTAAAGACTTTGTCACCAGGTTGAATAAGCTCTAGCGTGTGCTCGACATGAGGACCACCGCAGATTTCAAAGCTAACGCGGTTTGGCTCTTCGCCCATTTTGTATACTTTGACGGTTTCACCGTACTTATCGCCAAATGCGCCGATAGCGCCCATTTCGAATGCTTCGGCGGTAGGATATTCTTTGTACGAAACAGGGAGATCTTGTTTGATCCATGTATTTACAAGATCTTCGACTTCTTTGATTTGTTCTGGCGTCATTTTTTCGTCATTATTAAAGTCGAAACGAAGCCGTTCCTCCGTAATGTTACTTCCGTGTTGCGTCACGTGATCGCCGAGAACTTTTCGGAGTGCCGCATACATTAGGTGTGTTGCGGTATGATACTGTTTGTGAACTTCAGTCTGGCCGCCAAGACCACCCTTGAAGACACCTTTCGCTGCGGTTTGAGAACGTTCGCGTTGCTCTTTCATTTTGGCATCGAATTCTTCACGCCAGTTGTCAGAAAGAGGGATATCTTGCTTAAAAGCCTCTTCTGTGGAAAGTTCCACAGGGAATCCGTACGTGTCATACAGAGTAAACAGAGTGTCACCACCGACGACACTATATCCTTCCGTCACCAGCTGGTCGCCGTTTTCAGTAACTAGTCCAGAGCCGTCTTCGGTTACAATTTTTGCAGACTTAACTAATACCTGTAGTCCTTTTCGGAGTGTCTGACGGAATACTTTCTCTTCCTTCACAAGGGTCGCAATAATATCATCGCGTTGTTCAGCAACTTCTGGATAATCACTCGCGTACATATCCGCAATTACAGGAACAATTCCTTCAAGGAAGTTCTGCTCAATCCCAAGATCAAACGCAAAACGAACGGCGCGACGAATCAGGCGACGCATGACGTAGCCTTGTTCCTTGTTTGAAGGTTTCACGCCGTCAACAGCGAGGAATGTTGCCGCACGAAGGTGATCGGCAATAACTCGCATACTGGCAGTATTCGCTTCGTAGGTTTTACTAGAGAGTTTCTGGAGCCGTTCAATGATTGGCCATAGCAGACTGATTTTAAAGACATCAGGACTATCAATTTGTGCGGCTGCGATACGTTCAAGGCCGCCACCAAAGTCGACGTTCTGCTTTTCGAGTGGTTCAAATGAACCATCTTCAAGGCGTCGATACTGCATAAAGACTTGGTTTCCGATTTCCATAAATTGTCCGCTATCGCTGGCAGGGTGCGCCAGTCCGAAACCTTCGGCGTGATTCTGAGGGCCGAAGTCGTAAAAGACTTCGCTATCTGGACCACAGGGATCGCCAATCGGTGTTTTTTCAATACCACCACCTCGGCTCCACCAGTTTTCGCCATCATCGTAAAAGAAAATACGCTCGCCTGGGTTGATACCGCGTGCGTCGCCGTCAGCCTGTGAACCAACCTCAACAATCTTTGCTTCAATACCCTTTTCTTCAAAGACTTTTTGCCAAATATTGGCCGCTTCGTCATCGCGAGGAATGCTATGTTTTTCGTCACCAATAAACGCTGTGACGTAAATTTTGTGTGGATCGAGCCCAACGACGTCAACGAGGAATTCAAAGAACCAACGAATTTGCTGTTCTTTAAAGTAATCTCCGAGACTCCAGTTACCCAGCATCTCAAAGAAGGTTGTGTGACGATTGTCGCCAACATCTTCAATATCTTGGGAACGAAGACTTGTTTGACTATCCGTTAAACGAACACCAGCTGGGTGCGGTTCACCAAGAAGATACGGCAAGAGTGGTTGCATGCCGCTTCCGGTAAATAAGGTCGTCGGATCGTTGTAGGGAACCAGTTTGGCACGAGGAATAATTGCGTGGCCACGTTCTTTAAAGAACTCTAGGTACGAGTTTCGGATATCTTGCGCATTCATTAGGGTTAATTATACCAGTTACTGACGGATTTTCGAGCGTTAGCAACTTGGAATTGTCGCTCCCCACCACGTTGTATCAATATTCTGCCCCGTTTTACAGACGGCTTTCGCTTCATAGCTCACCAGTAGTCCATAGGAATCGTAATCTTTTGTCGGAGGATTCACCGATCCCCTAATGTAACGATAATCAGTTGCTGAATCGGCCACATTTCGTGGATCATGTGGAATTGCAGACAGGTATGGAGCCAACGCCGTCGCAAGTGTACTCGCAGGACAATCCGTATCATCCCCACCCGAACAAACATCGGGATACTGGCCTTTTTCAGAGTGATATTTCTCGATCGCAATTTTTAGTTGCGTGGTATCACTGCCCCGTTCAGAGTCGCGAGATCGCTGCTGAATCCCTCCATATGAAACAATCATAATCGTGACAAGAATGCCAATGACTACAATCGAGACAAGTAGCTCGATGATCGTAAATCCTTTTTTAGCTGCCCACGCTTTGTTCATGATAGTAGTTATAGTCTATCATGACGCTTACGGTAATGCACTCTCGTGAACGAGCTGCTAAGCAATGATCCCGCCACCAATACATACATCGCCGTCATAGATAACAACTGACTGACCAGCTGCGACGGCGCGTTCCGAGTTGTCCAAAACAAGTTTTGCAGTGTCACCTTCAAAGTTTACTGTTGCGGGCGCAAGAGCTGCACGGTGTCGAACTCGAATCGTGAATTCGCCCTCTGTCGGCGTCTGATTAATCCAGTGAACGTTAATGAGATCAAGCACTGGCTTCCACAATGTATCGTCATTTAAATCAGTCGTCACGTAGACTTCGTTCTTGTCCATGTTCTTTCCTACGACGTAATATGGCAATCCGCCGCCTAGATCAAGTCCGTGGCGTTGTCCAATCGTATAGAAAATCGCTCCGTCATGTTGCCCGAGAACTGTACCTGTTTTCTTATCAATAATCGGACCAGCAACTTGCTCAACATACTGAGACAAGAACTCACGAATCCCAATTTGACCAACGAAACAAATTCCCTGGCTATCTTTTTTAGCAGCGGTATACAGCCCGCGTTCTTTAGCCATCTCACGAACTTGAGGTTTTTTAAATTCACCTAAAGGAAACAATGTTTTCTTGAGAGCTTCTTCGGTCACACGATACAAGAAATAGGTTTGGTCTTTATTCGTATCGACTGCTTGTTTCAAGACCCCGTTTTCAACTCGAGCATAATGACCAGTCGCAATCATATCCGCGCCGTCTTCAAGCGCGGTTTCAAGAAACAACTTAAACTTTACTTCTTGATTACACATAATGTCAGGGTTTGGTGTTCGGCCAAGCTTATATTCTTCAATCATGTAATCGACAACTTTGTGTTTGTACTCATTCTCGAAATCAAAGACCTTAAAATCAATACCAAGTTGCACGGCAACTCGTTTTGCATCAGCGAGGTCATCAGCCCATGGGCATTTCATTCCAGGTAGATCCTGCGTCCAGTTTTTCATGTACACGCCAGTGACGTTATAGCCCTGTTCTTTCAAAAGTGCGGCGGTCAGGCTTGAATCAACACCGCCACTCATACCAACATATACTTTTGTCATGATGTACCGCCCCCGGCGTAGAACGCAATAATCTTTACGACCTCACCACCAGCAAGCCACCAACCACGTGGTGTCACCCACCAGAAAAATGACCAGTCCTTATCTTTTAATAGGGGGTGGTTAAGCACGGTAATATTCTGATTTTCTTTTTTAAATTCAAGTTCAGAGCGACGCTGGTGATACCCGGATGTCACTAAGATGACTCTGCTAAAGTTATTGTTTTCAAAAATAGTATGCGTATTCATAGCGTTCTCTTGAGTTGTCGCTGCTGCTTCTTCAATATAAATTGATGCGTCAGGGACGCCTGCAGCTATCGCACGTACACGCATCGCAGCCGCGTTACTCGGACCAGACTTGTCTTGTGCTGCGCCAGAAAAAACGATCGAGCTTGCCCAGCCATTTTGGAATAATTTGATGCCTTCATCGGTACGGGCATTCGTATCACCACCGCTGACGACGACAATCGCGTCAGCTTTTTCGCACTGCCCACTGCCCGCAACTGGCTTATCACTACAGCCAATAAAATCATTTGGTTGCAGATAGAAGCTAAGACTCAAGACTAATACAACGAATAACCCTGGAATGATAAAAAGCCATTTCATCGTGCACGTACCCGTTCATATTCTCGAGTGACTTCTTCGATTATAATCTCAGCCGCTTTTGCGATATTTTCATCATTCGAAAGATGCCCGAGTGTCATACGGAGACTTCCATCGGCAACTTCAGGCGCCAATCCAATTGCCGTGAGTACATGTGATCGCGTTCCCTTATTGGCAGCGCACGCACTGCCCGTTGCGACTAATACATTTCGTGATTCAAGCGCAAATAATACTCGTTCAGCATCAAGATTTGGAAAAGAAATATGCAGATGTCCTGCAAGACGATGTTTTCGGTGACCCGATAGTACAGCGTCCGAGAATGCGCTCGTCAGTTTTGATTCAAGACTATCGCGAAGCTTGGAAAGACGATCCGATTCATAACGACGATGCTCTGAAGCAAGTTCCATTGCTTTCGCAAATCCAATTGCACCGGCGACGTTTTCAGTTCCACTTCGAATCCCCCGCTCTTGTCCTCCTCCACGAACTTGTGGTTTCAGTTCAACATGTGACGCCGACCATAATAGCCCGACTTGTTTTGGACCATATACTTTTGCGGCGTTTAATGTCAGTAAATCAACGCCAAGTCGCGCAACATTCACGTCCAGTTGCCCGACACCCTGTGACGCATCACTATGTAAATAAATCGGCGTGTGATCACCACGACCAAGTCGGGCTTCACGTTCCTTACGAACAACTTCGGCAATATCACGAATCGGTTGGATCGTTCCCAGTTCATTGTTTGCAAGCGCGATACTGACCAAACGAGTTTCCGGTGTAATCGCAGCCTTGACCGAATCAGCCGTTACCATTCCGCGTGGATCAGCTTCAACGAATGTGTGCTCGAATAATTTCGCAGCTTCAAGCACTGCGTGATGTTCAATATTTCCCGTGACCACGTGACCACCAATACTATTGAACGCAAGGTTAACAGACTCTGTAGCGCCAGCGGTCATGACAATCTCTTCACCTTTGGCGCCAATTGCGTGACCAATACTGTCCTTCGCTGCTTCATAGGCGCGTCGCACGACAATTGCTGGCGAATACGGTGCTGAAGGATTATAAAAATCATCAGTGAAGTACGGCTGCATGGCAACTAACACCTTAGGATCCATAGGTGTTGCAGCCGCATGATCAAGATACATCATAGAGTCGTTCACTAGACTAATTATAGCAGTTACGCCGTGAGGTCGTAGTCGCTTTTTAAGCCAAAACGACGACGTGAGCTAGTAGGTTTTTTATACATTTTTTGCGCAACATGATGGTGATAGTGCGTTGCAGCAAGCTTCAAATTCTTCACTTCGGTATCATCAGGGACAACGGAAACATTTTTCACACGGCCTTCGACTGGATCCATGAAGGTTGAGCTTTTCTCTATACTGTGTGGCGTGATCGTGTAGCTGTTCGTAAAGTCTTTTGCAGGAACAGGTGACGTTTGCTGGTGAAACCATTCATCTTTCGTCTCACTTGGGAGGTAAAAGAACTTACGACTAGTGACATCAGGGTCTGTTGGGAATACCGTTGATCCAATTTTGCTTTCTTGCTCAATAAGGTCATGGAGAATCACCTGTTTCGTATCAAGTGCCTTTTTAGACTTAAAGGTATCACTGACTCCACTCGTTGTTCCAAGTGCGAGACCAACGATACGAGTAAATCCTCGTTTCGTTTGAATCTCAATAAGTTCGGCATGTCGTGTCTCACGCATTGATTTCACACTGTTTCCAATGTGAAGGATTTCAACAGCATCCTGGTGTATCTCAGGTGTTTCAATCTGAACATCTTTTGGTAATTCGATACCAGAAGCAACCATAGCAAGTTCTTTTGAGATTGCTTCAAACGCAAGTCGCGTTTCTTCACGAGCGATATCCGTGAACTGACGATCAACCTGTTGTTCATCGCTCAATTCGGGTGTATCAGAAACTTCAGCTTTGTGGCTGGGGAATTGATACATATCTTTGGCAAATTGGGCCTGATCGTTGCTATTGTTCATGGTGGGTACTTTGGTGTTAGACGGCAAATAACGTATGTGTATTTGCCGTGGAGGCATCTGCGATTTCTTGGAGCGAAATACCTCGCCGGTCGGCATGATATTCCGCGACATTCCTCACAAATGCGGGCTCATTTACTTTACCACGAAATGGGGCTGGCGTCAAGAAGGGAGCATCAGTTTCAAAGAGTAAGCGATCCAAAGGAATGCTATCAAACATCGCCTTCTGCGCTTCATCTTTTGTAAATGTACTAATCCCATTCACGCCGATATATAGTCCGTGTGCCAACGCCTTATCGAGATTCTCTTTTGTATCAGTGAAGCTATGGAGTTCCCCGCGAATCCCTGGGTATTTTTCAAAGACAGGCCAGAAATCATCAAAAGCTTCTCGAACGTGAAAAATAATAGGCAAATCGTGTTTCAATGCGATCTGGATTTGGTCTTCAAGTGCCTGTAATTGTAGCTCTTTTGGACTATGTGTATAAAAGTAATCGAGACCAATCTCACCAATGGCAATAATCTTATCGGACGTTCCAGCTAGTCTTGCGATCTCGTCGTAGCCTTCTTTTGTATCATGAGGATGAACACCAATTGATGCCCAGACATTGTCGTGCGATTCGGCAAACGCAATTGCATCCTTTGAACTTTCTTCGCCTGTCCCGACGCAAATAAGTTTTTGAACGTCAGCTTCTTTTGCATGCGCAAGTACGTCATCAACCGAAAGCGGAAAGTCAGACTCATGAATATGACAGTGTGTATCAACTAACATATTACGCCTTTGGTGCGTGAGGATCGGGTGTATGGATATAGAGCTTTGGGAATAACACACCCTCAGGAAGTTTGATAACACCTGATTCAAATATTTCGTGAATACGAGTGGCGGTTGCTGGGAGGAACGGAATCAGCAAGTCACCAATTTGGACTAAGGCACCCGCGCAATGAGAAAGGATCTCAGCCAAGTGTGGCTCAGCTTCAGGATCTTTACCAATACCCTTTGCGACTTCCCATGGTTTGACGTTATCGATGTATTGGTTAAGGCTTCGGACCATGTTCCACACTTCATCAACGGCTTTATTAAATTCAAGACCATCCATTGCGGCGTGATAGGCAGTCATATCGTGTTCAGCTTGTCCTGTCTCACCGATAACACCTGCTTGGTATTTCAAGATCATACTCGCAACACGCTGAATCAGGTTCCCAAGATCGTTACCGAGTTCGTTATTATACGCGTTCTCGAACTTTTCCCAGGTAAAGTCACCGTCGTCGAGTGTTGGAATGTGACGTGAAAAGAAGTAACGGAAGGCATCAAGTCCGTAGGTATCGATAATCACGTTCGGATCAATCACGTTACCAACAGTCTTGCTGATTTTCGCGCCGCCAATATTGACGAAGCCGTGAACAAGTAGTTTCTTTGGCAGTTCAAGCCCTAGTCCAAGCAACATCGCTGGCCAAATACCTGCGTGGAAACGAAGAATGTCCTTTCCGATCACTTGCACATCGGCTGGCCAATACTCCTTCCATTCGGGACGATCGGGGTAGCCAAGAACGGTGATGTAGTTTGCAAGTGCATCCAGCCAAACATACATAATCTGCTCTGGATCACCGGGTACGGGAATACCCCACGTCAAGTTCTTTTTGGGTCGAGAAACGCTGACGTCATCAAGCCCGTCTTTAATAAGATCAAGGAATTCAAGCTTGCGAAATTCAGGAAGAATTTGCATCGTTCCGTCAGTGAGTGCCAATTTGATTCGATCTGTAAAGGCACTCGTTTTAAAAAAATAGTTGTCTTCACTTACCTGCTGATACGGGATTTGATGATCAGGGCAGATGCCATTCGTTGCTTGCACTTCTTTATCTGTAAAAAATGCTTCGTGCCCAACGCAGTACCAGCCTTGGTATGAACCTTTATAGATATACGGCTTCAGTGTTTCCCAAATATATTGGACTGACGCAACGTGATGGTCATCAGTTGTACGAACAAAATCCGTATAACTCGTCATCATTTTTTTCATAAGGTTCTCGAAGTTCACATACGTCGAATCGGTATATGCTTTTGGCGTAATACCAAGCTCAGCGGCTTTTGCGGCAATCTTATTACCGTGCTCGTCTGTTCCTACCTGAAAACGAACGTCATGACCGTTTTGTTTTTGGTAGCGAGTCCAGATGTCACCCAAGAGGTAGTCGAGCGCGTTACCGATGTGCGGGGTGCCGTTCACATAAGGAATAGCAGTTGCGATGTAGAGTTTCTTTTCCATTGCCTCTTATTGTACCAAACTCTGATCTGTTATTGAATTTTGCGAATAAGGTTCGTTGCGTACTCGGAAATATAGATAACTCCAGACGAACTGACAACGATTCCGCTTAAGCCATTGAATGTCGCAGCTGCCCCGGTGCCATTCGCATTACCCGCAGCGCCAGAACCTGCGAGTGTCGTGACAACCCCCGCCGGAGTAATCATACGAATACGATTATTTCCGCTATCCGTCACATAGACATTGCCCGATGCATCAACAGCAGTATTATTTGGATTACTAAACTTGGCTGCCGTCCCAGTTGCGTTTGCATAGCCTGCGGTAACTTGACCAGCTAATGTCGTCACGACACCGGTGGAAGTAATCTTGCGAATCATGTTGTTGCCCGAGTCGGCAACATAGACGTTTCCAGAGGAATCAACCGACAGCCCATAAGGGCCGTTGAATTGTGCAGCAGCCCCGGTGCCATTCGCACTCCCTGATACCCCTGAGCCCGCAAGTGTTGTCACCACACCAGTAGAAGTGATCTTTCGAATAAGATTATTGTCTAAATCGGCAACATAAATATTGCCTGAGTTATCAGTTGCGGTATCTATCGTTCGGCTGAATTGTGCGGCAAGCCCCGTGCCGTTGGCTGAGCCATATGTCCCACCGGCAAAAATAGATGAAGCACCAGTTGTCGTCACTTGTCCAATACTGCTGCTAAACGTTGTCGCATAGTAGATGAGTCCCGATGGATTGACCGCTAAGCCCCATGGTGATCCTGGTAGCGAAGTCGAAAACGTTGTCACAACCCCCGATAACGTCACGACGCGCACATCATCGTTGTTTGCCTCAAGTACATATAGCGACCCCGACATAGGATCAATCGCAATACCCGTCGGATAATTAAACTGCGCAGCCGTGCCCGTACCATTAAGTGCTCCACTCGTTCCGGAGCCAGCAAGCGTCGTTACCACCCCTCCATTTGCAGGCAATGGTGATGCAGTGACAGCCGCACTTGAAGGGGTGAGAACGGAGCAAGCGCCGTCGCTGGAGCCTTTAGTAGCAGCCGTAGCCAGTGATTTGTATGTTGTTCCGGACGTGTTATAGCCACGAACACAGTAGTTCGTGCCACTAACGACAACGTCGATGACACCACCAGCACTAATACTGAAATTTATATTTGCGTTTGTTCCTGAGGGCGAATACCATGCAAGTACTTGGCTCAGGGTGCCACCATTTGCAACCCCGTAGCGAGTGAGTTCGCTCGCAACCCCATCCAAATCTGACAGAGTACCCTTATCTCGAGCACCACCCTGAACGCTTCCGTAAGCAACTATCGATATGGTGGCAAGAATACCTATGACGATAATAACGATAAGTAACTCCACAACGGTAAAACCTCGGATTTTGTTTCTAAGAGAAAACTGTGTCATATTGTCAGTATTTTAGCACGAGCGCTATTAACCGACAATTTTCATGAGATCAATCCACTGATTGATTGCCAGTGCTTCGGCACGATCGTCAGGATGAATATCGGCCTTCTTTAAAAGTACTTCAGCATCAGGTTTTGAAATACCTAAGCCCGCGGCGATGCTACTACGTAGTTTTTTACGCTTTGAAGAGAAGCCAGCCTTAACGATTCGGAAGAATGCTTTTTCGTCTTCTGGTTGAATGAGCGGTTTTGACCGGGTTCGTACGACAACGACTTGGCTATCGACTTTTGGCGGTGGCGTAAAGAAATGTGCGGGCACCATTCGATCAAGTTCTACTTCGCCGTAAATCTGTGCGCTAATGCTGAGAATGCTCATGTTGCCGGGTTCCGCCGCAAGACGTTCTGCAACTTCTTTTTGAATCAACAGAACGGTTGTTTTTGGTTTGTTATCACTCGTTAAAAGCTTTTTAATAATCTTCGACGTGATGTAGTAGGGGACATTGGCAACAACAATATAGTTCTTCGGTAATACACTCAAATCAAAATCAAGGATATCTTCGTTAATCACCTGGAGTGTTTTACCAGGAAATTGGCCCGGTAGCTTCGCTGCCAGTTCTTCGTCAAGCTCAACTGCAATCACCTTTTCGGCCCGACGAAGCAATTCACTTGTCAGGGTTCCTAACCCGGGTCCGATTTCAAGCACCGTATCAAGCGGTGTAATCTCAGCAGCTTCAGCGATATCCGCCAGCACTTGCCTATCTTTTAACCAATGCTGTCCCAGTGATTTCTTTGGACCAGCCATCGTCCTAGTACCAACCCTTTATTTGCCACGCATCCCAGGCGCTACATGGTGATCCATAACGACCCTTAATGTAGTCAAGTCCCCATGAAATTTGTGTTTGCGCATTCGTTAAATAGTCAACGCCATAAGTAGCCATTTTGCTCGCAGGGAGTGATTGCGGAATACCGTAAGCTCCAGAAGATTGGTTACCGGCGGTCGTACGCCACCCAGATTCATGCGTCCAAAGCGTATACAAACATGACCATTGATCTTCACCGTATCCAGCATTCAACATCATGATGTGACCCAGTGCTTGGTTTTCGGTTGGATTAGTTGGCGTCGGTAATTTTGCACCAATAATGACGACTTGATTGGAAGGGGCTGAGGTTGTCAGGCTTGCAATAGCCGTTCGATTCACTTCGACACCGTCCTGAATCTCTACTTCGTAGGTCACGTTCTTTGTCCCGTTCACACCTGCGGTTTGAATTGCCTTATACCCGTAGTCACGATCGGCATCTTTGATCTGAGTGGTATCGAAGGCGATTGGCTCTTGGACCGTAATCGTTTGCTTACCTTCACGCCAGACACGAACCTCTGTGTTTACCGTTATCGCCGCAGTCAGTGGAAGTGAAGTGCGATCGCTTGCCCCGAGTGTGATGCCTTTTTCTTTCAACATATCACCAACTGTTTTTGCCTGTGTTCGCACCGTTGAACTACTACCATAGAGGGTAAACGTAAATGGTACGGCTCGAGTAATGCGGAGTTCAAGGCCCGCGCCATCAGCCAAAATATCATCAGATCGAGTTAATGTTGTCGTATCTTCTGGATACAACGTAATGCCTGCGTCTTTCGCAATCTGTTCGGCCGTCTGATATGCCGTAACGATTTTTTGACGAGTTGAGCCGTCAATGACGGTGACCGGTCGGGCACGATAAATATTTACTTGGTATTCCGCGGCTATAAGTTTCTGTGAGGTCGCAGGTTCAACCGCATCATGACTATCGAGCGTAATGCCCGCACCCGTTAAGACGTCACCGATTGTTGCTGCATCGCTCAGCAATACTTTTTCTTCACCTCGATCATGGATGGTGATCAAGTGTCCACCAGAGCCGGATTGAGCGTGTACTTTTTGGTGAATAACGAAAGAAGTCAGTCCAATTAAAAGAAGAGCGAGGACAATGCCAACGCCCCAAATTACCCTCGATGTGGTGGATTTACGGAGATTTATACTCATGAATTGTTATTGACACCCCTACTCGTGTGCTCTGACCATTATACCAAACATGTTCTTGATTCTGAATTAAAAATGCTATAGCTTTTCCAGGTGAGCGTACTCTGCATTAAGCTTCTTCGTCTGTCCATTAGAAAATTGAATCGTGACGGCCAGCCCATCAACATCAATGACCTCACCAACCCCAAAAGCTGCTGAGCGAACGCCGTCACCGACTTCAAGGCCAATCTCATCACTATAGAACGGCTCGTCCTCTTGCTGTCCCATAATGCCAGGCGTAGCATTCGTCAGGGAAATCTGATCACCCATGTCAGTAATGAATCGTGACATAGGGTTATACGTACGCTGTCCATATTGCAAGCGACTGTAGGCATAGCTAAGGTGCAGTTCTTCACGGGCACGTGTCATCCCGACATACGCCAAGCGTCGCTCTTCTTCGAGCTCAGCTGGCGCCGCATCGAAGACACGAGCATGAGGGATAATCCCTTCCTCCATGCCGATGATAAAGACAACGGGGAATTCAAGTCCTTTAGCGGCGTGTAGCGTCATCAGCGTGACCTTTTGCCCATCAGCCGACTTATCGGCACTCGACATCAAGGCGACTTCTTCAAGAAAATCAGCCAAATCGGTAAACGTCTGCGCATCAGAAAGAAGCGATCCAATGTTCGCTTCCCGATCTTCGGCTTGAGGCGTTCCGTCTAAAATATAATCGCGATACCCAGTCGTTGAAATGACTGCTTCAATCAGTTCGGTTGGAGATGCGGTTTCAATGCGAGCCTGAAGTGTTCTGAGTGCACGACCAAGAGAAGCGAGACCCATGCGTGCTTTTCCTGTCACGACATGCGTATCCTCAATGTGACCAAGTGCCGTAATAATGTCGAAGCCGTGTTCTGACTGCCAGTTCAGGAACTTCTCAAGACTCGTCGCACCAACACCACGACCAGGAACGTTGGCGATTCGTGTAAAGCTCATGCGATCATTTGGCTGATACAGCAATCGAAGATAGGCAATGATGTCTTTAATTTCTTTACGATCGTAAAAGCGAACGCCGCCAACTAATTGATAGGGGATACGGAGCTGCAAGAATGCCCGCTCTAATGTGTAGCTCTGCGCGTTTGTCCTATAGAGTACGGCGAAATCACCGTATGATCGTGCCTTCATTGCGACGTGCGTTGAGATTCGCTCTGCAACCATACGTGCCTCTTCGGCTTCGTCATAAACGCCATGTACTTGCACGGGTGAGCCGGGACCTGCTGCCGTCCAAAGTTTTTTATCAGTCCGTTGCGTGTTCTTCTCGATGACGTTTCCCGCAGCTTCAAGGATATTACCGGTACTTCGATAATTCTGTTCAAGCTTGACGACGGTTGCCCCGGGGAAATCACGCTCAAAGTTAAGAATGTTCGTAAAGTCAGCACCACGCCAGCTATAAATCGACTGCCAGTCATCACCGACGACACAGATATTTTGATCATCATTGATCAATAATTTCACGATCTGATACTGCGCTGCGTTCGTGTCTTGATACTCATCAATCAAAATGTGTTTAAAGTGAGTTCGCCATTTATCACGAATGTCAGGTGCGTCACGAAGCAAACGGACGCCATCAAGCAGGAGGTCATCAAAATCTAAAGCGCCCGCATTCTTACGCATCTCTTCATATTTACGATAGACCTTTGCCACGTTCTTTTGGTATGGATAGCCAGCTGAAGCTTCAAACTCATCAGGATCAATCATTTGGTTTTTGGCGTTTGAGATTAATCCACTAATTTGAGAGGGCTTCATTTCCCTATCGACTAACGATAGTTGCTTCATCGCCTGCTTGATTAGTGACTGGCGGTCATCCTCGTCATAAATCACAAAATTACGGCTAACACCGATCGACTGCCCATCCTGCCGAAGTAATCGGACACAAATACCGTGGAATGTTCCCATCCATGGCATGAAATCACGTCTCGTACTATCTTGGTCAAGCAAGCGTCCAAGTCGTTCGCGCATTTCCTTTGCGGCTTTATTCGTAAAGGTCACCGCCAGGATCTGACTTGGCCAAATCCCCTCGTTCGCAATCAAGTGCGCAATACGGTGTGTCAGTGTCTTCGTTTTACCACTACCGGCCCCCGCCAAAATAAGCAACGGGCCCTTCGCAACTTTGACCGCCGTGGCTTGTGCCTCGTTTAAACCCTCAAGTAAATTCATTACTCTTATTATAGCCTACTTACGGACTATAATCGGACGTTTCAAGCGACTTCCCTAGCCAAGCATTGGAAGAACGACGAAGTAGATACCCGCGCCAAGTCCACCACCGACAAGCACTAATGCAACGATCCATATAATGATAGTCACGCCTGAGCGTTTTTTAACTGTATGAGCAAGTGGCTGGTGATATGCTTCAGTGTCAAAGATTGCGCCAGATGGTTGACTGGCGGTGCTTGGTTGCTCTGTGTATTGCTGCGTAATCGAGGTTGGACCTGCAGGAATATCATCTTCAGGAGCTGTTTCGGTGTGCTCAGGAAGTAATTCAGGCTCTTCATCATCTTCGCCATGTGTATCAAGTAAAAGTAGATCGGGATGCAGTTCCGCAGGAACGTCAGATGTCTCTTGTTCAATTTCAGGAGCAGGCGCGAGCGCTGGTTCCGCAGTTGGCGCAGGGAAGTCTTCAAGCAGCGGTAATCCTAGCCCGGTGTCAGCTGTCGAGAACGCACCAAGCGGTCGTTTTTCAACTTTCGCATCGGTTAAGAACGGTGATTCAAGTGGTGCCGCTTCTTCGTCTTCGTCATCAATAAGATCTAGGTCTTCTTCGCTAGGAGGAGCGACTGGTGGTAGTTCTTCAACAACTGGTTCAGGAGCTGGTGTTTCCTCAACTGGCGCTGATTCCGCTACTTCAATTGGGTCTGGCCAGTGGAAAGCGGTGCTTGGTGCGGTTGGTTCGACAACGGGTTCTTCTGGCGAGTCGACGACTTCAGCTCGCTCAGGTACCGCTTCTTCGCGACGAGGACTTGGTACTGTGATACCGTTTGGACGCATATCCGAAGAAGGGTGAACAACATCCATAAATCGCCCCGTACTTCGACGCGCTGCGGGTGAAGCTATTGCTGTCGCTTCAGTGGTATCGACAAGTGTTTCAATCGTTTCCGTAGGAACGCTGATTTCGGGAGTCGGTTCAGAAGTTGTTATGGCGGCACTCACCTCACTATCCTTACCAGTGACAGAGCTAACAGCTCGGTCAATTTCGTCAAAGTCTATATCTTGCATGCTGTTGCCCCTTCCTATTTCTTACTTACGTATGCTTTTTCAATAATGGATGTAAATGCGTGATCATCGAGACTTGCGCCACCAATAAGCAGTCCGTCAACGTCGGGAAGCGCAAGATAGGTTGCCGCGCTGTCAGCAGTCACACTTCCGCCATAGAGGACTTGAACGCCCTCGGCCGCTTTTGCACCATACAAATGCTTTAACTGACTTCGAATTGCCTGAATAGCATGTGTGACGTCTTCAGGAACGGCGTTCTTGCCTGTTCCGATTGCCCAAACTGGCTCGTAAGCAATCACCACTCTATCAAGCTCTTCACTTGTCACGTTAGCAAGACCACCGATCAGCTGATCAAAAAGGACATCTTTGGTTTCGTTTGCCGTGCGTTCGCTCAATGTTTCACCGACGCAAAGAATAGGACGGATATCGTTACGAATGGCCGCCTGCACTTTAGCACGCGTATCTTTATCTGATTCGTTAAACACATAGCGACGTTCTGAGTGGCCGACGAGTGCGAATTGCACAATGCCACGAAGTTGTGATGCCGACACCTCACCGGTGTATGCACCATGATCGCGCCAGTAAAAGTTCTGAGCGGCAAGCTTGATTTGACGAAGATTCACCTGAAGACTTAAGGTTTGCAGTGTCAACATCGTCGGAGCAATCACGACTTCCACATTTCGGTGGATTTTTACCACTTTACTCAGCTTATGTAGATACAAGCTAGCCTCGTGTACACCGAGGTTCATTTTCCAGTTCCCGACAATGAGCGCTTTATCTCGTGCCATTTAATTACCGCTTATGCTTATTGCAGTTAAGTGTAGCTTATTTACGAGCATCTAGCAAACTCTCTATCCCCGGTAATTTGTCACCAGCCATCAGTTCGAGACTTGCGCCGCCGCCAGTCGAAACGTGCGTAAAGCTTGCGCCGCCAGCACTATCCCACTTGAGCACGAAATCAGCCGTATCACCACCACCAATAATTGACGTCGTGTGCGGTTGTGTCGCAAGTGAAAGCGCAAGTCGGGCAGATCCATGCGCAAATTCAGGAAGCTCCGCATAGCCGAGTGTTCCATTCCAGATAACCGTTTTTGCATCAGCAACGACTTCAACGATTTTTTCGATTGAAGCATCGCCGACGTCGAGCACAATGTCTTCAGCGCCAATTTGATCAAGTGACACGTTCTTACGAAGACTTTCTGGAGAGATTTCAGTTGCAACCGCAACATCAGAAGGCAGGACAATAAAGCTGTCGACGTCATCGCCTACTTTTTCGTGGGCGGCGTGATAAATACGGTCCAGTGTTTCATTTTGGTCAGATTCAAGCTTGCTTGCGCCCATCGCGACACCCTTATAGGCAAGGAAAGTGTTGGCCATTGCACCACCAATAATAATCTTGTCTGCAACTTCAACAAATCGCTCGATGACGGCAATCTTGTCACTGATCTTTGCGCCACCCATGACGGCAACAAGTGGTCGCTCTGGATTCTGCATTGCGCCAGTAATTGTTGTGTACTCACGCTCCAAAAGTAGTCCAGCAACGCTTGGGATACATAGCGTAATGGCATGAGTACTGGCATGCGCGCGGTGAACGACGCCAAAGCCGTCTTGGACAAAGTAACGGGCGCCCGTTGATTCAGCGATGTTCTTTGCAAAGCTTTCATCATCGGCTTCTTCTTCTTTATAGTAACGGAGGTTTTCGAGCAGGATAATTGAGTGAGCTGGCGCTTGCTTGATCGCTTGTTTTACTTTATCGCCGATCGTGTCGTCGACAAAGATAACTGGGTGATCCATTAGTTCCGCAAGACGTGTTGCGACTTGTTTCAAACTATACTTAGGATCTCGGCCTTCTGGACGACCGAGGTGACTCATAATAACAATTTTACAGTTGTGATCGTGCAGGTAGTGCAACGTCGGAAGACTGGCCTTGATGCGAAGGTCGTCGCTAATCTTGCCTTCACTGCTAAGAGGAACATTGTAGTCGGCTCGTACCAATACAACCTGGTTGTCGAGTGGTACGTCACGAATTGTCAGTTTAAAGAAGCCCATCAATTTACCCACCGTTTACACTAATGCTTTTATTCTAGCACGCGGACTTTGATTGTGTCAGTAGTTCCGATAATACCCGGCTGTTGTCCACTCACGATAATAACCGTCACTGGACCTTCGCCGAATAAGCCATCTGCTTTTAGCTCTTTAAACAGATCAAATCCAGATTCTTCGCTGTCTGGACGAACATAACTACGGTTTGCATAGTTAAGCCCAAGTTGCTGTGCTGAACGCATTTCGCTTGTCACACTTATAATAGGCAGGTTTGGACGGTGTGCGGCGATATTCGCTGCTGTTGCGCCTGATTTTGTCTCGGCAATAATTGCATCAACGTTCAGTTGTTCCGCAAGACTCACTGCTGCGGCGCTAATTGCATCTAATTGAACGTTCTTTGCAATTGCATAGTCGTGAAGTGGCGAAACGGGAACATTCTCTTGCGTATACAGAATAACTCGCTTCATTGCACCAACTGTTTCAAGTGGGTATTTACCGTTAGCGGTCTCGTCAGACAACATAACGCTGTCAGCACCTTGAATAACGGCATTTGCGACGTCACTCACTTCAGCGCGAGTTGGTTCTGGGTTATCAACCATGCTTGCCATCATTTGTGTTGCAACAATGCTCAACTTACCGTGCTTGCGGCACAGAGAGATAAGACGACGTTGCACAATAGGCACAACTTCTGCGCCTGCTTCGACGGCGAGATCACCACGAGCAACCATAATACCGTCAGAGGCAATCACGATTTGTTCCATAACATCATCTTTAATGGCTGCTTTGGTTTCAATCTTGGCAATAATTTGCGCGTGAGAACCACCAGCGACCAGAATTTGTCGAAGGTTATTGATATCATCAACGCTCTGCACAAAGCTGAGAGCAACAAAGTCGATGTCTTTTGTAAGACCATATTCGATGTCTTTGAGGTCTTTGGCAGTCAAAATGTCACCACCGAAGTCAGTATCAGGAAGGTTAATCCCCTTCTTGCTCATAAGCGTGCCGTCATTTTCGATACGTACTTTAATTGCAGTGTCTGAAGTAATCTCAATAACCGTCGTACGAACCTTGCCGTCAAAGATATAAATAGGTTCGCCTACTTTTACCTTTTCAGCGAGGTTATATTGGATAGGAAGCACGTTGCCATTATGTTCAGCAGCGTTATCAAGGATGATTTCGTCACCTTTTTTGACATCCATGTTCTCGTTTAACATACCGAGACGAATCTTTGGACCTTGAAGATCTTGAAGAATTGCGACCGGTTTACCGTTTTTACGACTCGCTTCGCGAATCCAGTTGATTTGATCATCACGCTCTGCGTAATCACCGTGACTAAAGTTAAGTCGGAAGCCATTTGTCCCCGCGGCGATCAGGTCAGTGATCATTTCGGGAGTACTCGTAATTGGTCCGAGCGTTGCTAAAATTTTTGTTCGTTTAAATATAATTGCCATAACTTGAATATTTTACTCTCTTTAAGGTGTTTTTTAAACCCCCTAGACGCTGTTTGTCCACAATTTCACCCCTGAAGCATAATCTTGTTGTAGTTTAATATTCCTTATGTTTTAATGAGACCATACGTAATAAGCAATTAAGTCGAATCCATCACACAAAAAGGAAATCCAGACATATGAACCAATCTATTAAAAAGGTCACCGTCCTCGCGTCAGTACCCATTTTCGCTATCGTGTTCGTTGCTGTTGTATCATCTGTACAAGCAAATGCCTTAACGACTACCACCACAGTTAGCTCAGCTATCGGTTCAATCATCACATTGCTCACAAGTTCTGGTACCGTTAACCTTGACTCAACACCAACACCCACCGGTGTTCAAACCATCGCAAGTGACACTATTACCGTCAGTACAAACGACGCAGCTGGGTACACGCTAAAACTTAACGAAACAAGCGCGGCAAGCGCACTTGTATCAGGCGGTAACAGCATCCCTGCAACTGCAGGTACATTCGGAACGCCTATTGCCGAAGTAGCTAACACATGGGGCTACCGTGTAGATAGCCTTGGTACGTTCGGTGCTGGCCCAACAACTGGTGCAGCAAACGCCGCAATCGGTGCAATTAAATTCGCAGCCGTTCCTGCAACTGCCTCGCCGCAAACGCTTAAGACAACTGCAACAACCGCAACGAATGACACGACAACTGTCTGGTACGGTGTTGCTGTCAGTACAGCTACGCCATCAGGTACATACACCAACAGTGTGACTTACACCGCGCTCGCTAACTAGGAGATTCCATGGTACACCGCTTCCGCCGATTCATCCCCGTCTTCATCATCGGCCTAGCTATTGCCACGATTGGGCACACGACGGTTCATGCCCAGACACCAACGCCAGGGACGAAAGCGATTACTGTCACCCCTGCTTCTACTGACGTTGCGATTAATCCAGGAAGTAGCGTTGCGCGGAGTGTCGATATTATCAACGGAGGAGATGGCTCCTTCAAGGTGACGCTCTCGACGTCTCCCTACCACGTCAGCGGTGAGGATTACGATCCTAAATTTACGCAAATACCTGGCACTGTCGACCCTTCTGAATGGATTCATCTATCGACAACAAGCACGACAGTAAACGGAAGCGATACGCTGACCGTTCCTTACACAATCGATGTCCCCCAAAACACTGCACCTGGTGGGTACTACGCCGTTTTATTTGCAGAAACCAGTAGTGACAACGCTCAATCAGGTGTTGTTTCTCACAACCGAGTAGGAAGCATCCTCTATATTACCGTCAATGGCGATATCAAGAGTGGTGGTAACGTTACCGGTGATCCACTGCCAATCATTCACTTTGTTGGCGCTATCCCTATCGGACTAAAGGTCAGCAATAGCGGCGGTACGCACTTTATTACAACTGCCTCCTATTCTGTCACTGATATGACTGGTAAAGAGGTACTAAAAGCCAGCTTTGACCGCTACGTCCTCCCCCAAACGGAACGTGAAATTAAATCTGGATTTACCCCCCAGGCACTCATCGGGGTGTATACCGTTCACAGGAGTGCGACAATAGCAGGCGTACTAAAGACACTCCCTGATGTAAAGATTTATGTTATCAATCCATGGCTACTTGGCGCAATCGCCTTCCTTATCGGTATCCTGATCGGCGTCCCAATCGAACGATCACGTCGACGACGACGTTCAAAGGACGTGTAAGATGCTCCAGGCAGCTATAACGAAGGTTCGTGCCAATTACCTTACTTTAGCTGCGGCCATACTCGTAGCAGTCATTACGTGGGCCCTATTGGCACATTCGGTCGCGGGCATGAACTACTCAGCAGGCACTTACGGGAGCTGTCAGTATGGATCGTGTGGAATTAGCCTCACGACCAGTGGTTCGCTGTCCGCTGACGTCACGCCTGCTGTTGGATCAACGAGGTGTACCGTCAATAACGACATCGTTACGGTGGCAACGAACGCAAGTACTGGATACACCGTAACGTTGACCGACACAGACACGACAAACACACTCGTTGGACCGACGACCATTGCAGCAAGCAGTGCAACCCCTGCATCTCCAGCAGTTCTCACGGCGAACACTTGGGGCTACCGCGTAGATAGTATTGCAGGCTTTGGCGCGGGACCAACTTCCTCAGTCTCGAGCGGCGCTATTCCATCCGAAACCTATGCGGGTGTCCCGATTTCGTCAGGAACACCTGGAACGATTCGCACAACAAGTGTTGCTGACACGGGTGCCGTCAACACATCCGTATGGTACGGCGTATGTGCAGGCAGTAGCCTTCCCAGTGGTTCTTACACTGATAACGTGACGTATACCGCAGTTATCAACTAACGCTCTACCAGGTATTGTACCAAGGTGGAATTGCGTCTTTACTAGACATCATCAGCCCCTTCATCCCGAGGCCGAGCATTCGGTCCCTTTGCGTGGTTGAGTTAATAATGTGACCTGTTGGCATCACTCCATTAGATATACAAAGGGCAATCGCAGAACTCAGCGTCGCATCGGATGAGTTGTAATCCATTCCGATCATATCTGCTTTTCCTGAAGCAGGAAGCGCAGGAAACTCTGTCGACATAGAGCTATCGAAAATGTATGCCCAACGGTGGTATCCGCGAGCCGCAGCTGGGTCGAAGAAGTTCGTTTTGCTTGATGATGAAGCGACTTTCCAGATGAATATCTCGGTAGCTGGTCGACCCGATGTCCCATAACTGTCCATCAAGTTCAACATTGCGGTTGTATGGCTATATGTTTTGTCCTCAATAATAATCACATGCGTTTTATAGTATTGATCTAAAACATCTGTCAATTTTGCCGTCGGTCGAGCTGGCTGTCCAGGATTTGCCGTTGCGGTTGATCCTTGATTATTAAGAACAGAAATTTGCGCGTCCGTCATTGCAGAAATCGTTCCCGATACGCCTGTCGTCCGATCTGTCGTTGCGTCGTGGAAGCACCACCATGTACCGCTAGCTGACATCTGAGCAGATATTTCGATCGCTTTAATACCGTAATCGGTAGCGCCTCGGTAGCCATAGAGTGTCTCTTCCGGGTAGCTATATGAGAATCCACGGTGTGCCGAGAACCATGGCGAGTGCGTAGCTGACAAGAACTGCGTCACCGTGTACGGATTAAAGATATTGATAAGCGTCGAACCAAATGGATGTTTCGCCGTCCCGTCCCAATAGTACAAAACACCGGGGTGATTCACACCGCCACTATCACGCCAAATTCCCGCATACCCATCGTCGGTGATTGTGACTGTCCGCGATTGAGAACCTGTGAGTGCCGCACTGTCAGTCACCGTTAATGTCACCGTATACGTTCCCCTGGCTGCATACCCATGAGTCGTCGTTGCGCCCGTACCGTGGGTTGTCGAATCTCCCCAATCCCAGTCATATCCGGTAATCGTTGCTCCTGAGGTAGCGGCTGAAGCTGAACCGTTGACTGACAGTGTTTGACCAACAGATGATGTCGTGAAGCTCGCAACGGGGTTCGGAGTAGACCGCTTGATAGCAAGCATCAGTCCAGCCCCGTTCACTGGTGCTGGCGAATAGCCAAAAGCACGAGTCCCTGTCACACCGACAGTAGCAAGTGCTTGGTAGCCAACAAATGTACCCGAGGTATTACCCGTCGTCGGTGACGAAATTTGATCGCCCGCCGACATACTACTTGGAGCGCTAACCGTCGTGACTGTTGTTGATGAATTATTCCAAAAGTTAAACCCTAAAAGCAAACTGCTCGGGTAGTTTGTCGTCACTGAAGTATCCGAATATGAAGAAACTGTCCCAACTTCGGCCGCCTGCGTTCCTGCAACATCGATAGGATTCGTTAGGTCTGCCCCTGTTACTCGAAAAATGTTAATGATCAAACGCCCTGATCCCGATAATGCCCACGTGTAGCTAGTGGCAACCTCCGCACTTGCGGTCGGAATTGGTTTTGTGTATATACCACCTGAACGAGTAGAGTAACTTGCAGCCAATGTCCATCCAGTAGGGACGGTGCTCACAGTTGCTGATGTGTTCTGACTGTACACATATGCCACTAATAGGTCTCCGTTTGCAGTATTTGTCGGTTTGGAGCCCGCAAGCGTTGCCGCACCGGCTGAACTTGCCGTCGTTGAGTCACCTGCTCCAAAATGCGGAACTGGCGGTAGACCTGCTGGAGCAGAGATACTTTCTGAAACTGTTGAGGTAGCGCCGCTATTATCAGTAACTGTCTGCGTGATAGTGTATATTCCAGCCGAAGCGTACGTGTGTGTTGGGCTAGCGGTTGTTGCATGAGAGGTTGAATCTCCCCAATCATAGTCATAGGAAGCAATCGTCCCGTCCGAATCTGTGGCACTGCTCGTAATTGTCACTGTATAGCTTGATAAAGCGGCTGTGAATCCTGCCGTCGGCGGAATGTTACTCCCTGTGGCACCTTTTAATACGATGGATTGAATATTTGGTGAAGAAACAGCTGCCCAGGTAACATCCATTTGCGTCGTCGGACCCGCATCTTGACCTTTTTGATAGAGCTCGAGCGTGGTGCGAGAGGAGCCTGTCCCAGAGGATGAAAATACCGATGCGACAAAATTATACCCCGCAGTATGACTCACCGTTTCAGACGCATTTGGAGATGTCTGTTCGTTTGTTGCAGCCGCAAGCTGCAACCCATTCGAATCGGGCACCGAATATGACGCCAGTCGCGTGCCATTAGTAATGCCCGTTGTCGAATAGGGTGTTGAATAGGCATCAACGAGGGTAACTGGATCTGCGCCCTGGACTCGGAATATCATACCGACAGCACGTGCATCACCACCAGTCCATGAGAATGTATAACTCGTCGCTGTTTCTGCGCTGGCCGTAGCAATATGTTTCGCATAAAATCCTACAATACGAGATGCAGCACTCGCGGACGTGAAGCTGTTTCCAACCCTCGTCCAACCCGAAAGGTTAAAATCGACTGTTGCTGTCGCATCTTGAGAGCGAAGACTTGCAATAAGCCAGTCGCCGTCAGCCACACCTGCGGGCTTAGCTATGACAACATTATGCGCAGTCGTGACAGTTTGCTGACCATAAGTAGGTGTCCCGACAATCGTTGGACGTGTCGAGGGCGCAGTAACTGTTACCGATGAGGTCGCATTTCCAGTTGCTCCTCCATTATCCGTTACTGTTAATGCTACCGTATATGTTGTTGCGGTGGCATATGTATGGGTTGTGGTAGCTCCCGTGCCATGCGTCGTCCCGTCTCCCCAATCCCAGTCATACGATACAATCGAACCATCGCTATCACTTGATGTCGTCCCATCGACTGAAACTTGAAGCCCAGTCGTGCTATACCCAAATGCCGCAGTCGGTGCGGCGTTTGAAGAAAGCCCCCTCAAGGTCACCCCTTCCGAGCCCGGGGATGCAACTGTTCCCCAAGCAATGTCTACCTGGGATGTCGTCGCCAAACCCGGGTAAGAGACGGCTATGATAGCTGTACGCGAACCAGTCGTCCCGGAGGTCCCATCGTTTGCAGTATCGTTAGTATAAATAGTGCTGACCGTAGCGGACGATGTAATTGTTATTGCATTCGTATTTCCAGCCACAAGTTCACCACCAGCCATGCCCAGAGAAAGTGCGTTCGTTGTCGCGCTGTTGGTATACCCAGTAATACGAGTTCCGTTCGTAATGTTTGTACCACCGTAAGAAGGGCTTGTCGCAACAACGGGCGACGTAAGGTCAACACCCCTGACGATAGCGATAGTGCCAATAACACGACTCGTCGTTCCGGTAAAAGTAAACGTAAAGCTAGTTGCGCCCAGTGACGCCGCGCTAGGGACTGGTAGCGCATAAATGCCTATCAGTCGTGGACCCGCTTGACTAGCCGCAAAAGCAAACGAAATTCGCGACCACCCGGAACTCGTCCAGTCGGCCGTTGCACCGGCACTCTGTGCCCTAAGGAACGCAACAAGGTAGTCACCGTCCTGCACGCCAGTAGGTTTATTAATAGTAAGTGTTGTAACTGCACTTGCATTCCACGCTGACGTAGCCGATCCAACAACTGTTGGCGCAGGCACTAGGTCGTTCTCCGGAAGTATAATCCCGCCGGAGAGCCTGTCGTTGGATCTGGATCAGCAGGTGCAAGAATGTAGGTATTGGTTGAACCGCTGGTTGCAGCACTAATCTTTGAATTAATTGCCGTCGCTGTTGATGATGAACTGCCTACCAACGTCGCCGTTGCTGCATCAAGTCCAGATGCTGCTAAGGCCGCATCAGCCTTTCCTAAAGAGGTTTGGACACTTGTTGCAAGCTTCGTAAGAGCAATTGTTCCGTCAACGATAGTTGAATTCGAAACGGTTCCGTCGACAAGTGTTCCGCCAGCAGTATGGGCAACAGATAAGAAATCGTTGAGGACGGTCCCCCACGTGCCGTTATCACCATTAACTGTTGGAAGTCGTGACATGCCTTATATCTAATTCAACCTTACGCCTTATTTTACCCTGTATTATGAACCACGAGCAGTATACAAGTCAATAATTCTGAGCAAAGAAAAAGACCCATACATGATGGGTCACTTTCTTTGGTGATCTCACGGAGAATCGAACTCCGATTGCCAGGATGAAAACCTGGTGTCCTAACCGTTAGACGATGAGACCATATTAGGTTCGACTGGAGAATTGTATCAAAAAAACCCCTCTTTGACTAGGGGCGACTGAGCTTTCGTAGGGTTGGAAGATCCGGTGAGGAGTGTTGTTGGTAGTAGTGTGAGCCATGAAATGGTCACGCATCTACACTTTTATCAACACTCCTCACCAGTGAGTCTTATGCGGCCGCCCTGAAGCGGTTACGTTTTCCTGGCCGTTGCTGCCGGTACTTGTCCTTGTGTGCCCTTCCGTGGCGCCACAACTTCAGGATCAAGTACAGATGGCCTTCGGCGTTCTCCTCGAAGCGGACTTTGCCTTCGTCGGTGAGACGCACGAGTGCCAAGCGAATCGTCTCGCAGATCTCATCAGGGCCTCGCCCCAACTGTGATCCGTGAGAATGAATCTCGCCCACTAGTTCTCGATGAACACGCTCTTTCGATGCCAGGCACGTGAACGCGCCGTGGTACTTCTTGAGCATGCCCTCGATTCTTCCCATGGCACGGATGATCTGCGCCTCGGTCGGAACGAACTGGTGTTTGGACTTGCTGGTCTTTCCTTTCTTTCGTAGTCCTTGCGGACGCATCGAGTCATATGCCTTGACCTCAGTTAGTGTCACTAAGGTACTCCTTTGATCGAAACGATTGAAATACAATACGACGCCAGACTGACGACGTCGTACTTTTATTAGTTTTACAATATATCCTCTTTTTTTGCAATAAAAAAACACCCTGAAGGTGAGTAAACCCAGGAGGGATAAGCCAGGCACAACTTTCGTCGTGTCCACAATGCTTATCCCTCCCAGAAGGTTAGGAGCCCTGACAGCTCAATTTACCTCATGTTCTCGATTCGAACTCGAGCACCATTGACCCTTGTGGGGTCGTCGGCTCGGGAGGTACGATCTTCGAAGAGAAGATGGGGTAGCGCAACCACGGTGGTGGGCCTTTTGGGCCTTCTGCGGTCACGCCATTGCCTCCGAAGGAAGGAGGCGGGAACTGGGTCGTGCACCGATCATAGGGATCGGCTTGGTGTTCAGCTTGCCCGTATTCCAGGTCTCAAGCAGAACTTCGCGGATGAGCGAGATCTGACAGGAGTCGTGCGGTGTGAAGCTGATCAGCCTGGTGGCCAATTCTGAATCCGTTGCACGGATGTCGCTCAGAATGTTGCCCACCTCCCTGTTGATCAGCTTGTTATCACCCGAGTTGAATCCATCACGAAGACGGGTTTTCTGACCCTTTGACAGCGAGGTAGGTCGAAGGAGATAATCCCCGACCAAACCCTTCATGTCCTCGGTGCTATACGTACATTCCACTTTTACCCCTTCCCAAGGGTATATATACAATCATTACTGATATGACAGCTGTCTTTCCTAGAAACACAGCCACGCTAAGCTTTCGCTTCGGTCACAACGAATATTCCTGTTACTCGTTTGTATAAGCGGTAAATATACTCCCCTTGACAACGGATGTCAAATAGTATCATATTTAGTGTTACGCCCCTGTTAACGACACTAGCTATAGCGTCTCTCCTATATACACCCATATAAAGCTTGCGCTTTTAAGGTTTATATTGTTTAAGGTATTGACTTTTTATGCTTTATGTGGTAGATTTATAACATCATTCACGGGTAAGGTGTGAGAACCTAACCAGGGTGAGGAGGTCATTAACAAGTCAGATCATTACAGTGCATGTCCTGAATGTGTTTACACGTTTTTGACGCACTGAAAGCTATAGGTTACTCCTATAGGGAGCAGCTTCTCAGTTTATCTATACGGTTGATTGAGATGCTGCTCCCGAACCCCGGGGATGCAGCTGTGGAAACACAATTCGTTGTGCAACCGCACACCTATCCCATGGGGAGAATCTAGGAGTATTACCATGTCCACGACTACAACCACCTCGACCGTCAAGAAGGCCAACACCTTCCAGCTGTTCGACTCAGGCGTTGCGTTCGGCCTCACGGTCCTCGCAATCATCCTGATCGGGCTCGCGACAGTCATCGGCTTCAACCTCGGTTCGTTCAGCCCCAGCTTCTGGCTAGGACTGACCGTTCCCTACTTCGTCGGCATCGCCGTGTACGTCATGTGGTGGGTTTCCCACCCCGCGACCAAGAAGTGGCCCGGCTTCGCGCTGGGTGTTGCCGATCTCATCATCGCCCCGACGGCGGTGTTGTTGCTAATTCTTTTGCCAGGTAAGGCGTTCTCATTCGGCCAGTTCGGATGGGGACTCCTCGACGCGGCAATTGTTGCGGCACTCTTCGCGCTGATCAAGCTGTATGGCTGGATCACGCGTACCCTCAAGTCAAAGTCCATTTCCACCAAGTAAGGAGCACCATGATTCGCATGAACAGGGTGGTCCCCTTGATCGGACTGACGGTGGTGGCTGTACTGACCCTCACGGGTTGCAGCCTGAAGTTGGGTGCGGACTCCTCGGAGCCTTCACCCAAGCCTTCAACCACCGCCTCGGCAACACCGTCTCCGTCCCCGACGAACCACCCGGCTGTGGTAACACAGCCGAGCGTCACGGACGCCGAGTCGAGCGCTACGCTCGACGAAAGCCTCTGGGGTCACCTGACCTGGAAGTACCCGACCCGTTTCGTCGACTTGGTCAACAAGTACTCCGCCACCACTGGCGGAATGACGACAACGGATAAGGTAACTCGTCCGACCTTCATGGTCGGTTCGAACCTTCCCGGCCGGGTCTGGACCGATTCGGTCCGCCCCCCGATCGCGACCAAGTCGATGGAAGAGATCTACGCCTACATCCTGTCTGAGCCCGATTACGGTGCTCATGTCGGGAGTGGCTTGGCTCACTCTTCCATTGTCGGCGGCAAGTCCCTCCTCGAGCTGAACCCTTGGCTCAAGGAATTCGCGGACCCCGCTGGTATCAACGACTGGGCACAAGCCGCTATGGACGGTTCGCCGGCCGAGCAGTTGATCGCAGCCAAGAAACTCGCACTGGTCGTGATGCTCCTCGAGCAGCTCAACCACGAGAGCGTCGGTCAGCACAGCACCTCCTTCAACTACCACCTGGTGGTAGGCGAAGCCGGTGGCGCGATGACCGTCAACCCGAACGACCCCGAAAACACAGTCAAGGAGTTCGAGCTCAACCGCATCCAGTATGTGGGAGAGTTCGTGACCGTCCAGCTGACGTTCAAGGGCCAGACAGGTTGCTGGCTTCAGGTCGGCTTCAACACCGGTGACGGACGCTTCGCGGGCTTCAACTGCGAAACGCCCACGGTCACACCGCCCCCATCACCGGGATGCGTGGTGACCATCACACACAGTTGCACAACGACGAACACCCCCGGGTGCAAGGAGAAGAACAACTGCGTGCCACCGACGTGCACGGTTCCGCTCAAGTGCCTCACGCCGAAGGATCCCAAGAACGACGTCACTCCCCCCGTGGGAACGACGCCGCTCGGACCGGACACCCTTCAGCCCACAGCACCGCCGGCAAAGACCAACCCGCTGAATCCGACCACACCCACCACGGGTGACTCAGGTACTTCGGTACCGGTGAAGGGGGTAACCCCTGCACCGTCGGCTTCACCTGCTCCGGTCGTGACACAAGCACCAACACCTTCCGACCCCGGAACTCCCATCAGGGACTCCGACGGCTAGAAGGTCCGAGGGTGGTGCGATCTTTTTCGCACCACCCCCGGATGGTCTCCTATAGCTTTTCCGAGGAGTTTTTACTCGTTTTGCCGTGATTTAGTTCACCAAGACTTGAGTTGAAACTCCTCGTGAGTTCCCTTAAAGAACTCGTCCGTACAGGAGATGCACTTGTGTAATGATCTGATTTGAAAATGTTAACAACCTGGCAACAATGTGAATCAATTCAATAATAATTATTTGATATCATCTGCGAGATATATCAAGAATGGAGATTACAATGAGTAAATTAACTTCCCTCATCCGTCGTGCTCCTAAACGTTTTAGTGCAGTTGTCGCAATTATTGCAGCCGCAATTATTGTTCCAGTTGCCGTACACGCTTATGGACCAGAGCGAGCAACCTTTACGTACGCGAGCCCAGCTCCCTATGTAACGTTTAACTCAATCACAGACAACCCTAAGGTTGGTGACGAACGAAGTTTTGTTCGTGTCAAAGAAGACAGCGCATCTACTACTTACGGTAAAGATGTTACCCTACAACCTGGTAAAACATACGACGTTGAAGTGTACTACCACAACAACGCCGCATCAAACCTCAACGCCTCAGGTGTTGGTATTGCAAAAGACGTCAGTCTTCGTATGCAAATGCCTGCATCAATCGCTGCGAGCGCATCTGACACAGTTGATGGTTTCATCAACTCATCAAACGCAAACCCAACATCAGTGTGGGACAGCGCGAACCTAAAGAACGGAAGCACTGGTGCAGTTGCACTTCGTTACGTTCCTAATTCAGCTGTTGTTACAAGTAATGGTGCAGTAAATGGCGCACACCTTCCGGACGCTTTCCTTACAACAGGAACGCCTCTTGGATACGATGCACTCAACGGAACACTTCCTGGTTGTAACCAATACGCCGGATACGTTACGTACAAATTTACTGTCGTTCAACCTAACTTTACTGTTGAAAAGACAGTCAGCGTTGACGGCGGTAAGACATACACTAAGTCTGGTACAACCACACCTGGTGCAACAGTTATCTACAAGGTGGCCTACACAAACACTGGTTCAACTCAGCAAGACAACGTGACGCTTAGCGACAAGTTGCCTGCAGGTGTTACCTATGTTGCTGGAAGCTCTTTGATCGAAAACTCAAAGACTGCCGGTGCATACCAAAAGACATCTGATGGTATTACTACCACCGGATTGAACATCGGTTCATACGCACCTGCTGGTGGAAACGCTTTCTTCAAGTTTAGCGCGACCGCTCCAGCTGATGCCGCACTTAAGTGTGGTGTCAACACATTCACTAACACTGCTCGTGCAACCACTAGCGGTGGATACAAAGAAAGTACTGCTGATATTACCATCAACAAGACTTGTGCCCCTGGTACGATCAACGTGTGTCAATTAAGCACAAAGACAATCGTAAACATTAAGGAATCAGACTTCGACAGCTCAAAGTACTCAAAGAACCTTGACGACTGTAAGACTCCTCCTGTTACGCCACCTGAACTACCACACACTGGTATGTCAGAAAACATTGTTGCCATTGTTGGCCTTGGTGCCCTGATTGCAAGCATCGCGTATTACGTTGCTAGCCGTCGCGCATTGAACCAATAAGAGTCTGACCGCTCTCATTCTCGAAAGAGATATACTGAAGCGATTCAGACAAATAACCCCCGCCTTTAAAGCGGGGGTTATTTTTTGCTATAATAAACTCAATGGCAAACAAGCAAAAGAAAAAACGGAACAAAACATACACCGGCGTTGATGCCGCAATTGCTCGTCCCGTCATTACAAAGATCACTGCAGCTAACCGCAATCCCGTCAGTCAATGGTGGTTCGAGCACAAGCGTATCGCTCGTCCTATCATCATTGCTGCACTGATTGCCGCCGGAGTTGTGATTCTCATTATTGAAATCGTCCGTATCGCAACGAACGGCTAGTGTTTCTTTATCGGAAGCCTAAATCCGAAGGTACTTCCTTTTCCTTCTTTTGATTCAAATACTATCTCACCATCGTGAGCATCGATTACCTTCTTAGCAAGGAAGAGACCTACGCCCGTTCCGTCAGGACGCTGCTTTCGTGCGTTGGTCGCACGGAAGAACTTGTCAAATAGTTGCGCCTGCTCTGCTTCTGGAACGCCAATGCCCGTATCTTTAACGCTAAATTCAACTTGGTGATTCACGATCGCAAGTTTGACACTGATCTTTGAATTTTCTTTCGAATAATAAATCGCGTTATCACAAAAATTCATAATCACCTGCTGAATCTTATTCTCATCCAGATTCATTTCAGGAATATTTTTTGGTCTTTTATACGTAAACTGCAGACCATGAGCGCTAGCGTTTGGTTCCAAACTTTCGACTTCCTGAGCAACGATCTTCGCAAGATCGCTAGGGTGTTTGTCGATAATAAACTTACCGGTTTGAAGACGCGATACATTCAAGAAATCACCGATCAAACGGACCATACGTTCGCTACTAATGAACACTTCCTGCAGTAAGTGTTGCTGCTCTCTAGAGACCTTTCCCACGTCTCCATCCATAAGCATACTGATATATCCTTTAATACTCGTTAACGGAGTACGAAGTTGGTGACTGGCCATACTAATAAATTCGTCTTTTGCTTCATCGAGCTTCTGTAGTTGTGCATTACTGACGCGAAGTTCTTTCGTTGCAGAGTCGATACGCTGTTGAAGCGTCGCGTTTAAGTCTTGGACTTCCTGCACCGACAGCGCATTCTGAATTGCAATCAACAGCTCGTCAGAGATTGCCTGAAGGACCTTAACGTCACGACGGCTATAGCTTGAGGTCCGATGCTCGCCTAAACAAAGGTAGCCAATAACAATGTCGTTTTGGATAAGTGGCATCACGATTTCTAGACGGTAACTTGCAAGTAGTCGGTCTATAGATTCATTCTCTTCCAACAAAGAGCGAAGAATCATACCTGGATGCTCCTTGCCGTACTCGCCAATCGCTTCAATGTCCGCACTCGCAATCTTTACAAAGCCTTCTGTTCCCACGATCACATGATGGTTCGTTGTCGTCTTCTTCACGAAGAAGAACACTTGCTCAGCCTTTAGCGTCGTTGCAATTGCCTGCGCAGAACGCTCAAGCAGTCGATGAAGATTAGTTGTAGAGTTCAATACCTTCGTCAGCGAAGAAAAGAAGTCATCGACATTATAATTGTCCTTATAGAATAGTTTGTTAGTAAGCTGATCAAAGAATCGCCGCACAGGCTGAAAGACAAAAGCGAGTACCAGAGCTAGTGCAATTCCTGCCGGTTGCATAAGATTCGTGTCACTTAGGAAGAGAAGTGAAATACCCAGCGCTGCAAGGTAATACAGGACGGCAAGCGTGAGCAATGCCAAAACGTAGGCAACTGTTCGCACGACTGCGAGTCGAACATCGAAAAGACCATGCCGTGCAATGGTATACACAATCAAAGCACTTAAAAGAACCGTTGCGAAAGGCCCAAACTGTGTCGTGTCCCAGTTTTGACTGAACGAGGGAAGAATAACGTTTGCGAGAAGCCCGGATAGAGCACTGACAGCAAACGCAAAGAGTAATATCCTTGCCTGCAGCCTACGGGAAGCCTCAAGACGTCGTGGTAGCTGCAATAAATTTCGTCCAATAAGAACGAGGAGTCCGACAAACCCGATAACATATACGGCTATCAAAGGACCGACGGTGAATTGAATGCTACCATTCTCACTAATGACATCTCCCGAAACGAGTGACGAGCCCGATAACACAACAATGATAAGGCTGATGATACTAATGATTGCAATTTCAGGTCGTCTCACTCGACGCTTAAGCGGGAAGTAATACGTAAAGATAAGTCCCGCAAGTATGACTCCATAGCCAGATATAAAGCTCAGTCGATTAGCAAGATTATTCAGCTCAAGACTTGCGACTGAGTATTCCGTGAGGAAAGAAGAGGTAATCCATATACAGATAAGAACGCTCATCACCATGAAGGAGCGTGCAAACGTGGCTTTTGAATCTCTCAAAAGCACAAAAAGGCCCAACGCCAAGTTGGTGACGCATATAATAAGAATGCTTATTAATCCCATATGATCAGTGTAGCGTAAGCGGTTTACTTTTTACAGGTTAGTCACTAAAGACAATCGCATCGTCTTCAGTCCCTTCGACCAAACGACGTAACGCATCTCTCATTGCAACTTGTCCGATAAAAGAATTTTGTCGGTATTCGTGCATGATTTCATAAAACTTTGGAACATAGCCATGTACTGCCTGGCTTTTCCCCGATCCTAAGTAAGGCGCTGGCTCGGAGCCATCTAATGCAACAAACGGCACCCCTAAACGATCCCTGATGTCGCGAAGTGGCGTACTCCCGTGTTTTTTATACGGTGCATCGTCAATAATCGAGACGAGGTGATCAATATGATGATGCACGGACGACTGGTACATTGCGCGATACATCTGTATACTTGCCGCCTTACTTCCCTTTTGATATTCGGGAGGAACCGCAACCGTCCCTACATCCCAAACGGTATTCATATCATCAATGCCATGGAGGATACTCGCAAATTCCATGTCGACTTTTGCAGGGAATGCCCCTGATTCGATGTCATTTAAAGTCTTTAGTCCCGCAGAAGAGTTTTCGATAATACGAAGTGCGCCACTCGGTTTACCACTCTCACGATCGACTGATAAAAAGAAGCGGCTTGATGACTCATATGGTCCGTACTCTCGAGCCATCTCCGTCGCATCATTCCCGAAGTATTTTTCAAATACCGTACGTTCAATGTGTCGAGCAATATTGCCATTTGGATCACCCGGTGGAAGCTCAAAACAGACAAAGCGATATTCTGACGGGAGTTCACCTCCGCGCTCTTCGATAAGACGTCTCGTCAAAATGTCGACAGTCACTTGAGCCAACTCATAGAAGACCCCTTCATCATCCGCTAAGTGTTCGTTCGACGAGGTATTGATATCTGCCATAATCTAGAACTCACGAAATTCAACAGACTCACTGCCAAAAAAGTCTTTCGTAAATTCAGCAGCAAGCTTCGGATCAAAGGCCTTACAGGTATAAATATCGACACTGTAGAAAAGGATGGGTTGTTCCCATGCATAGAAATGAGCTCCGGATGTTTCCCAATGAATCCATCCTGCCCAACCAAAAGTATCACTACGATGCGTTACCGGCTCGATGAGCTGGTGCATATCGATTTTGACCGAAAGCTCTGATAAATACTGCTTAATTTGCAGATCACTGATAGGTTCTTTTGGGTAACCTTCGACGACAAGTCGTTGACGATAAATAGTTGGTGCGAGATCTTTCATAAAAGGAGAGTCAGGGTGTTTATTTGTTAGGTAATCTAATGGCATTATATCACGCCTTGTGACAGAGGGTAATTGCGTAGTATCATATTACCATGACCAAAATTGCTATCATTGAAGACGATCCTGTTATCAGCCAAATGTACCGAATGAAATTTGAGGCTGACGGATTTGATGTCCAACTCGCTAATAACGGAGAGCGTGGCGTCGATATGGTAGAAAGTTTTGGACCGGATCTTATCCTTATGGACCTCCAAATGCCTGAAATGGGCGGTGAAGAAGCCCTCACTATTATTCGTAAAAGTGAAAAAGGTAAACATATTCCTGTCATTATTCTCACCAACCTTGGCGAAGAAGAAGCCCCAAAGGGCATTCGCGGGCTAGGCATTCACAGCTATATTGTGAAGGCCGAACTAACTCCACGACAAGTTGTGTCGCGCGTCAAAGAAGCTCTTGGCGTTTAAGGGCGTTTAAGACTTTTCGTCGACAGTTGTGCGCGCAGCTTGAATAAGATTATCAAACAGAGCCGTCACCGTTAACGGACCGACGCCGCCTTTTTTCGGCGTGATTGTGACGTCATTTCGCTCGCGAACGTCGTCTGCAACATCACCAACCAGTTTGCCATTTTCTGACGCCGTACCGGCATCAACAATAGTCGCTCCAGGTTGTACCATCTGACTCGTAATCACCCCGGGGACACCAGTCGCTGTGACAATAATTTCAGCTTTTCGGATATTGCTTGCGAAGTTGTCAGTTTTACTGTCAAGTACGGTCACGTCGAGTCCGCTTGTTCGCCATAGCTTCGCCAGTGGTGCACCGACGAGTCGTCCGTTGCCAACAATGGTAATGTGTTTTCCCCGCAGTTCAACGTTGTATCCTGCAACAAGCCAATCAATTGCCATCGCAGTTGCTGGTGTTAACGTTGCGTTTTCCCCTAACCCATCAACATCTTTTTCAGGTAAGACAGCATTAACGGCGGCGTCAGTCTCAGAAACATCGGCAAGAGGTAACTGGATAATAATGCCGTGGACCGTGTCGTCTTCATTCAAAGTCTGAATCGTACTTATGAGATCCGCTTGATCAATCTTGTAGACAGCAACTTCAGCGAGAATATCATTACCGTAGCTTTGTTTTAATCGAACATAGGTGTCAATGACTGCATTATCGATCGTTTGGACGATCGCAAGCTTCGGAATAACATGATACGCCTGACGAAGCGTCCTAATTTGACGCGCCTGTCGTTCGGTAATATATTCCGAGAGTTCTTTTCCGTTAAGTATCTTCACTGCACCTAAGCTTACCAAATCATATGGTACAATCAAACCATGAATACATTATTACAACTTGCACAAAGTTCATATGATTACACTTACACAACCACAACGAGCTCAAACCTCACACCAGAACAATCCGGCGCGCTTGCTGTCGGTATCACCATCTTCTACATACTCACATTCATCGTCGCTTATGTCCTTAACGGCATCCTGCTTGGACGAATCTTCAAAAAAGCGCATATCGCCAGCTGGATTGCATGGGTTCCTTTTTATAACACTTGGAAAACGCTCGAAATAGGCGGCCAACAAGGATTTTGGGCAGTGCTTGCGCTCCTCCCGATCGTCAACATCGTCTCCATCATCTACGTCCTTATCGCTGAATACAACATTGGACTTAAACTCGGTAAATCAAGTACCTTCGTACTGTTTGCTATCTTCCTTCCAATCGTTTGGTTGATCTGGCTCGCTGTTGATAAGTCAGTTTGGAACAACACACTTGGTGCTCCAAGCAAAGCCGCTGAACACACTGGCGCAAAGCCAACTGCTACTTCAGCAGTTTAGTGTTTCTTCTTTACTCCGTTGCGAGTAACAATATATACCAAGACAAACCCACCGATCAGAATACATACTGAGGTGATCGCTACTTGCCCGTAGCCTCCGTTAGCAGGATTCAAGAATGGGTATGGATAAAAGCCAACAATCGGACCACGAATAAGTGAATAGATCAGGTAGACGAGTGGGAACACCAGCCACAAAAGACTTTTCTTGAATGCAATGCGACGACTCGGCGAATCAGTAATCCAGTCAAGCGCTATAGCGATTGGGATAATGTAGTGCAGTACGACATTGTCCCAGGGCACGGCTGTCAGGTCTACGCCCTCGATGCCAGAAAGAAGTACTGAGAAAACGATCCCCGTAACGACCATGTAAAAGGTAGCCGCGCCTCGAAAGAAATCGAGCTTCGTGCTTTTCTTACCCGCAAATACAAAGAAGGCACTCACGAGGAAAATGACCGCAGCAATAATGTTGGCCTCAATCGTGAAAAAGCTAAAGAAGTTCCCTGGTACTAATTTTCCATTCGCCCACAATACCGCTACTTCCGTGACGATTGCACTAAAGCCCAAAAGACTAAAAAATACCTTATACCCAACCAAGTAATTTCGTTTCATAGCCTTACTATACACTATCGCCTAGGGCTAGAAAATCAGCCTGTTATATGGTACAATTACCTCTGTCACTATGCACCCGTAGCTCAGCGGATTAGAGCACTGGTCTTCGGAACCAGGTGTCGCAAGTTCGAATCTTGCCGGGTGTACCAAGATTATTAAAAAGACCCTATGCGGGTCTTTTTGTTATAGTAAGAGTATGAGTAATACAATTACACCTAACTTATGGTTCGATGGAAACGCAAAAGAAGCGGTTGCATTTTACACGTCGGTTTTCCCTAACAGCAAGGTGCTCGACACCTCTTACTACCCTGAAGAAGGCCTTCTTGACTTCCAAAAACCACTAGCGGGGAAAGAATTAGCGATCGACTTTGAGCTAAATGGTAACCTGTTCGGCGCAATCAATGCCGGACCCGAATTTAAATTCACCGAAGCAGTGTCATTTGTCGTCACTTGTAAAGATCAGGAAGAAATTGACTACTACTGGGAGAAACTTTCAGCTGTTCCGGAAGCTGAACAATGTGGCTGGTGCAAAGACCAGTACGGACTCAGTTGGCAAATTGTTCCAGAGAACATGGGCGAATACATGAAGCGACCACAAGCATTTGAGCATATGCTTCAAATGAAGAAAATCGTCATCGCCGACTTCTAGGCTAGTAGCCTTGCATAACAGAGGCGAAAAAGGTATAATCTACCAAGTTACCTCCATTATTGAAGGTTGCGACACAATTCGGGCCAGTAGCTCAGCTGGTTAGAGCGTCTGCCTCTTAAGCAGAATGTCGTGGGTTCAAGTCCCACCTGGCCCTCCAAGAAATGATGAGAGACTTCTCAATTGAGAAGTCTCTTTTGTATCGAGCCTATGCTTGCAGCTTTGTCTGATAAAAAATAAGATAGAGGAACTATGCCAGAACTCAACCCGGAACAAGAAAAACGTTTCAAATTTGTCGAATCTGAGCTGGAGCATCTTCGCCATGCGATGGGTGACATTGCCAGCTTTGAAGTGTTCACAAGAACTAATTTCTTTGTTTTTCCTGGCGGCTTAGAGCCAACTCGTCAAACGTCAGGCGCAATTGGATTTGATGCTTATGCACGTGCAATCGTCGATCCACTCTCAAAGCCAATAGGCGACGATCCATTACGGCGATCGCTTGGTGACTTTAATAAAATAGGACCTGATTGGAAAGATCAGGTTGATCCTACAATTCAGGACTGGGTTGTTGACGATGAATCAGATCCAACAAAGTACTCGGTTGACCTTCCTGAAGGTGAGCGGTTGATGGTCGGACTCGGTATTGCGACTGAAATGGAATTCCCATTGTTTTACTGGGTAGCTCCTCGCAGTGGATACGCATCACGCGGTATTACTGTCGCTAATAGCCCAGGTACCGTTGATCCAGATTATCGTGGTGAGGCGGGCGCTCTTATTGAAAATAATTCGAATGAACCGTTCAACGTTTCACATCAACAACGTATCGTACAGTTACTCTTTGGCATCGCAATGATTCCAGAACTGCATAAGGTAACGTCACACCGCGACTTGTCGTCTTCTGATCGTGGTGCTGGTGGATTCGGTTCTACCGGAAAACACTAGAAGACTATTCTTTTGGTAAAGCAGCAAAGTCTTTCTTTGTTTGGTTATACCAACCCATAGCTTTGAAGGGATGTCGCCATCGCTCCTTCATTTCTTTAAGGGCGTCCGCATGAACGGTATCGCCAGCAGCAACCATATCTTTAAGGTGCTTATCCTGTAACTTGATTGCTTCGTCGGCTGTATTCGCGTGGAATACAGTGTCACATGGTCCACCCAGTTGCTTGCACGTTATTCTCTTCATACGTCTTAGTATCAACCTATTTATCTTGCGTCGCAAGTTTGATAATAATCGCCTTAAATGACGCCAGCTCTTCTTCGGTGAGGTCTTTCAAAATAGTGTTATCAATTTGCGTAATGCTTTCGACAAGACGTTCCTGAACCACGCCACCTTCGGGGGTGAGAAGAATTGTTTTTACGCGACGGTCGTCAGGAAGTTCGCCACGATAGGCGAGGTTTTTTTCTTGAAGGCCATCGACAATACCCGTAACGTTTGAGGCGTCACAGCTATATATCTTCTGAAAAGCGTTCATTGGCTTCGGATGATCGTTATCAACAAGTATCAATGTCGTTGCCTGGATAGGCGTCAGGTCGTACTCTTTAGCAATGTTGATCATTCCTTGTTTAGCGGTCATTAAAAACTCAAGGAGAGCGATATGAAATGGTGATAATGATGAGCTCATAATAGTCTTCCTTTCCAATAGTTGACAAAGTCAACTATTGAGCTTTATAATGAAACTAATACTATTTTACAATATAAAGCTCAAATAAGAAAGATCTCTATTTTACATGATTGAAAAAGCAAGAAATCATTGGCTCATTCTCGTGTTGCTTGCGGCCGCGCAATTGATGGTCGTTCTCGACTCATCAGTCGTTAACGTTGCACTTCCAGCCATCCAAAATACCTTTAACCTCACCAGCTCAGGCCTTCAATGGATTGTCACCGCCTATACGTTGACCTTCGGTGGCTTCCTTCTTTTCGGAGGACGTGCAGCCGACCTATTTGGCCGTAAGCGAATGTTTCTTATTGGTATTACGCTGTTTACTATCGCGTCACTTATTGATGGGCTTTCTCAAAGCGGATCAATGCTTATTATCCTTCGCGCAGTTCAAGGACTTGCTGCAGCATTAATGTCGCCCGCCGCTCTTTCGATCATTCTAGTGACCTACCATGAAGGACACGAACGTAATACTGCTCTCTCTATTTGGGGATCAGTTGGTGCCGGCGGTGCGGCTATCGGTGTCCTCCTTGGTGGTATTTTGACTCAGTACCTCAACTGGCGCTGGAATTTCTTTATCAACATTCCTATCGGTATCTTTATCTTTATAGCCGCATGGCGTCTTCTACCGACACATGAATCTGAAGAAAAGAATGCCAGTCTCGATCTTCCTGGTGCAATCTCTGTCACAGGCGCAGCGCTGCTCCTTGTATCAGGTATCGCCGAAGCTCCGACGAATGGTTGGGGATCACTTGCAACCTGGGCATACTTTGCCGGATCAGCCATTCTTCTTGCCTTCTTTATCTTTAACGAAAGGCGAGCAAAGCACCCGCTTGTTCCGCTTGGTATTTTCAAGAATCGTAACCTTACGGGTGCAAACTTAGTCCTATTCCCAGTTGTCGCCAGCATGTTCTCTACATTCTTCTTCGGATCACTGTACCTACAAAATGTACTTCACTTTGACCCAGTCAAGACCGGCTTTAGCTTCCTTGTCACACCAGTTGTTATTGCCCTGACCGCAATTAACGTTCCTCGACTTGTGAAGCGAATCGGCTTTAAACCTATCATCGTTGCGGGACCGTTATTCATCGCAGCATCCCTCCTCTATTTGACACACGTCCCCGTAGACGGTAGCTACTTCACACACGTTCTTCCTGCTCTCATCCTGCTTGGACTTGGTGCTGGTATGAGCTTCGTCAGTGGCACGATTGCTGCGACTTCAGGAGTGAAGCCTAACGAATCAGGCCTTGCATCTGGACTACTCAATACCTCGCAACAGATCGGTGGTTCGTTGGGACTTGCTATCTTAACTGGCGTTGCAACATCAGCTGCGGCGAGTTATTTCACGAATCTCACAACGGCACCGACTGCGCTCACTGGACTTGAAGCCGAAGTAGCAGGAATGCACGCAGCTTTCCTTGTTGGTGCTTGCATCGCCCTTGCCGCGTCGTTGATTGCCTTCTTTGTCATCAAAGCTCCTAAGAAATAGGCTTTTCGTTTACAGCGCCATTAGCGGTATACTAAAACGGATATGGAAGTACATACAAACATTCCTCTAAAAAACTTTACAACCATGAAACTGGGCGGTCCTGCCCAATTCATGGTTGAAGTTCGTTCTGCTGAAGAAGTCAAAGCGGTTCACGACAACGCAACTTCAAAAAACCTGCCGATATTTATCTTGGGTGGCGGAAGTAACGTCATCGCAAAAGACGAAGGATATCCAGGTATCGTTATTCGCGTCCGTATCCCCGGGTTTGAAATTATTAATGATGACATAAACACAACAACAATAAAAATTGGGGCAGGGGAGAGTTGGGATTCCGTCGTCAAGCGAACCGTTGACATGCATTTATCCGGTATCGAAGCGATGTCCATGATTCCCGGAACATCCGGTGCGGCGCCAGTCCAAAATGTCGGTGCGTATGGCCAAGAAATCGCTGACACTCTGGTTTCCCTCGAAGCCTATGACTCACAGACAAAAACATTCGTTGTCCTAGAAAACGAAGCCTGTGGATTCGCCTATCGAGATAGTATTTTCAGAGGCAACGAAAAGGGTCGCTACATCATCACAAGCATTACGTTGAAACTATCAAAAAGTCTCCCCCAACCTCCTTTTTACGATGCGCTCCAAACGTATTTCGACGCGCATAAAGTCACCTTCTTCACCGGCGAAACAGTGCGCGAAGCAGTGATCGCAATCCGAACCGAAAAACTGCCCGACCCTGGGTTAAAACCAAATACTGGTTCATTCTTTAAAAATGCCATCATTGAAAACTGGCAACTCGCCGATCTACAAATGTCCTATCCAGACATGAAAGTATTCGATATGGGCGACGGCCACTCAAAAGTCCCAACTGGGTGGCTTATCGAGCAAGTTGGCCTCAAAGGGCAGCTGCTACATGGTATGCGCGTTCATGATAAAAACGCCCTCGTTCTCATCAACGAATCAGCGACTGGCTATGCTGACCTCGCTGCTGCTCGTGATGAAGTTATTGGTGCCGTTCGTGACAAATTTAGAATCCAAATTGAACAAGAGCCACTCGAGCTTAGTTAGCTTGCGAATTAGCATAAAACCCCTTATGCTATAAGCATGACACGGCGTGGGTTCACGATTGTTGAGTTGATTATTACAATCACGATTATGGGTATTCTGCTAACCTTAGCAGTTGTTAACATTGGCTCAACACAAATGAATGCTCGCGATGAAGAACGTAAAGCCGATATCGAGGCAATTGCCAGTAACCTTGAAGCATTTTACACCGGTGGCACAGATGGCACGGTAAACTTTGCCCGCTACCCTTCTTTGGGACTTATTGGACCTGCTACCACAATCACGACAAGCTTGCGCGATGCGAATATAAAATCATTCCTGCCTCCAGGAACCACCGATGTAACGCAAACGTTCCTGGCATCGACAAATGCAGGCTCACTTCCCGCAATACAAACGACTGCTGGAGTATTGCCCCAACCAACTAAAGACCAATACGTGTATCAACCGATCAAATCTGACGGGACCCTTTGCGCATCGGGTGATATTGACTGTCGTAAGTTCAACCTCTTCTACCGACTTGAAGCAGATAATACCGTGTATAAAGTAACGAGTAAAAACCAATAATGAAACAATCCCATAAACAATCCGGATTCACCGCAGTTGAGCTACTTATCACGCTCTTTGTTGCAGCTGCCTTTTTAATTGCCGCCTATAGCCTCTTCAACCTAGTTATTAAAGATGGTGGAGCAACGCGTGGCGAATCTCGTGCGGCAAACGTCGCCTACGATTACATGCGTCAATATGCTGCTTCATCAACGACTATCCCCTGCACACCGTCAACCCCCCTCACTGATGCGCCCCTATCGGTCGATGGACTTGAGAACGTCACCGTCGATGTTACCGTGACATGCTTTCCTGACGGTAGCTCGAGCCTTTCAAAAGTAACCGTAACACTCAACTACAACTCGCCTGTCCAAACCGTTACCTACGCAACCTTTGTCAGCGCATCGGGTAACACAGGAAGTGGCGACATTACGAATGGACTTGTCGCCTGGTGGAAACTAAATGGCGATGCCAACACAGCTATTGGTAGTCCGAATGGGGTCATTACAAATGCGACTTCAACAACAAATGCAGCTGGACAATCGGACATGGCGTATTCATTTAACGGATCGAATTCGTCGATTACCACAAACTCTGGCTTTGGGCTTGGAGCGACGAATGTCACTATATCCTGTTGGGTTTATAATCCAACAGCAACAAATGCAGGGTTTTTCGTAAAAGTTGGTGGTGCGGGATACGGTATTGGCATAGGTAATACGTCATTTGACAACGGTAGCCCTGGAACAAAAATCATCATGCTATACGAGGGGATTCGCTGGATCGTTACAGGTACCAACTTGGGAACTGGGTGGCATCATGTCGTCATGACTATCGATGGATCGGGCGTTCCAACGGCATATCTTGACGGTGTATCAACGGGTTCATACGCGGGCACGGGACCCTACCCTCCCGGAGCACAAGCTGTGTACATTGGCGGTGGGCAACCCTCAACATCACGTTTCTTTAATGGTGCAGTCGATGATGTTCGTCTTTATAACCGTGCCCTCCCTCTAGCTGATATCCTTTCATTGTATTCTGCGGGAGCAAAGTAATGCGTCTCTTTAAGCATCAGCCGCAAAAAGGATTCACACTCGTCGAAATGCTCGTTGTTGCCCCTATCGTTATCTTGGCAATCGGCGCATTCTTGACGGCTATCATTGCTATGACGGGCGAAGTACTCGCCTCTCGTGCGTCAAACACGCTTTCATATAACGTCCAAGATGCTCTGAATCGTATCGAACAAGATGTAAAGCTCAGTAACAGCTTCCTTGCAACAAACAATGTCACCCTCGATCCAACCAATAACCCGACAACGACCAATCACAACCAGGGTTACAATGACGATGCGACTGCGTTCACTAGCATTGGTGGTACGAGTGGCACGAGCCTTATCCTTAACATGGTTGCCACAACGACAAATCCTATTTCGACAAGTAGCTCATATGTATTTCTGAAGAACAAGCCAAACGACTGTTCAAATCCACAAGGAAACACACCGTTTACCTACAATATCGTCTACTATATAAAAAATAGCACCCTCTACCGTCGCGTCATTATGCCAAACAACTATACCGACACGGCAAACACTGTCTGCTCTACGCCTTGGCAACAACCGAGCTGTTCTCCGACATACATGGCAGCACAATCTGGATCGGTCTTCTGCAAAACCAGTGACATCACGCTTGTCAGTGGCGTAACAGCGACCAACTTCAACCTCCAATACTTCAATGGCGAAGACACTACTAGCGTGAATACTCCCGCCGCAACGACAACTGACCCTGTTGCACGAGGTACAGCCCTACAATCCGCCACAACAGTCGGCGTTTCAATTGACGCGCAACAAACTGCTGCAGGACGAGCGATCGAGCGATCCGCCATTCTTCGCGTTTCACGCCTCGATTCAAACGCCTCAGGAGTTGCAACGATCACAACTGACGGAGCACCGGCTGCGCCAAAAGTAAGTTCCACGCTTAGTGAACCAACAAACGTCACCTTTACATGGCCAAAAGTAACTACTGCAACTGGCTATACGTTTGAATACCAGATCGGTGCAGGTGGCTGGAATACCGGATTCACCAATCAACCGACCCAGACGTTCACCGTCACAACTGCGACGCATCAAAATGTCGTGAATGTCCGCGTTACTGCGATTAACGCAGCCGGTGGCTCTAGCTACGGAACTGCGACTGTGACTATCCCGCTTTGGACGCCATTTGCTTTACAAAATACTTGGACTGACTACTCCCCTCCTTTTGCAAGTGCTGCTTATACAAAAACAGCGGCTGGATTGATCATGCTCAAGGGAATGGTAAAAGGTGGAAGTGGAATAATCGGCTACCTCCCCGTTGGGTATCGTCCAGCGATGAGTATTATGTTTGAAAATAGTACCAACGAAACCGGTGGTCGCGTTGATATTCGTAGCGATGGCAGCATCAATATGGCCGTAGGGTCAAATGCCTGGTATTCACTTGACGGCATCGCCTTTATGCCAGCAGGCACCGCCTTCGCGGCAGTCACATACGCTAATGGATGGGGTGATTATAGCCCTGCGAGTGGTGACCCCGCATGGCAAAGCGGTGGGTATGTCTACGATGGCGCCGGGCGCGTTGAACTTACCGGTCTTATCCGTGCAGGAACGACAACAAGCGGAACAACGATGGCAATGCTGCCTCCAGGCTATCGTCCACCAGAATATATGCATATCCTTAACGATGTAGGGAATGCCCCAACACACTTTAGCGTTGATAGCACGGGCAATATACTGGCAAAAGGATACGGGAACAATTACCTTTCATTGCAGTATACCTTCTTCCCTTCGAGTCGTATTGCTGGATCAACCTGTACGACACAGTGGTGTGCGCTTCCTTTGCAAAATAGCTGGACATTTTATGGTGGTCTGTATTCTGTCCCTCAATATACAAAATCAACAATCGATAATGTCGTCATGCTTAAGGGGCTCATCAAAGGAGGTAGCTCTCCCAGTGCAGCTATCGCAACCCTTCCAGCGGGCTATTGTCCTGCCGAGAAGCTCCTTCTTGCCACAGCGTCGAATGGTGTATGGTCACGACTCGATGTCGTCCGAAATGCTGACGGAACATGCAACCTATCACCAAGTGGCGGATCAACGACGTGGCTATCGCTGGATAACATCCACTATATTGCTGAGCCGTAGGGGTAAAAAGCTTAAAATTACATGCATGAAAATGCTTGCGCTTAATCAATTCTCGTAGTACATTAGTCTTAGAGTAATTACATTTTTAAATAGGGGGCAACTCACAATGAGTTTCAATAATATCAAAACGAGAATGAAGACAGAACGCGGTTTTACAATCGTCGAACTCTTGATCGTCATCGTGGTCATCGGTATCTTGGCAGCAATTACGATTGTCGCCTACAATGGTGTAACATCACGTGCTAATACCACGAAATCAAATACTAACGCCGTTACAGTACAGAAAAAAGCAGAAGCATACAATGCTGACACAGCTGGTGGAAATGGTGTATACCCTGCAACCGCAGCCATCTTTACTGGACTTGCAGCAACACAGCTAGGTGCCATTCCTGCAGGTATCACCCTGACGAATGCAGCTCCTACCGCAGCTAACGGTCAAACGACTATTCAATATATTGCCTGTGCAGTTGGTGGAACCGCAAACGCGAATACTGCCGATGGATACTACATTGGCTACTGGAACTTTACAACGAGTGCAGTTGTATACGTTGCCGGTGGTACTTCGACAACAAATGCCTGTGCAGGAGCTCCAGCCCACACAGCTTCAACAAGCTAATAATAGAATTAAGTTGAACATAATAAAAGAAAGCCGTTAAGGCTTTCTTTTATTATGTTAAGCAAAAACCGTCAACAACTAGGTATCACTCGGCAAAGGGAAAGCCTGTACGAAAGCCTTTACTTCACTCCTCAGTTCAATCAGTCGTTCAGGATTCTCACGAGCATCAATCGCCTGCTTCATCCATTCAGCAATCTGCTCCATGTGCTCTTCTTTCAGACCACGTGTTGTCAAAGCTGGTGTTCCAAGACGAATACCACTTGGCCGAAACGGAGGAAGTTCGTCATCAGGTACTGCATTAGCGTTCAAAGTCAGTCCAATTGCATCCAATGCTTGTTCTGCTACTTTTCCATCAATCCCAAAGCTCTTATAGACATCGGCTAAGATAAGGTGATTACTGGTTCCACCGGTGATCAATTGGAAGCCTCGTGCAATCAACGCATCGGCGAGAAGGCGAGCATTTGTGACGATTTGCGCTGCATACATCTTAAATTCAGGTTGCATCGCCTCATGGAAGGCCACGGCCTTAGCAGCAATCACGTGTTCATGTGGTCCACCTTGCATACCAGGGAAAATCGCACGATCGATAAGAGTCGGGATATTTTCAATTGTTTTCTCCGGCGCCCTTAGTGGATTACCGACGACGCCCTTACTGAGGATAAGCCCGCCACGTGGACCACGAAGTGTCTTATGCGTCGTCGTCGTCATGACATGGAAGCCATGATCCAAAGGATTCTCGGCAACGCCACCAGCGATGAGCCCAGCGATATGCGCCATGTCAGCCATTAATAGTGCGCCGACTTCATTTCCAATTGCCGCAAACTTGTCGTAATCAAGCTCTCGAGGATATGCGCTGAAACCAGCAAGGATAATTTTTGGCTTGTGCTCCAATGCCAAAGCGCGCAATGCCTCATAATCAATCTCACCTGTCGAAGTATCTTTCATCTTGTAGCGAACAAAGTTGTATAGGTGCGCACTACGCGTTACAGGAGCTCCGTGGGTCAAATGTCCCCCATGGCTCAGATCCATTGCAATAACCGTGTCACCGGGCTCGAGCCATGCGCTGTAGACTGCTTCATTGGCTGGTGCGCCTGAATGTGGCTGTACGTTGGCGTGATCGGCATGAAAGAGTTCTTTTGCACGATCAATTGCTAATTGCTCTACTTGATCAGTAAATTCTTGGCCACCGTAATAGCGACGACCAGGATACCCTTCGGCATATTTATTCGTAAAAATACTGCCGAGCGCAGTTAAGACATCACGACTGACGTAATTTTCACTCGGAATAAGCTCTAATCCATCGCGTTCACGCTGTTCTTCTCCAGCGATATATGCGGCAATTTGATCGTCATTTTGCACCGTTGGGATAGTTTTATCTGCCATAGTAACTCCTCTTTCCTCTGATTATACACCAGGGGTAGCGTCTTGACTATATACCAAACATGATATATAGTAGGTCGCATGCAACCAAAATCGTATACTTCAAAGATCGGTACCCTTATACAAGAGACGCGGCAGAACCGTGGGATGACGCAAACCCAGCTTGCAAAGGCCTTAAACACCAGTCAAAGCGCCATAAATCGCATCGAAAAAGGTGGACAAAATATCAGTCTTGATATGTTAGCTCGTATTAGCGACGTTTTGTCAAGCCAAATCGTCACACTTAATCAGACTGGTTCTGTAAATTTCCGCATTGAAGGCGGTCACAAACTTTCTGGACACATCGTGGCAAAGACTAGCAAAAATGCAGCGGTCGCACTACTTTGCGCTTCACTCCTTAACCGTGGCACGACTGTCCTTCGTCACGTTGCTCGTATTGAAGAAGTAAACCGAATTCTTGAAGTCCTTAATAGTATTGGCGTCAAAACTCGTTGGTTTGGCGATAACGACCTTGAGATCATCCCTCCCGCAAAACTAAAACTCGAAAACATGGATGTCGAAGCAGCGAAAAAGACTCGAAGCATTATTATGTTCCTTGGTCCACTCATGCATCGTTATAAATCATTCGAGCTTCCTTACGCTGGCGGCTGTACACTTGGCGAACGAACCGTCGAGCCTCACCTAAGCGGCCTTGAACACTTTGGCCTTTCCGTCGACACTGTCACCGGGCACTACACTGCTACCGCAAAACCAGTCAAGCCTGAGAAAGCAATTGTCCTATCTGAGCGTGGCGATACGGTCACCGAAAACATCATTATGGCCGCAGCTCTCAACGATGGCATTACGACTATCCGTAATGCAAGTCCGAACTACATGGTACAAGACCTTTGTTTTTACCTTGAAAAGCTTGGCGTTAAAATTGAAGGTATCGGCACAACAACGTTGAAGATCCACGGACTCCGTGATATCAATAAAAATGTTGAGTACGCTCCCGCAGAAGACCCAATTGAAGTGATGAGTTTCATCGCGGCTGCAATTGTCACAAAATCTGAAATTACCATCGAGCGTGCCCCGATTGAGTTTCTCGAAATCGACCTCAAGTTCCTCGAAAACATGGGCTTCCAGTACGAAATGTCAGATGAGTACACCGCGCTTAACGGCAAGACTCGCCTTGTCGACATTACGACAAAGATCAGCAAACTTAAGGCACCGATCGACAAGATTCACTCGATGCCGTTCCCTGGCCTAAACATCGATAACCTTCCCTTCTTTGCTGCAATTGCCGCAACCGCCGAGGGGCGAACGCTGATTCACGACTGGGTATATGAAAACCGTGCGATCTACCTCACTGAGTTAACCCGTCTTAATGCCAACGTTCAATTGATTGACCCGCACCGTCTCTACGTCACGGGACCGACCAAATGGAAACCAGCCGAGATCATTACACCTCCTGCACTTCGTCCAGCAGTCGTTATCATGCTTGGTATGCTTGCTGCGCCTGGTATCTCGACACTTCGCAACATCTACTCGATCAACCGCGGTTACGAAGACCTCGCGGAACGTTTGAACACACTCGGTGCCAAGATCACGATCATCCGTGACATTACTGAATAACTAACGAATATCGTTGATAATCTTAAGGCCAACGGTATTGTAACGCGCAACGCGTTCTGCAATTTCTTGGTCACGTTTTGCCCGTGCTTCTGCGCGGAGTTGCTCAATGCTTGGCATTTGTCCAGGGAGTGGCTTTGCATCTCGTGGAAGACTAATGTTTCGGTGTAAGACCGTTTCGGCTTGAAATGCAGGGACAACCGAAATCTCTTGAAGGTCTTCAAACGCCAAGTTGAATGAATCCTCAATCGGCGACAGTTGAAGCGCGGGTAACTTCCGTGATCGTGACTTAAAGAACTCATCAACCAGTACGTCATCCATGGCCATTTCTTGCGCAGTCATCGGCATGACAACAGGCAATTCGACATGCGCTTTACGAGCAATGGCATGTCGAATAATAATGATTGCAACAGAGAGGTTGTAGAGAATAATGATTGGGCTTGCGATCAAAAGACAGGTTGTCAGATCCATCGCAAACGGCACAATCAAGCTGACCAGTAGCCCGCCGAGGACGACATACTTTTCCATGGATAATAGCTTCTTTGGAGAGATTGGCTTGATACGATCGATGATCACCATCAATAGTGGGATCTGGAAGACAATGATAAACGTCACAATCGCATTGGTCACAAAGTTCAGATAGTTATTTGCATCGATCAGCGCAGACAAGCCTGCAACCTGGAAACCAGCGAAGAACTTCAAAGCGCCAGGCAAGATTGCGTAGAAGGCAAAAAGTGCGCCGGTAATAGCAAGGAGAATTGAAGCAATCGTATACGTGAAGATTCGTGGTGTGCTCAACTTGTCAGAAAAGACTGGTTTGATAAACATGATCAGTTGGAAAATAATAAGTGGCACCGCAGCAAGAATACCCACCATAGAAGCTACTTTAATAATAAAGTTAAAGCTCCCGGCCGGAGTGCTGTAATACAGGTCATGACCAAGTGGCGATCGCAACCAGTCAAGAATCGGCGCGTAGAAAAAATAGCCTGCAACACCGCCAACTAGAAGAACGACTGCGCACACTATAAGACGTGTACGCAGTTCGCGGATATGATCCATTAAGACCTGTCCGTCGGTCTGAACTTTAGCTGACCGTTTCTTCACCCTAGAACCCCTAAAACTATTTTTTCTTTGTTGCGCTAGACTTCTTAGCCGTTTTGTCTTCATCTTCAGGAAGACCCTCGCTGAAACCTTTTTTCAGCTCTTTAGCCGACTGTCCGACTCCACGTGCGAGTTCTGGAAGCTTCTTAGCTCCGACGAATAGAAGAATGATGACCAATACGATCAACAGAATGATCTCTATTTTTCCAATACCCATGTTATTTACCTCTCGTTAATACTACCTAAACTATAAGCGATATATAGTGAATATGCAATAAGCCTGACCCCTTATATCCTCAACGTTGTTATTGCCATTACTTGTTGCTGCGTCAACCCACTACCCGCCCCAGGAGCAGGGGCCCACGTCGGGACCCCGCTTGAGACGGTCAACACGTAGCTACTTGACCCCACGGGGAGTCGGACAAGGTCGCCAGTGCTGTTACGGTAGTAGGTATCTCCACTTGCCCCTGATGCATCGTTCACAGCCAGGACCGTCATGCGGGTTGGGCCTGTTGTTTGCGTGTAATAGAGGCGGTTTGTTACGAATTCGACGGCACCTACCTCTGGCGTGGTCAGGAGGGTACCTGACGCAATTTTCAGAGGTGCAGTGCCCGCGGCGGAGGTGCCGGCTCGAATCGTAACGGTTTGATGTCCGCCATTGACGGCATTGTCGGTAGCATCGTCATAATGCTCCTTTTTAAGATACTGGTTAAGAATAGTTCCCCATGAACCGTCATCGCTGTTTACGATCGGTAGCCGTTGTGGCATATGTGGTGTACCCTATTCCCCGCAGTTAGAATTATTCTCAGTATATAGCGCTGAGACTAAAAAAAGAATAGGCTTATGCTCACCAAAGAAATTGCTTTTCCCTGGGGTCATTGTGCTATAATGAGCTTATCCTTATACATTCACGTAAATATAACCAAAAAGTGGATAAATCACACCTGTGAAAAAACAAAAAAAGAATAGTCAAAAAATCACAAAAGGCCTTCTCGCATATCATATTGCTGCAAGTCTTGTTTCGACTGCACCTCACCCACATACCGGACGATCAATTCACCATCGCCATACCTCACATGGTATCCTGATTCTTGCTTTAATTCTGACGGGTGTTCTTTTGTTCTCTAATCTCGGCGCGATTCGTGCCTACGGACTCACTAGCTCAGGCTCAAACACGATTACCGTCAATATCGCCGGTGCGGCGCCAACAGTTGGTGCCGATATTACCTACCCTGCAAACAATACGACAACGAAATCACCACAAATTCAGGTCGTTGGCACCTGTGAGCCGTCGCTCCTTGTTGCCGTCTACAACAATGGGATCTTTGCCGGATCAACGATATGTACAGGTACGGGCGACTATGCAGTCATCGTTCAGCTACAAGTTGGGCTTAATATTCTTCAGTCACAAGACTACGATGGACTCAATCAACCAGGCCCCGTCACTTCTCAGGTGCATATTACCCGTGAAGAAGACCCTGTCCCAGTCACTCCAACCTCACCAACAACGCCATCAGACCCGAACGTTCCTATCGTTGCAACGACCCCAGCGGATGTTACACCCGACCCAACGCCTACCGTCGCGACAGCTCCACAACCTGCCGAGAATCCTTGTTTCGATTCGTCAAAAACAAGCTTACTTGATCCAAACAATCCAACGATCATTGCCAACTGTATCAACCGTAGTATCGCGGCAGGTGAAAAAATCGTGCTTCCAATTCGCATCACCGGTGGTTCTGCGCCGTTCGCCCTCTCGATCAACTGGGGTGATGGCATTACCGAACTAAAGAGTGTTGCTGACATGGCATACCACAATTACGAACACGTCTACCAAACTGCTGGTATTATCGACGTCACACTGAAGACAACTGATAGTAAGGGAGCGACGTCGTTCCTCCAGACCGTTGTCCAGGTAAACGGTGACAATGTAGCTGGATCCGTTACAGGATCAACCTTTGCGACGATCTCTGCAGGACTTGGATCAATTTGGACCGAAGCGCCAGTCCCTCTCTACTGGGCTGCCGTCACACTTGTTCTTGGTTTCTGGGTCGGTGATATCGTCCAACGAGTCCTTCTCAAAGGTAAGTACGTCATTAAGGGCGGCAAAAAACCACCGACAACCTTCAGCCGACATCGACACGCCTAATCAATTCTTAAAATAGTGCTTTTTCGAAAACGGGAGAGTATTCAACTCCTCCATCATCACGCATTCGCGCAAACTCAAAAGCGAATTCTTTTCGTATCACATTCGGGTCGACAAAAAAGAGGGAAGTCGCAATCCCATCGGCAATCATTGTCGAATCCGCAATTACCCATGTTGCCATAACACCCTTCGTTGAATCTTTCATGTCAGGGTCAAAGACGTGGTGGTACTTCCCCCATTTTCTCCTGTTGATTGCTGATGCGCAGAGGCTTTGATTTTGTACATCAATCACGCCGATAACCTTCCCCGGTTCGCGTGGATCCTCTAACCCTACCCTGTTTTCCTCGTGGCCTTTATGTCGTAGGTCACCACTTGCATCAACAACATATTCAGCAATTCCAGCCACATCCAATATCTTACAAATAATGTCGACTATGTAACCTTTTCCCGCTGCGCCAACATCAAGAGTCACGGGTTGAGTTGTCGTAACGGTTGACCCATTTATTTCCAAAACGTCGTCCCAGTCGGGCAACGCTTCCTGTGTTTTTGGGCGCAATGAGTAGTCGGCGTCGTACCCCGCTTTTTCTAACATGCTTCCAATAAGTGGTGTCACTTTTCCGCCTGTTAGATCGTATAATTTTCTGTAAAAAGCAAACAATGGAATTGCGTCTTCAGGAAACTCAAACGTTCCTTTTCGCCGAGCAATATCCGTCACTAAAGAATCTTTTCGAAACCGAGAGTAGGTCTTATCAAACGCTTCGATGCGGGTACGAATCGCCATCTTCACATCTTCGGAGAGTACCCGCTCCGTCGTAATAGACCAATGCGTACCGATCGCTTCAAATGAAAAAGTGTGTTTCAGAGAAGACTCCATCATACCCTACATTAACGAGAGAAGAATAATACCGATGATCGGTGCTGTCACCTGGACGAGTACTGCACGGATTTTCGTAGAGTCAGATAAATAAAGGACGCTCCCTGCAAGTACCATTGATCCGGCCCCGGCAATAATCAACACGTAGCCAGGAACCCAACTTCCCGTCAAGAATAATGCGATGCCGACGAGTGTCACGATTGCGAGAAAAAGATTATAAAACCCTTGGTTAAAGGCGAGCGCCTTGGTTGCCTTTGCTTCGTGCACGGATAAGCCGAACATCTTTGCTGTTTCTCGTTTCGTCCATAAGAAAGATTCAAGAATCCAAATATAAATATGAATAATAGCTGCGAGAAAAACAAAAATGATTCCGATAAAATGCATGCGATTCCTTTGGTTATGCTTGTAGTATATACTAAAGGTAATAAGGGAGAAATATCATGGGAAAAATGGAATTAATCGCACTCGCAGTACTCGCAATCGTTATCTTGTTTGTAGGGGCTAAAAAGCTTCCAGAACTTGCACGTGGTATTGGTCAATCGGGCCGAGAATTTAAAAAAGGCCTTAGGGACATCAGCGAAGACGAAATTGTTGCACCTGTTGTTGCAAAAGTGAAATCAACTCGAAAAGTCTAATTGCCATCAGCAAATAATAAGCGCAACGGTTACGCTGACAAGTATCGTCTCCTTAGATCTCTTCGTGCGGGCGGGTTACTGTTAATAATTTAGCAAGTCCCACTGTTATTAATCCGTAGACGACAACCGCCACTAAAGTAGACGTCTCGAAATGAGATTGTCCAAAGGTTGGTTCTCCAAAGATACCATTAAATGGCGTGACAAACACGCCACTAAGACCATAAACAAAGCCAACAAAATCACTTCCCTGGTTTGCACCTAATAGTTGTAATAATAATCGAACGAGTAATAGAGCGATGATAACCCCGCCGACGTAATAGATAACCCTTTGTGCAATCACGACACTTGGTACGGCAGTTTGTTGCTGAACAGTCTGGCGCTGAATAGATGTATTGCCTACCTGTTCATCCGTTTTACGAACTTCTGTGGTTTGACGATCTTCTTCCATATAAGAGCCTCCGCTTAATAGCTTGTACCCTTACTATACCACGTCGTTTATATGCCGTCAGCACTCGACCAATCGGTCGCTAGGTCAAATCCGGTTGGATATCTGGCCGCAAAGCCACCCGTATCATAGACTTTTGCTGGGCCTAAGCTTGTTTCAACAATCGAACACTTTGGATAGCTGGAGTAGTTTGCTGCGACAATAATGTAACCTTCTGCATCGACTTTTGCCCCGTCGGGTCGAACAGAATAATACCCGCCTTGTCCACAACTCTGCATCACCGCACTCATATTCAAGTCGTAATACGTTTCACGGTGGGAGACGCCTTTGCTATCTGTCCAGAACTGTGCGCCTTTATTCTTTGTCAGACCAGCGCCATCATTTCGAAGCCCAATCACTTCAACCTGCTCAGTCGCATTGCGGGTAACGATGTTTGCGATCTCGACGCGGGAGACCTCAACGCCATCTTTTACCTCGACTTGATACGAAACAGTTCGAACGCCAGGGATACCTTTAGTCTGAACGACGCGATAGCCAATTGGCTGGTCGGCGTCGTAGACGATTCTAGAGGCAACTGGAATTGCCTGATCGATCGAGACTGTCTGCTTGCCTTCTCGCCAAACACGAACTTCCAAGCCAGCTGTCATCGGAGTTGTTAGCGGAAGTGACACGCGATCATTCGGACCTAACGTAATGCCTTTAGTCTTCAGCATATCGCCTACTGTTTTTCCTTGTGTCCGCACTTCGGTTTGCTTGCCATACAGGTCAAGCGTAAAGGGAATTGCCCGTATAATCGTCAGTTGCAACCCGGCACCGTCGGTAACGAAATCTGTTAGTGGCTGGAGGGTCGTCGCGTCGTCGTCGTTAATTGTAATCCCGACATCTTTAGCAATCTGTTGAGCAGTTTGGTACGGTGACACTGTTTTAATTCGAATAGCACCATCAACGACGACGACTGGCCGAGCTCGATAAATATTCACCTTATAGCTAGTAGCGATTAGTTTTTGAGTCGTCGCGGGCTCTACGGCATCATGGGCATCAAGCTCAATATGTTCGGATTTCAGCGCATCACCGACAGTTTGCTCTTTTGTTAAGAACACTCGCGTCACACCACGGTCATACACCGTAATAAGGCGCTTATTTGCATCTTGAGCCTGTACGGGATGACCAAGCACAACAGCCGAAACAGAAACGACGAAAAGAATTAAGGGTAAAATAAAGCGCCACACCATTTCATTAAGTATAGCACTGTTAATTTATTGACTAATCCTTTCGAATAGTATATAAATATAGTATGCAACGACCAATCTACCGGGATTTTGCTTACAAGGGCGTTGAAGAACGCTCTATTATCGAATCGGTTGTTAAAAGTCGACAACATGTCTACGCCAATAGTGGCTCAAATGATGATCATCGTGAACAAAAACTAGCGACATTTCTTTCAACACCTACCCATATTGATGGCGACGAGGTCTTGGTCCGTATGACTGAATTCTCGGACGATAACTGGCGTGAATCCGGGGCAATGTTCGACGCCATGATTGCCGAAACAACTGGCCGTCATGTCATGTCGACTAATCTTCCTGGCATCGACTTCTTCGGAAAAGACGAAACAAAGTCAGATCAAATGCTGACAACGGAACAAATTGAAGACTTAAAGAATGGAAGTTTCCGTAAAATAGGTGGCTCAATCATGCATTCGGTTAATTCCGCAGCTGAAACGTTTAGTGTCACCCCTAATTATGTACTACTTGGAACATCTATGAGCACCGCACTCACTGCGGCTGCGCTCCATGCAGCATATGAAGCAAGCCTTACTATCAAAGGTGCCACACTAGCCGAGCCGATCAACCTCATTGACCGATCTTTCACCGCACTCGCATCACAGTTCGTCTACCAGCCTACTGCTAGCGGATACGTCGCAGTGAATCCACAGCTTGTCCGTGAAGTCAGCGAACCTATCTCGACAATTGTACGGCGCGTGTTTGACGTTCCTTCACTCGGTGCAAATAAGCTGTACGCGCAGGCACTGAAACAAGGAAACTTCATTGCCGATCTTGGCGACATGGACCATTTACAAAATGTTCCAATTTATCTGACGCGCGGTGCTGCAAGTAAAGTGAGTCCTGAAGAAATGTTTGTCCCGCTTGCCGTCCATCTCTCCCAAGTTGCGGATGTCGAAACTGAAGTATTTGGTGACAAAGCCACCAATCCTCATGATCACCCATACGTTTTGACGGTGCAGTCATTCATTGATGCGGCCGAGAACGTGTTGAACCGTCAGTCTTAAGCTTGAGTTAACGAATCTTGTTTTACGATTTCTTTTCGCAGCCATAACCTATTGGCGTGAGCAAGTCCGTTTTCGAAACTTATACCAAGGACCTTCGCAGCCCAACGCTCAACATCATCTCCTGATGCAATCAAAAAACTTTGGCCATCACTAATACTGACGACGTTCACAAACCAATCCGCAGCTTGTGTATTCATAATTTCGGCAAGTGTGTCACGATACTCATCAATCACTCGCTTCCCATTCCAAATCACCATTTGTCCGAATGCGATTTTTTCGACGTCCAGATTTTTAAAACTCATTACCTTTGTATCATTAATCAACGCATGCTCAAGATCAGACAAAATTGATGCTTCGCACTCCTCAAAATATAGCGCCGGCCAATCAGCAGGAAGATTCGCAATCTTTGATAATTTTTCGTATGCTTCGTGGTCGCGATTGGTCGTTACACCAGCTTTAAAGTTCAGCGTGTTATCAAGAATGCCTGAAAGAAGAAGCTTCGCGCTCGTTTCACTCATTTCGTTGAAGCGTCCAGCCCTAGCCCAGCTCTCATATACTTGCGTACATGCTGCGCCGATGAATTCTAAGTTAGCTTTTGACCCAATCTTTTCTTCCCAGAATTTCTCATAGCCAACATGATGATCGATCACTTCTTCAACCCTATTAATATCGACTGTCTTTTCCAAGAAATCTGGTTCTGACACATCAATCAGAGTGAACGTATCGAAAGAGGACGGTTCATAGTTGGTGACAAGTGGTGCTTCCCAAGATCGAATAGTCTTGGTGACACTCTCATTAATATTTGCAGAGCTAAACGCAATCGCTTCGATTCCTTGAAGATTTAAAAGCTCAGCATAGGCAACGCAGCCCGCGTAGGCATCAATATCAAGAAATGTAAGGCCTGATGTAATAACTTTCATAATCTTATGGTACCCCGGGCAGGATTTGAACCTACGACCTTAGGCTTAGAAGTCCTCTGCTCTATCCAGCTGAGCTACCGGGGCGTGTCGTTATTATAACAAAACACCTCTACATTGGGGTGTTTTCATCATTTAACGATCTTGACGTTAATGTAACGAATATAATCCCTTACGCCAGCTTGCCAGCCAATATGTGCCATAAGCAAATTTGGATGATCGTTCTGGTGCTTGAAAATCTTTAATAAATGATACGGGACCCATGATAATCGATACATGTTCTTAATGCCAGGCAAGACGCCTTCAGTTGCGTTAATAACTTCGAAACTCGATACCTTCAGTTTAGGAAGAAGCTTACCGTAATAATCATGCGTGATCGTATCGAATCCAGGACAGTCCGTTTCTTTTGCAATGAGGTGGATTGCGTCCGAAAGCTCTCGAGGCATACTCGCAAGCGGAGCTATAGAATAGTCAAATATAGCGATACGACCGCCCGGTTTTAAAACGCGCAAAAACTCTCGAATCGTTCGCTCCGGGTCTGAGCTATGAGTAAAGGTTTCGAGTGCAAAGACGACGTCGAATGAATTGTCTTTAAATGGCAATGTATTGTAATCAGCGATTTGAAAATTCACATTCTTGTTGCCGATAGCCGCGCGCTGAGCGAATGAGATACTCCGTGGCACCAAATCAACACCGCTCACGGTCGCGCCATACTTTTTTGCTAATTGGAGCGCAGACCTTCCTTGTCCACAACCGGCGTCCAAAACGTTGCTGCCAGGGACAATACCAGAAAATTCGGCCAAGTGATCGATTATCGCTTCGGCTGCTTTAATCATCGTCTTATGCCCACCACCTTTGTACCATCCAAAGTGTCGATGGCCCCCTAATACGAATTGATACCCAAGACGCGAGCTAAGTCGTTCATAATATTTTAGTGTTTTCTCTCTCGACATCTGCCTGTAATCATCAATGAGGGCAATGTCGCGAATATCCTTTTCCTGTCCACGTTGTTTTTTCCATTCATACACATCATCTAGGCTTAGGTATGGAACGCCTTCAATTATTTGAGCATGTTTTAATAAATGAGTAGCTGACTTACCGTACCAGTCGTTACCGATATCAAATACGTCCCGTTGAAAAACAATATCGTCTCCCCATAGGCCCTGCTCCCAACCAAGTTTCTCAATGCTTTTGTACGCTTCGTCCGTAACTACTAAATCTATGTCCCGAGATTCACGAATGCCTAAAGCCGCAAGTATGCCGCTCCCAACTACAATATAGCTATCTTCCGGCAACTCTAGTTCTGCAATTCTTTGTCTAAAATTCATATTTCAATCATATCAAACAAAAAGTACCTCTCACGAAGTACTTTGAGCATAAACTCTTTGGTGCACCGTTTTAGACGAAGTCCGAACTTTACTCGTCTTTTAAGCGAGTGTACTCGGACATTGTATTAATAAACCCTCGTGTAAACCTTTGGGGTTCTTCATTCATCAAGTCTCGTATAACCGAAATCTCCATTGGAATAATCTCATCAACCTCTTCGTTCGGAATGAACTCCCATGTAGGATCGGCTACGCATGTATAAAGTCCAAACATATGCTGCAACTTAGGTCCCTCATCTGAATAAAATATGCTCAATTCTTCAAGTGGTTGTGTAATACCAAGCTCTTCTCTGGCTTCACGCTTTGTTCCCTCGGCATATGTTTCGCCTTGTGAGATATGACCGCCTACGGAGTGGTCGTATAGGCCACCACTTGACTTATGTACTTGAACATATAGCCTACCTTTACTGTCAAAAAGATATACTGCACCCACACGATGCAACTTACCTGTCGCATGTGCTTCTTTTTTGTTAGTCACGCCGATAATGTTATCGTCTACATCCACCAGGTCAAATAATTCCATATACCTATCGTAGCATTCTTATCAGTAAAAAAAGAAACGCCAGTTCTGACGTCTCCAATGATCTATCTGTGGTGCACCATAGTAGACGAAGTCCGAACAAAACTAACGTTGTCGATCCAAACTTTGTTGATACATGTCCCATAATTTGTCATCATCAACACCAAGTTGATATCCTAAATCATCACCAACAACTCGAACAATATGCCCAATTTCAGTTTCAGATATTTCACCTTGAAGCTTTACGTATAAATCAAATAAAAAAGCACACGCTGTGTCGGCATCAATTATTCCAGACTCTAACTTTGACTTAACGTCACCTAATGACTGCTTTACTTTTTCAGCAAGAGCTTTATTATCCGGAACCTCACTGAGAGTATCCATCTCGCGAATAGCTGAATCGAGTGATGTCCCTTCTTTCGGCATTGCCTCATACATAATTAAGTATATTTTACATAAGAACAATAATTTATCAAAACATAAGAATCGTTTCCATACAAAAGAGGCTCATTATAAGCCTCTTAATAAATATCTGGTGCGGGCGGAGAGAATCGAACTCTCATCGTTTGCTTGGAAGGCAGACATATTAGCCATTATACGACGCCCGCAGACTAAGACTTAGCAATTATATCATATTTTCTTATTGAGCCACATCTGTTAAAATAACGAAGCACAACATTCAAGTACATGCATGGCGGATGTAGCTCATTTGGTTAGAGCGTCGGGTTGTGGTTCCGAAGGTAGAGGGTTCGATCCCCTTCATTCGCCCCAAGTAAATTGCTCGGTTATCTGTAAAGAAGCCGAGCTATTTATTTTCCGCAATTGTATCTGCTTGCTTCTTTTTGTCCAAGATCTCTTTCACTTGATCGAGTGAGATCTCAATCGTGCCGCCAGGCTTTACTTCTCTACTGAGCATTAATTTAGCGACCGTGTTCTCGACTGACCTCTGTACAACACGGCGCATTGGCCGTGCACCTAGTCGAGGATCATACCCTGCTTCAACCAGATACGCCTTGGCATCCGAAGAGACGGTGACCGTAATTTTCTGTTCTGATAGATTCTTATTCACGTCAACCAGGATCAAATCGACAACCTTCAAAAGCTCTTCTTTATTGAGTGGCGCAAAGACAATAATCTCATCAAAACGGTTTAAGAATTCTGGGTGGAACAAGTTGCTACTGATTAATTCGTCGACAAACTTATCTTCAAATTGCTCAAGATCATAGCCGCGGTGCAAGTATTCTTGAATACGGTCTGCGCCTGCGTTACTGGTTGCGATCACGATAGTATCACGGAAACTCACTTCTCGTCCGCGCGCATCACGAAGAATTCCCTCATCAAGCAGTTGCAGTAGGGTCGAAAGTACTGACGAGTGTGCTTTCTCAATCTCATCTAATAGCACGACGCTGAACGGCTGTTTCATTACTTGGGCCGTTAAGCTACCGGCATCTTCTGTTCCGTCTGCGATTAATCGTGCGACATCATCAGCTGAGACAAACTCATTCATATCAAGACGGATAATATTCTTTTCACCACCAAAATAGACAGCAGCCAAAGATTTCGCTAGCTCAGTCTTACCGACTCCTGTAGGGCCAAGGAACATAAAGGTGCCCACTGGACGCTTTTGGTTGCGAACGCCCGCTCGAGCACGTCGTAGCGCGTCCGAGACGACACTCACCGCTCGCTCCTGCCCGATCATTCGTTCATGTATCAAAGACTCGAGGTTAAGAAGCGTATCTCGCTCGCCTTCGTCATCAACAACATTCGTTTTCACGCCAATTGTTTTTTCAATCGCTAAGTTGACCGATTTTGCTGTCACCAAGCCTGATTCGGCGTAATCTGCCGCTGCATCAAGGAGGCTCAGTGCCTGGCCTGGCATCGCAATATCATAGACATAGCGAGCACTGAGCTTGTAAGACTCACGCAGCGCTTGGTACATATAGGTCACTTTCCGTTTGAATTCAATGCCGGGGATCTTTTCTTCTAGTATTTTCAACGTATCTGATTCGCTGGTTGGAAGAACATTGATACGATTCACCACGGCCGCCAAGGCTGGTGTTCGTTTACTGATTTGCAAGAACTTCTGTTCATCAACCGCCAAGATAATCGGCAATCGTCCCGCTTCAAGAATCGGAAGTAGCACATTCGTGATATCAATTGAGCCCACACCCTCTTCAAAGAAGACATGTGCATTATCAAGGCAAATAATAATGTTCTTGGCAGTGTAGGCCTCAGAAAGTAACGTCTGAATCAATCCTTCGAGTTCACCCCTGCCACTCGCTATAGAAATAAGCCTCGTTGCATCCAGCATAAAAATTTGGTGATAACGAATTGCTTCAGGAACTGATTCGGAGGTACTCATGAGTTCACTCGCTAGTTCATACACCAATTCAGTCTTACCGACGCCCGTCTGCCCAACAAGCGCGATTGCTCCTCGCCCGCTTCCCATAGCTTTGGTGATTTGTTGAATAGTTTCAGTTCTTAAGTCAGTCTTTCGGACGTTTAACTCGGATATGTTCTGCCCAAATCGAGATAAGTTTGGAATCCACCCGAATGACCAGTCTCGTCCTACGCCGCCCGGCTTGCTTGATCTCTTGCTCGTTAGTTCAATCAGATCAGTCAAATGGTGATACCAGCTAATACCGCGAATCATGTCGTCTTCATTTAGTTGCATGTGCCCAAGGAAGGTTTCTTTGCTTGGAAGTTGTCGCAGAAGCGCCAGCATCAACACGCCAGCGGTTATCCGACCCCCAACTTGTGAGCTGATCTTGAGTGCCTCTTCGAAGACCGCTTTCGTATCATCCCTGTTTGACGAGACGACCTGCTCCAAAAAGCCTCCGCTGAGTCCGAAACGAACTGCGAAGAACATGCCCCCGGTCACTTTCGAGAGAACGGTTGCAATCATTTGCGGAGTTGGCTGATCCGGCAATAAGGCTAGGATTTCGCTATCAAGAATGTCGTCAACTTTTTTACCATCTTTGATAACAGGAATGTTTCGGAGTTCATACTTGTACCATTCAACAATCATCGCGGGGATTGCGGCCAAACCGATTGCCGCCCATCCAGCTGCGATACCAAAGATAAGTAGTGCAATACCGCCAACGATAAGCAAGACGACGCCGACCTCAAGTGTCATCGCCCATGGTGAAAGTGAGTGGCCAAGTCGCGCCTTCATAGCCCGTTGGCTTTTGTGATTAAACACGCTTACATCCATCGAGGCGCCCATCCAATCACAAACAAAATAAGCCCAACGACAGGAAATGCGGGAAGTGTCAGCCAAATAATCGAAATAAGTACCTCGAAAACGAATTGAACGATCAATGCGATAACGCCAGCGAGAATTGTGAATAATCGAACAATTGCTCCAATCACTCGTGAAAGTGTCTTATCAAAGAAGGCACGCATCTGTGTTGCGATTGATCCACTCACGCTTCCTGCCGATATTTGGCGAAACGGTGAAAACAATGTAGAGAAGAGTTGACCAATCGAAAAGTAGCTCGCGGTTGCCACTAACCGATCACGAATACGCCGCAGTTGCCCCTTCCAGCCAGTGCCGTACCACCACGAGATTATTCCCACCAAAAACATAGCTTCATTATACGATATAATGGTCTATATGCCTCACCCCTTTGTTGTCATCCTGGGAAAATCTGTTCGTTATGTCGCACGTCTTCGAGGCGGTGGCTCAGCTCTCCCCGGTCTATTCGTCGAAAAAATCAGTCCAGACTTTATTAAGAATACCTTAGCGCAACTTCCTCACGGTGTTGTGGTCATTAGCGGGACTAACGGGAAGACAACCACGACAAAAATGGTCGTCGCCCTCCTCGAAGCCCACGGCCTGAAAGTATTCACAAACCGAACGGGTAGCAACTTTACCCGCGGTGTTGCCGCGGCCCTTCTTGGTGATATTGATATTAAAGGAAATCTCGATGCTGACATTGCCGTTCTGGAGTTAGACGAAGCCCATGCTGTCCCTTTCGTGAAAGCCGTCCCCCCTCGCTACAGCCTTCTGCTTAATGTCATGCGTGATCAACTTGATCGCTTCGGTGAAATTGATGCAACGGCAAAAATGCTTGAGAAGATCGCCATTGCAACGACCGATACCGTCGTCTTGAACCGTGAAGATTCACGAGTGTTGAAGATTAAAGATGCGTTAACCGACCAAAAAGTAGAATTGTTCGGACTGAGTGATTCTCTCTTGCCCCACTTCCCAAGCGATGACGACATGCGCGACGGATCCGTAAAGACGGTCAAACGTCCAGATGCCAGCGTCATCCTAAAAGCCTATTCTGGAAACAAAGCAACCTACGATCTAGGTGGTCACGAATTCTCGACAACCCTGAAACTGAATGGTATCTACAATGTATTTAACGGTGCAGCCGCAATCGCTCTGGCTCATGCAATTCTCGGCAAAGATGCTAATACCGACAGTGTCATCTCAACAATTGCGAGTGTCACGCCTGCGTTTGGTCGTGGCGAAGAACTGCAAGTTGGCGGACAGCCCCTCGAACTCGTCCTGGTAAAGAACCCGTCTGGTTTTCGATTGGGCTTAAAATCGTTTTCACCAGAAGGTTATGCGACCATGATCGCAGTGAATGATAACTATGCTGACGGTCGCGACATGTCATGGCTATGGGATGTTGACTTCGAAAGCCTCGCAGGTGAAGGAGTCGCACAGGTCTCCGGTGTTCGTGCCTACGACATGGCACTTCGTTTGCAGTACGATGAAGTAACGATCAATCACATTGAGCCGGATCTTGCAGGTGCCCTTCGCCAATTTATCGACGTCAATAAAGACAAGCCAAAACGTATTTACTGCACCTACACTGCGATGTTGGCGCTCCGTAAAGAACTGAGTAAAATCACCAAAGTCGAGGTCATCTCATGAGTAAGCAAGTCATCACCGTCCTTCAACTGTATCCAAAAGATATGAACATCTACGGAGATTACGGTAATCTCCTTGTGATTCAACGTCGCCTCGAGTGGTACGGCTACGAGCCAAAGGTGATTCACTACAACGTGGGCGACACATTCCCTAGCGATGTCGATATTATCATCGGTGGTGGTGGTCAAGATAGCGGACAAGAAGTGATTCACCAAGATCTTATCAACATCGGGCCGAAGCTGAAAGCACTCGCCGAAAAAGAAGTTCCCATGCTGCTTGTCTGTGGACTATATCAACTATTTGGTAACTTCTTCAAGACCCTAGATGGCAAGACCCTGACCGGTATTGGTGTCCTCGACGTCGAAACACACGGAACACACGAACGTCTCATCGGAAATATTGTCACGAATAACGAGGAGTTCGGTGACATTATTGGCTACGAAAATCACAGTGGACAAACCTATCTGGGGAAGAGTGCCGAACCATTCGCAACTGTCGTAAAGGGTGCTGGTAACAATACAAGAGACGGTCACGAAGGTGCACGCTACAAGAACGTTATCGGAACCTATCTCCATGGATCTATTTTGCCGAAGAATCCACTACTGGCGGACTTCCTCATCCATACTGCAGTAACAAAAAAATACGGTGACTTTAGCACCGACATCGTCGACGACTTACTCGCTGACCTCGCACGAAAAGTCGCCGAAGATCGCCCCCGCTAGTTACTCGACAATATTCACTTTCTGTAACCTGAAACCCGTTTTTCGTTGCATATAGATACAGCCCGCAACTAACAACATACTATACGCAACAATCGCCCACCATGGTGTGACGAGTGTTGTTTTTGCCCACGGCAACCCCGCTAGATACTGCGACGTGAATGTCATATAGTGCAAAAGCCAACTGGCTGGCGTTCCCACTATCTCGGCGATAGCCGGCATAGCGAGCGCCGTCACGCCCACGATAAAGGTGAGTAGCATCGCCAGTGGCACAAGTGGCACGATCAAAATATTCGCAGGGATTGCGACATTCGAAATATATCCAAAAGCTGGCACGGCAATCGGGATCGTCACAATATGCGCAGCGACTGTTTCACCCAAGACCTGCCTGACGATGCCAGGCTCTTTCTCACCAAAGAAATAGTTTTGCAGTAATGGCCCAACGATCATCACTGCAGCAAAAGCGGCAAAACTTAACTGCCACCCTAAATCGCCCCAGGCATAACTCGGTTGCCATAACACCGTTATCGCTGCCGCAAATGGCAATAGTACAAACGGATGAAACTGCCGACCGTAGTACCACGTTAAAAGACTGAGACTCGACACCAACCCCGCCCGCGTCATACTCGGACTGAGTCCTGTCATCGCAATAAAGCCAGTAATCATAATCCCCGACGAGAACACCGACATGAATTTCGATACTTTGATAAAGAACCGTCTTGATAACCGCACCAAAATCGTCAAATTATACCCACTCGCCACAACGATATGACTCAGTCCTGCGATCTGAAGCGCCGTCGCAAGATCAGACGGAAGTGCACTCTTTTGCCCCGTTAAATACCCGACACCCAAACTCGCCTCGGGCTCGGGGATCCCCTTTCGTATTGCGTCCGCGAACCAATCCCTCACGATTCTCCCTATATCGCCCGGATGTGGTTCAACGACGGACATAATCTTTGCCGTAAACATCGTCAGCGCAAACGTCCCAAACCCCACAGTTGTCTTTCCTGATACAGTGACGATGTCCCCACGCTTTGCTTTCGGGTGTCCGATCACGCTCACCCATACTGAACCAGGTAGATCGTCGCCTAAATACTTAACGTGATCTAGCTGCACGACAACCAAACCCTTCGCAGTTGTCGAAAGATCTTCTTTTACTCTGCCTTCTAGCTTCAAGGTCGCTCCAACCAAGGGCTTATAGACCTCTAGTCCCCGACTCACAAATGATCCGTAACACATGCCTGCGATCATTCCAGCCAGAACAATACATGGCAACACAAATAACTGACGGCGCCACACTCCGAAGCATGCCAGCAACCCTGCCCCAACGTACCACCAACTGTTCAGCGCAATATATTGGGCCGTCCATACTCCTATAACAAAGAACAAGCACCAGAGGGCGATCACCCACGACACGTGCACTCGCTGTCGTAATCGCCATAGCTGCATACCAATTACTATAGATAGCGAAAATTAAATCCAAATAAAAAACACCCCTGGTAGCGATCGAGGGATGTTTTTTATTTGAGGGTCAAGCTTATGAGGGCTTGAACCCTCGGATGGGTTCTATTTTGGAGGGTCCGATGGGGCTTGAACCCATGACACCCTGCTTAAAAGGCAGGTGCTCTAACCAGCTGAGCTACGGACCCGTAACTTTTTATGAGAAACATAAAAGCTTATAACACTATACCGCAACAGGGGTAGTGTGTCAATTCTTAACGATGTTTTCTCTCGGTCTTATGCGCAGGCCTTGCAATCAAAAGATCGGCGACTGCAATCGCCACCCCAACACTGACAATCAACTCGTGATTTGCCACCAGCCAGTTATAGACGCCAGCAGCAGGACCGGAGAATGACAAAGCAGCCCCAATTGGGCCGATTAAGAAAGCAGCAGCGAGCAACGTAAATAACAATGCGCCGATAATTCGCCCAAAGATATATTTATAACTATAGCCACGGTGGAACATAATCAGCACGGGCGGAATCAGAATGAGGGCCGAGAGTGCAATAACGTTCACCAGTGGACCTTCCTTAACGAGGCCAGTGCCGGATAGCACAAAGCCGGCCGTATCACCCCAAATTGGGCTAATGATCGCACCAGCGGCAAGCCCCAATCCGAGTAATCCAAATCGACGCTTCGACAAGAAAGCACCCGCAAATAATGCTGCGATAAGAATCAAAAGTATCACAATGATAGACATATTATTCATCCCCCTCTAACGTAAAGCTGGCTGTATCACCAATCTTTATTGCACCACTTTTAGTCGTACCAGCACGAACCTCTAGGACATAACGAGCAGCGTCCTTTGGTTCAAATATCTTGCTCGTCCCTAGAGACGGCGAAGCATCTGTCACAATATAAATGACCTTTTTATTACTATCAAGCCAGATGATATCAAGTGGGATTTTCATATCTTTCATCCAGATCCCCCAACGACCGTCACCACCAAACACCATCAACAGGCCTTCGTTAGGATCTAGTTTTTCGACACCAGACAGCCCCTTTTTCCTTGCAAAGTCAGTTTCGGCCAGCCGAACAGTAAATGTTGCGGTGCCTAAACGAACTTCTTGTCTCGTTTGGAAATGGTTAGCAGCGAGCGCAACCCCTATCACAATAAGCAGTACACCAGCACTGGCAACAAGAATTCCAATGAGCTTACGTCGCTGTCTGCTCTTTATAGGGCTAACGCTTATCATGAGCATATTATAACACTCGGCGTCTATAGGAGGATTAAGCGCCGACTTTGTCTTTTTTGCTACCGCGCTTTGCGTTCTGCTCGATATATTCGATAATTGGACCAGCAACGTTCCGACCAGTCAATTTCTCGATACCAAATCCAGGGCTTGAGTTAACCTCAAGGACTAGTGGACCACGTGCACTTCGCATCAGGTCAACACCGGCAACGTTAAGGCCCATTGCTTTTGCAGCCTTAATTGCCATCTTGGTTTCTTGTTCAGTAAGCTTCACAACTGTTCCTTCACCACCCTTGTGGAGGTTTGAACGGAAGTCGTCATCAAGGCTCTGTCGCTTCATACTTGCAACGACGCGACCACCGACAACAAAGGCACGAATGTCAGTACCGGCAGATTCTTCAACGAATTCTTGAAGCAAGATGTTCGTTCCATCCTCGTTAGAGAGATAGAGCGCTTGGAGGACAGACTTTGCCGCCTTTTTACTTTCAGCAAGAACGACGCCGTTTCCGTGCGTCCCACGAGCAAGCTTGATGATAACAGGTGTTCCACCAACCTTATCAATAAGATCGTCTATGTCCGTAGAGTTACGAGAAACAATCGTCTTTGGGATACCGACGCCAGAGCGGGCAAGCAGCTGGAGGCTGCGAAGCTTGTCACGAGAACGGTTAATCGCAATCGAGCTAGACACAGTGTACACGCCCTGCATTTCAAGCTGGCGCACAATCGCTGTGCCGTAACGAGTCATGTTCGCAGCAATGCGAGGAATAATCGCATCAAACTTTGCAAGATCTTCACCACGGTAACTTACCGTTGGCTTATCCTGTTCAATCGAGGCGTAACAATCACGGTACTTAATCACTTTTACTTCGTGACCACGTTTTTCAGCTTCTTCCTTAAGACGCTTGGTTGAGTAGTTTCCGTTTCCATTTGAAAGGATTGCAATCTTCATACTATTTTCCTACTTTCTTGCGTAATTCTTTAGGAACTTGCCTAAAATATTTAATTTCTTGTCCAAAAATGTACCAAATGCTAGCTGCGGACTATTGTTCACTTCAAGCACGTACCATTTACCAGTCTTCTTATCTTGAATAAGGTCTACGCCAGCAACTTGTCGATTTAAGGCTATAGCCGACTTTACAGCAAGCGCCTTAAGGTGTGATGGGACGTCTTTCAAATCTTTCAACGTAGCCGAAGCGCCAGTAGATGTATTGTTCAAATGAGTTTTCTTATTCTTCGCGCGTCGTTCAATAATCATTTCAACATTGCTACCAAAGACGAGGAAGCGAGAGTCACCATCATTTTCTATGAATTGTTGCGCAATGTAATATGCGTTTTGCGCACGTGCCTGTTTCGCAACTTTTATGAATTCTTTCTGACTCTTGATAAGAAAGTTATTAATTCCTCTATCGGCTGCTCCGTCTTTCAAAATAAACGGTAGGCCAAGTTCAGATTCGAACCATTCAAATTGGTCGCGTAGCACAGTATGACTGACGACGATTGATTTTGGAATAGCAACGCTCGCACGAGCCAACTTGGCATACTGAGACACCTTGGTAGCCGAATGATACGTGGCGACTTCAGTATCGATAAATGGGATTGCATTTGCTTGTGCATACTCGGCAATTGAAGCTGCAAGTTCCGCCTTCTTGATGTACGTTTTGAAGTAAATCAGTTCGTACTGTTTCAGCTGAATACCCTCAATAAGGTCAATGACCTCAAGGCCTTTATCGCTCATCACGAGTGCGAAATCGTCATAGGTGCGAAAATCACAATGGATGTCCGCACGTTTATCATTGATTGCTTCAAACAGTTCGGCGTTCGTTTTTGAAGGCATGCTATTAAGGATTAACACCTGACGAACTTGCGAGCGTTTGACCGATACGTCAACGACGAATTTTTTCAGAAGTGTCTTCTTACCAATCAGAATTGGGTAACGGTTACGTGAACGTTCCGCGAGGCGAAATTCAACTTTAATTCGACGATTTCCGATTACCACAGGAAGACGAACTTTGTAGCGTTGTTCGCTTTCGCCAAAAGAGTTTTTTACGACAGTCACACCGTAATCTTCAATCGTTAAAACTTCGCCGGTATAGTGCTTTGCACCAGGTCCAAATAAAGAAAAAGAGAGTTTTCCATTACGTTCACGTATGTCGCTCGCCCAAATTGACGAGTAGTCAGCACCAGTATCAACTTTCGCAGCAACGCCAATATATCCCTCACCAAGCATGAGGTCAATCGTCTCTGTTGAACCAATGTGAATCAAGTTTGTTTTCATCCCTATATTATAGCATAAAAGTATTAAATTTTCAATAGTGTTTTAGCTTCAGATGCTCCCATCGTGGTGAATTGCTGCCACTTTGGATGGTGCTGTTCAAGGTGTTCTAGATGGACGGGGTTGGTTGGATCGGCCTTGGTCGATAGCGTCGCTTCAACGGTGGCAAGTGCCTGGTCGTTTGGTAGCTCAGCAATCTGATTAAACCAGCCTGACGCAATGTCATTACCGTTATAATACGCAAGATCGCGGGTGTCGGCGGCATGCCCCCTCGTAATGCGCATACAAGTTTGGTACGCAGATTTTTTTGCACCAGCTACCATATCGTCAGTAATCTCACCCTTTTTGCTGAGGATTGTTTTACGCCATAGAATCTCATGCACTTGTCGGAACGTTCGAGGCATACCGTCGATAGTTCCCTTAAGTAGCCCAAGCGCAAAGTAATACGGCTCGCCACGCTTTGTCGCTTTTCCTGTCACAATCTGTTCAACGGCGACACATTTTCCTTCCTCAAAACTGAGTGATTTGGGAAGGCCAATAGAAATAACGTCGTCTTCCTGCTTTTGACCCTCATAGCTTCCGATTATATGGATAAGCTCATGAATGCCAACTGTCAGGAATGTTTCCCTCGTTAATTTTGCGCGATTTCGCCCAAGACCAATCGTCATCGTGAAGCCGTCGGCATCAAGTGCGTTACCCATTGTCAGGATAGCCCGTACCCCGTCAAGACCAAGTGCATCGATACACGACTGGAATACTTCAATCGACCTTTCATGCTCGAACTCTCCATCCGGAAGCGCGTCGACGATTTCGAACATAGGCGCAAGATACTGCCTAATTAACGGCTCTAATTTGGCAATCGTTTCGGGTTTTAGTGTTTCTTGAACAACTTTCTCAAGATTTGGGTCCACTCCAGGAAGTAAATCAAGAAGTTCTCGGCTATACTGCGTATCTGTTGAACTAGCTGTTTCCGTCAGATCTGCCAGCAGTGTGTTAAATCGAGCGGGCTCGACGTCACCGAACACCTCGACAGCAAGCTGTTCCGCGTAATTGAGATACTTGTTTCGCTCTTCATCAGTTGTTGCCTGCACGGCTTCAAGAACATAGCGGTGGCGACTGAGTTCGGCAATCTTGTCACTGACCGACTCAAATAGAAGAGGGTTCTCTTCGGGACGAAGCTTCAGCTTGGTGATCATTTCGTCGAAGCGTACAATCGCCGATCCAAGATCAACCATATCGAGACGTGGATAGGTTAATTCGGGCTCCGAGGAGTCGCCCGAAAGAAATGCCGTCCGAGCACCTAGTCGTTGTCGCTCACCGATGGTGTCATCCTCAGGAATACCGTACGGCATATTTGACTGAATACGAGCCCAGGGTTCGTTGCGCCATAATTCAGATAATCGTAATGTTTCAGGCGAAAGAGCTTCGGACGTATGTTTAGGGATTATATCTAACTGTTTATTTTCGTTATTCACTGCGTCTATTTAAGGTCAATCGACACCCAAAGTCAAAGTAATTATGCTTTAACGACTTTTGTCAAAGTTGCTTAGGATGTCCCTCTGTTTCCTTGAGAGTTTCGTTGGTGTATCAACGACGATATTCACAATATGTGGACCACGCTTGTCGCTATTCATATGAGGGATGCCGTGACCCGAAAGCTTGAAGTCCGTGCCCGACTGTGTTCCAGCGGGAACTTTCATACGAACAACGCCATCAACTGTCTCGACGTCAATTTCAGCACCAAGTGTCGCATCAATCATGCCAACATGCGCTTCGGAGAGGATGATGTCGCCTTCTCGCGTGAATTTCTTATCTGCTTTCACCCGGATATTAACGTACAAGTCACCCTTTTTACCGTCAGTAATCGCTTCACCACGACCAGAAAGTCGGATGGTTGAACCGTCATCAATTCCTGCAGGAACTTTCAACTTGATAGATTGTTTCTTGCGTTGCGTTCCCTTACCGTGACAGACTGTACACTCTTTTTCGGGAATCTTGCCACGTCCGTTACAGGTTGGACAGACGACACTCTGCTGGATTGCACCGAACATAGTGTTCATGATGCGAGTTTGCTGACCCGCACCCTTACAGGTTGGACAGGTTTTCATATCATAACCAGGTTCGACAGTGGTTCCGTGACAGTGTGGACACTCGTCGTCGATATCAAGATCAATTTCTGTTTCAAGACCAAAGACGGCCTCTTCAAAGTTTAATTGCAATGTTACTTCAACATCACGACCACGTTGCGGTGCTTGTTGGCGTTGACCGCCACCGCCAAAGAATTGGCTAAAGATATCCCCGAGGCCATCACCGAAGTCAAAGCTCTGACTGTTAAAGCCTTCGAATGGGTTACTTCCGCCGCTGTAGCCCCCGCCGCCACTTGATCCGCCAACACCTGCATGACCAAATTGGTCGTAGCGCTGTCGCTTCTGGGCGTCTTTTAAGACATCGTAGGCTTCGTTTACTTCCTTAAACTTTTCCTCATCACCACCTTCTTTATCTGGGTGATACTTAACAGCAGCCTTGCGATAGGCCTTCTTTAATTCATCGGCACTCGCACCTTTTGCGACGCCTAGTACTTCGTAATAGTCACGTTTACTCATCTGTTATAAGTATATAAAACTAGCACTCAATTGTCTAGAGTGCTAGGTTGTTTTCATACCGTATATGCTTATATTATATAGTTGTAATTTAAGCAAAAAAAGTATACTATATACTAAATTAATTTGAGAGCTTCAGCGAGCGTGTATGCAACTATTTAAATCAAAGCTACTTCCCCTCTTTATCCTTGGTGTTTTTGTCGTTGCCACGATTATTCCTTCACTTTCAGGTTTAAGCCTAAATGCATACGCTGCTACCGCACCCAACACTGGTGCACGAGTCTCATTTACCTTTGACGACGGACTGAGTAGCGCGCTCCTGGCTGCAAACACCCTCAAAACATACGGCTACACTGGTACCGACTACGTTATTACTCACTGTGTTGGACTGATTGCCAACGCATCAAATAACGATTGTGCCGCAGACATGACAAAGAATTACATGACCTGGAATGATATTGCGACACTTCATACTACCTATGGATGGGAAATTGGCTCACACACAGTCACTCACCCCCTCACCGCTGCTGTCGATAACAAAACGTTAACTGATGCCGGCCTTGACCAAGAAATGCACAACAGCCAACTAACGCTTCAGGCACAAGGGTATAACGCCTACGATTTCGCCTCCCCATATGGTGACTACGACAACCGTTCAATCGCCGTTGCTGCAAAATATTACTATTCCCACCGTACGTTCCAAGACCTTACCTATAGCACTGATCCTATCTCGAATGCATTCCCTTACTACAATCCACGTAGTAGCTATCCTTACAATAACTACCTGTTAAGTGTCGTTCCTGTTGAAGGTGACGTTTCGGTTGCGACTGTTAAAGGATACATCGACCAAGCAAAAGCTAGCAACCAATGGGTTATTTTCGTTTTTCACGAGATCAAAGCGGATGGCGATACATCATATGACGCTTCACTGAATGCATACCAATATCGAACTGGGGACCTTGCAAGCATCGCTGCTTACGTGAAAGCACAAGCTATCCCTGTTGTGAATGTCGAAGACGGGCTCGCAAGTGGGACGAATATCATGCCAAATAGCGGATTCAACGACGGCATTGCCACAGGCTGGACCACTGATAGCCCAACAACAATCACGGCTGACAAGCAGAGCAGCACCATTCTTGGACACGGAAGCTTCGATGGAACAATTACCGGTGCACTCAACAGTATCCTCTTAAAAGGTAGTGCAACCGATACGCACTTATTTTCTCCTAAAGTAACTGTCGCCCCAGGAACGACCTATACAATTAAAAACTTTATTAACCTCACGTCTTCAAGCGGCGAGGTGGACTTTTACATTGATGAGTACGATGCTAACGGCGTCGACCTTGGAACGGGACGATACGTCGCAGGTATTACAGCTACGAGTAGTACGAGCGACGTCCAGGTTGGTAACGTAAACTTCCTTTACACTCCAACTTCTCCCTCTATTGCGAGTGCTCGCCTGCAAGTAATCGTTCACGGCGTCGGGACAGTTGCTTATGTTGATAACCTTCAATGGCTGTCACCAAATGGTGCAACAACACCCCCTGTCGTTATTCCTCCCGTTACTACACCTAAAGCTGGTGACGTAAATGGCGACAGCGTAATTGACGCATTGGACCTCAGTACCGTCCTCACAAACTGGAACAAGACCAGCCAGACACGAGCTCAAGGTGACTTGAACGCAGATGGCACTGTTGACGCATTAGACTTATCGATCATCTTAACGAACTGGAGTAAATAATATGAAACGAATCCTTATATCACTCTTAATCGCCGTACTAGCAATTGTCGCCTTGCCAGTGAGCAGTGCGTTTGCTGCTAATCCTGCTAGCTTTTCACTTATACCAAGCGCTAGTTCAGTCGTAAAAGGTGGCTCATTTACGGTTTCCGTGTACGAAAATGGCGACAATGTTAATGCCGTTACAACAAAGTTAACTTTCAACAGCAGCCTACTTCAACTTAACGGCACAAGTTGTGGCGGATCATTTGCTAGCAGTATTACTGAAACTAACGGACAAACTTGTTTTACAGCTGGTGGTTCAACTGTTAACGGAAATGTTCTTGCACTCAATGCTACGTTCACCGCGCTTTCTACTGGCTCGGCGTCAGTAAGTATTGCCTCTGGTTCAAAGATTGTTTCAAGCGATACAAATACCAACATCTGGAATGGTGCTGCATCAGCAACGAGCGTGACGGTCACCGCGCCAGCAACGACTCCTCCAACGCAACCTACGACTGGTGGCGGATCAGGTTCAACGAGTGGCTCAACAGGTTCTAGCCCATCTTCAACTGGATCAACCAGCGAAACTACACCAACGACCAACACTTCGTCCACAGGAAGTACTCCCACTCAGACGACTAATGGGTCAACCGACTCATCGGCTACAGCAGGCACCGCTGAAGTAAAGTCAGCTACTGATACGAAAAAGACTGCCGCTAGTATCGTGGCGGCTCAATCAAATGATGCCAGCAAGAAAGCTATCTGGACAATTATGCTACCTTTCTTGATTGCATTCATTGTCTTCATCGCGCTCACTTACCCAGTTATTTTGTCCAACCTAAAGAAGGCCAAGATAACAAATTTTGTTCGACAAAAGTTCGCAAAAATGACTGGCAAATAACCCTTTAGAGTTATTAGCATAAGCTTAATATAAAATATAGTTTACAATAAGTCACTTATATGTATAATTATGGACAGAGAACCCTGCTTTGCTGGTGACAACGCAGCGCTCGATAAAATAAGGAAAGTAAGGCGTGAGGCCTTAAAGGGAAAAAATTATGTCAGAGACAGGTAAAGTACTACCCGCAGCAACAGGTCCAACTGCAGCAGGAGCAATATTGCTTCCTAACACAGGCGATAACCACGTATTATTTTTTGTAGCACTCGTAACAGTCGTGATCGGATCAGCAATTATCCTTTCAACGCTCGTTCGTCTCGCTGCTAAGAAATTCTACAAAGCGTAATAACGCACAAATTAAGAGAGGGATAAGCTTTTAGGCTGTCCCTTTTTTTATTGCTATGAAAGTACGATTCAATATCACCATTGGCCTATTATTCATCCTCGCAGGAGGCCTTCTTGGATCTAGCTATATCATAAACTACGTTCGTGAGTTGAATATTCATACAAACTCTATGCCACAAATTGTCACAACGCGACAAGCAGAACAGCCTACCGAAGATCAGGCGACCGCCTACCCCACAAACGTTAGTATTCCTTCGGTTAATCTTTCTGTTGCTGTTGATCCTGGCTACTACGATGCCGCGTCACAGACATGGACACTCAGCGATACCGCCGCTTTCTTTGCGACGATTAGTACTCCGCCGAATTCGGTATCCGGCGATACGTATATTTATGGCCACAACCGTGGTAATGTTTTTAACCCCCTCAATAATGCCGCAATCGGCACAACCGCAGCCGTTGAAACTGCCGACAACAAAACATATACCTATAAATTGAGTGCGGTTCATGACGTGAAACCAGACGATTCCAGCTGGCTCCTTGGCTATAAAGGCAAACCAATCCTCACCCTCCAAACTTGTGCTGGTTTCTGGGACCAATACCGTCGACTCTTCGTGTTTGATTATGTGAGCGAGGTGTAATATGTTCCAATCTTTCTTCTTCTATCTATTTATGATCGTCAGCGTCTTTAATACGATTCACTTTGGTATGTATGTTGTTGGTGCAAATATATACGATATTATGAAATTCCGAACAAAGGAAAAACTCCAAAAGAAACCGCGGGGTATTCGCCCGCTTGTGACGATTTTGATTCCCGCACATAACGAAGAGGCATCGATTGTTCGCACGCTTGAATCCTTAAAAAAGAATAGTTACCGTAAAAGTGAAATTATCGTGATTGATGACGCATCAACTGACGCAACAAAAAAACTTGTTCGTGAGTATATTGTAGCGAACCCAACTCGTAACATTCGTTTGATGTACAAACAAAAAAATGTCGGTAAAGCCAGCGCACTCAATCATGCACTCCGTCACGGTGTAAATGGCTCGCTTGTGATGACGCTCGATGCAGACTCAACCCTCGATAAAAAGAGTGTCGCAAACGCAGTCCGTTATTTTGACGATCCGACTATCGTTGGTGTTGCCGCAAATGTGCGCGTTACTGAGGCCAGTAGCATTCTTGGACTTCTGCAAAAGTTTGAATTCATGATTGGGTATCGAACAAAGAAATTCTTCACCGTGAGTAATAGTGAATTTATTATCGGTGGTGTTGCATCAACTTATCGCATGTCGACGTTAAAATCTGTTGGTTTTTACGATCACGACATTATCACTGAAGACATCGCACTGAGTATTAAAATTGTTGCGACCGGAAACAAAAAAAATAAAGTCGTGTATGGCTACGACGTTGTAGCCAAGACCGAAGGTGTCCAAACATTTAAGGATCTCCTAAAACAGCGATACCGCTGGAAAATGGGGAACTTGCAAAGCATCATTAAGCACCGTCACCTCTTCGCAAACCGTGATGGCAAGTACAGCAAGATGCTCACAATGTATCGAATCCCAATGGCCTTTATTGGTGAAATCCTGCTCCTATTCGAGCCCATCGTGATTGGGTACGTTATCTATGTATGCATAGTACTAGGGAGTTTATCATTACTTGTTGGATCGTATATTACGATTACTCTCTACCTCGTATGGAACATTATGCCCGACGAACACATGAGCTTCATGGATAAGATTCGTATGTGCGCTTACGCTCCTATCATGTACTTCATTATGTATCTGATGAACGTCGTACAAGTTGTCGCAGTCGTTCGTTGTCTTTGGAATTACAAAAAGGTTTTGCGCACCACTGCAACCAGTAGTACTTGGCAATCACCAACCCGCATCACAGCAACAACTTCTACTTTATAAACGTCACGAAACTACTGACGAAAAGCACGGTAGCAATAATTCCAATCAAGATGTACTCAATAATCGTATCGCGCGCTAGTTCATTATGGCGAATGTGAATGATGCCGTTACCAGCAATGTAAACAGCAAGAAATAACATTGCAACAGCTAGAGAAATATCCCTCACAAAAGCTAGAACGATCAGAAAAAGACCCGTAATCACGATGGTGAATATCGTATGCAGCTTTAGTTTGCCAACATGTTGTTTTCTCATAATACCGTTCCGACACCGCTAGAGATCGTGACAACCAAAACTGCCGCCAATACGATTGCTTGCCCCAGCGGGTGGGCACGTAGCCAAATATTCTTATAACCACGTTTTTGATGTCGCCAGACCAATGTGTGTTTCATGATAAATAACAATAAAAGCGTGCTCAGAAGAACAATCGAAGCCTTCTGTCCCCAGTTGAGGGATTGGTACACCTTGATCGGCAGTGGCGCTTCAACGCCTTTGACCGAGCCTTTTGTGTCAGCGACGACTCCTGTAGATGTTTTCTGTGTTGTCGTTGCCGTTATATTTTTCGTCACTTTTTGCGGAGTTGCTTCAGGTTGCGTTGTCGCAGGCGCAGGCGTTTCAGTAACGGCTGGTGTCGTTGCGGCCGGCTGCGTTGCGGCCGGCGCTGAAGGTGCAACAGGTTGAGCGGCCGGCGCTGGAGCAGGTACAGCTTGTTGACTTCCATACTCCGCGACAACGAGTGTTGTTTCTTCACCCTGAAGTGTTCCATTCACAACCGCATAACCGACATCTTGATAATTCGTATTCAGAATGTTTGCCCTATGCCCCGGACTCGTCATCCAACCCGATACTACACCGTTTGAGGTACTGAAATCCATCGCAAGGTTTTCACCCGCATATACGTAGTTGTAGCCAGCTTCCTGAATAAATTGCCACGGGGTTTTACCATCAGGTGCATTGTGCGCCCAGTAATCTTTTGCAAACATATCATTCGCTTTCGCGAGCGCCGCACTATTTAACTGCGAATTAAGATTTAAAGCAGGTAAGCCTGCGTTAGTTCGTTGTTGATTAGAAATAGTATTGATATCTGATACGTTAATATCGATCGCATACCCGAGTACCTGCATTTGATGTGCAGAAAAAACGTTATATGAAAGCTGTGCTACAACGATTAACGACAAAAATATCGCCAACCCAGCCGGTCGAAGTGCGATAGGGTGAAAGTTATTCTTTTTGTTTGGCAGAAACAAGTGACGTAGACGCATCGGATAAACCATCATTAGTTTGACTATATTACCAATATATCACGTCACATAAAATAAAGCGTCCACACCAGGGTAGACGCTTTTGATGTTCGTAGAGAAAACTATGCAGTAGTTCTACGGCCACCAGTAATGGCGCGCCAGATGAACAAAACTATCACCGCACCAACAAGCGCGACAAGGAAGCTCCACAGGTTAAATCCTGTAACTCCCGCCCCACCGAAGAGACCAAAGACAAAGCCTCCGAGAATACCACCGATAATACCGGCAATAATATTCCCTAGTAGTCCTTGCCTGGCATTCGTGCCAGCAATCATTGAGGCGACCCAACCGGCCAATCCTCCAAGTATTATCCATCCAATAAATCCAAGTCCGCCCATGGCTTACCCTCCTTTAGTTATGGTTTTTGCACCTCTTATTATACACCCATTTCTGCCTAAAGTCTGTCTAAGCGCTGAGGATTTCGTGCGATAGCTTCTGCCTGCTTCACTTGTCGTCGCGTCAAATTATAGATAGAAGGCATCATTACTTTTGCACTTTCAACTCGCATGCGAGCCTTAAGAAGCGTGGCTTCTTTCTGCGCAGTCTCTTGTTTTGTCGGACTGATCCGTGGTACTGCAGGAGATTGCTTAGTCTGATCCATACCTTCACTTCCTACCATATGGGCACGCCCCATGCTTTCGAGTGTCCCCGTAGCAATCCTTCCGATTGCAGAGAGTAGAGTCCTCAGCTTCGGTTGGCCATCATGACCCTCCTGAATCCAGGCGAGAAGAACAGCTGCTTGCGCTTCTCTTTCTGCGTCAAAAAACGTCAGAAAGTCGAATGCTGTTCTTACTATCCGTTCATCTTCTGGCCTATTCAAGACATCATCAAAAATAGCATCAACTTGTGGCTGAACCTGGCTTTCTTCAAATGCTTCGAATGACTCAAAACTACTCATAATTGTGTGATTATAGATCACCTTTTGCCAAAATGCCACCTTAAGCACGACGGTTTATCTCCGTTAATATATACACGAGCACTATCAGGATATATACTGACAAATAATGAAACCTCTTATTCGAAGTGCGGGCACCGTCTTTGGACTACTCCACGCTGAAGCTCGTCAGCTATATAACCGTTATTTCGGGAAGATTGAGCGATTCGAAGGTACTGCCAAGGAGATCTGTGAGCAGATTATCGATCGACTCTGGGAAGGTAACTTTTACCGCACCAGTCTTGGGCACTTTAACTTCTTTTGGATGCGAGATTTTGGAACGGTTGCTGAATCATTAGTACATCTTGGCCATCAGGAAAAGGTGCATCACACGCTACACTGGGTGCTCAGTCATTATCGTCGTGCGAATACAATCACCCTTTGTATTGATCACGCCGGAAACACGTTTAATGCACCCGCAAAGCGCAGTATTGATGCTTTACCGTGGTTGCTTCACTCACTAGTCGTCAGTGGATATCGCCTCAATAAAGGCGAGCATCTGTTCCTTCAAAAACAACTTATCAAGTATATTAAAATGTACCTTGATCCGCTGACAGGTGAACTGCAAAATGTTGCCTATGCCGAAATGCGCGACGCCGTTCACTATGATCGAAGCGCCTACAGTATCGCGCTCATCGCTCGCATGGCACGTTGCACTGAGAAGCTAAAATTAACCGCATTCCCCTTTCACCCCCAGCAATACCAAGCGGAGTTAGTTCACAATTATTGGAACGGCCACTATTTTAAGGCCGACCGTTCGAATGGTGCCTACAGCTCCGACTCTGCATTGATGCCGTTCTTCCTCGATGTCATCAATGATTCAGACATGGTACAAAGAACCTGTGATTACATTAACAAAGCGAAGTTCAATGCAACCTATCCGCTGCAATACGGCGTACAAGATCAGACCTTCAAGCACCGTCTCGGCATGGGACCAATCTTGATGCCGAACTATACAGGAACGACAATCTGGACGTGGCACGGAACGTTCTACTTGCATATCCTCAAAAGATACAAGCGACCAGAATATAAAGAACAGCATGCAAAACTCGCTTCATTAATTGAGCGACACGGGACGTATCCCGAACTGGTCAATCCCGATGGATCTTGGTACAATGTCCCGATCTATCGAGCTGATCCGGGGATGGTGTGGGCAGCACTGTTCGAGGAGCTATAAAAAAGACCGCATCGCTGCGGTCTTTTTAGTTGAGGGGAGAATTACTTCTCTTTCTTCTCGTCGTCGATGACTTCGCCTTCAACAGGCTCGTCCGTCTTCTTCTCAGCATCTTCAGAGGCAGGTGCTTCCTCTTTAGCTGCTTGTTCGTACATCTTTGCTCCGATAGGCATCGTCGCGTCGTTGAGGGCCTTTGTGGCAGCCTCTAGCTCATCTTTATCTTCAGCATCTTTGTGCTTCTTCGCTTCTTCAACAGCATCAGTGATGACCTTCTTGTCTTCATCGCTAATTTTGTCCTTGAATTCGTCGGGCATTTTTTCAGCTTGGTAGATTGCGCTCTCAAGACTATTTCGTGCATCAATTGCTTCGCGCTTCTTTTTGTCTTCATCAGCGTGTGCTTCAGCGTCTTTTGCTGCCTTCTCGATATCTTCCTTTGAAAGGTTTCCACTATCAGAGATGGTGATTGATTGCTCTTTACCCGTTCCCTTATCTTTTGCGGTCACGTTAAGGATACCGTTAGCGTCAATATTGAATGTCACTTCAATCTGGGGCACGCCGCGAGGTGCAGACGCGATACCATCAAGGACGAATCGTCCCAGTGACTTGTTGTCACCAGCCAACTCGCGTTCACCTTGAGTCACGTGGATTTCAACTTGCGGTTGGTTATCAGCAGCAGTTGAGAATGTCTCAGACTTGCTCGTTGGGACAGTCGTGTTTCGTTCGATAACCTTTGTTGCGACACCACCCATCGTCTCGATACCGAGAGAAAGTGGAGTCACATCCAGGAGGAGAACATCCTTCACGTCACCAGCCAGCACGCCACCTTGGATCGCGGCACCAATCGCCACAACTTCGTCAGGGTTCACACCCTTAAGTGGTTCTTTGCCAAAAATTGCTTTTACCTTTTCAACGACTGCAGGCATACGAGTCATACCACCGACAAGGACGATCTCGTCGATGTCAGTTGTCTTGAGACCCGCATCCTTTAGGGCGTTTTCAACAGGCTTTGCAACACCGTCAATGAGGTCTTTAACGAGCTCTTCAAGCTTGCTTCGAGTCAATTTGTACTCAAAGTGCTTTGGACCGTCAGCATCAGCAGTAAGGAATGGCAGGTTGATTTCAGTTTCATTAGTGGTCGAAAGTTCTTTCTTTGCCTTTTCAGCTTCGTCCTTCAGGCGTTGCATTGCAGCTTTGTCAGACTTAAGGTCAATGCCTTGTTCGTTCTTAAAGACATCGAGGAAGTGGTTCACGATACGGTTGTCGAAGTCTTCACCACCAAGGTGTGTATCACCGTTAGTAGACTTTACTTCGAAGACACCATCGCCAAGTTCAAGAACGGAAACGTCGAATGTACCACCACCGAGGTCGAATACAACAATTTTTTCGTCTTTCTTAGACTCAAGGCCGTAAGCAAGTGCTGCAGCGGTTGGTTCGTTAATGATACGTTTTACTTCGAGGCCGGCAATCTTACCAGCATCTTTTGTCGCCTGTCGTTGTGAGTCATTGAAGTACGCAGGAACGGTAATAACCGCTTCAGTGACTTTTTCACCAAGAAAGGCTTCTGCATCAGCTTTGATCTTTGAAAGGATCATTGCAGATACTTCTTCCGGACTGTAGTCTTTGTCGCCCATCTTTACCGCGACGCCGTCGCCCTTTTTAACGATTTCGTATGGCATGATATCAAGGTCTTTTTGAACCTCTTTATCGTTAAACTGACGTCCGATTAAACGCTTCACACCATAAATAGTATTCTTCGCATTTGTAACGCGCTGGCGCTGTGCAACTTGTCCAACAAGACGCTCACCACCTTTATTGATTGCAACAACGCTTGGAGTGGTTCGGTTACCCTCAGCGTTCGCGATGACTTCCGGTTTACCCGCAACCATGTACGCGACAGCACTGTTAGTTGTACCGAGGTCGATTCCAATGATTTTACCCATATATTATTCTCCTATTACTTCAATGATTATCATATATATCTGCTCTCATTCTAGCACTCTAGAGCCTAGATTGCCAAGTACTCTCAGTATACATAAATTGGCACTCTCATGTCAAGAGTGCCAATTGCCTCTGTTTTTGGGAACAAAAACTATTGATTTTCTCGAGAGCGAGGACTATTATTACTGAGTCTTAGAGGAAACGTTCGAGTAATACAAACACACGAATTGACCGCCAAGAAGTGAATCCGCTTTAGTCGATACTGAGCCGGATTTTTTATTTTTTCGAGCAGAAAGGAATTACCGTGACACTCACGAGTCCGACGTCCACCGATGCGACGAAGAAGGAGCATCGCCTGGAATCACTGAGGATCGACCTCGCACAAGCCTTCAAGGAGTGCGGGCCACGTTTTATGACTCCTCACCCCACCTTCGGTGACCGCGTTTTCGTGATCGCCGATAACAGCACTGCGCTCGAGAGAGACATGTGCACGAAGCGTGGGCAGGTTCGTCGATCAGTACTGAGAGAAACGCTGAGCGAGAAAGCCCTGGACGAACTCATCCGTGAGCTTCGTGAAGAGGGCTATCACCTCAAGAAGTGCGACAAGGGCGGGAATGACATCGACGGTCGCTGGATCAGCTTCCGCGCGACCTACTTCCCCGGCCACACCAAGTAGCGTGGTCGCTCCATCCCGTAAGGGAAAGTTGAGCGGCCTAGACTATTCCTTTCTGCTCAACTTTCCCTGAATATAAAAAGCACCCTCGATGGGTGCTTTCTTGGTAGTGCGTGGTTATTGTTTCGTGACTTTGACCATTGCGTGACGAATCACATGACCGTTCAATGTATAGCCAGCCTGAAGTTCATCAGCGATGACCTCATGCTCACCAACTGCATCTTCATCAAATTGAATCGCTTCATGCAATTCTGGGTCAAATGCAGTGCCTTTTTTTGCGTCAATTCGCACAAGATTCAAACTATCAAGCGACTTCTCGAGATGTTTTACCAATCCAGCAACACTTTGTACCCACGGATTTTCCTTTAATTCGTCAGGTACGTAGGCAATTGCACGTTCAATATTATCAATCACTGGAAGAAGTTTCAAAATCGCACTCGCCTGACCTGATTCACGCGCGGCAATCTTTTCGCCATCAACTCGTTTGCGGTAATTCTCAAAATCAGCACGGGTTCGTTGAAGGTCTAACGTTAATTCAATAATTTCTTGATCACGAGTATCTTCACGAGGCTCTGCTGGTATTTCTTTTCGTGGTTTCTTTGCATCAGGCATGGTCTATAAAATCTCCTCTAACATTGCGCCGGTGTGTCGAACAAGGCGCATTACTTTTTCATAACTTTGGCGAGTTGGGCCGATGACACCAATATAACTGTTATCACTATACGGTGAACGGAAACGGCTGATGATCAAGGTTGCACCGCTGGCTTTACCAATTGGATTCTCTGACCCGATATAGACATTAAGCGGCTCGTTTGGTTTCGCTTCACGAAGCCATGGCTCCAGGTTATCAAGCAGCCGAGCAACGCCTTGTGCGTGATTACCTTGTAAAAATTCTGGTTGTGAAAACAGGTTTCCGATACCAGTCATATATAATTCATCGCCAATCGTTGCAATGCCCATGTTCTGAGTGAGCTCAACAAGGCTGTCAACGGCACTGCGAATTGCACGATCGGCACGATCCGAGTGGGTGTGCACGCGGGCTTCAATCGCTCTCGCACTGCGATCGGGTAACGTCGGCTGAAGTTCATTTGCGTGAGCTTCGGTAAGCGCATTCACATAAAAACGGTAGCCTGCATCAGTTGGAATACGCCCAGCACTCGTATGTGGCTGTTCAATCATTCCCATCTCTTCAAGATGTACCATTTCACTACGAATGGTTGCGCTTGAGACACCAAAAAGCTTAGCAAGCATCACACTTCCCACTGGTGCTGCAATCTCGGCATGTTGCTCAATAATTGCGGCTAGAATCTGCCTCTGGCGATCTGTCATAGGTATATTTTAACTTGTTTTGGCACTCGATGTCAATGAGTGCTAGGATTCAATCCAGCGACGAAAAGCATCGATCACAAGTTGGGCAGCATGATCGGCGTCGTTCTGCGCAGTATCAACAATAAGATCGTAGTGGTTTGCTTCGGGACTAATGTCATATGGGTTAACTCCGTACAGCGCGTCGTATCGCTTTTTTTCACTTGCTGTTCGTTCGTCAAGGTCTTTTGCATATTCCTCGGGATCAGTTGCCACTTTTTCTTGCGATGCGCGCTTTGCGTCTTCTTTAGCGAGAATACGACGAGCTGCAACTGCAGTATCAAGATCAAGATACACCTTGAAAGACTGCGGTATCCAGTGCCATGCCATGCGTGAGTCAATAACTATTCGATCGCCAATCTCGCCAATATCTCGTAGTTCGCCGTCAATGATAAAGTCGACCGTTGAGTCATTCTCTGCCACCTTGTTAGCGCTCAAAAGGTCAAGTTGGTGCTCTGCACCAATGGCTCGGAATCGATCACCTGAAGAATAATGATCAAAGCCAAGTTCAGCCGCAACAGCTTTTGAGGTTGTCGACTTGCCGCTCCCTGGACGGCCACCAATAGTAATGATGTGTTTTTTCTCTGGTGATGGGGCTTGTTCAGACATTTGAACTACTTTACCACACTAATCACGTTTTAACATGACCATAAAAGCTTCCGAAGGAATATCAACTTTTCCAAAACGTTTCATACGTTTTTTACCTTTTGCCTGTTTTGCGAGCACTTTCTTTTTACGAGAAACATCTCCACCATACAAACCAGTCGTAACATCTTTTCGGTACGCACTTAAATCTTCACGAGCGATGAACTTTCCACCGATACCTGCTTGCAAGGCAACTTGGAAGTTCTGTCTGGGAATGACTTCTTTTAGTTTCTTGGTGACTTCACGAGCCAGACTCTGTGCTTCTGTTCGGTGTGCCATAATACTCAGCGCGTCAACCATCGCACCTGCAACATAAAAGTCGATACGAACAAGGTCTTCCACGCGATAGTTATCGAGTTCATAATTGAACGAACCATAGCCACTCGTCACTGATTTCAGTTGATCGTAAAAGTCGGTCAAAAGATTTGCGAGTGGTGCTTCAAAAGCGATCAAAGCTCGCTCATCAATATAGCTAAGGTTCGACTGAATTCCCCTCTTTTGAATAATCAGTTGAATGACTGCGCCAATAAATTGGGCAGGGACAATAATCTCACCCTTGATCCATGGCTCACGGATTTCTTTAATTCGCGTGACGTCAGGCAGGTTGCTGGCGCTTTTAATATCAAGGTCTTCACCAGAATTTAACTTTACATGATAGTCAGTCGACGGGTTGGTGATGACAAGGTCAAGATTATATTCCCGCTCTAGTCGTTCACGAATAATATCGAGATGAAGGAGTCCTAAGAACCCGATACGGACACCGAATCCAAGCACGGGAGAATTCTCTGGCTCAAACTGTAGCGCCGAGTCACTAAGACTTAGTTTTTCAACCGCATCTTTTAAAGCTTGGTATTCATCGTTACTGACGGGGAAGAATCCTGCATATACAAACGGCTTCACGAGCTTATAGCCAGGAAGCATGTCGGTTGCAGGGCGGCGGCGAATCGTCACAGTATCACCCACACGCGCATCACGAGTGGTGCGAAGGTTGGTCACAATATAGCCAATCTCGCCACTACCAAGTACGGGGCTTGCGCTCATGGCCGGGTTAAGAGATCCCACTTCAAGTGCAATCCCATTCGCACCTGTTGCCATCATATCAATAATGTCAGCCTTCTTAATTTCACCGTCAACAACACGGACATACAGAATCACCCCACGATAGTCATCAAAGTAGCTGTCAAAAATAAGTGCACGAGTTGGCTCTTCGCTACTACCACGTGGAGGTGAGATCTTTTCAACAATCTCATCAAGCACATCAGTCACACCCTCACCCGTCTTGGCGCTAATCTTGAGAATGTCATCCTCAGTACAGCCGAGCAGGTTAATAATTTCGGCACTCACTCGCGGAACATCAGCCGCAGGTAAATCAATTTTGTTAAGCACAGGAATAATCTTAAGGTCAGCAGCAAGCGCGAGATACACGTTGGCCAATGTTTGCGCTTGAATTCCCTGGCTGGCATCAACAACAAGAATCGCACCTTCGCAGGCCTGCAGGCTTCGCGATACTTCATAGCTAAAGTCGACATGACCAGGCGTATCGATTAAGTTCAGTTCATGATCTTTATAACTCATGCGGACAGGTGCGAGTTTAATCGTGATGCCCTTTTCACGTTCCAAATCCATACTATCAAGAAGTTGTGACTTCATATCGCGCTTTTGTACCGTCCCAGTTAGTTCGAGCATGCGATCGGCAAGCGTTGATTTTCCATGATCAATATGGGCAATAATACAGAAATTACGAATGTTTGATTGATTCATGTCTTTTACTTATCTGTAACTTTCGGCGCTTTAAAGAATATTTTCACAATGCGAGTGATGATTGGGTTTACTTCAGGCAGTTTAAACAATCGACTAAAGGCAATGTAGCAGACTACGGCAACCACCGCAACGAAGGCAAACTTCGGGAAGGTCGCCCAGAAGCTCTGGTCATTCGCACTTAGTGGCAGGAAAGCCAATACGATATAGGTAATGATTGCCGTGAACCCAGCCGCACTCGCCATACGTGCAACAGCATGAACGAAAACCGTATCAAACAGTCCTGGGATGCGTCGTGACATCACAGCGAATAGAACTGACATCTCAACAGCAGAAACAATTACTGCCGCCCAGGCGAGTCCCTGTACGCCCATGCCCAGACCCTGCGTAAACCACACCGCTAACGTAATGTTAAGCGCAATCGTGAACAATGAAATATAAAGTGGAGTCTTCGTGTCTTGATGCGCATAAAAGCTACGCGCGGAGATAAAGTAGACCGATCGAAAGAGAATCGAGAGCGCCAAAATCGCGAAAATACTTGCCATGTACGGATCTCCACCGTTCACGATAAAGTTCACCAAGTAACCTCGTCCGAAAATAGCAATCACCGTGACAGGTAGCGCCAGCCAAATAATGACACGAAGCACCGTCTGCAATTCCGATTTAAACAAGTCAGGTCGACCTTGCGCCAATCGCTCCGTCATCTTTGGAAAGGCTGCCGTACTAATGGCGACACCGATCAAGTTAATTGGAACGTACGTTAGTGATGTCACCTGCTGATAAGCACGGACGCTTCCGGCAACCATTCGTGATGCAAGGTTTGTCTCAACAATGCTATTTACGTAATCAATACCTTGGTCAAGCGAGCGTGGCGGAAGGAGTCCAAGCACTTGTCGAAAGCCTTTGTTTTTCCAATAAATCTTAAATCGATAATCAAAGCCCATCCCAAACAATCCGAAGGTGCTCACAATCAACTGCAACATCGCACCCAGGACTACCCCCAATGCAACGCCCATGATACCACCGTCAAATACTTGCCATCCAAACAGGTTAATACCATGCGTAAAGAACAGGAGTCCGATAATGATACCGATGTTATACAGTGCTGGTGCCAGCGCGAAGAAGGCAAATCGTCCAACTGCCTGTTGCATGCTTGTAATCACTGTCGCAACCGCAAACAGGAATGGGCTGACCGCAATCACGCGCATCATGCTGACGGCGAGTGAACGACTTGATTCATCAAGTCCTGGACCAACCACGTAACGGACCAGTGGTTCTGCAAAGATAATAATGAGAATACTTGCGACTAATGTCACCAATGCCATCAAGTTAATGATGCTGGTTGAAAGTTCCCACGCAGATTTCTTGTTACCTGCCCCCAATCGTTGGTTGAAGACAGGGATGAAACTCACACTAAGCGCACCGGAGACAAGAATAATAAACATGAAGTCTGGCACGGAAAAGGCAACCGTGTATGCGTCAGCCCCAGTTGGGTACGTAATGTAGTACGCACTGTTGAAAAGACGGTCGCGGAAGATTCCCAGCAAACTCGCCAGTAATGACGATCCGGCCAACAAGGCTGCCGCTAGTTGCAGTGGCAGCCTTCGATTGAGTTTGGAGAGTGTTGTGCGAATATTAACCATCAATAGGTCAGGCCCAAGCCTACTATATTACTAGTAAAGCATAGCCTCCTTTGGCAATGTTGCATCTTTCAGGAGTTTGAGCACGCCATCTTCTTCGAGTGTTTCTTCGACGAGGAGCGCATCAGCAAGTTTCTTCAAACTCTTCATATTTGCTTTAAGAACGACCTCGGCACGAGTTGCTGCTTCTTTAATAAGCTGTGCAACTTCTAGATCGATTTCTTTCGCCGTGTCATCACTGTAAGGGCGTTCATGCGTCATGCGTTCGAACATCATGCTTCCGCTGTCTTCATGGAAGACTTGGTCGCGGAGTTTTGTACCCATTCCTTGTTCGATGATCATGTCGCGAGCAATTTCAGTTGCCTTACGAAGGTCTGAGCCAGCACCGGTCGTAATACCGTCAGGACCACTAATCAGCTTTTCGGCAATACGGCCGCCGAGTGCACGAGCAAGGACATCCTTGAACTCGTAAATATTCGTGTACGCAGTATCTTCAGGAGGAAGGAACCACGTGACACCGCCAGTACCGCCACGAGGGATGATCGTGACCTTGTGTACGGGGTCGCTATCAGGAAGCACGTGTCCAACAAGTGCATGTCCTGCTTCGTGATACGCAGTGATACTCTTGTCTTTCTCGCTCATCACCTTACTCTTGCGCTCTGGACCAATCGCAACTTTTTCGAATGCTTCAGTCAGATCGGCGTTACTAATCTTCTTTGAGTTACGACGCGCTGCAATAATCGCAGATTCGTTCGCAATGTTCGCAAGATCAGCACCTGACGAACCGGCAGTTTTTGCGGCAAGCTTATCAAGGTTGACTGTTGTATCGGCAGGTTTATTCTTGAAGTGAACTTTCAAAATTGCCTCTCGGTCTTTTCGTTCTGGAAGCATAATGTTTGTTCGGCGGTCAAAACGGCCTGGTCGAAGAAGGGCTGCATCAAGAACGTCAGCACGGTTTGTTGCCGCAAGAACGATCACGTTCGTGCCTGTTTCAAATCCGTCCATCTCAACAAGAATCTGGTTGAGGGTTTGTTCACGTTCGTCGTGTCCACCACCCATACCTGAACCACGTTTGCGCCCAACGGCATCAATTTCATCGATAAAGATAATCGCAGGTGCATTCTTTTTTGCTTTCGCAAACAGGTCACGAACACGTGAGGCACCAACACCAACAAACATTTCAACAAATTCAGAACCACTGATGCTAAAGAATGGAACATTCGCTTCACCAGCGACAGCGCGAGCAAGCATTGTCTTACCCGTACCTGGACTGCCGACAAGCAGGACTCCCTTTGGAATCTTTGCACCAAGTGCTTCGTACTTCTTTGGATGCTTCAAGAAATCAACGACTTCTTCGAGGTCTTGTTTTGCTGAGTCATTACCAGCAATATCGCCGAATACTACTTTTGTCTTATCTTCGCCGTATAGTTTTGCTTTCGATTTACCAAAGCCAAGTGCTTGGTTGTTCTGTCCTTGTGCTTGACGCATCATAAACATAAAGAAGGCAGCAATCAGGATGACAGGCACGATAATGATCGCAAGGTTCCATAGAACGCTTCCAGTATCGCTTGGCGTCTTGTTTGTGACAAGTGTCCCACTATCAGGCTTAAGACCTTGTTCGACGAGGCTACTTGCGGCATCCTTCACAGACTTTTGAGTTGCAACGTCACTCCCTTTCGGAGTAATCGTCAGATTGTTTCCTTCGACAACGATGCTTTTAATGTCACCTTTGTTTGCATTTTCAATAACTGTCGAGATCGGCACGTCCTGGAGCGTATCGTGTGGTGTTGCGATAGCGATTCCCGCTAATACGACAATCACTAAAATCGCCCAGAAGAGCGTGAGTCGGAGTATATTATTTGGTTTCTTTGGAATAGGGGACTTTATGGCCATGTTAAATCATCCTTTCGGCATATAAGTAGCAGTGTTCACTTCCCTTTATTTTAACAGTGACAGAGAAAAATTACGAGTGGTGAAATCAAATGTGAGGCCTGATCCCGCTTGATATGACGTCTTTGGCTGAGCTGTTTTAATCGCAAGGAGCACCCTTTCGAGCTGCGGCCTGGTTAATTGCGCTTTTGTAATGTAGCGCAGACACTCAATTGCGACGCTGACAGGAATATGAGAAAAGAAATAACGGCTATAGGCTGGGCCGTCACCAACAAGCTTCACTACTTCTTTTTCAATTAATCGTTTTCCTTCAAGCTGTTGGCTTCGAAGTGCCAGTAATTCCCTTTTGGTTTCATCATCGAGCGCACCCGTTTGTTGACGCACTCTGTTTCGCAGATACGCATCGCTCGCATTAGTACTATCTTCTCGCCAGGTAAGTCCGTGCTCCCTCGCGTACTCAATCAAGTCTTTCTTCGATAACTGCAGTAACGGACGAAGGACGTCAGAGTCAAGTACCGCAAGACCCCGCCAGCCGGTTCCTCGCTTGAAGTTAATTGCAATCGTTTCAATCGCATCGTCGGCATGATGCGCTGTGACGATGCGGGCATCATGTTTCTTTGCAACAGAGCGAAGAAAATCATACCGCGCTCGTCGTGCCTTTTCTTCACTTGCGTCAGGTCCAAGCACAACTCGTTTGGTTTCAAATCGTAATCCGTATTGATCCGATAGTGATTCAACAAACACAGCATCCTCAGAAGAATCTTCACGGATCCCATGGTCAAAATGCGCAACGACAATGTCATGATCTTTCACTTCAGAAAGCATATGAAGCAGTGTGACCGAGTCAACACCACCACTGACCGCCACAACAAAGGTTGCCACTACTTTTCTTGGAGCCTTTTAAGTTCATCGATTACTTGTTCGCCATGACCCATAGGCGTCACGCGACCATAGACCTTCACGACTTGGCCTGATGGATCGATGATAAAGGTTTTCCGGAGGATACCCTCACGGCCGTACATCTTTTTTCCCCAGGCACCATATTTCTCAATGACTGCGCCTTCAGTATCTGTCAGTAATGTAAAGTTCAATGAGTATTTCGCTTTAAACTTCTCGTGGCTATTGGCGTCGTCTTTACTGATGCCAATAATCTCAGCACCCATTTCAGCTAGCGTATCGCGCGCATCTCGTAAACTACACGCTTCAGTCGTGCATCCCGGCGTGTCATCTTTGGGATAAAAATAAAGGATGATCCATGTTCCTGCGTATTCTTTGAGTGTGTGTGTCACTCCATTGATGTCGGGAAGTGTAAAATCAGGTGCAGCGTAAGGTGGTTTCATACATTCATTATAAACCCTCAGGTCACTGTCAGAAAAACTTGTATAATGAGTGACAGTGTCAAAATCGGAAGCTTCAACTCAGAACCGACTTGAAACCCTCGACCACCTTCGAGGATTTTTCATTGTGACCATCGTTATTGATCACCTGTCTCGATTTCCAACCTTTTTTGCGTTTCTTTCGGGTAACGCGCTTCTATGGGTCACGGCCGCTGAAGGATTTGTCAGTATTTCTGGTCTTTTGGTCGGGTATGTCAGAGGTTATAAGAACCGTCACCTTCCCTTTAAGGACGTCAGCGTCAAGCTACTTCGCCGCGCCTTGCTTCTGTACATATGGTCGCTTATTGGTTCGATCGTATATGTTGCCATTGTCTGGTATATACCGTTGAAAGGTGGTGCCCAGAGTACGCCAATGCCGATTGGCGATTGGAAAGAGTTCTTAGCAGAACTAATTACCTTGCGCTATACCTACGTATGGGTTCATTTCCTCACCCTCTATGCGCTCTTTTTGGCTGCATCGCCGATTGCTGTGTGGCTGTTTCGTCGTGGGCTAGCATGGGTCGTTGCAGTAATAAGTCTCGCCCTCCTTTCACTTGGGTGGCTTACCAAATCAGAACCATTACAGTGGCAATTCCTTTTCTTCATTCCGAGCATCGTTGGTTTTTACCTGCACTCAATTCTGAATTGGTGGCATGCCTTAAAACGAAAAACCCAAGTGGCGATTGCAGTGACAACAGTTGCGGTGACAATCATCACAATCGCTACTTCCGTGTTGTTCACATTCTACGAACCAATCGAAATTGCATTTAGTGATCACTTCGATAAGGTCTTCTTCTCTAAGGATTCGATCAGCCTATTCAGAGCACTAACAGCGTTCTTATGGTTCACCGGCTACTTATTCGTCTTCTACAAGCTTCGTCGCCCTATTAAAAGATTCTTAAACTGGCTTCTTATCCCAGTTGGAACCCATTCATTAACTGCGTATATCCTCCATGGAGCTGCACTGTGTCTCATCAGTTTCTTCACAATTGGTGGCGATAATTTCTGGATCAATAGCCTATTAGGTATCGTTGCCGTGATGCTCACCTGGGGATTGCTCAAGATTCCTTTTGTCCGCCGAGTTGTTCCTGCCTAAGAATTAGCTCGCAGGAACTGCAAATTCAGCACCCTTATAGACCGTCTTGCCATCGATGCGACTCGTGACGGACGTCGTGTCGATTTGTTTCCAGTTACCGTTTGGTGCCAAGATAGGACCATCCGAATAGCCGATATACCAGACGACTGGGTGTTCGTTAGTGAAGACCGACAAGTCTTTAATCTTATGGGCATCGCTGTATTTCAACATGTCGAGTGAACCAAAGTCATAACTTGTATTAGCATCTACGAAGTAAATTGGGTTTCGGTTGCTATTATAAAAGATCGCTTCGTAGAATACCCATGGACTGCTGACGATAATCGGTTCACCTGGATCTGCCTTATCAATCACCTGTTTAACCAACTGCTTTGTCTGAATATCGGTGCGCGAGTTCTTATTGTAGTTGCCGTAGTAATACATGTTAGTGAGACCATAGCCAAGCATGACAATGATAACGCCGTAGACAATCACCTGCTTCCAAACACGTATACCCGAAAGTCCATATACCAATGTTACGCCCGTAAAGAATGCCGAGGCAACAGCTGCAGGCAAAACGTAGCGCTCAACAAATGATGACGTCAGTGGAGGCAACGAAGCAACAAATAGCAGAATCGGCGGAACAGCCGCAAGACAGACAAGTAAGAGATACTTTTGGCGCCACGCACGACTTGCTTTTCGATACGTCTTGACCGTTAAGGCAGTTGTCAAAACGCCCATCGCAATCAAAGCGAGTGCCCACCAGCCAGTGACATGATCGTGTTCAAGGAAGTAGACGAGTGTTCCAAAGTACGTTCCAGCCGTATCAACCCCAACAGGTCCAATCCAAAAGCCACCTGACTGAACGACAACCAATTGAATCGCCATCGCAGGCAGCCATGGAAGGAATAGTGCGACAGCAACAATATATGCCGTCAGCCACTCCTTATCGAAGAATTTCTTGCGGAGTTCTTTTCCACGAGCGCCGGTGCGTCGGACGACAATAAAACGCCATACCCAATGCGCAATCCATGCAAGCGCCGTAAAGTAATGCGTCCACATACCCAGCGATACAAGAACGCCATATATGACCCATAGTTTTCGGCCCTTCGATTCAAGTGCACGAGTTAGGACATAGGTTGCCGACAAAACAATCGCTGCGGCAAGCGTGTACATGCGTGCCTCTTGGCTGTAGCGGATGAAAAGCGGTGATAAAGCCAGAATAAATAGCCCGAAAATTGCTGCCTTGCGTCCAAACTGACGCTTCGTAAATAGGTAGCCAAAGATTGCGGCAATCGCTCCAAAGAAGACGCTCATGGAACGAAGTCCTAACTCAGTGTGACCGAATATAGCTGCCCAAATCTTCAGAAGCCAGTAGAAAAGTGGCGGGTGTACATCGGTTGCCGTGTAGCGAGCAATGTCGAGGAAATTGTAGTGAATCATGTAAGCACCGAAGGCTTCGTCAAACCAAATTGATGGACCAGCAATGTTCCATAATGCGAGCCCCGCAAAGAGCGCTAAAGCGATCACGACAAAGATATAGTCCGTACGAGGACGGGCTTTTAAAAAATCATACATTGTCGCAAATGTTTTTTTCATACATTTCTTTTTTCTAAAGTAACAGTACTATCATACCCGACGCCTGAGGTCGAAGCAACAACACTCTCTCGGGCAAAGACTAGAAATGGGAGCCAAAATAAGGTATAATCACCCGAGTAAACACCATCGGGGTGTGGCGCAGTTGATAGCGCGCTCGGTTTGGGACCGAGAGGTCGAAGGTTTGAGCCCTTTCACCCCGACCAATTGAATTTAATTATGTTGCAGTATATTTTTACTGCAACATTTTTTTATATGTACTAAGTCCTCAGTCCGAACCATAACTGATTAGCTGCTTGGATAAGTGTCCCGATACTACTCGGTGGCGCTGTGGCGCTGCCAGGACCAGTCGCGCCTCTCGATGCTGTCGCTGCCAGGTTTGCGTTATATGCTGTACCACTTATAGCCGATGATGTCCTCGCAATTGCGGGTGGCGTCGTACCATTAGACAACATCGAGACGAATAGATACCCGCCCGTATCGGCGAGGTTAATCGGTGTACCAAATGTTGCCGTCTGCTTACCTGTGCCGACAAAATTACTGTCCTGTCCAACCTGGCCTAACTTAACTCCTGCTGACGAATAGACGGATATATAGTTTTGGCTTGCGGTCAGACCGGATCCAGGAGTTACCACAAAGTAATCAATGTTAGAGAACGTCGCCGCCGAATAAAGAGGTACTGCTATCCTCGAAATCTGTGGCACTCCTGACGATGCGGCCGATGAACCCAGCATGTCTTTTGGAGCATATGCCCACGCAAGATACCCTTGGCTTGATGGAGACCATCCCCCTCTCTCAAGCACGTCTATTCGGGCATGTAGGTCAGCAACGAGTCCTTGAATGCCCCCAAGTGTTGCTCCATCACCCTTCGTACTGCCAAGATAGAGCGGTTCACGAGTGTCACTTCCAAATGTGTATGGTCCAGCCATTATTGATTCCAACTCCCACTGCTTTTATAGTTTGATACATAGGTCGCTAGTGCCGGTGCCAGGATAGTTTGATGCGTTGACGCATTCGGATGTATACCGTCAGCCGTATAGCCGGCTTTCCATATTCCTGAATCCTGTGAAGTACTCACGAGTGTCGCAATATCGTAACAAGCGTAAATTCCCGCAGGTAAGCCACGTAGCCACGTATTGATACTCGATAAGTTGGCTGCGGAAATAATTGCTGCCTGATTCACGGTCGTCGCCCACGAGTCGGTCGAACTGGTCTCTGGCGTAATCGTTAAAGCATGGACCCGAATACCAAGGTTTGTTGCCCAGTTGAAGATTATTGTCAGGTCGGCCTTTAGCTGCGCTATCGTCCGTCCTGTTGCAAGGTCGTTCACTCCTAAATCAATAAAAAGATCGGTTACACCATTAAGCTCAGCGGTTCGCCTCGCCCGCAACTGTGCCTTCGCAAAGTCAAAGGCCCTTTCTCCGGATACTGCAACGTTCAAGACTGGAATCCCCGAAGATATGGAAGCTCGGTTCATGTAGCCGATATAGTCGGGCGTATCACCGTGACCTTGCAAAAGAGAGTCACCAATCGCACCGAACATTCGTACATCTTTGGCTGTACCCAACAGGGCAACTGGTCCGAACGTCCACCCATTTGCATTATTTCCACTAACTGCCGAACCAGATCCTGGCAATGTGTAATCCGCACCACCAGTTGAGGATAGTCCATCAATCTCGCTATTACTTAGCCCTAGGCCAACATTGAGTGGAATCGCTTGTCCAGAGGCAACAACCACATAGACATACAGCCACACACCCGAAACTGTTCCTGACCCCGCTCCAGTTGCGTAGTTTGTTGTCGTTTGTGGCACGGTAATTGCTCGGTCAGGTACAATCACGCCCCCGGGCTGAAGTACTACTGTATGGTTTCCTCCGAAGGTATAGGCCGTACGGTTAGTGCCATTACTATCTGTGGCCTCAATCGAACAAGCAATTGTGAGAGCATTTGCCCCTATTGACTCCTCACCGAAGAGATTCGCAAATACAGGGAGAAATGTATCTTGAGTCGAGTTAGGAACAGGCACAAAGATCCTTTGCGTTCCACCGATCATATTAGTGACCTGTGTATTGCGATACCATGATAATCGCGCACCTGCCGGCGCGAACGAGCCAGGCATAGTCGCAAGTGTCGCAGGCCGTTTATAAGCAGTGTCTAGTGTGGACTTTGTTTTATGTCCAGCAATTGGCCAGTAAGACCCAGAGCCGTCTACAATAAATTCGAGTGTTTCGTGTTGCCAATAAAGAACGATGCTGGATGAACCGACTCCCCTAATATTTCCAGACACCGTCACAGTATTAACGGTGTTGTCTGTTTTTTCGATAGATAATTTTGCGCCCACTGTTTGTCCCGTAGGAAGGGTCATTGTCAACGATCCGGATGTCGTATCTACTGGATTATGCCTGCCGACAACTAATGCGCCCGAGCTTGTCACTGAGGCGGCAACGGCAGTAATACTGAGTGCGCTAGAAGTATTGAAACGAGTATCATCACCGGCTGCCACCGTACCAGTACCTGTGCCTACGTTAAGAGTAGCGGCTCCCCCCAGCCCAAGATTGCCTCGTGCATTACTGGCACTGGAGGTCAGCTCGCTTAGGTTATTTGCTGATTGGAGTGAACCGTCCGCTTTACCCAATGAAGTCCGGACTGCCGTTGCAAGTTGTGTTTCCGTGATAGCATTATCAGCTAATTGAGATGCGCCGACACTTCCCTGCTTCAGCGTTCCGTTAGCCTCATGAGACGCCAGTAAAAAGTCGTTGAGAATACCTCCCCACGTGCCTTTGTCCGAGCCTGGAACAGGAAGACGAGACATTATTTTTTGTCCCCTCTGATACCAGTGAGAGCTAGGATACCCCCACTACTAAAGGTGAGGAACCTCCTAAGATCCATTTCTTTGCTAAGTAACGTCTGTGTATCTTGTCTGATCACGCTCCCATGGACCCCTTGCTACTCCCATTAGACCAAGAAACTCGGACAAACACAAGCGTAACGTTTCACTTCGCATTAATAGCGAACGTTCTGTGATAACTTAGAAGTATGCATAGGAAGTTATTTGTTGCAAGTTTGAGACTATCCATACTTATAGGAACGTTGTTTATCCTGCAACCTGCCGTCTCGGTCTCCGCAGAATATGCCTGCGGAACATATGGTTCGAGTGATTACAGTACGGATTGCAACGATGCCGATACCGGGACTGCTCCTTCCACAGAAACCGTAAGTAATAAGGGGGGAACAGCTTCGAATGCTACCCCTAGTAGCGTTGCCACGCCAACGGCAATAACACTGAGCCCACCACCAGCTACGACTAATATAACGACACCTGCCGTCGTCAACCATACCCCGTCACAAGCTTACGCTTGGTGGCCTTGGGCCGTATGTGGAGCCCTCGTTATAGCTGGGCTTATACTCGTCGCGAGGATGCTAAACCGAAATCAATCACGAAAACAAAAATAGTATTACTTATGTCTGAAACAGCAACCCTCAAGAAAGTACCCGATCTCTCCCCCTATTTCTGGATCATAAAAATCTTATCGACCGCAATGGGTGAAGCACTGTCTGACTTTCTCGTTCACACTATCGATCCAATCATCGCAGTAGCACTCGGGGCTATCGGTCTCATCATTGCGTTGATTATTCAATTCTCGTCGAAGGCATACAAACCGTGGAAATACTGGCTCACCGTTTCGATGGTCGCTATCTTTGGTACGATGGCTGCCGATGTGTTACATATCGGGCTCGGTGTTCCTTATGCCGTCTCTACGCTCTTCTTCGCAGTAGCACTAACGGCACTATTTATCGTCTGGTACAAAAAAGAAAAGACGCTGTCAATCCACAGCATCTATACGGTTCGCCGAGAAATATTTTACTGGCTTACCGTCATGGCAACATTCGCTTTGGGTACGGCGGCAGGTGATATGACGGCCTATACGCTAGGGCTCGGGTACTTGGCATCGGGTCTCCCGTTTGCGATCCTCATCTTGATCCCCGCAATGGCCTACTTTAGATTCAAAGCAAATGAAGTTTTAACGTTTTGGATTGCCTACATTCTCACTCGCCCACTTGGCGCGTCGTTTGCAGACTGGCTTGGTGTCCCACATAATTTGGGAGGACTTGATTTAGGCCGAGGTTGGGTGAGCCTTGTGCTCATCATCCTTATTGTTTGTTTTGTCTTTTACGTTACAAGGATGGATCGAAAACTAAAGGCAACTTCTAAACTAATTTAGGTGAATTTCTGCCGTTAGCGCACGATGATCGGATAGCCCATCCGGCGAAACGCTCACGTCAACAATAGTATCCGCCTTTGGAATCAACACGAAGTCAATTCGGTCATTATTCGCAGGGTAGCTAATGTAAAATTCATCCGTTGACGCAACATATTCTTTTTGCCACAGATGCGTGTGTTTCAAGTCAGGCATATTAAAGTCACCGACAATCACCCTTCGTTCTTGGCGACTCTCTAAAATCTCAAGGAGTTCTTCAAGGTTCTCGTATGCCATTTCGGGATTCTCTGCGAAATGGACGTTGGCGTACTTTGCAATCTGACCATTTTGATTCACATTGAATAGCTGCACGATGCGCTGTAAGTGATCGTGTTCATTTTGTTTTAATACTAATGTCTCAGAATAAATAATAGGATATCTACTGAGGACAGAAAGGCCTTCACGATAACTCTCGTATTGATCACTCGTTTGGAGACGACTGACAACTGATTGCTCGTATTCATATCCTAGCTTTTTATTCAGTTCGGCAGGTTGCGTTAATGACGACTCTTCAGGAAGATAGACTACTTCCTGAAAAAAGACGATGTCCGGATTGATAGCCTGAATGTAATCAGTAATTAATGGTGCGCGTTCTCGCCAGTTCTGACGTCCCATTAAATTAAGAGAGGTAAGTTTCATCCGACTAAGCATAGCAGGTTATTCTATTTAGCGTACTCAATTGCGCGAGTTTCACGAATCACATTGATCTTGATCGTTCCTGGATACTGCATCGTACTTTCAATCTTGTTCGCAATATCACGCGCAAGTTTGATCGCGCTCAGATCATCAATTGATTCAGGCGTCACAATCACCCGGACTTCACGTCCAGCACTGATTGCGTACGACTTCTGAATCCCCTTAAAGCTATTTGCAATATTCTCAAGATCACGCATACGTTCAGCGAAATTTTCGGCGCTGATGTTACGCGCGCCAGGACGAGCAGCAGACAATGCGTCACAGACACGAACAACCAACGCTTCAGGCGTGGTAGCTTCGATGTCATCGTGGTGCGCCTCGATGGCGTGAACGATTTCGTCACTCATGCCGTACTTGCGTGCAAGATCTGCGCCAACATGATGATGTTTGCCTTCGATCTTATGACTGACCGCCTTGCCTACATCGTGAAGGAGTGTCGCAATCTTTGTCGTGCGCACATCAGCACCAATTTCTTCAGCGATAAGTCCTGCCATATGTGCCATTTCGGTACTATGCATCAATACGTTCTGCCCATAACTGGTACGGAACTTTAATTCACCAAGCAGTTGAATCATTTCTTTTGGAATACCGACAACACCAACTTCACGAGCGGCATCTTCACCGGCACGAATCGCTTCTTTTTCGATTTCTTTTTCAGCCTTCGCAACGACTTCTTCAATGCGTCCCGGGTGAATACGTCCGTCTTTCATCAGTAGTTCAAGTGACATGCGTGCCACTTGGCGACGAACTGGGTCAAAGCTTGAAAGAATGATCATACCAGGAGTGTCGTCAACAAGGATATCGACGCCAGTTGCGCGTTGTAGCGCCTGGATGTTACGACCCTCTTTACCGATAATACGGCCCTTCATTTCATCATCCGTCAGCTTAATTGCAGTAACAGTTCGCTCAGCAGTCACCTCGCTACTCATACGTTCCATTGCAGTGACGAGAATCAATTGCGCCTGCTCTTCTGCAGTATCACGTGCATCATTTTGGAGTTTAGCAACAAGGCCAACAAGATCCTGTTTGATGTCTCGTTCGGTCATTTCCATCAGCTTATCAGCAGCTTCTTTTTTCTTAAGCCCTGCGATTTTCTCAAGCTTATCTTGCTGTCTTTTGCGAATATCACGAATTTCATTTTTCAGCGCTTCGACATCGTCTTCTTGCGCACGAAGCCCTTCGCTACGCTTATCAAGATCGTCAATTTTACGGTCAAGACTTGTTTCACGTTCAGCTAGGCGACTCTCGGTCTTTTCCCAACCACGGCGACGTTCGCCTTCTTCTTTTTTCGCATCTTCAACAAACTTAATTGCTTCGTCTTTTGCTTTCAAGACGACATTACTGGCTTTTGTTTTCGCATCAGCGATTAATTGGTCAGCTTTGTGCTTTCCACCAGCGGTACGTGTGCGGCTATAGGCAGTTGTTCCGCCCACGCCAGCAAGAATCCCGATTATTGCGGCGACTATTCCTTCTACCATGTTGTTTCCTTCCTCAGCTCAACCCCGCCAAGTGTTCGTCTTGGCAAAAAAATCTTTATCAAAGGTCGCACTGAAAATTTTCAAAAAGTTATTCGATGTCCACTTACAGAATATGTTCGGACTACTTTCTATTGTAGACCCGCCAAAGTACTGAAAGCAAGCTTATTTACGTGGCGTCGTAATGTGCGCTTCGGCGCCATATTCAGGCATCACGAGCTGGTCGTTCTCGCCGGCTTCAAGCCGTGCAAGACCAGCGGATTGCCAATGCTCCCCCGTCGTTCCCACAATAGGAACTGCCTCGCTATCTGCAAAGGTATTTAGCACGGTTAACCCAATTCGAAGTCCCGTAAAACTCCCCGGGCCCTTGTAGGCAACGATACCGGAAACATCTCTCCATGTCTTTCCGTTCTTTGCGAAAGTATCCTGCAGATACCCAAGCAGCCCTTTCGCAAGTGTTCGCCCTGACTCCCATTCGTCATCAAAACGCCAATCGCCATCAACAAAGCTTAGTTTACAGACGGGGGTTGAAGTATCAAGTAATAAGATCATAGTTTCTCCAGTAGTGTTTCATCACCGTTGATCGTCAGTGTTCGGGTTGTTTCAGTCGGTGCGGCAAAAGTGATACGAATACGATGTTCGGGAAGCACGCCTTCAACAATATCGGCCCACTCAATGACAGTAATTGTTTGCGGATCCTGCGTCGTCTCAGTCAACTCATTTGCCATAATGCCAGCGTCATTCAATCGGTAAAAGTCATAGTGAGCCAGCTCTAAATCGTCGCGCGCTTCATACACACGACTAATCGTAAAACTCGGACTTTGGACGTCTTCATCAACTGCAAGCCCAAGAGCCAGCCCTTTGACGAACGTCGTTTTTCCTGCACCGACATCGCCTACGAGCTCAATCACTTCACCACCTCTTAAAAGAAGCCCTAGTGTTTCACCAAGACTGCGCGTTGCCTGTTCGTTTTCGAGTTTAATTACTTTCACAGTAGTCATCAGATGTATTATACCACCAGTCAGCTCTGGTGCTTTTGGGTCGTCTCCATTACAATTGAGCGTAAGCATTATGCGCATTTCCGACACCATCCTGGAAACGTTGCTTGGGCGGGCAAGTCTTGCAACACCTGAGCAAGTCACGTCCCTGAAAGAAGAGGCGACTCGTTCGAAGCGTACCCTACAAGATACTGTTATCGACCAGCGCGTCACTGATGAGAAAACGCTCATCCAATTATTCGCCGATTATGCGAGCATTCCTTACGTCGAACTTGACGCACTCAACATCCCTAAAGACGTCCTTGCACTTATCCCTGAACGAATCGCTCGCCAGTATAACGCGATCATCTTTAAGGTCGACGAAGACGGCGTTCGCCACCTTGCCATGGAAGACCCAGATGACGTCCAGGCAGTCAACTTCCTCCAAAAAGAAATCGGGCTTAACTCTCGTATCTATATCGCAACTCGCGAAAATATTCTTGGTGCCCTCGAAGCTTACCGCGGCGACGTCAACCAAGAGCTGAACGAAGTCATCGACATCCAGCGTGAAGATAAATCTGATTCGACAGTTTCTGAACAAGATATCGCTGAAGATTCGCCGATCGCCCAAACCGTTAACCTTCTTTTGGAATACGCAATCCGTTCACACGCCTCAGATGTACACATCGAACCTCGCGAAGAATTCGTCCAGATTCGCTATCGTGTCGACGGCATTTTGAAAGAGGTGAACCGCCTCCCCCGCAATGTCCTCGGCGCCTTGATTAGTCGTATTAAAATTCTTGCTAACCTCAAGATCGACGAACGACGCGTTCCACAAGACGGTCGTTTCAAGATTAAAGTTGGTGGAAAGCAGTACGCCCTGCGTGTCAGCTCACTTCCAATTGCTGATGGTGAAAAGATCGTCATGCGTATCCTCGATGAATCAAATGAAGCCGTCAGCCTTGAATCACTTGGGTACTGGGGTCTGGCTCTCAAGAACCTACAACGCGCAATGATTGAACCGAACGGTATCGTCCTCATGACAGGCCCGACCGGTTCAGGTAAATCAACCAGCCTCTTTAGTATCTTGACGATTTTGAATCACCCAGACGTGAACATTTCAACGATTGAAGACCCTGTTGAGTACAAGATTCTTGGCGTCAACCAAACGCAGACAAATGCCAAAGCCGGCATGACCTTTACCGCCGGGTTGCGCGCCCTTCTTCGTCAAGATCCGAACATCATCATGGTCGGTGAGGTCCGTGACGGCGAAACGGCTAACCTTGCCGTTCAAGCCGCCCTCACAGGACACATGGTCTTTAGTACGTTGCACACAAATAACGCCGCAACCACGCTCCCTCGTCTATTAGACATGCAGATTGAGCCGTTCCTTATTGCCAGCACGATTCGTGCTGTTGTGGGACAACGTCTTGTTCGACGACTCCACAAAGGATCTCGTGAAAGTTTCGTACCAACCCCTGAAGAACAAAAAGAAATCATTAAACTATTCGGGCTTCAACCTGGTCAAGACTTTAAAATCATCCACGAGCTTGAAAAAAAAGCTGCTGCCGAAGGCCTCGGTGGTGACACGCCACTTGGCACTGACGAAACAGGGATCAAGACTCTATGGCGTGCGAATAAAGCATTCGACGACGACGAAGCACAAGAAGGCTATAAAGGCCGTATTGGTATTTACGAAGTGCTCTCAAATAGTGACGCTATCAAAAACCTGATTATGGCTCGTGCATCGAGCGACCAAATCCAACAACAAGCCATCTCCGAAGGTATGATGACGATGCAAATTGACGGCCTCATCAAAGCACTTCGCGGCGAAACGACCATCGAAGAAGTCCTAAGGGTCAGTAGAGACTAATATGGCTAGGTTCGCTTACGTCGCTGTCGACCTGCAACAAAAACCCGTTAATGGCGAGACTGAACTTCCTGACCGCGCGAGTGTCATCGCGGCACTCACCAAACAAAATCTTCGACCAGTAAGTATTAAAGAACTCGCTGCTAAAAAGAAGGGGCTTGGTGGCATCGACTTTAATAATCTCTTCCAATCAACCAAGGTTAAGCCAGATCAGTTGGTGATCTTTACAAGGCAACTAAGCGCCATGATCGGGGCAGGCGTCCCTCTTCTTCGTTCACTCACATCTCTCGAGAAACACGCCGAAGATCCCGTCCTGAAAAAAACCCTCGCTCTCGTTATTAAGGACGTTGAGGGCGGTAATTCACTTGCAAGTGCACTCGCAAAATTCCCAACAAGCTTTAATGACATCTACGTCAACATGGTACGGGCTGGTGAAACCGCAGGTATCCTCGATGACATCTTGAAGCGTCTTGCGTACCAACAAGAAAAAAGCTCGGCAATTCGTAAAAAAGTAAAAAGCGCCATGGCCTACCCGACTGTCTTGATTGTTATTACGGTCCTCGCCTTCTTTGGACTGATGCTTTTCGTGATTCCACAAATCGGTAAGATTCTGACAAACCTTGGTGGTCCAGACGCAAAGCTTCCAGGAATCACCTTATTCATGCTCGGCATTAGCCACATTATTACCTCGTATTGGTACATCATCTTCCCCGTCCTTGGTGGGACTATTTATGGGGTCATCAGATACATTGGCACTCCGAAAGGGAAACGAAACTTCGATATTCTGGTCTTAAAGATCCCTGGAGTGAAAAATATTATTAGAAAGATGGCCATCGCGCGTTTTGCGCGTACCTTCTCGGCACTCATGGGTGCCGGCGTAGCCGTCCTAGAGTGCCTGGAAGTCACTTCACGCGCCGTTGGTAATACGCTCTTCCAAGAAGCACTGCAACACGCTGCCGTGGAAGTCAAAAATGGGCGCCCACTTTCAGCTGTGATCGAAGAAAATCCTCTGTTCCCTGGAATCGTCAGTCAAATGCTTTCAGTTGGTGAAGAAACAGGCCAAACGGACGTCGTTCTTGTGAAGGTAGCCGATTTTTACGAAGAGGAAGTCGACCTTGCAATCGAAAGTATTAGTTCGATTATCGAGCCCACAATGATCGTCATCATGGGTAGCATGGTTGGTTTGATCGCTGCGAGTGTCATGACCCCTATTGCTCAGCTTTCACAAAACGTTAAATAGGCGTTCTCGTAGGCATCACGCTCATGGTATAATACACCGTAGTTATCTACGTGGGCATCATGTCAAAATTATTCTATCAAGACAAACCGATTATAGGACTCGACATCAGTAACACTGGGTTGAAAATAATGTCCGTCGATCCTAAAAAATGGCTTGTGCACGGATATGGTTCAATCGACCTTGAACCCCTTAAGGTCAAAGATGCTATGGAGAATATGAATAGCACCTATCTGACCGACAGCATCAAGACGCTCCTCGCCGAAAAAGTGATTGGTGATGCTTCAAGCAAACGAGTTGCAATCTCCGTTCCAACTGCAAGAAGTTATTCTCGAACGTTCACCCTGCCAGCCTCGACCGAAAAGGCACTGCACGATGCCGTCATCCTTGAGGCTGATCAGTATATCCCTATTCCTTCTGCCAACCTCTACATCGACTATCAGATCATCGAGCGAAACAAAAAAGAAATTACTGTCCTCATGAGTGCGGTCGCTAAAGTGATCATTGATAACATCGTCAAAAGCGTGACTGCCGCAGGCCTCGAGCCTGTCTTAATCGAGCCAAGCATCTGTTCTGTCGGCCGTGTCCTGACCGCTGCCGAACGTGGTGATCTGCCAACGGTCATTGTTGATATCGGCCCAGCCAGCACTGATATTGCGATTCTCGATCGTGGAACGATTCGTGTCACTGGTGGACTTGCTATCGGGGGTAACACCTTTACGCTTGATATCGCAAAGAAGTTAAATGTCGAACTTGAAAATGCTCACCAACTAAAGGTACTTAACGGATTGAATGCGGGTCCACGTCAGCAAAAATTAGTTGCGGCATTAGAGCCAAGCCTCGAACGCATCCTTGGTGAAGTGAAGAAGGTCATGCGCTACTACGACGAGCGTATCAACAACGATCGCAAGCTCGAACAACTCCTCGTTGTGGGTAGCGGAAGCAACCTCCCCGGTATTGGTGAATACTTCACAAACGCGCTTGTCATGCCGGCCCGTGTCGCCAGTCCATGGCAAAAATTAGACTTCGCAAAGATGCAAGAACCACCGAAACAGTTCCGCCCACGATTCATTACGGTTGCTGGACTTGCAAGCATTGATCCCGGAGACATGTGGAAATGATCAACTTACTACCCGACGAAACAAAGAAAGAGATCCGCGCTGCTCGTGTCAGCGTCATTCTCGTTCGATACGTCGCCGTTGTAATCCTGGCATTCGTTTTCTTAGTGCTCCTTCTAGCTGGCTCGTACTTTGTGTTAACTCAGACGAAAAATAGCGCCACGCAACTGATTGACGCCAATAGTACAAAGGCAGAAGTCTATAGCTCAACAAAGGCCCAAGTTGACGCTCTCAGTAGTAGCCTGGCCGAAACGAAATCAATTCTTGACCAAGAAGTGCTGTACTCAAATGTCCTTATGAATATTGGCCAACAAATGCCACCGGGAACAGTTATCGATAAGATCGCTCTTGATGCTTCGTCATTTACTGGGACGCCTCTCACACTAAAAGCCTACGCAAAGACAACCAATGCGGCCGTAGCGCTTCGTGAGAAATTCCAATCATCGCCAATCTTCACTAACGTCAGCTTCCAGTCTATTTCTGATACCTCTGGTGGTATATCAGGCTACCCCGTCAGTGTATCGATGACGCTGACGATTTCAAAGGCGGCCACAAAATGAAAAAAGGAAATTCAAAGATGAATGCCGTCACCGTGCGTAACTTTCTCGCCTTCGCGATGGTTATCATCGTTCTTGGTGCGACTGTCGGCTTTTACTTCGGCCTCCAACTCATCAAGACCTACGCACTCGATGTCAGTCACACCGTTTCAGATGCGAGTGCAAGTGGGAGAAACGTCAAACAGCTGAGTGTCCTCAAAACACAACTTGCCGAACGAGAAACATTGGTCACAAAAGCAAACCAATTATTTGCAACGCAAGATACCTATCAGCTACAGTCGTTGAAAGACCTTCAGAAATACGCCGGTGAGGTCGGTATCTCGATTACGAATACAGAATTTGACACAGGCACGACGCCACCACCCGCAGCTGGTGCCACCCCTACGGCAACTGCTGGCCACTCTATCGTCGTAACGCTTCAAAGTCCCGTATCGTATGCAAAGTTCATTCAGTTCCTCGATGCAATCGAAGGTAACCTACCGAAAATGCAAATTACCGGTGTGAGCATTAGTCGTCCCGATAATGCATCTGGTGATCAAATCATAACCGATAAAATAACCATAACGGTGGCAACAAGGTAATCATGAAAAATGCAAACGTATCATCACTCCTGAAACTTGTCGGCACCGCCTTTCGACGATTCCACCTAACGATGTTCATCGTCTTTATCGTTGGCTGTCTTGGCTATGCCGTTATATCGTTCAGCACGCTACTCAGTGAATCGTCAACTGATACATCGTATACCTCACCGATTGATGCCGGTTCTATCGATCAAGCAACGCTCGAGAGGATTAACGCCCTCCACACCAGCGATGACCCAACACCAGCTGCTTCTACGCCTGCAGGACGCATAAATCCCTTCTCTGAGTAACCGCCCAGGTAAGGTATACTAATATTATGCTAGTGCTTGGTTCACGATTGAATGAAACCCCCGTTATGAGCCTCCAGACAGGTACCCGCTTAGCGCATACCGGCACTCCACTTGTTGATCCTACCAATTTGAAGATCGTTGCTTTCGAACTTGAAGGTCCACTGCTTCACGAAAAGCCTTCATTTCTGCGTGTTGCAGACATTCGTGAAATGAGCGGTGTTGGAATGATTATTGATAGTAGTGACGAACTAATCGGTCTTGATGACGTCATCAAAATAAAAAGCCTCTACGATCTCGGCTTTAAGCTCATTGGCATGAACGTCATTGATGAGCACAAACACAAGCTCGGTAAAGTCGATAACTATACCGTCGAGACAGGAAGTTTCGTCATTCAGCAACTGAATGTAAAGCGTGGTATATTACGCGGCCTCACGGATACAGGTATCCTCGTTCACCGCACACAAATTATTGAAATTAACGATACTGTCATTATCGTGAAAACGACCGCCAAGAAGTTGTCCGTTCCTGAACCCGTTATGGAAACAGCACGACGCGAGTACGTTAATCCTTTCCGAAACCAATCACCACAGCCTGAACAAACAGACGCTAAGAATTAAATACTTTCTTCGTGGTCATTACGTTGTAGGGCGGTCTTAATGTCGTCATAAGAAAATCCCTGACGGGCAAGGTACGACATAAGCTTTTGTTCGTCGTCGTAACGTGGTCGCTTTTTCTCAATAATCTTTTGTAGTTCCGTTGCATCATCCCTTTCAGTTTCGTTCAAGAACCGTTCAATGATCGCCCTATCAACACCTTTTGCGCCGAGTTCTGCGGATAGTTTTCGTTTACTCGAACCTTTTCGTAGATTACGATTCTCGATCCAATAGGCGGCGAATTTTTCATCGTCAATGTAGCCTTTACTCTGTACCCTATCAAAAACGCGCTCGGTCAAAGCAACCGAAACGCCTTTTTTGATGGTGCCCTCTTTTGTGCGTGTGTCGCGTGTCTTGCGGTACAAGTAGTCTTTCAGTTCACGCTGACTATGCGGACGCATGAGACAGTACTCTAATGCCCGCATATACAGCTTGCCGAACTGACTCTCTTCCTCAAGAGCGACCAGCTCTTCCTCGGTGTATTCCTTGCCTATCTTTATTCCTAAGTCGACAAGTTGAAATACATCGAGGCTCAAACGATACTTACCGTTTACGGACACATTGACGCGATCTTTATCTCGCTTTTGGACTGAGATAGAGGTGATCTTTAAGGACAAGGCCTCTGATTGATCGACTCCACTAAGTATTTTCACTTGGCTATCCGCGCTAAGCAGCTTCTTCAGCAACCTTAGCGCGAACCTTCGCTTCAATTTCAGCGAGTACTTCTGGGTTTGCAGCGAGGTATGCCTTACTTGCTTCACGGCCTTGGCCGATCTTTGCATCTGCGTAGTCAAACCATGCGCCACTTTTGCCAACGATGTTGTGAAGGACGGCAAGATCAAGCACGTCGCCCGTCTTTGAAATACCCTCGTTGTACATGATGTCAAATTCAGCAACACGGAAAGGAGGAGCGATCTTATTCTTTACTACCTTCACCTTTGTACGGTTTCCGATAATCTCTTCACCATTTTTGATTTGACCCGTACGACGGATATCAAGACGAACTGAAGCGTAAAACTTCAGCGCATTACCACCGGTAGTCGTTTCGGGGTTACCAAACATAACACCAATCTTCATACGAATCTGGTTAATGAAGATAACGGTCGTGTGGCTTTTGCTGATAATACCAGTTAGTTTACGAAGCGCTTGGCTCATCAAACGTGCTTGGAGTCCCATGTGACTATCGCCCATTTCGCCTTCGATTTCGGCTTGAGGAACAAGCGCAGCGACTGAGTCAACAACAACAAGGTCAACTGCGTTCGATCGAACCAGTGTTTCTGCAATTTCTAGCGCCTGCTCACCATTGTCTGGTTGTGACACGAGAAGATTATCGGTATCAACACCAAGCTTACGTGCATACGCTGGGTCGAGTGCGTGTTCTGCGTCAATAAACGCAGCCGTACCGCCAAGTTTCTGGACTTCTGCAATCGCGTGAAGCGTCAGTGTTGTCTTACCAGAACTTTCCGGACCATAGATCTCAAGGATACGACCCTTTGGATAGCCGCCGCCGAGTGCAAGGTCGAGTGATAATGCGCCACTGCTGACAAGCTCGACGTCAACGGTCTTTGTGTCACCAAGTCGACGAATGGCGCCATCACCAAATTGTTTATTGATTTGTTCCTGCGCAAGACCGAGGGCTTTTAACTTTCCTTCGTTTGCAGTAGGTTTTTCGGGTAGCTCAGTATTCTTTTCTGATTTTTTCGGCATATAGATTCCCTCTCTTTATTCACCCTTTATTATACTCGGCGAAATCTTAATTTGCTATAAACTACGTTATAATCATAAGTAATGAAAACGACACGCACATCTCACGGCTTTACTATTATCGAACTTATTTTTATTATCGCTCTGCTCGCCACAGCAAGCATTTTATTCTTCATCCAAAAAAATAACCTAGAAGTTACAGGGCGAGACGAGACACGAAAAACAGCAATTAATGCAATGTACTACAGTATTGAAGAAGTCTACTTCAAAACAAACGGCTATTACCCACGAACCATAGACTCAACCGTCCTTCCGTCAGTCGATCCTGCACTCTTTAAAGACCCAAGTGGCGTGAAGATTGGTGAGGCAAACAGCAACTACCGTTACGAACCATACAACTGTAACAATGACCAATGTAAGAACTACACGCTTCGCACGACACTCGAGAACGAAGCCGACTACGTTAAAACAAACCGCAGCAACTAGTCTTCGACAGGACGACCGTTCTTGAATGCTTCAACAGCGTTGTTCAATGTTGCAATGTGTTGTCTTGGGTTTGAAACGTACGTAAAGCGATAGGTATTCTCGTCACCCTGGGTACTTAACCTAATCGAACCGTAATTAATCATTTGCTGAAGCACGCCTTCTTGGAAGTAGCTCGCATCCTCAATGTTACCAAGGCTGATGGTCTGCTCATGTTGAGAAAATAAGCTCAGTTGGATTTCTTGGATTACGCTTTCGTTTGTCAGATAGAATTTATTATTCACGTAGACGTAGTAAATAACGAACATGCCGAGTGCAACAAGTGCGCTAAAAACGAGTAACGGAATAGCTATCGCAGAAGTTTCAGCAAGATTGCCTTGAATCTTCAGTGCATCAACAATTACCGGATAGTTGGAGAGGATTGTCAGCGCAACAGTGATAAGAAGCACTCCGACGATAAGGGGAACAATCAACCCAATTGGGTGGCGGCGAACAGCGCTAATCACATACTCATTCTCACTTAAATTAAGTGCAGGGTACAAGCGACTCGATCGATCGTGTCGCTCCTTGATTTCTTCACTTACCTCTTGTTTGATAGGATCGATTGATCGCACGACATGCACCACTTGCTCTACGGCTGGTTGGCTGAGCGTTGTTGGTGCAGGCGCCACGGGTGGGTGTGCATAAAGCGGACGACCCTGCGCATCATAGGCAACGGGCTGATCATAATTCTCTGAAGTTGGGTCTGTTGTCGATTCGTCGGAGTTCATACTGTTATTATAGCAATTAAGCCGCAGGTTCTTCGGGTATTTTACCGATGTGCTTGTATGCCTTCATTGTTGCGCGTCGCCCACGCGGTGTTCGCTCAATGAATCCGATTTGTAACAGATACGGTTCGTAGAAATCTTCAATCGTCGTTGCCTCGTCACCCGTGAGTGCCGCAAGCGTATTTAACCCGACAGGTTCACTGCCATAGTTATCGATCATGTGGGTCAAAAGGTTTCGATCACCTGGATCGAGTCCTAGTTCGTCGATTTCGAGGAGTTCTAGTGCTTTTTTCGTAATGACCGTGTCGATAATTCCATCACCATTCACATCAGCATAATCACGAACACGTTTCAACAGACGATTTGCGATACGTGGCGTCAAACGAGCCCTGGTCGAAAGTGAGGCAGCCGATGCTTCGTCGATCTTGCTTCCAAGAATATTTGCTGCACGCATAATAATTCGGCTGATTTCATCCGTTTCATAAAATTCGAGGCGATAAATGTGACCAAAGCGATCACGAAGCGGCGCGGCCAATGCGCCAGCACGAGTCGTCGCGCCAATCACGGTGAATTTTGGTAAGTCGAGGCGAACACTTCGCGCAGCCGGACCTTTGCCAATCATAATGTCGAGTTTATAATCTTCCATCGCTGAATACAGGACCTCTTCAACCGTTCGTCCCAAGCGGTGAATCTCATCAATGAATAAAATGTCGCCGTCTTGGAGGTTCGTCAGGATACTAGCAAGGTCACCAGCTTTTTCAATAGCAGGACCGGAGGTGACGCGAATGCTCTTTCCCATTTCATTAGCAATCACTGTCGCCATTGTTGTCTTACCAAGTCCGGGGGGACCATTTAGCAAAATGTGGTCGAGTGGTTCACTGCGCATCTTGGCCGCTTCAATTGCCAGCTTGAGGTTCTTTTTCAGTCGATCTTGTCCGATATATTCATCGAAGGTTGCTGGACGAAGGCTAATCTCAATAATCTGCTCAATCTCGTCGTCTTCGTGATCACTGGTGTCAACAATGCGTTCAATCGCCATTAGCTTTGGCCCTTCAAGGCAAGTGTCACCCGTTGCGCAGTCGGAAGATCAGCGGAAACTGATTCAAGCGCCGACATCGCATCACCCAAGCTGTAGCCCAATGCCATTAAGGCTTCAAGTGCTTCGTCACCAATCGGCGCAACTGACGTACCGCTGGCGTGTGCAACGTTCACCGCCAGGCCGACCTTATCGGAGAGATCGACAACCACACGTTCGGCTGTCTTTTTACCCACACCGCTCGCCTTCGTGATGAATCCGCTGTCACTATTCGCAATTGCGTTACGGACAATCTCACTTTCGCCAAGACTAAGAATCGCAAGGGCCGCTTTTGGACCAACGCCTTGAACGGTAATCAGCATTTCAAATAATTTCTTTGCCGTTAAAGATGAGAAACCGAAAAGTTCCTGCGACTGTTCACGGATGTGATGATACGTATAAAACTTTACGGGCTCACCCAATAGAGCTCGGTCAAAATCACCAGTTGGCACTTGCACTTCATACCCAATATCGTGAACGTCAACGATCACCGAGTTCGCAAATTTTTCAGCCACTACTCCAGAAACATGCGCAATCATACGTCTATTATGACACAACCCGCCTCAGTCTGTACGCCCTCCGAAAAAAGTTAATCATGGCGCAAGATCTGCGGCCTATAGTTTGAAGCATGCAGAGCTTTCTCCACGGCGCGTTACATCATGACAGCGGCTATTTCCACGTCTGGATCAGTAGTACCCGGAACGGTCTCTTCTTCGCGAGTGACGAGGATAAAGCATTCTTTATCAGTCTCATACAAGATGCTCTTTCACCCCGAAAGAAATTAGACGAAATAAATATAAAACCGAGTGGCTATTCTTCGGAGATTGACCTGCTTGCATTCTCGTTGACCGAGACTGGCGTTCACCTTCTTGTACATACGGCACGAAAAGTAGCAATTGAAGAGTTTGGACAGATCCTGCTTTTGTCCTACGAAGAATACCTTTACGCACAGCACACTGTTAGCATTCTCCCTTTCGATAGCATCTTTGTTTTCGATAAGCTTTTAGGCCGCCATGAAGCGTTGAATGTTTCCAGGGAAATTCATTTGCTTCACGAAGACTGGCGTGGCGATCGATACTCAAGTATCGGGTTCTACCTGGATGATCGGCGTGGCGATTGGATGCGCCCGTACCGCCTCACGTCTTTATTCGACAATAAACCTCGCAACTATCTGCGATTCATACGAAGTCAAGCCACAGAAAGCGATCGCGTGTTTGAATATATCGAGACTTAGTCTTTTAGTCGACTCATGAGCGAGTGGGTAATTGCCGCAGCGAGCGCGTCCGCACAGTCGTCCGGTTTCGGCACTTCTTTAAGGCCAAGTTGAATACGGACCATTTCCTGGACCTGTTTTTTGTCTGCCTTTCCGTAACCAGTCAATGACTGCTTAATTTGCGGAGGCGTGTACTCGGAAATAGGAAGGTGGGCCTTACGTGCGACCAACATAGCAACGCCGCGAGCTTCGGCCACCGTCATCGCGGTTGTGACGTTATTCGTAAAGAAGAGTTTCTCTATCGAAAATTCATCGGGCTTTGTTTCGATAATAATTTCTGTCAGCCCATCAAATATTTCTTCAAGTCGTTCATCATGCGGCGTATGTGGCGCGGTTCGAATCACTCCAGCTGTCACCATTTTGAACTTATTATTCACTACATCAATAACACCAAATCCTAAAATACCCGTTCCTGGATCGATGCCGATGATTCTCATGTCACTAGTATATGTTACTTGCGAACGCGAACAAACCGAGTAACGTTTCTGTGCGTCTTTTTGAAGAACTTTCCTATCTCATCGTGCCATTCCCAAACCCCATAGCCAAGCGCAAGAACCAGCACTCCACCTACCGCAGCTAGCGCGTACCAGTTTCCCCCGCTTTTCGTCTCAGCACCAAGTACGCCATAATCCGCACTCGGCATTTTCGTAATTGTTCGACAGCGATTCGTATCGGGATTACGTTCTTGGCCTTCTTTGCATGACGCCGGTGTTGTCGTGACAATCTTCCGACAACGATTCGTTTCCGGGTTTCGTTCTTCATCCGCATCACAAGGAACGATCGTTTTTACTTCGGACGCGATGTTACGACAGCGATTCGTTTCCTCGCTGCGGTATTGCCCGTCTTTACAGGGCGTCACCGCTCCAACAAGCGAGGTCAAGAGTCGACAGCGGTTAGTCTCAAGGCTACGATACTGATTGTCAGCGCATGGTTGTAATGCCGTCGTGACTGAGCCTTCAATCACAGGCTTGTCACTTGAAACGATATTCACAAGATTAGGCGTCGGATTATTGGTATATACCCACTCGTCATTAATGTCAGCCCAGCTTTGGCCATCTTTTGGATCCGTATACGCAGGCGCTTCATACACGACTGTTCCGTCCTGTAGCGCAATGGTGATACGACTCGAAGAATTAAGGAGTGTAAATGGCATATCGCTATTTGAGAAACTCAGATGTTCACCAGCCGCAATCACGCTTCCTGTTGGAAAGTTATATTCGCCCTCGTCGTTAAATCCAACATACAGTTTGTAATCCGTAAGATCAACCGAAACGTCATTTGGATTAAAAAGTTCAATAAACTCATTACCTTCATCACTCCCGACGGCATTTGGTAACACCTCGCTAATCGTGAGTTGCATGAAACTACGAGCGACACACTCACCCGCTGGGCCCAGCTCTTTACCCGAAGGCATAACTGGTTGGATACCATCTATATTCGGACAGACATCCACGATTGTTGTATCCAAGGTAGTTTGATCGTGAGGAATTGCCCCCGCAATCGTTATCGCCCAATCGGTGGCGAGATCACTATCTTGATATATGACTGGGGACCCAGTACCATGACGTTCAAATTGCATCCCGCCAGCAAGTGACGTCGTCCATGACTGACGGTCAACCACCGCACCCGCATGATCAAGCAAAGAAACCGTATCGCTTCCGCCTGTAATACTCCCGCTACTTTGACTGATCGGAACATACGTCATCGTCACCGTTCCAATAGGTTGCGAAATTGCAAGCGCGCTCGACGCCGCATTAGCATAAGAATGAGCAGGAAGGTATATTGCCTGCCCTCCCACAGGCGCGACGAAACACACAATAACCAGATTGCTTTTATTAGTGAGACACCACCCAGTAATATCAACTTCTTCGGACGAATTATTATAGATAGCGATAAATTCTTGAGTTGCCACGCCAACCCCACCCGCCTGAATGTGAGAAATCACGAGACCAGCTGAAGTGGCGTACGTTGGGGAACCAACATACGCACTCGATAGGAGAACTACCACACTCACCAGAAACCCGAGAAACACTTTCAGCATGTTTCTTAGTATAGAAAGTGAATATTAACTAGTTATGAGCTACTGAATGAATTACACGTCGGCAGTAATATCGGCGTTGGTGTGCACGCTTGTCACATCATCAAGATCATCGAGTGCATCCATAAGTCTCAAGACTTTTGCAGCTTGCTCTGGGTCGCTCACTTCAACTGTATTGTTCGGAACGTATTGCAGTTCTGCACCGGTGACGGGAAGCCCTGCTTCAAGGATCGCTGTTCGAACTTTGGCAAGTTCTTTTAGCTCTGTGTACACAATCATTGCACCATCTTCTTCGATAGCATCTTCAGCACCAGCATCGAGTACTGTCAAAAGGGCATCTTCGCCACTCACGGCAACATCAATCACGCCTTTACGCGTAAACTGGAACATCACGCTTCCTGCGTCAGCAATTCGCCCACCGTTTTTAGTCAGCGCGTTTTTTACTTCCGGGAACGTTCGATTTTTGTTGTCGGTCGCAGTCTCGATAATAATACCAACGCCACCTGGACCCATGGCTTCGTATGAGGTTTCTTCAAGGACAGCTGCATTCTTATCAGCAGCACGGTCAATTGCCCGCTGAATGTTCGCTGCCGGCATATTTGCCTGCTTCGCTTTTTCAATTGCCATCTGCAGCGCAGAGTTCATTGAGATATCGGTGCCACTTCGTGCGGCAATCGCGATTTGATTACCAATCTTTGTGAATACAGCGCCGCGCTTGGCGTCTTTTGCACCTTTTTCTCGTTTAATTGTTGACCATTTGCTGTGTCCAGACATAAAGAGTCTCCGTTAGTTCTCGGTAAATATGTTATTAGTATACCAGATGAAGAGGGCTATTTAAAGAGGTGAGCGGGGGTTATTTGCCGTAGGCAGAGTTGCCGTAGCCGTTGCCTTCTTTTGAGCCGTTACTCGAAACAGTTGTTGTTCCGCGACTCCCGAGGACCATACGAAGCAAGCCAGTGACACCGATAACACCAAGCACAACAGTACCCGCATACTTCAAAAAATCTTTGCGATCCATCTTTTCCTGTAGTAATGCGTCAATTTGATTCTTGATTGCCACGAGCTCATCCTCTATTTATGCTTATAGTTAACCAGAAACACCCTACTAGCACAAGCCTTATAGATAGCGTGTACTCCCAAAAGGAATTTTTTGCTTTACATAGATTCCCGTCCCAAGCGTATCCGCTGAGTGAACCGTTCGATCACCGTACTTTTTATTGATACCGTCGATCACGTCTGTCACCTGCCGTTCCTGCACAATTTGATCATTAAAGAAGCTGATTTGCTGATCGTCAATCGGCTCTAGTTCGTAGCAATGGATCCCAATCTCTTTGACGTCGTCAGGCGCCGTATCAAATAGTCGCTTCGCTAACATAAAAATTGTTTGATCAGAAGAAAAGGGGAGTTGCGATAGGGTAGAGGAGTGCCAATAGCCCCGCTCCCTTGTTTTTGCATACACGTAAATCCCCCGCGCTGATTTGTTTTGGACCCGCAGTCGAGACCCAACCGATTCACACAAATGATGCAACCGCTGAGTTATTTCTGCGTGACTAAGGTTGAAACTTTCTAATACGTATTGTCGCCCTACCCGTCTGACATCCGTTTCGACGTCATCAACTTCATAGCCTCGCAGACGGTCGTACCACCACCTGCCCACCACGCTTTTAAAGACAATCCGCTGCAACACCACGGGGTCGGAATCGAGAAATTCAAGTGGCGTAAAAATACCGACACTATGTAAACGATGCTCGTTACGATGCGCGATCCCTGTCAGGTCAGTCAGCCCCAACGTCGCCAATGTCTCTCGAATGTTAGCTGGCGTAATGACATCCAGCCCGTCCGGTTTATGAAGTCCGGCAGCCGTTTTGGCGAGAAACCGATTTGTCGCAATCCCAATATTACAGCGCATCCAAATCCCGATTTCGTCCTTCAATCGCTGCTTAATCTCCATACCGATGTCCGCCAAATCACGGCCTTGCATCGCAGCAGTCGTATCGTAAAAATCAATGATGCCTTCATCAATACTTTTCATCGTCACATGTGCCGAGTACTCTTTCATAATATCGAGAAGCCGGTGATAGACGTACCGATATTTCGACGGGTCAGTTTCAACAACTACAAGATCAGGACAAAGCAGCTTCGCATCGCGCACTTTCATTCCCACTTTGACACCCATTGCTTTTGCTTCGTAACTTGCCGTGACAAGCGCCGTTTTATCAGTTCGCCGATTAGCAATACCGACCGGCTTTCCGCGAAGCATTGGCCGTGCCTGTTGCTCAACAGTTGCGAAACAACTATTTAAATCGATATGCATAATCAATGGTCGCTCGTCATTAAACTCAGGCCTATTCATAGTGATCCGCCTCCATCGTCAGGTGCCAGGTGAGTCGTTCACTATCGAACTCTAGTCGATAGTCAGCCCCCCCGTCCGTCACGTCAAACATATGGATTGTCTTTCGCCCCTCATTCACAGGATGCCTTAGCCCTAATTCTTGGACTTCGACTTCCCGTCCGCTAGCTCGTCTAAATTTCAGTGGACGACACGGTTGATGGCCACTAGAAAACACAGCAATTACTTCGACCTGCTCGTTCAAAAAAGTTTCGTCATTCATTTTAAAATCCTCTAATACTCTCAGTAGTTATGTAGAGAAACGATTTCAAATTGTATTGCCCGTCCATTCACCCGTTTCATTAGTGAAGGTCCGAAGACAATTGAATGACCGTTCGTGAGGGACGCTTAACTCTATCATGTATTGAGGGAGTCAGTGAGTATCACGTGGTATGTTTTTATTATAGCACTAACAGTAGTTTACATGTGTCAAGATTAGGTAGATAATAGCCTTGTTAGCATAAGGAACATTGGTGTTATGAATCCTCAGCAAATAAACGAGCCCCTGGCTCCAAAGCCACTTCCACAAGCTCCGGTTCCCGAACCGCAACCAGAGCCAGTCGTTCCCTCCGTCAAGAAATCTCATCGAAGACTGAACATACTTATCGCAATCATCAGCATACTCGTTATCGGTGGCATTATTGGCGCACTTTTGTATTATGCAAAAACCAAAGACACAACATTGACGGCACCGCAGACAACCCAAGCCGTGAAGACCAATCCTGATGTCCAAGCGGTGACCCAAAGCCTCACCAGTAGCTCAAGTAGTGAATCAACTTTGACGAATACCGACGATAGTGCAGACGGCACCGATGCTAGCACCAGCGCCGGAAATGTAGGAGACAGCGTTGATGAAAACAGTTTCTAGAATTCTTAAATTCGTCGGATCAACTGGACTCGTCGTAAGCCTAGTGGTTGTTTCAAGTGTTCCAACTCATGCTGTTACTAACACGAATTTACTCGCTACCTGTAATCGCATTTCGTCGCTGTCCGACACAAGTGATGTTGCGATTAAAACTAAGGTTACTAGCATGAATGCCGACTTTACAACTCGGCTCACAAATATTGCCGACCGCACAACAACCATTGATCCGAAAGTGGATGAAGCCCGCGCAAAAGCGACTGCAGCTTTTGACGCAAAGGTGACTGCGCTTCAAGAAAAGACTGGCCTTACTGCCATACAAAAAGCAGCAATCAAGACCTATGCGGTTAACATGAACGCAGCTGAGAAAACTCGCGAAACAGCAGTTGATGCGGCTCGGACAACCTACCGTACGGCCCTGACGAGTGTCGTCACGACACACCAAACCAGCCTGACGAATGCAACGACTACCTACCAAACGTCTGTCACCAATGCATTTGCGACGGCAACAGCTCACTGTGCCGACAGTACGGCAATCTCAAACCTGAAAACATCCGTCAAAGCAGCTCGGGATATATTCAAATCAACGCGAACTGACGCAAAAGTGACGACCGATATCAAAGCCTTAATGGCCACACGAGACGCAGCGATTAAAGCAGCTGACGCCAACTTTACGAAAGCCACAGCAACCTATACTGCAACACTTTCTGCCGTACTTGATACGACCAGTTCAACGACAAACGCCAAGTAACCCCCATACCTCTGGAAATAAGTGTCAGTTTTTGGTAGAATCATCTCTGTACTCTACGTACGAATTCACGGCACCGTAGCTCAGTTGGTTAGAGCGCGAGACTCATAAGCTCGAGGTCACAAGTTCAATTCTTGTCGGTGCTACCAAGACATTATAAAAAAGAGACATCTACGCGATGCCTCTTTTTGTATCAAAAAAAGTGTCTATAGAAGGGTATTCAACAAGGCTACTATGCTAATATGGAGTAAGCAAAAGCGTTAATTTGGTAGAGCAGGTATAGATATAGAATGACAGCGCGTCTTCCGATTCCTGGATCGGACAATGGAACATGGGGTGTAATACTCAATGACTTTCTTGGGGTTTCTTTGGATACCAACGGAACTTTGCTCTCGAGCGCGCTCACTCAAGCTGGTGCCGTACAGCTAGGTGGCGATATAGGCGGAACGGCAACCTCTCCTCAAGTCACCGCAACACATCTTTCTGCACCACTGCCTATTAGCCAGGGTGGAACAGGTTCCGCAACGCAAAATTTCGTTGATCTTACGAGCAGTCAGACGCTCACGAATAAAGTCATCACTCAACGTGTCGCTACCTTAACCGTATCGAGTAATACATATACACCGAATAGTTCAACCGCTGATCTTGTACGCATCACCAGTCCAACGGCGAACTTTACCATTGCGAATGATGCAGGATCCCCGGTTGATGGTCAAAAATTGCTTATGCGTATTCTTTCTGGCGCTTCACTGTTTACTCCAACATGGTCAAGTGGGTATAAATCAAGCGGAGTCGCTACGCTTCCGACAACCCTTGTTGCTTCAAAAACTGTCACCTGCGGTTTTGTGTATGATTCAACAAGCGTCGCCTGGATATTAATGGCCGTGGACGCCACCGGATACTAAGCATGGCGATCTCGCGTATTTCTTCTGGTTCAACAGGCAGTTTCAGCGGTAGTTACGTGACAGGCGACCTTATTGTCATTCACGCCGTCGATACGGGCTCCTCAGCTATCCCGCTCACGCCGTCAGGATACACCCAGATAAGTTCTGTTGCGCAATCAGCGAATAACTTTGCAATGGCTGCGTTTTATAAATTTGCGACATCGGCCTCCGAAACGTATCCAACCATTACCAGTGCAGTCGCTTCTTCGTGGGTGATATATCGTGGGGTGGCAGCAACCCCTTTTGTTTCAATTGGTGGGCAATCCGGTACGAGTAACTCAATCGCATATTCCGGTATAGTTACGTATCAAAATCCCGGTCAAGACTGGGTCGTTACATTTGGGGCATCGAGCAATAACCTAGGTGGAGTTGGTACTCATCCGCCCACAAATACGACACTTATTGTTGAAGCTTCTGCAAGTAATTACGAAGCAGCTATCTTTGATAGTGGCGCGCCCTTATCTACATATGGCTTCAACTCAAAAACCCTCACAGCTTCTACTAACTGGCTCACAAAAACAGCCGAGCTGGTTGCAGGAACGGGAACGCCACCTCCGACCACGCCCACAGACTTATTCTTCGTGATGTTTTGAGTGTATGATAAGCACATGAGTACCATAAAGAAGATCAACAGCTCCTCAACCATCCGTTTAATCACTGCGCTCGTCATTGGAATTATCGTAGCCATCGTTGGCTTACTGAATCATTTAGGTAATATCTCAATTTTGATCGGCTGGGAAGTTGCCGTCATCATCTTTGTCGTCTGGATCTGGTTCATTATCTGGCCCATGAGTCACGAACGAACATCTGCATTTGCCCAGCGCGAAGATCCGGGCAGGGTAGGGGTGGACATTCTTTTAATACTGGCCAGTATTGCCAGTCTCGGCGCGGTTGGGTATGCCCTATTTCAAGCCCACACAACTGGTGACAGCGGACGTCACTTATTACTGACCCTCATCAGCCTTTTTAGCGTCGTTGTTTCGTGGGTTTTGATTCACACGATTTATGCACTCCGTTACGCCCGCTTCTATTACTCAAAAGAAATTGATGGAACGATCGATTTCAAAAAAGATCACAAACCCGCCTACTCTGATTTTATCTACGTCGCATTTACAATCGGCATGACATTCCAGGTATCGGACACTGATATGATCGGCACTGACTTCAGAAAAACCGTCCTTCGCCACGCATTGTTATCATACGTATTCGGAACGGTTATTGTTGCGACGACCATTAGCTTGATCGCTGGCCTCGGGAAATAAATAGGGGATAGGGGATACAAAAAATAGGGTAGTGTTATACCCTATTCATACTTCCCTATCGGCACTGATTATTTTCCGAAAACGATCGCTTCCCTAGTAGAAATAAAGTTACGAAGTTCATCATTAGATCGTGGACGATCCCAACTAGCAAGTTCTAATACTTCGCTTATTGTAACTGGTTCGATCTGGCTGTTTGTTGTGTCCATGTTGGTTATTGCTCTTTTTTTTGTTTTATTGTTTGATGTATCTATTTAAGCACAAACGTCATGATAAGTCAATACCGTTATGCTAATATCTTTGACTGAGGTGACACGCTTATGGTATAAATACAGTCAGAGGAAATAAAAAAATAAACATATGGACATCGCCTCGTCTCTCGCAATCGTCACCCTAGCGGCGCTCATTCACGCCAGTTTTCAGCTGAGCGTGAGCGTCTTGACGTTACTTTCTGGTCATGCGATTGGTGCAAAACATTCTCAAGGGAAGGTCATGCGTTTAACGTTCGGCTATGTTAGTGGGGTAGGGGTAATGACCCTACTCGCCCTTTCATTTATTTCACTGATCTTTTTGCACATTTTCGGAACCGATGCGCCCCAATTCGTTTGGGCCGTTGCCTGCGGACTACTCATCGGTGTCGGCCTTGCCGTCTGGTTTTTTTACTACCGTCCAGGAAAAGGAACATCCCTATGGATTCCCCGCTCATTCGCTCGTCATTTGAGCGATCGTAGCAAGGCCACTAAATCTAGTGCCGAGGCGTTCAGCCTCGGACTCGCCACTGTTGTTAGCGAATTACTATTCATCGGTGCGCCAATGATTATTGCCGCCCTCGTCCTTGTCGGATTACCCGCACACTGGCAACTCGTTGGTATCGCAATTTATGCCGTCATTTCCCTACTGACCCTCTTTAGCATCTGGGTGCTCATCGGCAGTGGCCACAAACTCAGCACGATTCAGAAGTGGCGCGAAGATAACAAGCATTTCTTACAATTTACAGCTGGTGGCGCACTCGCCGTCCTTGGATTCTTTGTCTACGTCTGTAAAATCGTTAGTGATGTCTCGGGGAGTTTCTAGTGGCTGACGGCGATACCTACATCATCAAGCGTAAAGGCCAGCGACCAACCGAGGTCTTTGACAGGACCAAGCTTCACCAAAGCATTACCGCAGCGAGTCTTAGTGCCCGCGCGCCAGAAGGCCAGGCAGACAACATTGCTCACGCCGTCACTAACTACGTCTTGGAATGGCTCGAGCAACGACCAGAAGTAACCAGTCACGATATTCGCCTTGTTGCTACTCGGCACTTGCGCGCGCATCATCCCGACGCCGCCTACTTATACGAACAACACCGAACAACACTATAGAACCTGAAGAAAGAAATTAAAGGAGAACACCGATGGCCAATCCCCAACACACATTTGACTACGACCTTATCGTTATTGGCAGCGGCGCTGGTGGTAGTGCCGCAGCTGCAATTGCAGCAAGAGCAGGGAAGCGAGTCGCCATAGTCGAATCCGACACCTTTGGCGGTGATTCACCTAACTGGAGCGACGTCCCTACCAAAGCGCTCCTTCACGTTGCTCGTTTATACGATGAGGCTCGTCATGGTGATCGTTTCGGCCTTCGTGTTTCAACTCTTGGCTACAACTACCCTTCTATTCGGGCATGGAAAGAACTCGCCGTTCAGCGTACCGGTGCCGCTGGCAATCGCAAATTCTACGAAGCAAACGGTATCGATGCTTTTAATGCTACCGCGCATTTCTTAAGTCCGAATGAAATCAGCGTGAATCGTCGTCACCTTTCTGCAAAACACTTCCTGATTGCAACCGGATCATCATGGGCGACGCCTAACATTCAGGGTCTTGCCGACTTACCCTTCTTTACCCCACGAACTATCCTTGAGGCGTTACGACCACCAAAAAGCTTATTTATCATCGGTGGTGGCAGTCACGGTGTCGAAATCGCCCAGCTCATGGCCACCTTTGGCACCAAAGTATACATTGCCGAACAAGCTGCCCGCATTCTCCCAAAACAAGATAGTGAAGTAGGGGAGTTATTGGAAAGAGTTCTGACCGAGCAAAAAGGCGTTACGGTCCTCACCCACTCCCGTGTTTTGTCCGTCGTCAAAGACGGTCTCAGCAAAAAGATCCTTATCTCTCGCGGGGGGGTTGAAAAATATGTCAAAGCTGACGAAATCCTTGTCGCCGCTGGTCGCACCCCTAACCTCGACCTTGGCCTTGAAAATGCCTCTGTGAAATACACGCCAAAAGGCATCGATGTAAATGATACCCTCCAGACGAGCACCAAGCATATTTATGCTGCCGGTGACGTGCTTGGTCGCGACAGCCATACGCATACTGCAATCCTTGAAAGCCGTGTCGCCGCACATAATATCTTCGAAAAGAACAAGGTTGTCCCCGATTACACCGCAACTCCTGGCCTTATCTTTACAACTCCAGAAATTGCCCATGTCGGACTATCCGAAGATGACTGTCGCAAACGTGACTTGCCTATTAAAAAAGCAATTGCGCCACTAAACATCATCGCGCGTTCGAATACATCCGATTTCCGCGACGGCTTCGTCAAACTGATCACTGACAAGAAAGGCGTCGTACTTGGTGGCACCATTGTCGCCCCTAGTGCCTCAGAAATGATCCACGAGATCGGCCTGGCTGTGAAACATAATCTTACCGCGACCCAAGTTGCGGACACCCCCCACGCCTTCCTAAGCTGGTCAGAGGCAATTCGCATTGCTGCCAGTAAACTGATCTAACCAAACCAGCTCTATAGGCGCCTTGTAAAAACGGTTCTGATCTGTTAATATTAGTTTTGTATCGCGGGGTGGAGCAGCCCGGTCAGCTCGTGTGGCTCATAACCACAAGGTCGTAGGTTCAAATCCTACCCCCGCAACCAAGGATTTATAACAAATAGAAGTCGGCAATTGTGTCGACTTCATATTTTTTTAGAACTACTGTTATTTAGTTTCCAATCTTATGCGGTGTAAACTAGATGTAACAATATGCCACGAAAATCGTTACCATATAGAGATGAGGGAAATTCCCATGAGGAGTTTGGAAAGATCTACGAAGTAAATCAACCACTCATTTTTAGGTTTATGTTTTGGAGGACAAAGGACGAAATGCTCGCCGAAGACCTTACAAGCCACGTGTTTGAAAAAGCATGGCGAACCCGTGCTTCTTTCGTCGGTGGCTCGGCAAAAGCATGGATTTTCCGCATAGCCCGTACAACGCTCATAGACTACTGGCGGAAACAAAAGGATGTTGATGTCGAAGACACCTTTTTCGATGAAAGAGGTCAGGAACAGCCAACGCTTGATGAGCTTGCAGAGCAATCACTGACCAAAGATCGATTACGGGTCGCTATCGCTACGCTTCCCTATGATATGCGTCGGGTCGTAGAATTACGATTTATTCAAGGGAAGAACGTACGTCATATCGCCAAAGAACTAGACCTGACAGAAGCCAATGTTCGGGTTTTACAATATAGAGCACTGCAGAAATTAAGAAAAGGATTAGAGCTATGAACAAACTCCGTAAAGAGCTGAGGCTTGCAGGAGCAAAGGATAAAGAGATTCTTTCGCTCATTCCCATAGCCGCGTCATTGGCTAGGTTAAAGCCAAAGACAGCACCTCGTTGGATTAAGCCAGTCAGCTTCTTGCTGTCTGGTCTTGCTCTTGGTGCATTCGTCATTATTCTTTCACAAGCCTCCCCTGCCAGCGGCTTATTGTTTCCTATTCAAAAAGCAACGGATAACCTGGCGATAATTCTCACGCCTAGCTATCGCGCTGATGTCATGATGAAGCGAGCCGATCAAGTTAACCAGCTTGTTGCTTCCCATTCGAGTGATGACGAGGTCATGACAGCACTCAACGATTACACAAAAGTAGCCCAAGCCTACCAATCAACGGCCAATAGCTATACTGCCTTTAGCTACTGCAAAACAAGACTCCTTCAGGCAGCCGTAAAAGCAAGTCCACGGATTCAAGCTGCCATCAATACCAGTTTGCAGTCAATTGAAACCACATAACGTGTAACAAAATCCAGGCTTGTTCGTTATCTCTTATATAACTAAAGGAGATTCATGAAAAAAGCTATCATTATTGTCATCATCGCTATCGTTGTCATTGGCGGAGGTACCGTCGCAGCGTTAATGCTGAGTAAGCCTGCCAGTAAAACGACCGATACACCGACCACAACAACTAGCAGTTCAAATCAGTCGACAAATACAAACTCTACACCAACAACAAGCGGAACGACTCAAAGCATCACCGTAGTAGCAAACGACGGAAGTGCCTCACCTGACACGATTAACGTGACGAAGGGTGACACTGTTAATCTTACCTTTACCGTTTCCTCAGCCGGCACTTATCATGGCGGTCTCGACTTTAAGAGTAGTGATCCTGCAATTGATAGCGGTGGCATTGCCCAGGGTGATTCAAAAACGATTAGCTTTACAGCAACAAAGTCATTCAAATTTACTCCATTCTGGTACCAGAGTAATATTCAAAAAGACTACTTTGTAACTGTTAATGTCCAGTAAGCTTTTATGAAATTAACCTCTCCCCAACTAACCTCATGGCTTCTACGCATTGGTCTGGCGATAGTGTTTGTGTATGCAGCAGTCAGTTCACTTATGCATCCGAATGAGTGGATTGGCTTCTTGCCTTCATTTATCGCAACCAGTCCGCTTGCTTCAACCTTCTTGGTATTGTTCTCTGTCGGAGAACTTGTACTATCGATATGGTTACTAAGTGGAAAGTACGTGCAGTATCCTGCCATCCTCGCAACTTTGGCGTTCGTTGGGATACTTATTGCCCAACCCGATGCATTCTCAACTACCTTTAGAGACGTTGGGTTAGCGTTTATGGCTCTCGCACTTGTGGCACTTGAAAGTCCACAGCTGGCAAGGCTCTTTCCGTCAAAATGATTAAGCTCTAATCCTACTACTAAAATACCGCCCAGGGTAAGGCGGTATTTTAACGTATGTGTGATCTGTCTTTTTTAAGGTACAAGTGTGAGGACTTTTTAAATGATCAGGTAGCAAGAGTGTTACCATTCATTACTATAGAACCTCGGCATGAAGATGCGCTGTATGAATACTTAAATTTAGGTATGATTTAAAAATAAACCAAGAATCACAAGGCCAACCCCTGTCACTCCCATAGAAATATAACCAATCTTCTTTGCAATTTGCTTTGATTTAATCGTGACAATAAAGGCGATAACAATCGACGTAATTGAAAGAACTGGCACAACAAAGAACTGTAGCAAGTACAGAAACACAGCGTTCATCGTCCCCTGTCCTAGCCCCAGATTATGTTCCCTGATCACACTCAAGGTGATCCATAATATCGTCGTAAGAATCGGAAATGGCAACGCCAAAATAAGTCCGATAATGGATAGCGTCGTTTGCTCTTTTTGAGGCAGTCCCGTCACTGTACCGTCGTCAGCAAATTGATGGTTATCACCAGAATCAGTCGACTCGGGAACGAATTCTATCTTTAGGTGTTCATCAGGATCATTCATACTTATTGCCCTGAAATACTTTTACTATAGCCACCAAAGAGGAAATTCACCCATTGCTCGAGGTTAGATGTGTTCACTAATACAGTCGGAGTTGTCGTCTTCGTCGTATCTTGCGCAATCGCTACGGCACTATTCGGTGGCAAGATCAATGCTTTCTCGCCAGGCAACACTAGCCCTAGCGCATCACGGACCGCCAGTTGCTGATACTCCGGCGTCTTATAGTAGCTCTGTTGCAGTGAAAGGTTATCGCGTTGTAGTTGCGTCAGCTGCAATTGTTGCTTTTTGTAATCGATTTCTTTTTGCAGATTGTAATTACGTTGCATGACTCCAAGAGATCCCCATATCCACCCAGCGGCAATTAAAAAAGCCGCCAAAATAACCAGGTTATTCAGCGTCACATATTTGTGCCGAACGTGATAGATGATTTTTTGTATGTTTATATTACGCATGACGTTTTCACTATTATAGCTCAGCCCTCTAAAGTAAGCTATAATATCCTCTATTGGGGCTGTAGCTCATCGGTCAGAGCAGGCGGCTCATAACCACTTGGTAGATAGTTCAACTCTATCCAGCCCCACCAAAAAGCCTAGAAACATAAAGGTACAAACGTTATTATTGGGATAATACATAAGCGATAGGCAAATATGACAAAAAATAACGCTTCAAAAGAAGCGTTATTTTTAGTTCAAAGTGGAAACGAGCGATTACTCGTCGTCGTCATCTTCGATAGGATCGTTCGCCGCAGCCCTTGCCCAGTCGCCGCCATAGTTTGGACGACGGGAAGGTTTAGGCGCAACAGGTTTTTGTTCAACCGTTGCGGCAGAACCTAGTCCTTTTGTGATGTGCCCAGAAGCTGTCGTGTCTTCTTCGTCAGGACCAGGGGCTTCAATAGAGTCAAAGTCGAATGGCTCGGGAACAAATGGTTCCGGAAGTGGAAGGACATTGCCGTCTTCATCTTCGAAGCTTCGGTTGTCAGTAGGAAGTAATCTGCCGTTTTCAATCATGGTCATATGATAGCATAAACGGTATGAAAAGTCAATCTACTCCCAGCGGAAGACTCGGAAAGCGATGATGTAAATAACGACCAACCATGCGCCGATTAAGCCAATTTGCGGAAGGATATCGATGAAGTTCTTGCCTTCCGTTGCAATCAAGCGAATACCGTCAATAATCGGGGTGAGCGGAAGGAATGCCGACACGTGCTGTAGCCAATCTGGCATGAGGTACCGAGGAAAGAAGGTTCCAGACAGGAACATCATTGGGAAGACGATAATGTTCGATAGTGGCGCAGCCTGCCGTTCGTTCTTTGCCCAGCCACCAAGTGCAAGACCAATACCGAGAATCGTGACCATGCCCAGCAGTAGGAATATGATTAACTCGAACCAGTTCCCCACTATATCCAGATGGAAGACGAAGATGGCGACAACGAACAATGCAGTAAAGCTAACGATGCCGATTGCTGCCTGAGCAATCACAGTTGAAAGGAAGTACTGCCACACGCGAAGTGGCGTGGTGCTGAGGCGACGAAGAATCCCCATCTTCTTTAGTTCTGGGAAAACGTTCACTGGACCAAAGATACCCATACCAATAAGCGAGAAGCCAAGCAATCCTGCAAAGGTGTAATCAAAGGCACTGAGGCTGTTTTCGTTGAGCTGTGTGCCCTTAACGGTAAATGGCGTCACATTGTGAACAAGCGTGCCATTCACGGCGCTAAATTGAGCGTTAAGGACTGATGTAAGCGCTGAAGCCGATGCCTGGTTGTTCTGTGTATAGATAACCTCAGCCTGACCGCTTGGATACGCCTGTCCGGGTTGAACGTCGCCGAAGTTAGCTGGAAGGACAATCGTCGCGTCAAGCTCAGAACGACCCATCTTATCTTTGGCTGCATCGAGTGACGTGATACTATCGTCGACCTTGAGAACCTTGCTGTCCTTTGACTGTTTGACGAAGTCTGTCGCAAATGTTGAGTCAGAGTGATTGATGATTGCGACATTAAACGAAACATTCCCGCTACCGCTGTTGAGGCTTCCAAAAACGAAAAGGAAGATCAGTGGAAAAATAACCGTAAAAAACAGTGCGAGACGATCACGGAAAAAGCGCCGTGAGTTAATGCGTACAAAAACACCGACGGTATACAATTGCTTGCGAAGTGATAGCTTGTTCATTATGCGTCTTCCCTCAACCCCTTGCCGGTCAAGTCGATGAAGACATCTTCAAGGTTTGCTTGCTGGACTTCTTGCGCTTTTTTAAAGCCACGTTTCAGTAGTTGCTTGATAAGGTTTTCGGGCGTATCAAGCGCGATAATCTCACCGTTGTCCATGACAGCAATGCGATCACACAGAATTTCCGCTTCATCCATGTAGTGGGTCGTCATAATAACGCTGATTCCCCTGTCGCGAACTTTCTCGATCAATTCCCAAAGGTTACGACGAGCCTGTGGATCAAGTCCGGTCGTTGGCTCATCAAGGAAGAATACCTTTGGACCATGCACAAGTGCAGTCGTAATGCTGAGACGTTGCTTCTGGCCACCCGAAAGGTTCTCGACGTACGATTTTGCTTTGTCTTCAAGATCAACGTCGCGAAGAAAAGCCATTGCATCAACTTTCTCACCATAGGCGGCGGCGAACATCTGGACGACTTCAATAAGTTGAGTTTTGTCCTGGAAAGCTGGAGATTGTGGTTGGACCCCAATCAAATACTTGATTGCCTGTGGGTTCTCTTTGACGTCGATGCCATCAATAACGACGGTTCCAGAATCGATCGGACGAAGTGTTTCCATCATTTCGAGTGTTGTTGTCTTGCCGGCACCGTTAGGACCGAGAATACCAAAGATCTCACCCTTCTTTACCGAGAAGCTGACGCCGTTTACTGCCTGTTTGTCCCCATAACGTTTCTTGAGGTTTTTGACCTCGATCATATTCTTCATTGGTTCTTATTTTACAACGGAGTTACCCTAGAAAACAATGTCAAACAAAAAAGCCCCCGGGGAGGGGGCAATTTTGAGCACCTGTTTGTTTGGCTTTAGTATATTTCCAAACCGCCCAAAGCGCAAGCGTTTTTTTATGCGTGCAATAGTTTTAAAAAACTACTATTTTTTCTTTGAAACTGTAAGGAATCCGTTACGTGGGTTTTCCTTAACAACGCGGTCTTCTGGAAGATCGACTGGTTGACCTTTAGCGTTCTTCTCTACCTTCGCGAAGAAGTAGATAGTCTGTGGTTTGCCACCACGAAGTGTAACTTCAGTGCTGTGCAAGTAATAAGTGACGCCCTTTGAGTTTGTGTGACTGTAAGCCATGGTAAATCTTATAACCTCCTATTAGTGCTATACGAGAGTAAGCGTACAGCTTGACTAGGGTGGCTGTCAACACTAAACGCTTCGGTAGTGTCGTGATAGCAATAATTTAAGGACTGCGAGGCTGACCAATCGGGCAATAATCATGAGTGTAATCACGACACAGACGACCAGTGACCAGCCCGCAAAATCAGGTGACCAAACGGGCGAAATGTAGCCGTGGACGTAACTGGCGGGCTTTGGTGCGCTCGTATCGGTGCCAGGGTCGGCCGCAGCCGGGTATTTTGCCAATTCACTAGTGGTACATTGCAAATATGCGGTCGAATAATGGCTGAATTTTGGCGCGCAAACATCCTGTGCTTTCTTGTAAATATTGCCATTCGGATTGGCGTCCCCGTAGACGGTGGTTTGCCACACTTGGTAGTCACGATTATAAGAATCTTCGAGATAGACGCCTTTGCCGAGGTCAGTGTTCATGTGGGCCGAAACGAACTGTTGTAGATCGTACAATCTTTGAATGGTAGCCGTTTGGTCGTTTGTACTGTCAGCAGCAATAACGGCTGCTCTGCGTTGTACCATTCCAATGTTATTGAGGCGTAAGAATGTTGCCGATATAAAGCCTGCCAAGAGGAGCAATATCAAAAGTTGCCACGTTTTTATACGTTGCAGGTCTTTGACTGTTTTTCTGACTCGCCTTTTATCCGCCACTTCTCGAGGTTCCCACCTTACTACTTGCCCTTATTGTACCTCACGGCCACTACTTTCGGTAGAGAGGGAAACGAGCGGTCATAATCAGTAGCACGATACCCGCGGCAACGAAGAAAAATACCTGAATTGCTCGGTGACCATCGCCTAAAGTACTGATGAGGAAGAACAAGACAACACCACCAAGTGCGGCACCAAAGTTAGACAGCACTTCGACGATACCTAAATACGTGGTTCGCTTACCAGACAGGTCTGCATTGTCGAATACTCCCCTTGTGTAGGCCATTGTGTAACCCGTTGTAGCGGCTTCATTCGCAACGTTAAGTCCGGCAATCTGAATAGGGGTGGTCGTAAAAGCACGCATCACGTGAGTCAACGCATTTCCGACTGATGCAATACGGAGTAAATCTCCTCCCCTCTTACTGTCAATCAGCTTTCCGTAGGCGTACGAAGCCCCAAGAGCGGCAAAGAGGACCACAGAAAGGAGCGCGCCATTCAAGGCATACACTTCGTTCGTCGCAGCCACACCGATGATAAAGACGGCCGTAAACAGTGTCCAAACCGTTCCTGATGTGAAGACATCAAAGCCAAGCGCGATCTGCGGAACGATATTCGGGCGAACAAGGTGCCACGGAAAGCCCTTGAAGTCGAGTTTCTGACGAGGCAATTCTTGTTCGGCAGTTTGTAATAGCGGGACGGCAGCAATCGCAAACAAGACCGCCGCAATCGCAAGAACGACTTGAGGACCAAGCAGAAAGGCGATCACTCCCCCGATGAGCGGACTCAGTCCTGTCGTAATCTTTTCGACGATGTTCATGTAGGCGATTTCTTTGCCTGCGTGATGAATGCTTTTTACTTTCGAGAAATCGATGTTGTAAGAAATCGAATACAGCGCCGATGAAAATCCCTGGAAAAGCACGACGGGAATAAGCAACCAAACACCGTATTCGGGTACAAATGCAAAAGCAATCATCGACGGAATGTACATCAGATTTGAGATAAGAATGCCGTGTTTTGCTCCCACTCGTGCAGCTAATGCGGCGGCTGGGATTGCAATCAGGCTCTTAAACCCAAAGAAGGTTGCCCAGAACAAAGCGATGAACGGAATACTAAAGCCGTGCTGATACAGGAAGATCGACATGAACGATGATGCAATGTTGAGCGCCAACATACGGAGCACACGAGAAGCATACAGCTCAGCGATTTCGCTAAACGTCGCATGGCGCCAGAAATGACGCCGGATCAATACTTGATGGATGATGTTTTTTAGCATGTTATTGTTTATGAACTTTTTATACCGTAAGCGAGCCCACTTTTTCTATCCCTATTACACCACAGTTCCACCTGAGGGGGCAAGTTGATATATACTAATGCTATGAATATATACTTTTCGGGTCTTGGGGGCGTTGGCATCGGACCACTCGTTGAGATCGCGCGAGATGCTGGTCACACCATCATGGGATCAGACCTCAGCGAGAGTCTCATTACCGAAGAGCTTCGTGACCAAGGAGTCATGGTCAATATAGGCCAAGACGGAAGCTTTCTACGCGAAAGTCATGGTGCAACGCCAATTGATTGGTTCGTCTATACGTCTGCGTTGCCTGATGACCACGCTGAACTCGTGCTTGCCAACGAACTAGGCATTCGCGTCAGTAAGCGCGATGAGTTTCTTGCCTACATTATTCAAGAAAAAGATCTGAAGTTGATCGCAATTGCGGGAACACACGGCAAAACAACGACGACCGGCATGATGATCTGGACAATGAAACAACTAGGAATTCCTATTAGTTACTCCGTTGGAACGACGATTTCTTTTGGACCAAGCGGCCAGTTTGATCCAAAAAGCGAATACTTCATTTACGAATGTGACGAGTATGATCGCAACTTCTTGAACTTTCATCCATATCTTTCCCTCATAACCTCAATCGATTACGATCACCCAGACACATATCCGACGGAAAACCAGTACACAACCGCTTTTAAAGAATTCATTACCCAGTCCGAACATACGATTATGTGGCGAACGGATGCCGACTACATCGAAAATACTGATGAGAAAGCTTGGATTTTAGACGAGGTCCTCACGCTTCCTCTGGCTGGTGCGCATAACCGACGAAACGCAACATTGGTATCAAAAGCGATTGAGTACTTAGCGGTCGCCAAAGATGATGATGTCGTGACGGCACTTGGTACTTTTCCTGGAACAGACCGACGATTTGAGCGAATCGGTGATAACCTGTATTCAGATTACGGCCACCACCCAAAAGAAATCGCTGCGACGTTGCAACTTGCTCGTGAACTTTCTGACCACGTCGTGCTCGTCTATCAACCTCACCAGAACCGTCGCCAAACTCGTATCCAAAAAGATTATCTTGATCAATTTGAATTAGCTGATGAGATTTACTGGCTTCCCACGTATTTATCGCGTGAAGATCCCGATGAGCCAATCCTAACTCCCGAAGAGTTAACCCAGAATATTACTAACAAAGCTTCAATTCATGTCGCTGAGTTCGACGATACACTTTGGAACGATATTCAAAAAGCACGTAGTGAGGGAAAACTGGTTCTTTGTATGGGCGCAGGGACAATTGATAGCTGGGTGCGAGAAAGAAACGCCTGATGTCGAACCTGAAAGTCTATTTTGCGTGCTCAATTAGAGGCGGTGGTGATACGTCATCGTACCTTACGATTCTTGAAGTAATAAAATCGGCTGGCGCAGAAGTGCTCAGTGAAATCTTTGTCCACGATGCTATTAATTTCGGTGGTAGCCCACTCCCCGCCGAAGAGATCTACGCACGTGACATTGGTATGATCAATAACGCCGACATTGTCATCGCAGAAGTAACAAACCCTTCACTAGGTGTTGGGTATGAACTAGCCTACGCCGAAAAGCTTGAACGGCCCATCCTCTGCCTATTTATGAAAGATTCAGAGAAAAAGCTATCAGCAATGGTCACAGGCAATGCCTACAATCACGTTGCGTATGTCACACCCGAGACTTTAAAGGAAACTATTGAACAATTTCTTGCTCAGGCCACTCTTCCTCGAACTCTTCAAAGAAAAACGGATCGTTAAAGAATCCCCGCGATACGATTGCCTGTACTGCCGGGGCAAGTCGATACTGATCTAATTTGTGCGGACGTGCCCAGATGATATCGTCAGTTGTTTTAATATCGTCGCTATTAAATTTAAAGACATGCGTCGTTGTTGTTGAGAGAATATCTTCACCAGCCCGGACTCGAATGTAACAAACACCAGCATGACCGAGCTTCTGTCCTTTTATGCCCAATTTTTCTTCAACTTCCCGTTGCGCGGCTGCTTCAAGTGTTGCGTCATCAATGTGGATCTTTCCATATGGGAGCGTCCAGGCGTTAATATATGGCTGCTTCCGACGTCGCTGCAATAGAACATCGCCTTCACTATTTTGAATCAACAACATCGAGATAATTTTCGGCTGCATACGAACCACTCGTTTTTCAGTGCTGACGCGGTCAACATACGACAATCCGTTCGTTGTGAGCGTATAGCCTGGTTCGAGTTTTTTCACGAGGCCCAACTTAATCAGAGTATTCAAGTGATAACTAAATAGGTTCGTATCTGTCCTTGGTGGACGCAGATCTCGAAAGCGCGCAACCTCTGTATACATCAACACGTCAATAATGTGTTTTTGGATGTGGTGGTTTACGGTGATTAAGTCAATCATATTTGACTCAAATTATACTTTCTATTTTTATTCTTTGCAACTTATTACAGTGAGTATGTAATCTGTTGATAATGACTGATTACAGAAAGGCGCATAGTCATGAATGAAAGACTAGTCATAAAAGTTGACCAAAAAGAAATGCTTACTGAGTTCCCAGAAACACAAGCCTACCCTACCAGCGCATCAGTTATTCTTGAACTTGGTGGACTTGCGATGAGATTCGCACGAGTCGAACGAGTTCCTCGTTATGACGAGAGAACGCGCGAATCTGATGTCGAGCACAGCTACATGCTCGGCATGGTCGCAAGTGAACTAGCCCACATGCTATATCCGGCAACATTGAATGCCAGCCTGGTGAATGATTATGCGATGGTACACGATTTAATCGAAGTAAAGACGGGTGACGTTGCGACATTTCAGCTCGACGACGATGCGCTTTTACAAAAAGAACAGACTGAGCATGCCGCACTCGAGAGTCTGCTCGCCGAACTACCACCAAGAACAAGAGGGCTACTCTACGACTACGAACAACAAGCTGATCTTGAATCACGATTCACTCGTGCAGTTGATAAGCTCCTACCGGTCGTTGTCGATATTCTTGGTGCCGGACGAAAGATAATGAATGAAGACTATGATGTACACACGTCTGCCGAACTAGGCCTTGCCCACGATAGCCTCCGAAAAAGAATGGCTGAACGATTCAACGAATTCCCACAACTTGTTGCAGATTATTCCCTACTTTGTGAACTATTCGAAGTAGAGTTCGGCGTTACTGCGCAAATGTAGTCGGGTCACCGAATTCAAGCACCTCCGGGTTCAGGGGATCACCGTTAAACGCATCTACGCCCTTGGCCTTGTCGGCTTGTTGGTCGTAGATTGTCGTAAAGTCATTTACCGTCCCCTTGTTCACAGGACCAAATGCGCTGTAATCCGTCACGGGATCAGTTCGATCAACCTTGTTACTGACGGACTGGTAGCCTGGACGGCTAAGGTCGAGTTGTGCCGAACCACTCACGTTATAGATCACGATACTGATCGAGACAAGAATGGTCGCAACGACAAGTGTTCCGATGATCAACAGCAAGAATCGGTGCTCAATCCAGAAACTGAGTTGCTCCCCCTGTGTCAGTACTGTCGGTTCGTCGTCCATTAGTTACTCCCCGTCACCCTATCGAAATTAAGCATAAAGTCGTTCACTGCCGAACGATAGTCATCAATGTACTGATTAAGGTGCAGGATGTCGTCGTGGACAGTGGTGCGTTTTGTGCGGGCATCGAGCAACGCAGTATGGAATCCAACTTGATCTTTACTACAGTCGATTTTGATGGTCGTCGAGAGTTGCTTTTCGTACGCTTGATAATCGTTACGGAACGTCGCCAGTGCTGTCTGGTATTCATCCGACACAACAACCAGGCCTTTATTGTCTAGTCCGTTGTTTCCAAGGCGAGCGTTGAAGTTGCCCATGAGTTTGCTTCCCATTGATTCGTAAATTTGGCCACGGTTCACGCGCAACAAGGCGTCACTCGCATGAAGTTGGTTAAGGGAACCTTTGATTGAAAGACAGTTCGCACTAATTCGACTGACCTGGTCGGCCGACAAATCTTCGGCATATGTATTTTTTAATGCAAAGACCGACAGCAGTGAAGCGGCAATCAAGGCAAATGCAACAAGGCGGACTCGTGTGTTCATGTTACTTTATTATACCGTTTATCTCGTTAAATGTAACCGACCGTCAGTCTGAGTTACGAAGCCTTCGTTCTTGAGGGCCGAGAGTGCTCGGTCAAACCGTTCATCATCTGGGAGTTGGTTGTGTAAATCAGGCTCGGCGTAATCCCGTGTTGCAAGTGCCTTAAGGATGAGGCCTCGAATTTCACGCAAACTTCCCTTCAAGGGGGCTTGTTTCTTATACTGGGCGCTTTTATTGATACGTCCGACGCCCCGCTTCTTCAAAAATGAGCCATAGTCCATTAATGCCCAGTACCACTCGCGCGGGTGCTCTTTGTCGATCGTTTCGGCAACTAATACCTTTAACTCAGCGTCCGTGACTAAGGGTTGATTTTCGAAAAAGTGGTGAAAATAGACCGTTCGGACATTCGTCTCGATAAAAACAACTGGCTGATTAAAACTATACGCAAGAATTGCACCCGCCGTATTCGGCCCAACCCCAGGCAGACTAACGAGTCCTTCGTAGGTATCGGGGATCGTACCGTCATACTCGGCGACAACTTTTCTTGCAGCTTCGTGCAGGAACTTAGCGCGCCGATTGTAGCCAAGACCGCTCCAGATAGTGAGCACTTTCGACAGAGGTGCTATCGCCAAATCGGCAATCGTCGGAAACGTACCCATAAATAATTCAAACTTCGGAATGACACGATCAACTTGAGTTTGCTGCAGCATTAATTCGCTGACTAATACAAAGTACGGCTCGGTAGTATCGCGCCACGGCATATCTCGGTAGAGCTCTCGCCCCTTTTCCCAGACTCGTTCATTAAATCCCAAAACATTCACTGATCTATTATACTTTAAGACCCGAAGCGTATAATAAGAGTATGACGACATATGTGATCGCAGGTGGATGTTTCTGGTGTCTAGACGCTGTTTATCGCCGACTTAAAGGGGTAACCGAAGTCGTCAGTGGCTACGCTGGTGGTGATACCGTTGACCCTAGTTACGAAGAAGTCTCAACTGGCGACACTGGTCACGCAGAAGTCGTGAAGATAACTTTCGATGAATCGATCATACCGGATGATGTGATTCTTGACCTGTTCTTCCTGATTCACGACCCAACAACCTTAAATCGACAAGGTGCAGATGTCGGGACACAATACCGCTCGGCTATGTACTACACCGACGACACGCAAAAAGAAGCTTTCGAAGCGGCCGAAGAGCGTGCCAAAGCACATTGGGATGCACCCCTCACCACAGAGTTAAAGAAGCTTGATGCTTTCTATCCGGCCGAGGACTACCATCAAGACTATTTCAATAAAAATCCGGGCAATGGCTACTGCTCTATCGTCATTGCGCCAAAAATTGTAAAAGCACGATCTGTCTACACTACTTGGTTCAAAGAGGCATAGCAAAACGTAACCAAAGAGGAGTTTATATGGAATTAACAAAGTACGAACACGCCTGTTTTACCGTCACGAAAGATGGCAAAGTTATTGTCGTTGACCCGGGGTCATTTACGACTGACCTTATGGTTCCAGAAAATGTCGTTGCGATTATCATTACGCACGAACATGGTGACCACCTTGATACGGATCTGATCTCCGAGATTATAGGTGAAAATCCTAAAGCGGTCATTCTCGGCCCGCAAGACGTCACCGCTAAACTTGGCAAATTCGAAACACGAACCGTTCACGGTGGTGATAGCTTTGCACTTGAAGGATTTGATCTCGATTTTTATGGTGACGACCACGCAGTCATCCATAAAGATATACCCACTGCCCAAAATGTCGGTGTATTGATTGAAGACCGACTGTACTACCCTGGGGATTCATTCACAATGCCAGAAAAATCAGTTGATACCCTAGCCCTTCCAGTCGCTGCACCGTGGCTGAAAATTTCAGAGGCAATCGAATTCATGAAAGCAGTTGGGGCTCGCTTTACGTTCCCGACCCACGATGCGATTCTGAGTACTCAAGGAAAAGCGGTAACCGACAGCGTGATTGATCGCTTTGCGGAGGCAGCTGGCACTGAATATCAACGTATCGATGGAGAAACGATCGAGATCGAATAATGACCGATACATTTGTTGCTAATCCTGAAAATCTCAAAAAAGCCGCCGACTATCTTTCGCGTGTCGACGCGGGTCTTGCGGCCGTGGTTGCACGTGCTGGTATCGCAAACATTGTTCCAAATAAAAACTACTACCAGGCATTGGTAGAGAGTATTATTTCGCAACAACTCAGTGTCAAAGCAGCCGCAACGATTGAGCGACGCTTTCTTGACCTGTTTCCTGGCGACGCATTTCCGACCCCTGGCATGATTCTTGAAAAAGATATCGAGGAACTACGAGGCGTAGGATTATCACGTCAAAAAGGTACTTATATTCAAGACCTCGCCGTAAAAGTCCTGGAGGAAACCGTCCGTTTTAATCATCTCGACGCACTCTCCAACGATGAGGTTATCGCTGAATTGACCCAAATTAAAGGCGTCGGCGTTTGGACCGTTCATATGTTCCTTATCTTCTGCATGGGGCGTTTGGATGTCCTCCCTACTGGTGATCTTGGGATTAAAAATGGTATACATAGCCTTTACCGATTACACGAAAAACCATCCCCCGAAGAGATGGAAAAGTTGGCGAAAAAACATAAATGGCATCCGTACGAATCAGTCGCCAGTTGGTATATCTGGCATTCGCTCGACAATAAGCCAGCGATAAGCTAACTTATTGACCCAGCAGGCTGTTGATTTGGCTCTGTTGATTGCCGCTGGCACCTTGTATCTGATTTTGTAAATCACTAAGACCAGGGATACTTCCGTTTTGGAATGCATCAACCAGATTGAAAATCCCTAAAATAAGAAGTGCGCCGTACACGAGAACGACCACGCCAAGAATAATCGAAAACCAGAGAATAGTTCGTCCAGCGAACTTTCTATACTCTTCGGCCTGTAATGTCAGCCTGCCCTGCTTGTCGCGGAAGGTACCCGTCATAATCACAATCATGTCAGTAAGCGCCCAGAAACCAAGACCACCAAAGGTAAGCATCTTCAGAATACCGGTTCCGTAAAAGCCCATATAGATACGGTCAACGCCGAACACTCCCCACATAAAACTAAAGAAGAACAGTACCAGGAAATGTCGCTGACGCGGAATCTTCTTCGCATGTATATCGAGTGCTGTCTGAACTGGTTGGTCGGAAGTGACAGGCTCAGGCACTGTTTGTTCGGGTTGCATAAGCTTTATTATAGCTTATCGATAGTGATTATTTGTTTGGCCAGTTTTCGGCAACAAGTTGTTTATATTCAATGGACATGTGTTGAATTGCTTCGACTTCATCAGTAGTCATCCATACGGCGTACTCAAAAGCTGGATCTGGTGGATTTAAGACAATATCTGCTGGCGCAGTCGCTGTGTAAGCTAAGATAACCGAGCCTTCGTCACCATTACGAAGAAAGAAACTCTTTTTTTCGAACACGTCTAGGGAAATACCTACCTCTTCGTTCAGCTCACGGATGAGCGCCTGATCTGGCAGTTCACCGTCTTCGAGGTGACCACCAGGAAGGCCATGCAATCCTTCACGGAGAGGATACACCATGACCAGTACTTTGTTGCCATCGTGTGAATAGAGAGCAATCTTTATAGAGACTTCGTGCTTGACGTAGTCATCTGCCATTACGGTGTCAATCGATTAATGTCGCGTGGGAAGAGAGTTGCTTCCTTGATGTTGTTGAGTCCAACAATCTTCTGCGTGAGACGCTCGAGGCCCATACCGAAACCGCCATGGACCGGCAATCCGTATTTAAAGGCAGATAGATAGTACTTGAATCCATCGGATTCTGGGTCGCCACCAGCAATCGTTTTGAGTTGTTCGACGAGGACGTCGTAACGGTTTTCACGCATGCTAATGGTTGCGATCTCAACGCCACGGAAAATAAGGTCGGCACGTTCTGCAATTTCAGGATTTTCAGTGGATTTACGGTGGTAAAACTTCATTTCGCTGGCTGGCCACTGTGTGACGAATACCGCTTCACTGCCAAGGTTCTTCTTTGCGTACTCGGTAACCCACTTTTCTTCATCAGGGCGCATATCTTTTTCACCACGGCTGTCCTCGCCTGTCGCCTTGCTATACAGTTCGTGAATTTCTTCGAGTCCGAGTTGTGGGATATTTTCGGCTAGGACAATCGGTTGTGCGTTCCAACTCTTCAGTTCTGGTTCACGTTGCACCCAAACGTCAGATGCAACTGCTTTTAGAAGTCCGCCAGCAAACCCAAGCAGTTCTTGGAAGTCAACGAAGCCCACTTCGGCATCAATCGTGAGGTACTCTGTCATATGACGAGTCGTTGCAGATGGTTCCGCACGATAGGTAGAGCCAATTTCGTATGAACGCTCAAAGACACCAACCATAATTTGCTTGTAGAACTGGCCGCTTTGCGCCAATGTCGCCTCTTTGCCAAAGTAATCGAGTGTGAAGACTTCCGCTCCGCCTTCACTGGCTCCAGGGAGCAGTTTTGGTGAGTTGAACTCTGTAAATTCTTCACGGGCGAAATACTGACGGACTGATTCTTTAACGGCTGCCTGAATCTTAAAGATGTTTGCCTCACGAGTATTACGAAGTCCAATCACACGGTTCTCGAACAATGTGTCGAGGTTTTCAGATTTGTGGTCGAGTGGTTTGTCGATCTCGATCGGGGATTCAAAAGTCACAGGAACGAGTACTTCAACGGTGACGTCGTGAAGTTCAGCGCCACCAGGTGCACGCTCATCAGCAGTCACCACACCAGTAAAAGCAAGGATGCTCCCTGTTTGGAGCCCTCGAAGCTTCTCAATTTCTTCTTTGTTGTCGATCAGACTTTGCGCGAGACCCGTACGGTCGCGCAATGTAATAAAGTTGAGTCCGCCAAGAAGGCGCTTTTTGTGTAGCCAGCCTTGAATCGTTACTGTCTCGCCCGGTCGACTGGCAATGTCTCGTATTAATGTTCGTGTCATATTAGTAGTATTTTATCACCTCTTTACCCCTTAGGCTAGAGGTCGATATGGTTCTTGGGTGAATTGTTGTCGACTGCTTTCTTCTCGGCAATCGAGTAAAGGCTTTCGTGATTGTCATCTTCATCAACAATTTCGCGGCCAATTAATGTCTCGATGACGTCTTCAAGCGTCAAGAGTCCAACAGTTTCACGGTACTCATTAATCACAATAAACAAATGATGACGAGTTTCGATGAATGCCGCTAGCGCGTGTTCGAGATTGTCATCGTGGCGAATATAAAATACTTTTGGCTCCATCGCCTTTTCTGCCGTGACTGAATTCTTAATATCTAGAGATAACAAATCATTGATGTGCAAGATACCGACAACGTGATCAATATCATTTGCAATCACAGGAAGACGACTATGTCCTAGTTCGTGAATCTCACTGAGGACCAGTGGACCGAGGAACTCTGACTTCTTAATCGTCTTAATAGCACTCTTCGGCGTCATGATACTCTCAACTATCTGATCTTTGAACGAAAGCCCGGATATGATTAATGCCTTTTCATCAGCAGACAAAATATCACCCGATTGAGCAATCAAGCGTTGCAGTTCTTCGCGAGAATCAAATCGGTGGTAAGGCTCAACGTGTGGAACGGTGACCGCCTGCACAAACTTAAAAACTGGTTGTAATTTCTCGACAGCATCAAGGTACGGCGCCTCGTAACGACGATAGATACGTGCCGACAAACGACTCATTGGCCCCCAATGAGCAATTACTGGATAGAGTAAGGTGCCTGCGACCGCAATGACGATCCCCAGAAGCCAGCCAAACGTCACGACAGATAATACGATAAACGCGACAAGGAGTATTCCTATCTTAGCCGCAATCGCCGCATAGACGTTCGGGAGTAATAGTTCACGACGATGTTGCGCCTTTGCCTCTTTACTGGCGTGAGATCGCCTGTGGAGCTCATATTGGCTTACTAGATGAGGCACAGGATGAATGCCAGCGACAATCACAAGCGAAAAGAACACAAGGACGGTAACAATAACCAAGAACGTAAACATTATGTCCCTATTGTACCTTACCGGGGCCTCTCGGATAGCGATGATTTGTCTGCTACAATAAGTATAGTTAAATTTTGGAGGTTCATGTACATGGGTAAAGTGAGATGGATTATTTTTAGCGCAGTCATTGTGCTCGTTCTTGGAGGATTGGTCATCTATTCCCACGTTTCAAACCCGTCTATTGATGTCAGTAGCGTTGATACAAACAGTATTATCTCGGCCAGTGCGCAGAATGGCCAAATTGCAGATCACGTCTTTGGGAAAGCGGACAGCAAGGTTGTCTTCGTTGAATACGGTGACTTCCAGTGTCCAAGTTGTGGTGGCGCATACGCACAAGTAAAGGCAGCGACAGAGCAATATCAAGACAAGGTTGCCTTTATCTTCCGTAACTTCCCTCTTACAACCATTCACCCGAATGCGCGTGTTGCAGCGGCGGCAGCTGAAGCAGCCGGATTACAGGGTAAATACTGGGAAATGCACAACTTGCTCTACGAATCACAGACCGCGTGGGAGACCCTTACGGGTGACCAACGAACCGCTGAATTCGTTGGCTATGCAGGTCAGCTCAGCCTCGATGAGGCTAAGTTCAAAACTGATCTTGCGTCAGCAGTCGTAAACAAGAAAATCTCATTCGACCAAGCCCTTGGTAAGAAGATCGGCGTTAGTGCAACCCCTACCTTCTATCTTAACGGTAAACAGCTCTCAAGCACTGACTCAGGACAAATCGTCCAGGGTAGCACCAGTGTCCTCACGGGACTCTTCGATAAAGCACTCGCGAATTAAAAACTAGGGGGTCAACCCCCCTAGTACATGCGTCTTAATAAGTGAAAACACCCCGGTGCCTTGGGGTGTTTTCTTTTTTGGTCAACTCAGAACGAGTTGTTTAGTGAGCAATAAATATTCGCCAATCGGCGGGCACCACATCCACTGCGATCTTTTTGCGCCGTGATGGCACAAATTCGATTGCTATAGGCATGTGACAGTTGTACTCCTTGTACTATGTACAGCTCCACGCACTCCGACCTTTAAAATTAAGTTTGGCGTGAAACACATCATTTATATTACCAATTCGCAGGGAACTAGTCAAGAACGCGTCTGTCATTACGCTATTGTTTTTATCTTATGACATCTTAAAAAAGAGCACAAGCTCTTTTTTAAGTTTTGTCACCGAATTGTAAATAGTACTACAATTCGCCAGGTGTATCAGTTGCCTTGGCGGCCTTCAATGGTCGTTCCTTTAGCAGGAAGATCAGTACGGTAGAGATCGACATAAGGATAGCTGCCACAATGAAGATGCGCTGGAGGCTTTCAGAGAACGCGTGTGTCACGATGCTCGAGAAGTCTTTCTGGTTTGTCAGGAACTGAGCCTGGACCTGCTCTGCGACGGGTGTCGGAAGCGTCTGGAAGCTCTTGGTTGCGCCATCGGTGATCTCTTTCTTCACACTTGGCATATTTAGCGTCAAGATGGTATTCGAGTCATTGATGTCACCAAGCTTCGAAACTTGAGAGCTAGAGCTGATTGCCTGTACGTATGGAGTCGATTGGATGTTTCCAATGTGTGACAAAATGCCTGCCGTCAGTACTGCGCCAAAGATCGCTGTACCAAGGGTTGAACCAAGACTTCGGAAGAGTTGGTTTGAGCTGGTTGCAGCACCAAGCTGTGCTTGCTCAAATTCGTTCTGAACCGCGAGGTTAAGCGTTGGCATTGCAACACCCATTCCTAGTCCCATAAAGAACATGGTGATCGCCTCTTGGATGTACAGTGAATCTTGATTCAAGAATGTTAGCGCGATCATACCAAGCGTTGCCATAATAAATCCGACTTGCATAAAGATCTTGTATCGCCCGATTCGAGAGATAACCTGTCCTGATGCAATGCTGGTGATCATCAGTCCACCGATAAGTGGAAGGAGCATCAACCCAGACTGTGTTGGCGTTGCACCAAAGACCTGTTGGTTAAACTGCGTTAGATACAAGATTGATCCCATGAAGGCGGCACCAAAGAGCGCAGCAACGGATACAAGGATCACGTAGTTCTTTTTCTTGAAGAACGACAATGGAAGAATCGGTTCCGCTACCTTACGTTCGACAAGGAAGAAGATAACTCCGGCAACAACCGCAAGGGTGTACATTGCAAATTGCAGTGCAAAGAGCGAAATATGCGTTGAGTTAAGGAAACCTGCAAAGATCTGTTGCGTGTTATCAACGGCAAGAATCAATGATGCAAGCGATATAGCAAGCAGGCCGGCGCCGAGGAAGTCGATTCGTACTTTCTTTGCGTGCTTCATAACAGGTGCAAACGCGGCAATTAATGCGAAAGCAGCAATGCCGATAGGAACGTTAATGAAGAACGTCCAACGCCAGTTTGTGACAAGTCCAAGGATGTGTTGATTGTCTGTAAGGTAGCCACCAAGAAGTGGACCAATGACAGAACTCAGACCAAAGACTGCACCAATAAGTCCCTGCCAGCGTCCCCTCTCACGTGCGGCAAACAAGTCCCCAACAATCGTAAAGGCGTTAGCAGTAATAATACCCGCGCCAATACCCTGAAAGGCGCGCCAGAGGACGAGATCAACAACGTTCGGACTCATACCACCAAAGAGTGACCCGAGGACGAAAACGCCGACACCGACAAGGAGAACGTTACGTCGTCCAAAGATGTCAGAAAGCTTACCAGCGATTGGCACGGTAATAGTTGTCGTTAACAGATACGCAGTTACAATCCAACTGAGTGAATCGTAGGCGTTAAACTCTTCAACAATCTTTCCGAGAGCTGTTGAGATGATTGTCTGGTCCAGTGATACTAAGAACAAGCTGGCCATGACTGAAAGCATGATAATAATCTTGCTACGAAGCGTTAAATGATGATGCATACGTTTCCTTAATTACTTATTATTTGTCTATGTTATCGATAACTGAACGATATTGTTCAATATTGTCGGTCAGATGCTCCACCATTGCGCGAAGTTGGTCTTCTTTCAAAAAGCCAATCCACCCCATTTTTCCAGACCCGACCACGTATAAACGATCTCCGGACTTAATATCAAAAGCTTCACGAGCATCAGCTGGAATAACCACCTGACCCTTCGTTCCTACTGTTGCTGTCCCGAATAGTTTTTTATCGTGCATATACAAAGTATACCAAGTATGAAATGTATGTCAAGTACTACTTAGATCTTTTTAATAGTAGCGGAGACTACGCTGCTTTTTTATATTCTTGGCGATCAGTACCATGTGCATAATCGTACGACATACGGTGTTTCACAACTTCTGTTCTCTGATTCAGCCAGTGTTGGCGTGCGCCGAAGATGCGACGACTAATAAATTGTCCAATCTTCCAAACTCGTTGAGGGTCGTTCTCTTCATATTCAGCAAACTTTGTTTCTGCATCAGCCTCAGTTGGCTGGGCATCGTGCCAATGACGGTCAAGTTCGTTAATAACATTCCAATCGCCGTTATCCACACGTGTTTGATACGCACCAACGATACCAAGGTGAGTATCTAGGTCATCCGTAAGATCACGCGGTCGTCCATAACTTTCACCATCAAATAATACATTACCCCTTGCATCAACCATGCTCATAATAGGATTACCAGGCCAACGCTCTGTATTAGCAATATGTCCTTCAGTTGTCAGACGAAGGCTCTCGAGATATTCATTAGATCGCTCGATTTTACGCAGTTCACGACGGGTCGGACCATACTGAGCTCTATCCTCTGCTTGGTGGCGTTCTCGGCGTGAATTGTATTGCGGTGTTTCTGTTTGTGTTGGGTTCATTGTTACATCTAACATAACATAAGCTTGATTAAAAGTCAATGTGGTGTTTGGGTTATAGATCGTTCGCAACGTAACGTGCGTTAAAAAGAGATGTATCGGGCTGAAATTTCTTACCATTCTTTAGTTCGCCCAGATCAACTGGATCAAACCCAATTGCATCGATAAGTTCAGAAACGACAGTTTTTGCTTCCTTATCATCTCCTGCCAGAACCATCGCGCGTCGCTTTGGATCACCGGCTGGTAAGTTATGTTCTTCAAGTTCGTTGTAGGCAATGTGGTTCAGCGTTTTGACGACATGAGCACCTTTTAGATAGTGCTGAATATACTCACTTGAGGTGACTTCTTCATTCATAAATTCCTTGATTGCGCCCTCTGTCGGTGGCCAGTAGTTCATCGCATCGATGACGACCTTCGCCGCAAATAGTTCAGGCTTCAAGGTTTTATATTGATTGAGTGGAATGGCCAGAACAATAATGTCGCTCTGTTCGATTACCCCGCCAACCGTACCCGCGATAACACCAGGAAGAAGCACGCTCAACATAAGACCGAGGCTTTCTGGGCCACGCGAGTTGGCAATCCGTACTTCGTAGCCTGCTTTTGAACTTTGGCGAGCGATTGCCGTGCCAAGTCTACCCGATCCGATGATACCTAATTTAGATTTTGGCATTTTTGACTTTCTCTTCCTTTTTCTTTTCTGCTTCCAGGGCTGCACGAACAATCGGTGCGACCTTTGTTCCCAGGAGTTCAATAGATTTTAAGAATTTGTCGTGAGGAAGTTGCCCTGTATCCATTTGGAAAATATGGCGGGTATGCCCGATCCGTTTGTGGAGTTCCAAAATGCGTTCGGCGATTTCCTCGGGGCTTCCTGCGAATAATGCACCGTCACGATTTGATTCGGCGTCGTAGTGATCACGAGTTGGCGCCGCAAAGCCACGTACTTTTCCTAAGGTTGTCATTGCCCAACCCCATGATTTCCAGAATGTATCTTTGGCGTCTTTCGCATCTTCCGCGATGAAACCAGGAGTCGCGATCGCAACTCTCACATCAGCATTTGGCGTTTTATACTGACGAGCAGCTTCATGATACAACTCAACGAGAGGCGCAAAGCGTGATGCATGACCGCCAATAATGGCGTACGTAATCGGAAGTCCAAGTCGGGCCGCACGAATCGATGACTCCGGGTTTCCACCAGTGGCAAGCCAGATGTTCATCTTCTCTTTTGGACGAGGGACGATCTCGACGTTATCAAGTGCAGGTCGGAACTTTCCTTCCCACTTCACCTTGCCGTCTTTGCTGGCGTTAATCTTTAATAACAAATCAAGTTTCTCGGCATATAATTCATCATAGTCACGGAGGTCATAGCCAAATAACGGGAATGATTCCGTTGATGAACCACGTCCAGCGATAATCTCAACACGTCCGCCCGAAATAATGTCCGCAATGGCGAATTGTTGGTAGACACGAACAGGATCATCGGTGCTTAGCACTGTCACGGCGCTTGTGAGTTTGATGTTCTTCGTCGTCGCTGCAGCGGCAGCAATAAGTGTTGATGGCGACGATGCCGGGAAATATTCGGTGTGGTGTTCGCCGATCCCAAAGACATCAAGGCCGACTTTATCCGCGAGCCGAATCGCTTCTAATAAGTTTGTGACTGATTCACTGGTTGGCCCTAGTGAGCCATCCTTTGCTCGCTGCACATCACCAAAACTAAAAACACCTAATTCCATATTATTTCTTTCTCTAAATTACTATATATAGTATAGCAAAGAATTGTCTATGGGGAAGAGTGTTATCGACGACTTAAGTAGACTCGTAACTTTTCCATATAAAGCACGTAGCTATTTCGAGAATGCGCGAGTAACTTCTTGCCCTCTAGCTTTTTGAGAACAATCCCAGCCGTCTCGCGAGTCAATCCGAGCGCATTAGCAATCTCTTGCTGAGTAATCGACAAGTTGAATCTTGCCTTATCAAGCAGAAAACGACCGCCAATCCTATCTGCTATATAAAGGAGCGTAAGAGCGACCTTATCACTCGCTTTGGACTGCTCCAATGCTTCTATTCTCGAAAGGCTCGCAAGGAGTATCTTTGTGATTCGAATATGACGTCTCAAAAGACTCGCATTGTTTTCAACCAAGTGTTTTAGATACGCATCACACGGAACAAGTCGGACAGTACACCGACCATAGGCTTCGTAAAAATATTGAGACCTTGTGATAAGTCCGGCCGTAAAACCGATAGGAATGTCCTCACCAGCAGAGTCAATGGAAATAAGGCGCTCTTCACCGCTCGCGTTTATGGTGTATGTTTTTACGAAACCACTCACAATGATATAGACACCCTTTGGAATCTCGTCTTTCAAAAGGAGTATTTGGCCTTTCTCAAATGCTATGAGAGGATATTCCTCTAAGAATTGGTCAAAAGCGTTCATTATATGAGCGCTCCTGGGGGATGGCGTTGGGAGTGGCTTCCTCGCCCTTTTACCCACTACACTCATACTCTTGGTATACACCTATTCCTCCGGGCTCGCAATGCCCACCGCCCCCGCCTTGCTCGAGAGCAACCTTCTCAGTGCCAAACCTGAAAGTCCCGCAATAAATATCGAGCCAATCACAATAGGAAGTCGGTAATCCGCCTTTACGCCCGCTACACTTTGTGGCGTGAGTTTCGTTCCGCCATTCGAAACATCACTATTCGTCGTCGCCCCCAATACGGCGGTGTCAACCGGTGCAGCGTCGGCCAATTGCCGACTATCGATGACGGTTACTTTATGGGTATTCGTCGCTGCCCCACTCGTGCGTGGAGTGAACGTGATAACCCCCGGCTGTGGTGGCACGTCTGCCGAGCTACTGCCCGCAGGGGGGTTGCCGTAACTTGTATCAATCCCGAAACTTCCGTACCAACTATTAAATACATTAATAAAGAGGACGCCGAACCAATCACTTATGCCAAGCTGACTTCCTGATATGTTCGCAATGTTTGCTGATGCCGTTGCGTTTCCACTCATGGCGTTTCCAGCGAGCGTGTTCGTCTGGACAATTGCGTTCCCTGATTGTGAGGTCAAGGTAATGTTATTCGTAATCGCATTTGTTGACTGAGCAGTCACGGTGAGGTCTGGCTTGGTAGCGGCGTCAGAGACAACACCACTCCCGATCATGGCGGAGGTTGCGCCACTCGGTGCATCGACGATAACGCCAACCCATTTACCCAGCACATTCACAAATACCAGCAAACTATCTTTTGCGACGATTGCATGCCCCGAAAGATTAAAAATGACGACATTGCTATTGGCAGACCCAGAAGTTGCACCCCCTGCCGAAGTATTACCAAGAACAGCAGCGCTCCCACTCTGGGCGGCCAGCGCAATATTGTTCACGATTGTCTGCGTATCGGTCGTCTTTACTGTCGTCGTATCCGCTGGTGATGCTTGAAGCGTTTGATTGCTCGCAATCATTTGGGGAATAAAATCGGGTGCAATCAGAATATCGCCCTGAAGACTTCCATAAATATTAATCGTCCCAATGAATGATCGGTTCGCAGAAATCATGGAGTTGAGAATATTCATCACATTCGCCACCGTGTTTGCCGAACCCGTTGTCGCGTCTCCTGCACTGGTATTTCCACTGACTACCGCATTACCACTCGTCGCCTGGAGGTTGACGTTATTGGTAAGTGTATTCGTTTGTGTTGCAGAAACGGTCGTACTCGCCCCACTAGCTCCAGTCGCGCCTGACTCGAGCATTGACTTCAATAACAATGGATATAACATAATATCGCCCGTAACGTCACCCATGACATTGTACGTAAAATTAGCGACCTTCTGATTATCACCAGCCGCTATTACCGAATTCACAGTATTGATAAGCGTCGCAGTTGAAGCCGCATCACCTGTTGTTGCGCTTCCAGCCACTGTGTTATTGGCCACGGTCGCGTCACCTGTTGTTGCCCCGGCTGTTACCTGATTATTCACGTCAACGCCACTAGTTATAGAGGTTGTCACCGTTGAAGTTGGAGAAGCTGACTGATCAGCGGGTGCGCCCGAAAGACTTGTGGGTGTTTGATCAGTAACGGTTGGAGACACGACGGGGGAAGGTACTGCCTCATAGACACCAGTTGTTGGATTATATTGCCATACATTACTGTCCCACATTCCCGTTGTTGCATTGTACGTATAGGTCGGCTTTGGCGGAGTTGGTGGAGTAGTTTGCGTATCAACACCGTCAGTCGTTGGCGTTGCAACTGGTGTGTCGGCCATCGCCATGAGGGGATAGCCAGCCGCCAGTAGTAAGGCCGCAAGGTAAAGGAGTGATGTCCGAACGATTTTGAATAATCTACGCATATTCCTCCTTATTTAATGATGTCTCTGCCCGAGGAGGAGAGTAGCAAGGTGTGCTACCCTCCCGACAACTACCTTTTCGCGTAGTATGTACTAGTTAGAAAGGGTAAGAATAAAGCTTGATGAGTTAGTGTTCGTCGCATCACCAGAGGTGGCACTTCCACCGGTTGTGTTATGACTTACCTCTGCACTCCCTGTTCGTGCAGACTGCTCATTTGTATTAGAGATGTAAATATCGTTATCGTTATTTACCTCTACTTTACTACTTGTGTTAGAGGTGACCTGGTTGTTTGAGTCTGGACCTGTGTTCGTAATAGTAGCCGTACCGCTACCACCAGAACCACTACCAGAGCCACTACCACCTGCTGGCATTGAGTTTGTTACTGCAACGGTCGCGCTAAGCGAGTTGTTATTCGCTGCGTTACCACTGCCCGCATTACCAGCAGTTGTGTTATTCTCGGCCTCCGCCTTACCACTTGAGGCGTGTTGTTCATTCTTGTTCCTCAAGTTAAGGTCGTTGTCATTATTGACCTCAACCTTACTCTTGTTCTCACTGTTAATTTGGTTGTTTGAGTCTGGTCCGGTTGTTCCAATTGTTCCCGAAGTTGCACCTGCGAAACCCGCGAGGCCGACTACTAGTCCAACTGAAAGTACCCCAGCACCAACAATTTTTTTAAATTTCATATACTGTTCCTCCTTTAATTTATAGTGCTCTACCTCGGGTGTGCCCGCCCGACCAAGAGGAAGTGGGACACTCTTGGTCGATCGGCCACGAGTTCCCGCTATGTATATGTCATTGTCCTATCTCACGAACAGTATTTGAGGACGAGCTCACACTCACGTCTATCGATGAAGTTGACTCAGCATTTGTCGATCCACTAGACTGCATGCTCACATTTATTGATGCATTGCCATTTTCTGTAGAAACTTCCTTATGAATCGATCCATCCTTCGGAATTGGGACACTGTTTCCGTTGATAGATACTTTCGTCTGAGAGACGGGTACTGGCGTAGCCTCAGCTTCAGTAGTTTCGAGCACGTTTGTCACTAATGGCGCCACGAAATTGTCTGGCGCAGTCACTGTATCCTTTACACTATTGCTCACCCAAGCTCCAGAAAATATATACACGTAGGATATAACGAAGAGGGCAAATACCGTCGCATAGAAAACGATGATCACAAAGATGAGAAATCGAGGCCACGTATCATTACGGTAAAACAAAGTATAAAACATCTTACTTTGCATACTCTTGAATACATTCCCACGCATACAAACCTCGCTTTCGTATACACACGTGACCGACTCTACGTAGAGCATACATCAGCAAAAGCTTGGTCGTATATGAGAATTCTCTCACATAACCCTATATTGATAATTACGAGAGGATTAACCCTATGGGAAAATGATTGACTTAAGAAGAAGGACCGCAAAGATTCCCATGACTGAGAATGCGACCCAAAGACCAAGTTTTGACCAACGTCCACTCTTGTACTCACCCATCACGTCTTCGCGACTTGAAAGCTTGGCGATGAAGTAGATCAGAGGCACTGCGGCGATACCGTTAAAGACAGCCGTGAAGATCAGTGCGCGGATTGGATCGAGACCGATGAAGTTGAATGACAGTCCAATCAGTGTACCAATGATAATAATGAGGTAAAACTCACGAGCTTGCTTGAATTTACGGAACAGCCCTTCTTTCCAGTTAAACGTTTCAGAGATCGCATATGAAGAAGATCCTGCAAGCACAGGCACGCTCATCAGACCGATACCGATGATACCGATGGCGAAGATCACTTTTGAGATATAGCCAGCGTTCGGAAAGCCTTGCACAAGTGGTTCGATTGCCTTTGCGGCATCAGCGGCACTGGTGATATTCGTTATTCCGTGCGCGCCAAGGACCACCGCACCAACGACGATAATGAACCAAGCAGTGACGTTCGAAAATAACATCCCGACGGCGGTGTCGATACGAAGTCGACGGATGTATCGTTTTGAAATCTTTGGAATACCGCCCTTTTGCGCAACACGATGTTCAGCGACTTCATCTTCAACCACATTACTCGCCTGCCAAAAGAACAGATACGGAGAAATAGTTGTTCCAAAGATCGCCACAATCATATAGAGAAACTCCGTATTGAACTCAAAATGAGGAATCAGCGTCGCTTTCAATACCTCTGGCCACGGCACATGAACAAGAAAAGCAGTGATAAAGTATGAGAACAACGCAAGCGCTAGCCACTTCAATAGACGAACATAGACACGATACGGCACGAAGATCTCGAGCAGGATCATAATCACTGCAAACGCAACTGCCAATAAAGAGAATGGTACTCCTGGGATAAGAAGTTGCGTGCTGGCAGCCATTGCACCAATGTCAGATCCGATGTTAAACGTATTTGCCGCAACAACCAGCAAAATAACGGGAAATAGAATCTTTTTAGAGTAATGCTCCCGAATAATCGCAGCCAGGCCTTTACCCGTGACTGCCCCTACCCTCGCACAGGCCTCCTGTACGGCAGTCATAAGCGGATACGTGAAAAGCATCGTCCACGGCAGCTGGAGGCCAAATTGAGCCCCTGCTTGCGAGTAGGTGGCAATTCCCGATGGATCATCGTCTGCGGCGCCCGTCACAACGCCAGGACCAAGAATACGCATAAAACGACCAAAGCCTTTTTTGTTTTTCGAAGCACGTCGGAACGCCGCAGGCGGATTTAGGATCTCCTCCTCAATATCGCGGATCTGTTCGTCAGGATTTTCAATCATTAGGACAAGCATAATGCGCCTAATTCAAAGTGTCAACTCGTGGTCAAATCTATAGAGTGAAGCCTAGTAGCCCGAGAAATGATCTTTCTTGATTCGGGTCCGTGGTACGCCGATAGAACTCAGTTGAGAACGGGTCGCGTCAACCATGGCATTCGGGCCAGAGATATAGAAGAAGCGCTCGTTATAGTCTGGGACAAGTTGAGAAATCAGCTCAGCATTTACTTGTGAATGAACGTATCCGTCCTCAGTCGTTTTCGGAGTTGTGACAATTCGTGCCAGCTTCACACCGTACCTCTCTGCTTGCTTGAACTCTTCAAGGTAAGCAAATTCGCTAGGATCACCAACTGCATATATCACGACAATGTCTGTGGCGAGTTGCATATCGGTCACATACTTCACCATGCTTCGAAATGGCGTCACGCCAATTCCACCAGCGATGAAGACCAGCTTCCTCCTTTCATTGCCCTTAAGCACAAAGTTACCCGCTAATTGACTGGCATAGATAGAGTCGCCTGGCTTCATGGTACTCATTGTGTACTTGAACGTACTCGAAGGGTTATAAAACTTTACGCCAAGTTGAACCGTGTCTTCGGTTGGGGACGATGCAATCGTGAACGATCGGCGATTACCCCTAAAGTCGAGGGCAACGTGATCAAGTGTCCACTCCATATACTGTCCCGCCATGAAGCCAAAGCGCTCGGTCGGAATAAACACATAGTTCATGACGCGATCAGAAATTTTTTGTATCTCTTTAAGACGTAATTCTACCTTGAACTTCGGCGATACGATAAAGGCATAGATGTTACCTAGCAGTAATGCCACTTCCGGGTAAATGGTCAATGGGCCAATCTTCCATGCTTCGACATAGAGAACGGCAATAATCACTCCGAAAATCACTTGCTGCAATCGACGCGGCGGCATCGTCGCAGGTTCTGTCAGCATGATAGTTGATAAGAAAATTAATGGTGACGCAATCAAAATGCTCTGAATGATCGTAGGGTTCAACGTGCCGTCGATCAGGAATGTCATCAATTGCAACATCAGTGCGGTTCCCACGAACGCGAAGAATAAGCTGAACTTTCGAATCTTTCGGACGACCAGCAGTCCGAAGATAAGCGTAATCGGCCATAACGCCGCACTACCGACCCACCACGTGGTAATCTGTAGGTTTAAAATCCCTACCAATGCAACAGCAAAGGCGGCTGGGTTAAAAATGTGTCTGCCTTTCCAGGCGATCAGATACTTGGAACTGCTTGCAAGTCCACCGACGAGTAACGTAATGACGACCTCTAGCCCACTTTTAGGTGCAGGAAAGATCAAAAAGATAATGAATGTCGTGATTGCCCATGATTCAGTGTTTAGTGGGCGACGCCAGATTTTCGAGAATATAAACTCAGTGACAAAAGAAGATGTCGCGAGTAGCAGTAAGGAGAGCGTCATCGTCGAAGGATCCATTGATATTCGACCGGTCGCGGCGAAGATGATTCCCAGTGCGCTAATTATCCCTAACCCAAACGCAACTAGCTTATACATCGTAATCTTGTTCAAAATAGGATCAAGGATATTCATAATATGTATTTTAATCTAATTAGTTAGGCTTTTGCTTGATTCTGGATATCGTTAACGGCACTGTTAAACCCATTCGTCGTATCTGATGCACCGGCAACAGACGAGAGGTTCAATCCATCAATGTTTTTACCGACAACGTAGCTTTTATAAGCTGATGCGAAGTCTTCTTGGAAGATTTGTGATTCACGATCGTTCTCGCTATTGACGACCGTTGAGTCTGCGACGACACCAGACTTCACCGTCAGTGTCACTTTAATGTCTTCGTAGCCATGTGGGACATAGTATTGGTTTGAGGCTGTGTAGGTGCCGTCCTTATACGTCGTGGAGCTCGCTGAAGTTGACGGAGTCGTTGTCGTAGATGTCGTTGCGCCGATTGAAGCTGACGTTGTTTGATTTGCAGTCGTTGCAGTCTGTTGCTTCTTCTCATTTGCGGATACGGCTGACGCGATCGTCACGAGGACAACAGCAATAATAACTACGATACCTGAAGTTACTTTTAATGCCATGTTACTTGGTTTTTCGGGGTACATTTGTATCCTTATACTTATCGATTTTGCTTATTGGCCTAGTGTACTGAGCAAACCTTAAAATAAGTTGTGAACTAAGACTATCGGCTATATATTAGCGTCGGCTGCGGCCAACACTCAATCCACCGCTGTGGCTACGTGGAGCGTGGCGTTGACGCTTGCGTCGAACGAACCAGATGATGAAGATAACCAAGGCAATCAGAATGAGTAAAGCGATACCTGCACCGATCATGTAGCTAACGGGGATGACCCAGAAGGTTCGAGTGACATCAACAGTTTGATTCTTAGATCCGTAAGTAAGGGTTGCGCTAACGGTATACTTCCCAAATCCATCAATCTTTTCGAGTGGAACGTTCCAGCGACGAGCACTGTCAGGAAGGATGACGTCGCGAGGAGTTTGATCGTTAAAATCCTTTTCGTAAACGATGTTCTTTCCTTTTTGGACGGTAATCTTTCCGAATGGACCAAGCTGAACGCTTCCCTTATTTTCAAAACGGAAGGTAATGCCTAATCCGTCAGACGTCGTGAAGAGTGCGTTAGACTTACCGTTTTGTTGAATCGCAAACTCGGTCAAGTTAAGTTGCTCAACTGCATTACCCGGTACAGTCAATAAGATCAGTGAAGCGACACTACCACTTAAGTTAACCTGCGCGCCACCTTCGGGTGACGTTGGGGCAAAGCGAATTGCGCCGAAATATCCGCCAGCCTGAGCAGTTTTTGGAACGGTGATGATGACGCTGACAAATTTAGCCTTATTGGCAGGGATTGTTACCGCTGTGAGTGGTGTCATGAAGCGCTTGAGGCTATGGGTTGACGCAAACTTGTCAGCATCGAGAATAAGCGCCGGTGTTCCATTCTCGTCGCCAGAGATAAAGTCGTTCTCGATCGGGCTCACCAGAATGTCAGCGTTCGTAAGGTTCGTTACCGTTACCTGAACTGTCTTCGTCTCACCTGGTAAGATTTCAATATCAGAACGTACAGGTGACACCTTAAGGGTGTTAGCGGTATTGTTTGTTGATGTAACCGCAAACGAATGCGAACTCGTCAATAAAGCCATGGCAACAGAAAGCAGCACCGCAAACGCTACCATCATTCGGACGTTCACTTGAAGACCTCGTTTTACAAACACTATTGGTTTCCCCTTTAACAATTACTTCCCATAATAACAGATGTGGTTACGTTTGCAAGCACACACATATAAAACAAATATCCCCAAGACGGGGATATTTGTTTTTAAGAGATTGGAGAACTAGAATTTACCAGTTGCGATCAAGCCGATGTCAGCTGAGTAGTTACCAGCTGGAGTGCTTGGGCCTACAGTTGCACCAAAGATCAAAGGTTGGTTCAAGTTAGTTGCTGTGTTACCCCCTGTGTTTAGGAATGGGTCACCATATGCGCTTGTCACACCAGTTGTATTGTCAGTCGCAGCATTTAACGTATAGGTAGATGCGTTGTAGCCCGACCCTGACGCAGCGGTGTATGCACCAGTACCTGTTGCAGTACCAAGCTTTACGCCGAATCCTGCAGTGTGATCAATGATACCAAGTTGCTGCACAGGCAAGATATAACATCCGCTAGGCTTACTCGAGTTAATGAGTCCACCACAATTGGTTGCGCTACTCTTCAAGTTAATCACTGCACCACCTGTCGCATTCGTTGACAGCTGTGTGTAGATTGTCCCTGTACTCGTAGTTCCGTCTACGAGAGACAAAACACCAGTACCTGGATCTTCACCGAGGCGTAGCGTAGGTGCGGTTACACCCGCGGAACAACCAGCTCCCGTGATTGCTGTACCTGATACACAGAAAGTCATGCTTTCAAGGACGGCACCAGAGACACCAACTGTGCTAGCAGTCGATAGTGCAACGCCTCCGTTATCAACGCTTCCAGTTTTTGAGCCTGTTGATGTATACAATAAAGCATTTGTATTTGTGTCATATGTCACAATACGTGCGTAGAATGTCCCCACAGCAGTTGGGTTATGTAAACCTGTTAGTTCTACAGTCACCGTGTCCCCTGCTGAAATACCGCCAGTTGACGCGACAACAACCTGATTCGCAGGTCCTGCGGTTGTTTTCGCGACAGTATAGCCTGAGGTTGTCGTTGTTGGTGTACCGACATCGAATCCACCAGGAGCGGTACATGACGCATTAAGAATTGGGCTGTTGCTACAAAAATCTAGAACAAACGCACCGGCAGCACCAGTCGCTTTAAAACTTACTGTGTAATTTACACTCGACGCATCCGCTGATGAGCTACTCAAAGCAATCGAGCGCTCTGTCACGTCAGCAGCATTTGCTAACGCAGGCACAAAAGCACCAAGCAGAATTGCAGCTGCCGTGATGACGTAGCCTACCTTTTGGCGACTCACTAATACAAAAGATCTCATTTCCCTTTTCCTCTACCCTCTTTTTAAAATATTTGTTTTCTTCTCCAAGATACGAGTTCAGTGTAGCATAATACCGCTCATGCTTGTCAAGTAGTTTCTCAGAAAAGTTTTCCACACCCGTTGAGGGGGCTACTTTTCCTCGAGACTATCGCGCTCTTTCAGCATCTTATTACGGAGTGAAACGATCTGGCTTCGTCGTCCTAACCAGTATGTTGGCGCAAGGAGCACCAGGGCTACAACGGCAGGAATCCATAAGATTTTTGTTGCCGCTGCTGTGTTTGTTTTATCAGTTGGCGCAGCAGTCGAGTCAACTTGACCGCTAGATACGGCGACCACCTGCAGGAAGGCGCTGACACCGTTCACATCGGTCACCTTAATGTTCACTTGATAGATTCCTGCTTTTTTATAGGTATGTGCAATCGTAATGAGGCCTGCCAAAGATTGGCTCTTCAATTCTGATGGAGTTCCGTCTCCCCAATCAATGCTAAACGCGTATGGACCCGCGCCACCAGATAATTGTAAAGGCCAACTCAGCTCGCTCCCAGCTGGAGCAGATCGTCGTCCGTATGAGCTTGTAAGCGTCACTAGTGCTCCGAAAGCCGTAAAGTGCGTATCAGTATAGGTAACGGTCGCAATATTTGATGTAGGGCCAGCTTGTTCCAGATCATCGTACACGATTGCACTTAACTCGTTCGTTCCTGCGAATAGACTAATTTGCATCGTGAAGCTTCCACTCGCACATATTACTGAACCAGCCATAACCCCGTTGTCATATACTTGAACCAGTAGTCCAGTTGTACAAATACCGGTCACAGCGGTTGGCGATGTCGTAAATGACGCCCCATTGCCCGGGGTAGTAATCGTTGCCGCATCGGTTGGTGGTGCCTGAAGCTTTGTTGCTTCAAGCCCGTATGAACCCGGTTTAGGATCAGGGATTGGTATTTGGCTAATCGCCGAAGTTGGCTTTATAAAAACGAACAGCGCCAGGAGTAACATTCCGATCATAACCGGAAATACCCACTGAGCGCTGTGACGAATTTTATTTATCATGCTTATTGTTTATTGTAGCGTGATGACGCTAGTTACGAAAGGTATTGCAGTTAGCGACGATGTAAACGCTTTTTGGTTTTAGGACCGTAGAGTGCAGTGCGAATCTTTGTGACTACTCGCCAGACGACGAATGCGAGAGCAAGAATAACAATGGCGAGGACGATGATAAACCAGAGCGGTAGATACCAGAATGATGCAACTCCGGTGATTTCCTGTGTGTTGTTACCGTTTTGGCCGTAGAAGAGGTCAAGTGTTGCATGGTAATAACCTGGCCATAGCCCAGGGGAAGTACAGCTATTGGCCGACGTTTTTACTCCGTTAAAGTCGACTGTTTGCGGAGCAAGTTTGATACATGTCGTATAAGTTCGAGTTTGCCCAATAAGAGCTAACGACCCACTCGGGTTCACATTATCAATAGTCTGCTCCCTACCGAACATGTCTCGTAGCTTGATGCTTCCGACCGGACTTTCAGTTACATTACCGTTGTTTTGTAGCGTATACCCGATGCTTTGGGGTTCTTTATCGGTGACAAACATATAGCCTGAAGTGTTACCATTTGCTGCTATATCGTAAGCGCCGAACTTCTTCAAGCTAAGATCCTCTTTGACCTTACCCGGGATAGATGTAAATACAAGTGTCGCGCCGGATGCACTCAAACCGACATTACCAGCTCCTGTTCCAGAACCAGATGAGTAAATAATGGCGCTATAGTAGCTACCTGCACCTTGGTTGGCGGGGATTGCAACGGAAATATTAAGTGTCTGACTGCTACTTGGTGGAATAGATACGTTCTGTGGAACGGTTAGAAATGGCCTAAGAGACCAGGTTGTCTGCGGTGCACTCTCATCAAGCATCAACTTTGGTGTACCGCCATCATCCGTAAACGTAAAGTCAACGACACGAAGAGATAGCTCGAGAGGCTGTACGGAATCAAGATTGCGAATAACAATCGTATCCTTAACTGATTTACCAGGCTCAATGACGTAGTTTTTTTTTGGAACAATGCTCAGTGACGCTGATGATTGCGCATTCGCAGAGAGTGCAGGCAGTAAGTATGTCGCACCAAGTAGCATTGCTACAACGACGAGGACAATGCCTTTAAAGCGTTTCATGTATTCTCTATAACCTCTCACATTTACTTTGTTTTATAAGTATAAGCCGTATTGTATCATCAAAATCTACCGCTGGCTATGTACGTAATCGTTGTGGTATACACACCGGCATGCAGGCTCGGACTAGAGTTTAAAATATAGCTAACGGTAAATTTCTTCATAAGACTCACGTTCGGTGAATACGCAACGACATCACCTGATACATACTTGTATTGATTTGGGACTCCGTAATCGGGTGATGTTACTGCGTTCGCCCACGTCCCCTGGGGATTTATGCCCACACTCGGCTCGTTGTTGGCAACCAAGTTGATGCCAAACTGATCAGTCCCCGGCACGCTTGGAGTTGGTGCTGTCGGTGAATCAATTGTATGCGTTCCCGCAGCAAGGGGCGAGCCATTTGCTGTAATCGCAAACCCTCCAGTTGCGTTGGTGCCTACGGCCATCTGCGACTGGGCCGTTAGCGTCGACTTTGCACTAAGTGTTCCCATATCGGTGTAGTAAGTGTCATCCGTGCCTATGCAATCGTCTTCAACCACTCTTGCAGCACAAAATATCAACATCGGCGGTACTTGCGTCTCGATGACCGTGCCAGTCTGCACCTGTCCCCTTACCGACCCAAAATCGATTTGCGACCCCGATCCATCTATAGAGCCGAGACTTTTCAGACGAATCGAGAAAGCTTGATTCGCTTGACTGGGGTTGACGATGTTATCAAGCTTATAGGATGACGCAGAACCTCCCATAATCATGCTTGGCAGGCGCGTCAAAATAATATGATTCGGAGACTTGTTTAAAATCGCGAAGCCAGTCTCACCCGTCTGGGCCGTTAAGGCGGCATTTGATACGTCGAGGCCAGGAGGTGTCACACACGGCATGTATGGAATCGGATCGATACAAAACAACATATCTAATGAACCGACTGGCTGGGGTGTCATGTATTGCAACGAAACGGTGTACGAGGTCGTAGCACTTGGTTCACTACTCTGCATATATAGCCCGCGGGTCTCAAACCTTGTGTCTGCTGATACAGGTACGATAAAGATAAACAACGCCAAGAATAAAGCGAGTAGTTCCTCGGGTACAATGCTACGAAAGTTAAAGAGGTGTATATGAAATCTAAACAACCTGTGTTGCATACCTGTTATTGTACTAGATCGTAAGCGTTATGCGTAGCGAGTCTTAATACACAAAATAACCGGCCCTTTCGGACCGGTTATTCGCTGATTTTCTAATCGAGTTTTCGTTCTAAACAAGGTTGTTTAGTACTGTGGAGCTGCGATGTAGTTAATCTTGGTTGTGTAGATACCAGCTGGTGTCGTCGCCGCGATATTCGCAATGTAACGAACCTTGGCTGTCACACAGTCGACAACACTTGCGCTTTCAGAAGCGATAGGGGTTGGGACAGTGTTCGATGTTGGGTCAAAGGCAAACTTAGCAGTTGTAGATGGGCCATAGTCGGTCGCGTTTACAACTCCTGCACCTTGATCGTACTGTGCTTCAGGAGCTAGCGGAGCTAGTTTTGGAGCGTGGTAACCAGTGAGGAGCGCTGTGTCAGTTGCGACACTTGCATCAACACCATTTGTTCCGTTGTCTGCACCATTTTCGTAAACCTTACCTGATGTTTCCTCGGTGTTGTAGTTAACACCGTAAGTCGCAGTAGGTGTATTAGCTGCAATCGTTCCGTTTGCAAGAGCAAGACCAAACTGTGGCGTTCCAAGTAGTGGTGATGTTGCTGTTGTGCCGATTGGAGCGATTTCGTCGCCTACAGTGTTCTTAAGAGTCACACCAGAGTAGTAAACTGTTGCACCAGCACTAGAGTTTGAGCTCAGACGCCAGTACGAGTGAGTACTGTAGGTCTTATCTGTTCGTAGGGAGTTCTCTGCAGATTGGTCACCTAGTTGTAGGGTGTTCACAATAGCAGAGCTTGAGTCCATTGATTTGAGTATAGGGTCACACTGACCGTGGCTCAACTTACCGCTAGCAGTATAGAACTGACTTGCGGTTGTACCGTCACTTGCGAGTGTGTATGGGTCAACCGTACCAACCGAGAAGTCCATGGTTTCCAGAACCTTCGTTTGGATTTCAATTGATTGGTTCATCACGTTTGCGACAGTCACACCACCGTCGATAAGTGTCGTATCGTCAAGTGTTGTGTCATCATTGTAGTCGTTAATCTTGACGAAGAACGCACCCGCGCCTGGGTTTGTGATGTAGTTAGTATTTGTACCAAAGAAGATAATTCTTACTGCTTGCGCTGAGGTCAATGACTCACCAGTAGTGTTTGCAAGTGTAATGAAGTTATTTGCGCCCGTTGCAGTACCGGCACCAATAGTACCGTCTTCTTTAGGAACAGCCCCCATTGTCCAGCCACCGCTGTAAGTCCATGTACCGGCAACATCTTTCATAACAACAAAGTTACCTTGGCTGTTATCAAGTGCTGGAAGGGCTACAGGTGATCGGTTAGGGATACCTGTTGTTGAGTCAATTACGGCAGAGAAGTTACCACTGGTAACCTCTGAAGGGGTTGAAGTGACAACATTCAAGTCACTCGTTTTTCCAGAAACACTATCTGCGTTTCGTACACCTAAACTATGCCCGTTATTACCTGGTGACATACAGTTGCCAGCAGACGTTGTACAATACTGGAACGTAAACGCTTTAATTGTAGCCGTGCTACTTACATTAAATGAAAACGTATTTCCCGTTTGTTTACCGTTCGCACCACTATTTGGTTGTGCGTACGTTGCATTTCCTGATCCGTCCTTAAAATCCCAACCCGGTGACGAGCTTGATAGCGTCAAGCTACGATTGGTGAGCGGATTCAACGCGTCTGCGAAGGTAAGCGATGCTGGCGCTATTGCTGCTGCCACGACGGCAAGCGCTGCACCAAGCATCGTCCCACGACGGACGATTGACTTGAGTTTTAGTGTACTCATATTTCTCCTTATTTTTGTTTTTTTAGCCCTTACTACAAGGGGTACATGCGCATTTTACCACTAACGGTATGGGCGATGCAATAGTGTTGTAAAAGTTATCCACAGGTTTTTATAAGCTTTGAATGATATAAGTGCGACAAAGCTAATACACGGGGATAACAATGGCTGCAAAATCAGCCGAGTAATGCCCCGCCGGCGTCGCACTCGAAACGTTCACGACCATACTAATGGTGTAATCGGTCTGACCCGATTCAGTCAAACTGTGGGCAATATTATCACCACTGACATACTTAAACAGGTTTGGCGTATTGTAATCAGGATAGGCTGTTCCAAAGGCTACCTGATCAGCGGGTGTCTGAAGCGCGGCAGCACCGATAGCCGGACTCGTATTTGCGGTGGCATTTAACGCAAACTGCTCCGTGCCAGGAACTGAGAGACTAGGCGTTGCTGATGTCGCTAGATGGTGGGTACCATACTTGGGTGAATCACCGACAATCTGCAGAATGTATCCACCACTTAAATAATTGCGAACTCGAACAGTCATCGTTTTGGAAGAGGTTTTTTCAGGGCTCAGGATACCGAGGTCCGATTGACCTGAGTCGACGATCACCTCAAGGAGGGGCTCAGTGCTTCCTGTTGCCCCGAAGGCCGCAGTACTTGCCTGGGGCGTTGTCGTATCACCCAAAGAAGCCTGGGCACAATACGTAGCCGAACAACTCTGCCCCGTTGATCCAGCACTAAACTGTGTTTCGGTTACCTGGTAATGTGTCGAGCTAGAAGTCAGCGCAAAGGCAGTCCCCGTTCCTCCGCATACAGCAACAAACACTGCTAACAGTAGTAAGTGCACGTATCTCGAAGGTCTCCATTTCCGCATAAGCTTTATGTGGCATTATAGCATCTATGGACCCCTACCGTCACGCTGGTAAGCACTAGTATCACGCTGTTAAATATAGTAAGCTAAAGCGAAATGGAACCTGATAAAAAATCCCCAGAGGCCCTTGAAGACCAGAAACCATCGGAAGAGCCGGTGGCTCCGTCTGATGCACTGAGCCGAACGCCGGAGGATCTTGAAGAAGAAGTAAAAGCGAGCGTTGATCCGAACGCACCGAAAGCTCCAGAGGTTAAGAAAGTTTCAGCCTTCAAGCGCATCTTCAAAAAGGTGAATATCTATTTCTTGATATTTATCCTCGTCGTTATCATTGCTGCGGTCATTGCGATCGTCAACTACCTAAATAGCCAAAAAGCGCCCGTCGTTCCATCGACAGCAACACAGACATTATCAACTGACGCACTGAAGCAACTCGCAAATACCGACACAACCGTCGGCGACTCAACGCAAACTTTGACCATTCAAGGAAATGCCATTATTACAGGTCAAACACTGGCACGCGGAAACCTGAATGTTGCAGGTAACTTTCAAACAGGCGGAAGCATTACTGCACCAAGCCTCACCATTTCTGGAACAACGAACTTAGGTCAAGCACAAGTCAACAGCCTGCAAGTTGCAACCAATACCGCTATTCAAGGATCAACAACACTTCGTGACTTAAGCGTTGCGGGAACGTCGACATTCAGTGGTCCGATGACAGCTTCGCAGATTACCGTTACGAAACTTATTATTGCCGGCAACGGTGTCTTACAAGTTCCAAATCACATTAGCTTTACTGGCACGTCACCGAGTCGTACCATTAACACTAGCGTCCTAGGTAACGGTGGAACCCTCAACCTTAGCGGATCGGATACTGCAGGAACGATTAACATTACGAGTGGTAACAATCCAACGCCTGGCTGTTTCGCGCAAATTAACTTCCAACAGGCCTACACGAGTCAACCTCGCGTCATTGTCAGTCCGGTTGGCGCAGCGGCGGGACAAACAGAATTTTACGTTACCCGTAGCACAACTAGCTTTAGTATTTGTACGGCCAACGCAGCACCAGCTAACCAAACCTTTGGCTACGACTACTTCATCACAAACTAGAATTTAAACGTCAACGAATACAGTGACACTATCGGCTTTGACGTGCATCAGAGCGCGTGAAATCTTAATCACCTGTTCGCCATTTGGTGTTTGGATCTTTAATTCACAAGGAACCAGCATACACAAGAAGTTATGGTGATGTGGCAAGATATCAAATGGACCCGTTTCGTTAACAGCGCTAATGCTGTAGCCAGCGCCTTCGTAGTAAACCTTAAACGGCGCGTACACCTTAACTGCGATGGTGGGCTTCTTTGGATCAATGGCGGCAGCTAATGCTTGATCTTCAGTCTGGGGTGTAGCTGGAGTTTCAGCGTCAGCCATTACGCGGCCGCTTCTTCACTAGGCTTCGCCTGATCCTCGATACTCCCTTGCTTGTCTTCGTTCCTACCAATGATCGCTTCAACGCCATTAAGTGTATCGACACGAGTCATATGCTCACCAGGAACACCGGTCACCTTTTCCATCACGTTAAAGCGCTGCTTAAAGAATTCAACCAGCAACTTCGCTTTGTTATAGTCGTCACGGTCTTCTGCCGAAAGCTCAGACTCACCAATGATGGCGATAATGCCCTTCAATGATTCGTACTTCTGAAGAATCGCTGTTGCCCTGGTCGCTAGGTCGTAGTGTCGCTCGCCAACAACTTCAGGTGTCAAAAGGCTCGATTTAGACGCCAAGATATCAACCGCGGGGCGAATACCCAGGGCAGCAACGGCACGGCTGAGAACGATTGTACTGTCCAACTCGTGCTGGATCATTTGCACAGCTGGGTCGGAAAGGTCGTCGGCTGGCACGTAGATTGTTTGTAGTGCGGTAATTGAGCCGTTTGCATTCGTCGCCAAGCGGTCTTGGAATGTTTTGACATCAGAGAACACTGTTGGCTGGTAGCCACCTTCGGCGGGAGTCTGGTCGATAATCGTCGAGACTTCGTTCTTTGCCTGAATATAACGATACATGTTGTCGGCGAACAGCAACACGTCTTTCTTCTGATCATCGCGGAAAAATTCAGCAAGTGTAATGGCGCTGAGGCCGATTAAACTACGTTGCACAGGATTCTCATTCATCTGCCCAAAGAACATGGCCGTTGTTTTCAGCAAGTCATTATCAGCAAGCGTCTTAAAGAGTTCGTGACCTTCGCGAATACGCTCACCGATACCAGCGAATATTGATAGTGCGCCAGAACCAGTCGCCACGTTATTAATAATTTCCATCGTAAGGACCGTTTTACCCACACCGGCTCCACCGACAATGCCAATCTTGCGACCTTTGACGAATGGGGTAAAGAAGTCGAGAACCTTTAGCCCTGTTTCCAAAACATCGTCGGATTTATTGACGAGGCTCGTTTCTTTGAATGCTGGTGAGAAAATCTGACGTTTGACCATGTTATCGAGCACTTTCTGATCCAACTGCGGCTTACCGTCGATCGGACGTCCCATGGCATCCCATACACGGCCGACCATCTCATCGCCCACAGGGATTTCGAGACTGTGTCCGCTCCTGGTCACCGACTCGCCCTTTTGAATGCTGTAATCACCACCGATATTCAAACAGACCGCCATATCACCGTGCTCTAGGGCGCTAACAAGAAGCGGTGATTTTTTCTCGTTATCGATGTATAGCATCTCGTTGAGGTCTGGCATACCTTCATCGAATTGAACCTTAATGACCAAACCCTTTAGAGTACGGACGACACCTTTTTTATATACGGTTTGTTCAGTCATTATTCTGCTCCTCCAGCACGTAGTTTTTTGAGACCCGACATGGATTCTTTCAGCCTAGTATCGACTTGGTTGCGCTTGGCACGGTTGTATTCAGTATGCAGTCCAGTCACATTGGCGATTGAACGTTCTTTGGCAGCAGACATGGCTTTGAAACGACTGGCGACTTGCGCCAAACGACTGTCATAAATGAACTGTGAAATCGTCAAACGCAGGATCGAGTTCTCTAGATATGCAGCAACCGCATACGAACTTGGCTCGAAAATATACGTCTTTTCGCTTACCATATCGTCACCGATGGTGGAAAGGTCAGCCGTACGACCTTTACTCGACACAACGTCACTTAGGTCGACATCTTTAATTTCTTGCTGAGAAAGCGAAATGTAATTTTGATAAAAAATTCGGCTTTTGGTATATTTTTTTGTTATATCCATCAATGGATCAACGTTTACGTAGTCATGTTCGGGCAAATCAAAATAGTATTTGTACTCGACGTGCGATTGTTTAAGTTTGGTTGTTCCATGGTGCCCAATGACCAGAATATCGTTCTTGTTCTCGTCGTAGTGTTCCATAAACTTACGGATAAGACGGTTGTCAATGTCGCCGCTGAGGCCACCTTTTGCGGTGATCAAAATCAGTAACTCTTTGTCGATTGCCTTTTCATCGATTGCACGACCAAAGTTAAACAACACGTCAACGCGAATCTGCTTATAAATGCTCCAGACTTCATCGAAGAACTGGTTACTAATCAACACCTTGTTCTTGGTCTTGGCAATCTGCATACTACTGATACTTTCAAGTGCTGACGTAAGGCTCACGACAGAACGTGCAGCTGCTTCTTCGGCTTTGACTTCTAGCGGCCGTCTCATTTCTTTGCTGCCTCCTGAATAGCATGCTCGACGCTTACGACTGCTTTGTCGGTAATTTGTACGTCCCTCGTGCCATCATCTTTGCTTGACACTGGCTTAGCAGCTGTTTCTGCGGCCGTGGCTTCATCAGTCTGACGCCTCTTCTCTTCATCGGCCTTCGCTGCTTTTTCGATAGCGGCTTTCTTGACCTCATCGATCGTCATGACCTCCGCTTTCAGTTGCGCTTCAAGCTCATCATAATTGCCCTTCATATCCTTGTCTTCTTGCAGCTTCGGTGCGTATTCATGCACCTTTTCCTTCAATAGTTCAACGTTGATAATTTCTTCAGGACTGCTTTTAAGCACGATGCCCATAAGGAATTGCTGTTCAGCAAAACTATATGTTTCACCAATACCCTGATTCATCAATTTAAAGAGCACTTTACCCTTGTCGTAATCAGCCTGAGCTTGTGGGCTTAGTTCAGTACCGAAGTGGGCGTACTCTTCAGCCGTTCGATATCCAGCCAGGGTCAAGTTAAGTTTGTCGGCAAATCCCTTTTGTCGTTTGTTCTGGCCAACACCACCAACACGTGTCACCGACAAGGCCGTACTCACCGCTGGACGCATGGTATCCTTGAAAATTTTCTCATCTAAAATCCACTGCCCGTCAGTAATTGACATGATGTTGGTTGGCAGATAGGCAGTAATGTCACCGCCCGGCGCATAGACAATTGGAACAAGCGTTTGGCTGGCGTGATTTGATTCTGTCTTCCCGCCACGCTCCAACAAACTAGAGTGCGTGTAGAACATGTCACCAGGGTATGAGTCACGGCCTGGCGATACACCTGCGATCAGTGAGATTTCACGATACGCCTGGGCGTGTGCTGTCAGGTCATCGTAGATCACCAATGTGTCCATGTTGAGTTGATGCCAGAAATATTCACCATGCGCCGCACCAACGTAGGGCACGAGGTATGTAAGGATCAGCGATTCAAACGAGTTAGACACGACAACAACAGCCTTTTTGAGCGCATCATTTTTTTCCAGAGTACTGACAAGTTCCGCAACGTCGTGCTGACGTTTCGCAATCAATACATAGATGACAGTAATATCAGTGTTTTTCTGGTTGATAGCCACCGATGCGGCAAGCGCCGTCTTGCCGACCTTACTGTCACCAAGCATGGCCATACGCTGTCCACGCGCCAGTGAATATTCAAGGTCAAGAATTGTCACGCCAGTTTCAACCGGGGTATCGAGCAGTTCGCGTTCATAAAGCATCGGCGCAGAGTGAAAAACGTCCCACTCTTGGTCGGCAACGATTTCTCCCTTGCCATCAATCGGCTCGCCAAATACGTTAACGACGCGCCCGATGAAATTTTTACCAACGGGGACCATAATGTCACGTGCTTCGATAACACACACTCCGCCGATACGGAGCGGTGAAGGATCAAGCTTCATCACCACGACGTGATCTTCAAGGACTTGGTGAACATAGCCCCGAGTTTCATCGTCAAACCGTACCGTCGCGTGAACGTTTGTCGGCTGCAGTCCTCGTACACTCACCATGAATGAATCAATACCAATAATCTCGCCGACGGGATTGCCTGCGTTAACGAGCTTTTCAAAGGCTTTAATTGCTGCTGGCACGAAGTGTCTCCAGTTCCTTTACGAGTTCACCGCGTTGGCCTGCGAGGACCGCGCGCAGACTCATGTCGTGGACATGGTTTGGTGTACGCACATAGACACCTGCAACAAGCGCTGGTTGAACGCCATCCGCAATCAGCGCTTGAGGGTGAAGTGACTCCCGCACCCATTTCGTAAGCTGTGCGAGACTTTCGTGATCCGCAGGGGAAGCAAAAGTCATGTGAATAATCGGTGCCTTATCTTTTAAGAGACGAAGCTGTTTGATAAGGTCGGCACGATCACCGCTACCAGCTAGCGTGAGTTGGTTTTGTGATAAGAACTCTGCCAGTCCGTCAGATAATGCAGGAATAGCTGTTTCAGCTCCGCCTGCCTTAATGCGAACCTCCGCAGTCGTCATGGCATTATCGACCCACTCAATTTCAGTGACGAGACGGGATACGTCAACATGACTCACGACGCGAGATGGCAAGACAAAGTTTTCATGTGTTTTTACTTCGGTGTCGCTCATAGTTTCATATCGTCCAAAAGCGCTTGTTTGTTTGCTTCCATTTGCTGAATAATCGCCGGTAGCTGTGCCTTTAAGTCATACTGCTCGCTCAACGCACCAAGTAGGTAGTGTTCAATAACCTGCGCCATATTGCCTTCGAAAGCTTTCATTAATGATTCTTCTTGGGTTGCGATCTTTTTCTCGAGAGTAGCAGTCAGTTGTTCATTCTGGTCCTTCAACTCGTCAACGCTGCGATTGAGTGATTCCAGCGCAGAAGCATTGGCTTCTTTAATTGAAGTCATGTTTTTCATGTTTTCCTGGAATGAATTTTCTAACATCAAACTTTGATTAGCAATGCTCTTTTGAAGTGTCGTACCGAGTTGTTTATGCTGTTCTTCCAAAGTCGCAGCGCTCTTCGTGAGAGATTCAAGAGCCACGTCTTGCGCCTCGTTAGCAGCTTTAGCAAATGCTGCAAACTGGCCATCGAGCTGTTTTGTGATGTGTTCTTTAAGGTCAACCGTGAGGTGAGCGATGGACGCATCAAGCTGCTCGGCTGTGCGTGTTTTGAGATCAGCACTAATCGCTTCAGAAGCATCATCAAGATCTTGTTTGAAAATAACAACATTCTCTTGAATAACCTTCTCAAAATACAAACGAGCATGATCGCGAATTTCTACGCGGAAAGCTTCATCGAAGAAATTTTTCTCATTCTCAAAGACCTCAACCATAGGCGGCTTCTTGTCAGAGTGCTGTTTATGTTGGAATAGTCCCACGTTCGTTTAACCCACCTTCATTTGCATCATAGCTTCAGTAGTAAATATACCGCAAATAAGCCAATAATTAAAATGAGTATACTCGTTAATATTATCTGTAATAAGGCTCTGAAAATTGACCGTTTCGACATTGGGTTACGTCCGATCGAGATCACTCCGCTACGTACCCCTGAATAAAGGATAGCGATGGCAGAGATGATGCTGATCGCCGTAATTGCCATACTGAGGTAAATCCGGATTGGGCTCACTTGCTTTTCAGCGATGGCAACTCCAATTCGTTCAAGAAACGGTGGGACATCGACCTTGGTCGTCTTTTCATTCGGATTATGCTGAATGTTCACTGTCACGGGAATGAGTCCCAGTGCCACCGTTTTGGTCGTCTTGCCCGTTGTATCTTTTAGAGTCGTTGTGCCGACTGTCACACCCTTGCCGTCAAACGCACTAGCAGCACGACCAAAGACTGTTTTCTCATCCGTGCCAGCCTTCATGCCCACACCATTTAGTGATGAAAGGGTAATGTAATCACCGACCACAATTGGACCAGCCTCGGTGCTGACCAGAACATTGTAAGTTCCTGATACCGCCACGAAGACTTCGTTCTTTAGTGCATCGTTTGAGGAGGAAACGAGTAATTGCGTTCGATCAACTGTGACGCCGAACATGTTATCGAGCTGCGCTTGCGTCGATACTTTAACAGTATTTCCATTCTTGCTATCCAACTGAACAATCGTTCCGTTATCGAGCGCAGAGTCCGCAGCATACCCTTGGACATTTCCACCCCCGTAGGTCGCAGCTGAAACAGGCAAAGACGTGGTCGCGACCACACCGATGACGATCGCCAAACTAAGAATAATTCGTGATACTTTCACTGTTTATTTATGCTCCCTACCTCTTATCATGCGTCAGGTTAATTGTACCATAACCACTATGTGTTCTTATCGGTTATTTTAGTTGTAGTCTCATCGTGTTTATGGTAGTATATCCACAAGCTTTGATGAACCACCACACGTCGAGTGAAATAAACATTTATCCCTAAATAAACGGTATAAAACAAACAAATGACTGTGTGGTTCACCTCCCTCACTATTTTTAATCGCCGGTATGCATTGCGTGTAGCAATGATACTTGCCCTATGTGTTGCTTTAACTACAACGCTGTTATTTGGTATTATTTCACAACCTACGCACGCGCTTGCGGGCACGAATAGTACGATCAGTTTCCAGGGGCGACTCCTTGATGCCAGTGGCTACGTTGTTCCAGACGGCAACTACAACATCCAATTTAAGATTTATCAAGATGGAACAGGCACCGCAACAGGTAATCCCGACGGAACGCTAAAATGGACCGAGAACTATGTCAACAATGGTGGCACTAGTGGTGTTCAGGTGAAGAACGGTTACCTTTCGGTCAACCTTGGTGAAAGGACACCATTCGGTACCAGCGTCGATTGGAACCAAGATACCTTGTGGCTGTCGATGAACATCGCTGGCTCATCGACCAGCTGTACGACCTTTGGTAGCTCACCCTGCGTATCCGACGGCGAAATGCTTCCAATGAAGCGACTGACTGCGTCACCGTATGCAATCAACTCTGGCATGCTTGGTGGTATTACCTCTGACGGATTTATCCAAAACACGACTTCCGTGCAAACAGCCAGCCTCAATATCTCCGGAAGCGCTCAAGCGAATACGCTTCAAGGTAACACGAGCGTCATCTCACCACTAATCGATAGCACGTCGTCGGGCACGTTAAACGTCGGAACGGTAACTGCTTCGACGATCAATATCGCAACGAATAATGCCGATCATACGATAAACATCGGCACAGGAGGTGGAACGACCGCACAAACCGTCACGATTGGATCCACAACGGGCAGTGGTGGAACGACAATTCAAGGTGGTACTGGCGATGTTACGATTACCTCCGGTGGTGCAACCAGCGCAACATTCAGTGGCACACAAGTAAAGATCGGGGATAATACAGGAACACCAACGCTACTGACACTCGATAGCGCAACATCTGCGCCAACCGTCGACAGCTCAATGGTTGGGAGCATGTACTACGACACAACGCTTGGACAACTACAGTGTTACGAAGCTGAAGGCTGGGGTGCTTGTGCCGCAAGTCCTGACGACTTTATCACTATCAGCCCTGAATACAGCAATGCTGTTATGCACAATACCGGTACTGGTACGATGACTTCTGACCTTTGTTCTGACGCATTGAATATCAATGACGGTAGTTCATCACAACCAACCATTTGTGGTACCGACGAAACCTACAACTACTACAACTGGACATCTTCACAAGTCACTAGCCAAGCCCGAAGCATCTACGTTACCTACCAATTGCCGACAAGCTTTAAGGGCTTCGTGTCTGGATCAACCTCACTCATGGGCCGAACTGACAGTTCTGATGCAGCCGTTTCTTACCAAGTCTACCGCAACAATTCTACGACTGGGCTCACGGCCTGTGGCTCAGTCGTTTCGGTCTCATCAGGAGCACAGACCACCTGGCAAAAAGGCACTGCAACCAGCACTTCTGACCCGGCAACCTGTAGCTTTGCCGCTGGAGACAGTATCGTCTTCAAGGTCAACCTGACGTCAGCGAACGATGCCAACGCCTACGCAAGTACACTTGGCTTCGCATTCAGCAACCACTAGCACGACGACTCATCCCTGTTATACTAATTCCATAGTGGAGTTCAAGAAACCAAACAGATATAGCAACGGCCGGACACGGCTCTCCGTCCCCGAGCGTGATAATACAGCGCCTGTTACTCCTGCGCCTCAACCAATTACGCCAAAGACGCAACCAAAAAGAAGAGTCAATATACGTGACCGCTTCTTTCCTCTCACAAAGAAAACCATCATTCTCGCTATTGTTGTCGTTGTTATTATCGGTGGCGGTATCACTGCTACTGCGCTTCACAGAAACAACGTCGCAAAAAAAGCAGCCAGCGACGCAAGCAACATCATCACAAACCCCGGCTACCAAACCATTCTCCCTAACGATAAGACGATCACTCAACTTGGCGGCTGGCAACGTATCAGCCCACCAAACAGCGATCCTGTCTTTGCCTACTCCGACAAGATTGACGGCATTGCAATCAGCGTCAGCGAACAACCCCTTCCGATTTCTTTTGGGGGCGATGTTGACGCGCAAGTTGCTGAACTTGCCAAAAAGTTTAATGCGACCAATAAGGTTACGGCAGGCGACACAACCGTCTATCTTGGAACATCAGCTAAAGGACCACAGTCAGCCATTTTTATTAAGATCAACTTGCTTATCCTGATTAAATCCCAGGACAAGATCAATGACGACGCCTGGATAAAATATGTAAAGTCACTCAACATTACAAACAAAGTGCCGGTTCAACCCGGCAACTCAGTAAGCTATTAGTTTTAGACTACTTCGCAGATTTCTTGTAGTTGGCGATTGACTGTGCAACTTTACCGTCTGGTTTTAGATTCTCGTAGAAGAGTACTTGGTTCTTTTCGAGGATCATCGAATCTTCAGGGCCGTGGACCTCAGAACCAAGCTTGATTAGTTGAACACTGCTACTTTGATCTGTTGCAGTTTTTTGCAAGCTTGTGTTGCTTGTGTCGGCCGTCTGTGTTTGCAGGTAGAAGATATCGGTTAACTTCATAGTGTCATTATTAAATGCCTGCAGTTTACCGAAATACACCTGACCGTTCGTAAAGAAGACGGCCTGATATTTGCTGGTATCGATGCCGGTTGGACCGGACGCATGGCTGTTTGACCATGTCGTCCATCCAATGAAACCAAGGGCTAAGATAACAACGAGTACGATAATAGAAATGATCAGCTTCTTGAGGCTTCTCTTTTCCCTTACGGTTCGTCGTGGTTCTTCAGATCGATATACAGTTTTAGGTTCCTCTTTAACTATAGGTTGTTGCGGTTCTTCTGACGGCCGGCTTGCCGCTTCAGATCTGCTTGCAACTCTTCTATTGTCTGCCGGTTGTGGCACACGAAACGGTCCCCCATCCATGTCTGTATTTCTCCAATTCACCTATTCTTATTTGATCTATCATAGCATAAGGGAGATAGCACCTTCAATCACAGCAAAAAAGTAACCGTATCTATTGTTGGTACTGCCGTTGCAGGTATGCATTGTAGGTTGGCGTCTGCTCACACATTGTTTGCGATTGACACACGCCACCGTCAAATGTCGCGTAAGCCAAGAATGCCTTGGTCTTATCAGCAAGATCTTTACCCGATACATTCGGCGCCCGCTCACGAATCGGATAGCCGATGTAGTGATTCAATGGTGTCGTGCTTTGGTTCACGTACCTCCCAAACGCATCGTTCACGTACCTACCAACGCTAATGTGATCTTCATGGTCATGGTACATATGTCCCATATCGCTTGAAGCCTGCGTATTGATAACGGTTGGCAGATAGTAGTCCATCAGTGTTGCGAGTGCCTGAGTGAGATCTTCAGATGAATAGTAGGACTGCTCGTCAACTGTTTGAACCTTTGAAACATTTCCCGCTCGTAACCGCGCCAGGCTTTCGAAGCCAGATACTTTATAGCCCTGACCCTGTAAGTTTCCGTCGGGTAAGTTCATAAATATCAGTGCGATTTCTTTGTGTCCCCGAGGACTCGCAATGCTTACAAATTCGTGGTCACTCAACTTGACTGTTTTTTGAACCCAGACAAGTGGCTCACTCACATGGAGCATAGAATCGTACGCAGCCTCAGAAGCCCTCTCACGCCCCAGCCAATACTGGCTTCCAAAGCCTGCATCGCCAGCGGTAATGTACACCGTTCGAATACAGTGTTTCGCATCAATGTCATGCTGAAGATCGGGATTCATAAAGAGGAGGTCATCATCTTCATGCGCAACAATATTCATAATTGCAGCACCGTCCGCACAATCAACAACCGGTGTTGCTTGTTGGGCAGTTGTTGTTGGCAAAATCGTCGCCGTTCGAGAAAGCCCCGTCAAACTATGATTTTTGTTCACGCCACCATCATAAAAGAGGAGAAGTTCTTGAGGATTTTCATTCGTTCCCGAAATGAGTGTGCTCGCGTTTGGACGACCATACGCCTGAATCACTTGATCGATCGAACACGCTGGATAGTCCGTCACACTCTTATCGAGACTTAAGAGATACGTAAAGCTGTGTTGCTGAAAGTCCTTTTGCCACGCTTCGCTTGTCAGTGACGCGCGAGGGGTCGTACAATCACCCAGCGGCACGATATGCGTCGCCGTCTTCGGATTGATCTGGCTAATAGGAACCACTCGCCAGTAATCTCCAACCAGTACGTTTGTTTTGTGGCTTTGAATCGCATCAGCAATCTTGACATTACGAACATTAATAGAGTGAAGTGCATCCGTCTGTTGTTGATACGTTGCAAATGCCCACACTGATCCAATCACAATCCCAACTAGCAGTACGACAGTGACTTTATTCACGGAAAACTTCGAAAGTGACTTTGTTCGCAGATATGTCATGATCGAGATTGTCAGCGCAAAGAAAACAATCGTTTCATAGCGTGAGTCGACAGGATAATAGTGGTTTGTCCCAATAAAGATTCCTACTGCAACGACCGACGTCGCGATCAATGTCAGTGAGAGCAGTGCTGCAACACTGAGTTCGGGCTGTTTCTTACTGCGCTTGTTTTGTTTGGCTGGGCTCAGGCTCTTAGCGAAGATAACGATAGCCGAGAACGCACCAGCGACAAAGACCAACCCATTAATGACGACAGGGATAATAATTGGCGAAACAAGACGACCAAAGAAAGTCTTCGGAATATCCTTCACAACGCCAATATCAAACGCCGGGTTCGCACCAAAGTTCGTCAGTAGCCCCGTGAATGCGAAGATAGACCCTAGCACAATTTGCTTCACTGTCAGCGCTAAGCTGTATGGAGTATTGTCACCTACTACATGCGTAATGCCCACAATATTCATTACCCATAGGAAAATAGTTGCAATGATAAACGAAGCAACGGTGACGACAAGCCATCGAAGTGCTACTTTCACCAACTCCCCTCGTCGAGCAATCAGATACACAACAAACATTATTCCCGCTCCACCGAGTGAAAGCCACAAGAATAACTTATCACTACTAATAAGCAGTGTTAGAAGTGCAATCGCCCAGTAGCTCTGCCTACTCCGTAGTCTTGGGGCGCGAATAACAAGCACGAGACCAAGAATGTAAAACAGATATTCAATATTGCGAGTTGCCAGCATCGCAAAGTTAACAGGCAATAGTCCGCCGGCGTGTGGCTGAGCAGGAATAAACAACAAGATACAAGCGAGGGCCAGGAAAACTGTTCCGATAACCTTCGGACGCTTATCGATGCGGTATAAAATATACGCCAATCCTGCGATCGTCACGAGGCTTACCAACACAGTCAATACAACAAGTCCAGCGGAACTGAAGTTCATTAACCGTTCAGTAATAAACAGTGGCCACTTAATCAGGAACGTATGCGTCGCAGGAAATAAGGCCGCTTTGAACGTTTCAGTGTTTTGAAATAGGTAGCTATCAATAATCTGGTCAGCATTGGTACTCTGTGTTAGTGCGCCAAGTGTCGACCACCAAGTAGTTGTAATGAATAGTATCGCAGCCGAAAAGATAACGTACGGCGATTTAAAACTGCTAAACTGCGTTTTGATTCGACTAAGAAGTGTCGGTGGTTTTTTGGCTGGTCGTCCGCGATGCTTTGGCTGTACTACTTTAAAAATGAAGGCCCTGTATATTCCGTAATTCCACAGCGTAATAATCGCAATTGCTACCGTACGCACCACAAAGACGGATGCCGTTCCAGAAAAGAACGCGACCAGTCCAAGACTAAAGAAATAATTCCATGCTGCCAGTAAGCCATAAATGACCAGCTGTTTCCCGACTACTTTCGCCGCTTTATCGTGATTCTTAAATGTGATGATCTTCTGCAAAATGAAGGCGGCGACAAAGCCAATCCAGAAACTAATTGCGACCGACAATACATCAGAGAAATGAAGGAACTCTTTAAAAATGAACAACGACGCCATTTCGATCAGGAAAGAAGTTCCGCCGACAACAAGATACGTGATGAACTGGCAATATTTTTTTAACATTCTATTCGATCCGTTTTGAGCGCGCTCGATCAATAACATACAGTGGGCGATGTTTGCTTTCGGTATGAATGTGCGAAATGTAAATTGCGAGAATACCCTGTGAAATCAAGATAATACCGACAAAGAAAAGAAGCAGAATGCCGAGCATCGCCGTTCCCGTAAACTTCCACATCAGTGGGTCGTGCAGCAACAATTGTTCGATAATCACCGTGATACCGACGACAAGTGCAAGCACCGTCAAGATAACGCCCAGGTAGCCCAAAAGGTACAGTGGCCGAGGGCTTATCGATACAATGCTATTCATCGCAAGCTGAATGAGCTTGCGTTGGCTATAGCCGGGCTTACCGACAGCTCTTTCCTTTTCGATATACCTTACATACGCACGTTTAAATCCAAGCCAATCAATCAGCGCGCGTGTCATGCGATTCGATTCCTCAAGCTTCAGAAACTCTGCCTGGACCTGCTCATCGATTAATCGAAAATCAGTCGACTGAGGAATCAGTTTCTGAGAAGAGAGTCTGTTAAAGAAAGAATAGAATAGTTTAGATTCGATAGTTTTCAAAAGACTCGCGTTCGAAGCCCTCCTTATACCAATAACGACCTTAGCGCCGTCTTTCCAGGCAGCGACAAATTCGGGGATTAATTCAACGGGATGCTGTCCATCCCCATCGAGCGTGATGATCGCTTCACCTGTTGCATATGTAATGCCAGCAGATAAGGCACTTTCTTTGCCAAAGTTGCGCGAGAATAAGATCGTTTTAACAGTCGCGTCTTTGTCGGCAATCTCAGAAAGTACTGCTGCTGACGCATCACTACTACCGTCTTCACAGTAAATAATTTCATAGGACACTGCAGGACGAAGTGATTTCAAAACACCAACGAGGGATGCATGAAAATCAACTAATCCATCAGCTTCGTTGTAGATCGGGACAACGAGAGATAATACGGGTTTATGCGTAGTCATACGATGAAGAATAACAGATTAGCACCTAGTAGTCGAGGTCTACAGACCTAGAGTTTGCCTTGTGCTTTTAGCGCGGCAGATCCAAGTACTTCGCGAGGTACCCACAGCACCTGTGAGCGTGTCCATATTTGGTCAGATGCCCTGTCGAATGAAGTCGGAAGACCTTCAGGTACGATGATGCCTGTCATACCTAGCTTTTCAGCTTGCATAGCCACTCTTCCAACGTGAAACGCTTGAGCGGCCATAAGTGGACGAGACAACTCTACTTCATCCATATACTTTTTTGCTTCTACAAGTATTCCCCAACTTCCGCCAACACTCCCTATGGTATTCGATACGGCGCCATCTACGACTACATCAAGCTGGGTTGACTTTGGAAATGCATCGGCAAGTGTACGGTCGACGACAATTGGTTGACCTTGTTCATTAGCGAGAATAAATCGAGCGATTGCAGCGTTTGGACTTTCAGGATGTATCGAAGTACCAAAAGAATTACCGACTATAATATCTGCATCGGTTGCTCGACCGACTGCTTCATAGTGTCCTAATGCTGAGCTAAGGATGTTCATAGATGTATATTATACAATTTTAGTTTATTTCTGTAAATAAACTTGTCCCTCTAGACAACGACCAACACAACTCCTACTGCACATATCAAGGTAGCTAAAAGCAAACGCTCTTCGCAACTATCTCTTACTTAACGTAGTCGGTAAACACAATCAGCCGTTCTGTATACGTACGCGCAGAGTTATTCCATGAGCCCTGGCAAGTAACTAAGTTAAGGTGGGCTTTCCCGTCATCTGATGTGAAAACATTCGTTGCGTCTTGATCGGGAGCATACAGCGCTGTATGATTCACCGCAAACGTTTTCACCTGTCCGTCCTCACCTACGGTAGAGATTGTATCCCCTTTCACAAGCTTATTCAGGTCGTTAAACACCGATGGAACACCATCCTTCCAACCATAATGACCTGCGATTACCGCGCTTCCCACTTCGCCAGGTTTTGGACCTAGTTTATACCAGGCAACTTGCGTGGGATTTTCGTCAATGTCCATGTCTCCGGTTGAAGTAAGCCCTACAGGATTCACGATAGCGTTAACGTTAATGCTATCTATGTTTAACTGGACTGGGGAAGCAATCACCACAGCAGGTGCAGTGACGCTGTTGACTACTTTAGGCGCATGGATAGGAATCGCCTGTGAATTATGCTGACCTGGCATAAGAATATATAGCAGGATCAACGTTACGCATAGTGACATAATCGGAATAATAACAATTGGGAAAAGATTTTGTGTGACGCGTTTCTGTCGTCGACGCATGGATATTCTCTAGATAGAGCGCTTTTTATAGGCGGCATACGCAACAAGTGAGCCCGTTGCAACGAGAAGTGTTGAGATAGCCCCCCAAAGAACGTACTGCCCACTCATCTCGCCTGTATTCGGAAGTCCCGGGACAACATCCAGCGTATCGTTGCCGGCACATATGGATGCCGTAATCGTGTCGTTAATTAAGGTAACATTTCCGTTGCGTGCAAGGAGACGACCGTTAATCGTCGCACCATTTGCCACAGATATTGAGTTGAGTGCAAGGACAGTTCCTACGAAGTTTGCGGTCGTATTAATTGCTGCTGTATCAACCCGCCAGAATACATTACATGCCTGGGCACCATTAATGAGAGAAATCGTACTACCCGATCCAACGTTGAGTCCCGTGCCACTAAATGGCGCTTCAAAGATAAAGACAGAAGATGAATCATTTTGGCCGTCAAGAACAAGTGCACCTGCACCTGCAGTAATGCCAAGTGTAGTCGAGTTTGAGTTATAAACGCCGGCAACCAAAGTTGTTCCGCCGAGTTCTGTTGGCACAGTTGTTAGCGGTGTCCGTCCAGCCGCATCGGTATACGCAGCTGTCAGGTTATTCTTTGCCGTGACTAAAAGTGGACCGTTCGTTACACGACAAGGCAAAGGCCCAGTCGCATCAACGGAATAAATAGTTCCTGTCACTTGCGAACAAGTTAACCCAATACCCGCACCCGTTGCCGGACTAAGTCCTACGTTTCCATGAATAACGGAGGCATTACCGGCATCTGTAATATTAGGGGTTCCAGAAAGGATTGCGAAAGGAGAGGCATTCCCAAGGTTCACCGTAGCCTGCGCCGCATGAGCTGAATGACCAATACTCATAATTATGGTAAATATAGCGAAAATCGCGAATAGTGCGATTACTGGAAGAAATTTAATATGAGTCTTATACATGTCAGCCCTTTTATGTTATTTAGTTTATTGTCTGAACATATTGTTCATCAAATCCAACCTGAAACTTTGAAAGGGTTGACTGATATGTCCCCCGGAGATCGTGATCTCAAGTGAGGTGCATCGTGTCTACGGTTATAGTAACAGTGTTATAGGCATTAAGCAAACAAAAAGACCTTCAACTCGAAGATCTTTTTGGTAATCATTTTGGCTCCGACGGCTGGACTCGAACCAGCAACCTCGAAGTTAACAGCTTCTTGCTCCACCATTGAGCTACGTCGGAATACAAGGGCTATTATACCTTTACCCCTGTCGTATAGTCAATAATACTATCGCAGTTTGGCAAGACGAGCTTTGGTCGATTCGTGCGCACCATCAAGGCCCAGAATCTTCAATGCGCCAATCAACACATACAGCTCATCAAGCGTCATCTGATTCGGAGATTGTTCGTACAGATTGAATCGATCATTGATCGCGTCAACCATCCACTTTTCTTTGGCGGGACTGACCGCTTTAGATTGAGCGGCACTCGTTGCACTCGTCGTGACAACCTCAAGCGACCTGGCAGAATTATCTCGTTTTCGAAGGAAGCCCTTTTGGATCAGCCCATCAATATGAATCGCAACTGTCGAAACGGACTTATAGCCGATCGCATTCATGATCTCGCGGTAACTGGGACCGTATCCGTGCTCTTGAATAAACGCGTCGACGTAATCAAGCAGTTCTTTTTGTCTTTTTGTCGATCTTTCGGCCATCTGACTCTCCTTTCGGTGCGAGGGCGATTGCGGCAAGCCCCCACCATATAATTGCTACTGTATCATCAACCCAGACAGGGAGCAAAAGCCCGATCAGGACCATGCCGACACCACTTGCGAACACTCCTAGCGCTAGTCCATCCGTCCGTTTTCGCCAAAGACCCCGTAACACCAAGAACGTTATATATATGAATAGCGCGAGTCCGATCCAACCCACTTCATGCGCAATGAACAAGAATTGGTTTTCGACGATCAACGGTTTCGATCCGTACAATGATGCCGATCCTGTGCTTCCGATTCCCCCACCAAAAGGTTCATGCACCATTTGATTGATACCATCCCTCAAAGATGCGACGTGACCATCATTGGAATTTACTGCCGCTCCGGTCGATGCATTTTCGTGAAGCAACACATTAGAGACAAAGTTAGTGTTACGGCCAGCAACAAGTGCCCCAGCGGCGGCAACGACAATAATCGCGAGAATAATCCAAAACTTGCGCGAGACCTTGCGACCAACCATAGCAAGCACAACAGTTGCGAGTGCGGCAAACGCAGCGAATAGGGCACTCCGTGAATAGCTTGCCCATAACGCAACCGCACTTCCGAGCGCGATAACACTAATCACCAATCCCTGGCGTTGGAACTTTTGACTGCCAGGACGTAGCCAGAAGGCAAATAGCAACGTAAGGACAATGACCGCATATGCGCCTAACGGATTCGGACCCCTCAGCGTGCTGTTAATACGAATAAACTCAGGGTTCTGATCGACGGTCAGATACGGCACAATTGTCGACGTGTTATACCCAATGTATTTCAAGACATCGTGAGGCAAGACAAATACCTGCAGTAGCGCGAATGCTCCCACAACAAAGGCACCGACAAAAAACGTCGTGATGAAGGTTTGACGACGTGTTGGATATAGTGTCAACGCTACATATACGAGCACAAAGAATAAAAGGTATCGAAGATCTATGAATAACCCGGCGATAGATGCGGTGAGTCCTTGCGGGAAAATAGGCAATAACAGGAGGTGTAACGCCGCATACCCCGCAATTAAAAGAACCAGGGGTGACTTCAGCAGAGCAAACTGTTTTCTCTGATACAGAATCACCAGCATAATAAGTCCGTCCAGCAACATCAAAATCTCTTTCCACGATTTAATCAGTACTTCCGCAGAAGGGAAAAGTGTACTGAGTCCGACGCTTAACGGCGCATGAAGGACGATTCCCCCGAAGACGACTAATAGGATACCGACAAAGATTTTGTCCAACAGGGTAAGTTTCGAAGGCTTTGCTACCATAGGGTACCTCTTAGTGTAACGAAATAATGCTATAATAACAGCACTTATGTCACGCCGAAACAGCAAGCTCTACAGCTTTACCCTGATTCTCATCGATGCACTCGTTCTGATTATCACCTTTGTGTTGGCGTACGTTGCGCGAGTTCAATATGACCCTCGCCCACTGCTTCACAATATCTACGCCTTCGATTATCTCTTCGCCTTCCTACTAATCGTCCCTTTCTGGATCTTTATCTTTGCGATTCTCGGCCTTTATCAACCAGGAACGTACAATCGACGCTTAGCTGAATGGGCGAAAATCGCTATTGGATCATTTATCGGTATCCTTCTCGTTATTGGCTGGGAATACGTCAGTGACAAAACAATCTTCCCAGCCCGCTTGGTTGCGCTATACGCACTCATCGGGGCCTTCATTCTGATTGTTCTCGAGCGTGAAATCATGCGCCTCATCCGTACACTTATGTTCCGCTACGGCCGTGGTACAAAACGTGTTCTGCTGATTGGTTCATCTTCTGCGTCCAGCGACATCGCAAAAAGCATTTCAGACACTGCACGTAGTGGCTACGAAGTCATCGCCTTTGCCGGTTCAAAGAAAAACCTGCCCGTGAACTTCAAAGGACACCACTACTCATATGTCGAAGAAGCTTTGAAAGATCTTGAACTAAACAAGATCACTGCCATCATCCAAACTGACCTATACGAAAATGCCGAGCGTAATCAAAAGATCCTTTCAATGGCCCAAGAAAATCACATCGACTACAGCTTTATCCCTGGTGAAGCCGAATTCTATTCCGGTAAAAACACTGTCGACGTTTTCCTTGGCTACCCAATGATTAGCGTGTACCAAACACCTCTCGTTGGCTGGGGTGCAATTGTGAAGCGGATCTTTGATCTTATCATGAGTAGTCTTCTCATTATTGTTTCCTCACCGTTCCTCCTCATCTTTATCATCATCAAAAAGATCGTCGACCGCGGACCAGTCTTTTACATCAGCCAGCGCCTAAGTCGTTTCTCCGAACCAATTGGGCTGATTAAATTCCGTAGCATGGGCGCCCAGTATGGCGGCAAAGATGCGGCTGAAGAGTTCCGCGAAATGGGTCGTGAAGATTTAGCGCGAGAATATGAAAAGTACCGTAAAGTCGAAAATGATCCACGCATCACCCCATTCGGTACTTGGCTTCGTGCAACGTCGATCGATGAACTCCCTCAGGTCTTTAATGTTTTCAAGGGTGACCTGAGCCTCGTTGGACCACGACCGATTCTTCCACAAGAAATAAAGCTTGCCCACGGACGAACCGCCCTTCTTCATAGTGTTAAATCCGGGGTCACAGGACTCTGGCAAGTTTCTGGTCGCAGCGAGCTGGACTTCGACGAACGAATTGAACTTGAACTATTCTACGCCCAAAACTGGACCTTCTGGTTAGATATTAAGATCCTGTTCAAGACTGTCCTTGTCGTCCTTCGTGGCCGCGGAGCTAAATAGTGCCAGCACCAAAGATCGCAATCGTTCATGACTGGCTCACCGTTTCCGGCGGTGCAGAAGTAGTCGTAGCCGAACTCCATAAACTCTTTCCGAAAGCGCCTATCTATACATCAGTCTATAATCCCGAGGCACTGCCCGGACTTAAAGGCCTCGATATCCGTACCACTTACCTACAGGACAAGTTACCTGCCAAGCTTCGCTATCGACACACGTTATGGCCAACCCTCCGCGCAAAAGCATTTCGCAAGTTAGACCTGTCCGAATTCGACATTATTATTAGTAGCTCCAGTGCTGAAGCAAAAGCTGTTCGAAAAACTCGACCAGGCCAAATTCACATCGCCTACATTCATACCCCGATCCGCTATTACTGGAGTCACTACGAAGAATTTAAAAAAGAGTTTAAGTTCGGAGTATTTACACCATTCATTCGTCCAATTATTCCGATGATGGTGAAGAAGATGCGCAAACTCGACCTGGAATCAATCAAAGATATCGACGTCATGATCGCCAATTCTGAAGTGACTCAAGCCCGCATTAAAAAGTATTACAAACGATCATCAACCGTCGTTCATCCGCCCGTTGATGTCGAACGATTCACCCCACAACCAAAAGGTGAGCGCAGTGGCTATATCCTTTGGGGCCGTCATGTCCCCTACAAACGTTTTGACCTAGCTGTCGAAGCCGCCAATCAACTAAAGGCACAGTTAACAATCATCGGATCTGGACCTGACACAGCACGTTTAAAGAAGCTTGCGGGACCAACCGTAACATTCGTCGGCCGTGTCAGCGATAAAGAACTTGTCCACCTTGCTCAATCAGCTAAAGGATTCTTATTCCCCAACGAAGAAGACTTCGGGATTTCAGCCGTTGAAGCTTTGGCTGCAGGCACGCCCGTCATCGCCTATGCAAAGGGTGGCGCTTTAGATATCGTTCAAGATGGCGAAACAGGGGTCCTATTTAAAGAACAGTCTGTCGAAAGTCTTGTTGCAGCGATGAAACGGTTCGAGACTTTGACTTTCTTGCCTGCGACACTGCATCGCAAGGCTAAGCGATTCGATAAAAGTTTGTTTGATACAAAGATATTAAAAATATTTGAAGATTCTATGGAGTTGAAAAAATAATGAACGTTTTGGTTACTGGTGGCACGGGTTACATAGGGAGCCACACAGTGGTTGAGTTACTTGCAGGTGGACACACCGCAACAATCATCGATAATCTATCAAATAGTAGCGAGCTTGTTGTCGATAGAATCGAGCAAATCACTGGCAAACAGCCAAACCTGCACATTTTTGATCTACAAGATAAGAATAAGCTTGCTGAAGTATTTAAAAAAGAGTCGTTTGATGCGGTTATTCACTTCGCAGGATTAAAAGCAGTTGGTGAATCAACCCAAAAACCACTTGCGTACTATAGAACAAATATAGACAGTTCATTGTCACTACTGGAGGTCATGGAAGAATACGGTATACCGACCCTTATCTTTAGTTCATCTGCAACCGTATACGGGTCAGCCCCTATACCTTATAGCGAAACAAGCGTTGTTGGACAGGGCATTACAAACCCATATGGACAAACGAAGTATATGATAGAGCAAATTATACGTGATGTTGGAGCTGCAAACGCGGCATTGCAATTTACTATACTTCGATACTTTAACCCCGTTGGAGCGCACCCGAGTGGCCTCATTGGTGAAGACCCCAAAGGAATTCCAAACAACCTCATGCCGTATCTGTCACAAGTCGCAAGCGGAAAAAGAAAAGTACTTTCAATATACGGAAGTGACTACAAAACAATAGATGGTACGGCAGCTCGTGACTATATTCATGTTGTCGATCTCGCGAAAGGACATATCGCGGCACTTATGAATAAGCATACAGGCACAGAAACATATAATCTAGGATCCGGTAAAAGTACTACGGTACTCGAACTAGTGAATGCGTTTTCCGAAGGAACCGGCCAGGCCGTTTCTTACGAACTCGCTGAGCGGCGAGCAGGAGATCTCCCGGAGTACTATGCTGACGCCAAAAAAGCCGAAAAAGAGCTTGATTGGAAAACGAACAAAACGATTGCAGATATCTGTAAAGATACCTGGAACTGGCAGTCAAGGAATCCAAACGGTTATAGTAGCTGACCGCTCTACTGTGACTTGCTATTTTATAGCGCTAATAATCGCTTCGAGACAGTTGGCCGTATCTTCCCAACGTGTTACTTCGATACTATCAATGCCAAATGCTTTGACGGGATAGTCATTGCCGCCTTCTTGTAGTTTGTCGCCAAAGAAAAGAATGTCTGATTTTTCAAAGCCATTTGCATCCATTAGTTTTTGCATGCCGTAAGCTTTGTCGATACCGGGCCGTGTAATATCAATCGATGTTGTTCCTGCGACACGAACCTCTAAACCCGGGAGCTTATCAAGCGCGATCTCACGGATAGCCATACGCTTTTTGCGATCTGGATCCCAGGCATACTTATCTTCTGCCGTTGCGTACTGACCCAACCCAGAATATGTCACCTGACTATCTCGGTCTTCGATCACTTCACCTGTTGGGCTCTCTGGCCAGTAGCCAGCTTGTTTAGCGGATGTTTCCATCACTTCTGCGATTTTCGTCTTCTCTTCCTGGGTCAAGTCTTCTGCGTACTGCATAGCCCAGTCACTTGTCGCCTCATCGTAGCGATAATAGCGGGTTCCCGTTGTTGGCATCAGGTGAATTCGCTTCAGCTTTTCAGTTGTCAGATCAAGTCGGTCAATAAATTGTTTGTGAAACAAATTGTAGTTACCGCCAGAAATAATACACACGTCAAAGGTATCCAGTACATTATTAAATGCTTCGGCCATCCTATCGCTTATTGGTGATTTGGTAATTGCGATCGTGTCATCCATATCAAATGCTAAAACTTTTTTCATATCTCTCCTATTTTTGGTGACCAAGTGCTTGGTTGATTCGGGTTGAAGAATCTGCCTTTTCCGTACCGCCAACACCAAACACTAACTTTATATTCTTTTCGCGTGCCACTTCACCTTCAGGAATTTCTTCTACCGAATTGCGATCTCCGCCATTACCAAAAATAAGTTCGTCATCAGGATATTTGTCCGCAATGGCACGGAGTGTCTGAATCTGCGTAGGATCTTCGTCAATACTTAAGACGACTTCATCAACATCCTTCAACGCCTTTATCAGACGTGACCTATTATCATGATCCAGAATAATTTTGCCTTTTTTCAATAACTGTTGCGCATCGTTGTTCACGATAACAATCAAATGATCGCCCATCTTTGCACCCTCTTCAATCATGTCGAGGTGTCCGCCGTGCAGGGGATTAAAGTAGCCGCTCAGAATTACTCTCTTCATAAGCATTCATTATATACTAAGAACATATGAAAATAATCGTCACTGGCGGTGCGGGGTTTATCGGCTCGAACTTCGTACATTATGTCTACCGAGAGCGTCCTGATTGGCAAATTACTGTACTTGATGCACTTACCTACGCGGGTAATCGTGCAAACCTTGATGGATTAGATCCTTCACGCGTTACCCTGGTTGAAGGTAACATTACCGATGCCGAACTCGTCGACAAACTCGTTTCTGAACACGATGCGGTCGTGCACTACGCGGCAGAATCTCATAACGACAACTCGCTACAGAATCCTCGCCCATTCCTCGACACCAATATTATTGGTACGTACACAATTCTTGAAGCAGTTCGAAAACATGGCAAGCGCCTTCACCATATTTCAACTGATGAAGTATACGGTGACCTTGAACTCGATGATCCAAATCGTTTCACTGAAAATACACCATACAATCCATCAAGCCCTTATTCCTCCACAAAAGCCGGGTCAGACCTCCTTGTCCGTGCTTGGGGACGAAGCTTCGGCGTTGAAGCAACAATCAGTAACTGCTCAAACAACTACGGACCATTCCAACACGTTGAAAAATTCATTCCTCGCCAAATTACCGAAGTCCTTGAAGGACGTCGTCCAAAACTATACGGAACTGGTGAAAACGTTCGTGACTGGATTCACACAGAAGACCATAGTTCTGCAGTGCTGACTATCCTTGAGAAAGGTAAGATCGGTGAGACCTATCTTATCGGCGCCGATGGTGAAAAGGATAACAAATCCGTTGTTGAACTTATCCTCACCGAAATGGGCAAGGCGGCGGACGAATACGACCACGTCAATGATCGTCCAGGTCACGACATGCGCTACGCAATTGATTCAACGAAGCTCCGTAATGAGCTGGGTTGGATGCCAAAGTTTACCGACTTTGAGGCAGGCCTAAAGAGTACAATCGATTGGTACACGCAAAATGAATCATGGTGGAAGCCACAAAAGGCAGAGACCGAAGCGAAGTATGCAAAATAAGGACGACGCAACAAAAAGTCCGATTACGACCGTCACCTCGAACGTCGTCTATTCAAACAACTGGATCAATGTCCATGAAGACGCCATCATCCATCCAACCGGGGCTGAAGGTATCTACGCATATGTCGAATCCAAAGATTCTGTCATGGTTGTCGCAACAAACAATAAAGACGAAGTATTCCTCGTAAAAGCATATCGCTATCCCGCAAAGGTATGGGGTTGGGAGCTTCCAGGTGGCGGTGCAGACGGCGAAGATCCAATTACAGCGGGTAAGCGTGAACTTGTCGAAGAAACAGGTTTCACGAGTGACGACTGGCAGATAGCTGGCAACCCACTGGTCTGCAACGGACTTATGACAGAGCGCATGCACATCCTTATTGCTCGCAATGTCGCCGCTGGAATCGCAACTGACGAGGAAGAAGCATTTCTTGATAAACGATTCTTCTCAAAAAACGAACTAGATCAAATGATAAAAACTGGTGAGATTGACGATAGTCAAACCCTAACGGGCCTCTATCTTCACGCTGTTAATAAAGGAGAGTTGTAATGTCAGATTCACTATTTAGTAAGCCCCTCGAAATTCACGAGACCAATATCCCTGGCCTTGTTTGGTTAGACCTTACCGTTAATGGTGATAATCGTGGCTGGTTCCAAGAAAAATGGCAGCGCGCAAAGATGGTCGAAAAAGGACTCCCCGACTTCGGACCGATCCAAAACAACATGTCGTTCAATGACAAAGCAGGTGTGACTCGCGGTATCCACACTGAACCTTGGGACAAGTACATCTCCGTTGGTACTGGCCGAATCTTTGGCGCATGGGTCGACCTTCGTGAAGGCGAAAGTTTCGGACAAGTCTTCACGCTCGAAGTAGACCCATCAAAGGCAGTATTTGTTCCACGTGGTGTCGGTAACGCGTTCCAAGTCCTCGAGGACCAAACATTGTATTCATACCTGGTAAACGAACACTGGTCTCCTGATGGCGACTACGCTTTCCTGAACCTTGCTGATGTAGCATCTGATATTAAATGGCCAATCCCACTGAAAGACGCGATCCTATCCGATAAGGATAAAGTTCACCCGGAACTAAAAGACATTACTCCGATTAAAGCTCGTAAGATCTTAGTCACCGGCGCAAACGGACAACTCGGCAAAGCACTGCAACTTGAATTCCCTGATGCAGAATTCGTCGATCGTTCAACATTTGATATCTCAGATACATCAACCTGGGGCGACCGTAATTGGCGACAATACAGCACTATTATTAATGCAGCCGCGTATACGAAAGTCGACATTGCCGAAACGCCCGAAGGCAAAGTTGATGCGTGGAAGGCGAATGCTACTGCGGTGAAAGATCTGGCCTTGCTTGCGAACGAGAATAATCTCACACTCGTTCATGTTTCAAGCGACTACGTCTTTGACGGAACACAGGAAGCGCACACAGAAGATGAACTATTCTCACCACTAGGTGTCTACGGACAATCGAAATCCGCCGGTGATATTGCTGCAGCAACCGTCCCAAAACACTACATTATTCGAACATCATGGGTTGTCGGTGACGGTAACAACTTTGTCAGAACGATGGAAAAGCTCGCGAAAGAGGGCGTTAATCCTGCGGTTGTAAACGATCAGTTCGGTCGCCCAAGTTTCACAGAGGATATCGCGAAGGGGATCAAATACCTGCTTGATTCTAGCGCTGAATTTGGAACCTACAACCTTTCAAACGATGGCCCAGTTGTTAGCTGGCGAGATCTCGCAGAGTCTGTATTTGAAACAACTAAAAACAATCCAGAACGAGTTGGGGTACAAACAACCGCCGACTTCATCGCGAAGAAACTCGAAGGCAATAACCCCGTGTCACCTCGCCCCTTACAAAGCACGCTTGATCTTGCTAAAATAAAGGCTGCAGGCTTTGCGCCACGTAGGTGGGATACGGCGCTCACAGAGTATCTACAGCAACAGCAATCTGAATAGGAGACATTTTATGAAGGGTATTATTCTTGCCGGTGGATCCGGCACACGGCTTTGGCCGATCACTAAAGGAATCAGCAAACAGCTCGTTCCAATCTATGACAAACCGATGGTCTACTATCCATTGACGACACTCATGTCAGCTGGTATCAAAGACATCCTGATCATTACTACTCCTGAAGATCAGTTCCAATTTCAACGACTTCTAGGTGATGGGTCTGCATGGGGAATTAACCTCTCATATGCGGCACAGCCAACGCCTGATGGACTTGCGCAAGCATTCATTATTGGTGAGGAATTTATTGGTGATGACAAAGTTGCGCTCGTTCTGGGTGACAATATTTTCCATGGACACAAACTTAGCGACTCATTAAAAACTTGTGGCGACCCAGATGGTGGTATCGTCTTTGCCTACCAGGTTTCTGATCCAGAACGTTATGGAGTTGTTGAGTTCGACGAGAACATGAAAGCTGTTTCTATTGAAGAGAAGCCAACCAATCCTAAATCTGACTACGCTGTTGTCGGCCTCTACTTTTACGATAACGATGTTGTCGAAATTGCAAAAAACGTCAAGCCAAGTGAACGTGGCGAAATTGAGATCACTTCAATCAATGAAGCGTATCTTGCTAAGAACAAGCTAAAAGTTACTGTACTTGATACGGGTGACGTCTGGCTTGACACCGGAACCATCGACTCGATGGCAGAAGCGACCGACTATGTTCGTGTGCTGCAAAAACGTACTGGGCAGATCATTGGTAGCCCGGAAGAGATCGCGTATGAAGAGGGGTTTATTACCAAAGAACAACTTGATGCGCTAGCTGAGCCTTTGAAGAAATCTGGGTATGGCGAGTACCTCGCTGGTTAATAATTATGATTTTCGAAAAATACAAACCCGTTGCTAAACAATTCATAAAATACTTTGGTGTTGCACTCATTGGCTATATTTTTGACTTCGGGTCACTCGTAGTTCTTACTGAAGTATTCCACGTTTACTACCTGATAGCCGCAAGCACAGGGTTTGTTCTAGGGCTCATCGTTACTTATATCCTTAGCGGGAGGTACGTATTTGGTAAATCAAAGATAAAAAAACGATACGTCGAGTTCATCATATTTGCCGCTATCGGCTTAGTTGGTCTCGGCATCCTAAACCTGCTTATGTGGATATTTACCGAGAAGCTCGGCATCTACTACATACTCTCGAAGGTGATTGCAACTGTATTTGTGTATATGTGGAACTTCTTCGCTAGGCGCGCAATCTATCAAGAAAAATAGGTTTTTTGCGCAAATTGAACGGCTGTTTTGACGCGGTCAAGGTTAGTTCCTTCATCACCTGGTCGCATTTCAATTGATACATAGCCGTCATAGCCAACGTCTTTTAGTGCAGCAGCTGCAACACTGTGCTGAACACCGTCTCCTTCGCTCACAGGACCCAGCATTGGTGTGCTGATATGGAAGTGCTTTAAGTATTCTTTACCGTCGTTAATTGAAGCCGTAATATCGTCCTCAGCTAAGGTCATACACGCGATATCAAGATGTAAACCGAACCCAGGACTATTTACTCGTTTCACAAGTTCAATTCCCTGTGCTGCATTTGTAATAAAATCGCAATTATACTGAGGTGCATTTGGCTCTACGCAGAAAACTACGTCGTTGACCGCAGCGACATTCGCAATACCCGTAAAGAAGTCTTCGGCAATATTTATAGCTTCATCATTGGGCATGTCGTTTCTTTGACGATTTCTTGGTGACCCAAACACCATTCTTTTGGCACCAACTTTTCCGGCAAGTTCCGTAAAAGATTCTAGATAGTCTTGAGTTTTTTGACGCTCAGAATCAGACTCAAATAGTGTGTAGTCTGGGTGCGAAAATAACATCGACTGAAACGCAACGATTTCAATGCCATAATTACCCCACCAGGCCTTATACTGTTCGATCTCAGAGTCAGTCGCCTCGGTTGGCTCATCCCATGTTTTCGTTGGAGCGATCTCAATATATTTAACTCCCAAAGATTGGAGTAGCCCCGCGATTTGCGGCTCTTCTTCTTTTGTCCAAGCGATATTTGATACAGCCAGCTTCACTACTTACTCGCCTCTACGAACTCTTTAATTTGATCAAGCTCAGCTTCTTTAGAATAAAGATATTCGCCCTCACAACCATATACGCTCGCATACTTACTGTGCATATCCCAGTAGCCTGGAGCGACATCCGCTGGCTCGTTTGTGAACTCAATACCGAAACACGTTTTTGCAACTTCATCAGTTGATACCGGCGGGGTAGCAAAGTTAACCAATGCAATGTTATTATCAAGGGCAACGTTAATGTCTTTCCAGATGTTCTCAAGATTATAGTATTGGTACACACCGTCTTTGTGGATACGATCAACATTATTGTCGTTCAAAAGATCAAAAATAACGTTCTTTTTTAGCCCAGGTCCAAACAGGCCAGGAAGTCGAACGATTGTCGTGTCGAAGTTTTCTGCACAAAACCGTTCTAGGTGATAGCGATTAAGCCCATACGGAGTCAGCCCGTCTGTTTCTATGGCAGTATCTTCATCGGCACCATTCGGATTTTTGTAAACACCGACGGTCGAAATAAGTACTAGTTTTTTTATAGTCACCTTACTAATGTGCGCAATAAATTCATTTATTTCTGCAAGATCAATTTCGGGCTCTTGGTTAATACGCCACATTTCAGCGCGGTTTGCAGCGCTTACGACTAGGTCGTATTCTTTTCCTTCAATCTCGTGAATGTTCTTGCTGTTATAAACATCGTCAAAGTCGTGTTGTGCGTTTAGGTTCCCACCAACAAATCCCGTGTACCCAATAAGTGCTGTCTTCATCTAATAGTATCCCCTTTGTTATCTCTATAATAACAGGATTTAGTGGCCGTAGCCAAAGACCGAAAGACGCGCTTCTAGAAGATCGAGTTGAGCTTCAAATTCTGCATTAGAGCTCTCCTTCGTCAGTCCCGTCATCGCCTCAAGCACAGCACATGCAATGGGCTGTGCTGCGGGATCAACGTCGGCACGAGCTAACATGTAATCAAGCTGCAACTTGAACTGGTCGTATCGTTTACGATCAAAAATAGGGTTACCCTGTTCTTCTTCGGTCATGATCGGAGAGTGAATCAAATCAACCCCTAGACCACCAATAGATAGTCCCGCCTTACGAGCTTCAAGTGGCGTCGTATATAAATATATCCAGTTATTAAAAGCTGGGTCAGTTGCTGGATAGCGCGATAATACTTCGGCACCTGCTACGGTAAACCCACGACCACCGCTGAGTGCATCGGGTGGCAGATGATGTGTTTGCTCAAGCGTCCATCCCGCAAGCTGTTCGGTGCGACGCTGCACGCTAGGAAGAGATAATTTAGCAGCGGCTGTGCGGCCAATCACAAGAACAGCGTGTTCAGACAGGGCATCAGAAATAGCATCGCTAAATCGTGACATCTCAATCTTCTCCGGTTCATGACCAACCATTTTCTCAGCACCATTTGAAACAGCATAGTTAATACCTTGCTGTCGTTGCGAAGCGATACCGTTTACTTCGGCACGAATAACATCAGCTCCCCGTTCAGTAAGTGCCTTTTCTACCCAGTTACCAGTTTCTTGAACTGGAGAACCGTCAACGATAACAAGTGGGAGGTTTGCTGCTTGCCATCGCTCTGCGTTTTCCAAAGCTAATTGGAATCGAATATCTTCGGGATTTGTGTAGAAAGTTGATACCACACCAACAAGATCAGCTCCGCTATATTCACCGTTTTTTGAGTACGCCATAATAGTTATGATTATAACACATTATGTACGTTTTGACTACTTAGCTGGTTTGTATTTTCCGGCGACTGCACGGAATAATACAGCAAGGATGTGAAGGTTGCCTTTTATTGGACTAATCTTCGTTGGTGTCTTGCCTTTTTTCGGATACGCACGTGTTACCGGTGTCTCAACAGTCTTGTATTCTTTGCGTCGTGAACTCTCAATCGCGAGATAATAGTGCAGTTCATAAGTCACGAAAATGTCGCGGAAGACGGCAATTGCCTCGTCAGCCAAAAGCTTGGCGCTGTATCCCCTAAACCCATTTGTTGTATCGGTGTGTCTCTTTCGAGATGCGATACTGATAAGCGGTGCGTGAATAAAGTGTAATCCGATTTCGCGAGACAACGGTGTATTAATCGCTTTTCCACCGGGTACGAATCGTGAGCCCTGAATGTGATCGTAGCCATCTTTTAGTAGCGTCACGAAGTTAGGAATAGCCGTAATGTCGTCTTTCCCATTACCGTCCACGACGACGACGCCCTTGTATCCCTCGTTCAAAGCCCATGCGAATGCCATACGCATTTGCGCGCTTAGCTTACCCTTACCCGTCTTGGTTAGTAGCGCACGAACATTTTGTTCTTTCAAGAAACTCTTCTCAAGTGATCCGTCGGTGCTACCACCGTCAGCAACGACAACGTCGATAGATTTAGTGTACTTTTTCATCGCACGAAGTTGCTTTTGAACCCGCACTCCCTCATTGATAACGAAAACACAGATACAATAATCACTTTTCTTTGGGTTAATCTCATCTAGCTTAAAGTCTGGGAAATCCCATGTTTTGTGAGCTTTTCGTATCGTTGCTTGTGTGTCATTTTTCGTCATAGTGGTTATTTAGTTACGTTCTTTCTTTCAGTATCCGCAATTGACACGGTGCTACTAAATTCGTCGTTAATGAGATACTTCTGATCGTTGCGTTGTTCACTAAGTATACGGTTAATGTATTCGCTAATAATGACTATACCTAAAAACAACAGGAAAAACATACCCGATAGTTGCAGTGAAGTCGTTGTCCATCCTTGTGCCAAGTTTTTACCTACAATATTTATAACCACGACGTAGATTGCATATATTAAGTTCAAGAAGCTTGCGATCACACCCAACCAGCTCACCACACGCAAGGGATGCGTCGAGTAACTAGTAATAGTCTCCAGCGCTTCGATTACACCTCCTCGCAGGCTTCTCACTTTTCGTGGATTACTGATCGGTGTGTAGGGAAATGTGCCCAGTTTAAAACCAATAACCCTCGCAAGGTGTCGAATGTGACGGTGGTCACGATTACTACCAGTGATGGCGTTGATCGCCTTACGGTTAAACGCCATGAGGTATGTTGAGTTAACGGAAATGTCTATGTTCATGAATTTACGGTTGTACCAGTAAAACAGTTTTCGCCCCGGGCGTGTACCCATTACACCCTTTACAGGTGCGGTACTTATGCCTTGAATAATATCAACTTCTTCATTAGCCGCAACCATGTCAGGAATCACTTCGGTCGGATCAAGAGTCTGGTCGAGCGTACAGACGTAGTCTCCAATCGCAGCCTCAAGTCCGGCAAAAATGGCAGTGTCAATATCATGCTCACGAGACAGGCTAATAATACGTATGCACGGTAGCTCCGAGAGAAGCAGCTTCATATCTTCAAGCTCTTCGGGCTTTACGTTATTGTCGATGACAACAATTTCATAGTTCGAATAGCTTGCACGAAGCGTTGACGTTAGTCGACGAAGATACGTATCGACATATAAACTATCGGGTCCAACAACGACAACGGTTGACACAAAAATGTCCTGTACATACCATTGAACCGGAACGGTTCTATTCATCCTAGATCTTTTTATCATATAAACTTGCTAACTCCTCAAAAGCATCGTATATATTATCCAACTTTCCTCCCATTATACAGACATACCCCTGTAAACCAAAATCAGACCGAAACAAAATCGGACGACTGTCGTCGGCTTCGCTTTTCACAAGTACGGTCTTCACCTCCCATATAGAGTCCTTGTATTCGATTGCTTTTAAAGCTGGAATATATCGTTGTACGTCGGCATACATTTGTCGGAAATGGCTATGAAGGGTTAACCCTCTTAAGTGCGCATGTGGATCTTGCATATCAACTGGCGTATTTTCATCGTCTACCCACGATGAGTGTGGTGTATATCGTACGTGCGACAACGTGTGATAGGGCGTCGTTGGAAATGGCATGATTGAAAAGAATGGTCCATCCATGACCGTGACGCTAAAATCTTTTAAAACGTCGGGAAGCGAGACAAGGCACATTTCTACTATTTCATGCTTCAGCGGCACCAAGGGAAGATTAGAACTTCTGTGTAGTTTATTAATTTGAGAATACGTACAATTGAGAACTCTTTTCGAGACATACTTACCGTTATTGGTTGTTACGATAACAGTTTCATCATCCGCAGACTCAACTTGAATAACTTCTTCGTTATTCAAGACCTCTATGGATCCTGTCCTTTCGATTCGCTCGGCTAAGATCTTGGCAAGCTTATGCGAGTCGAAGGCATACTCTTTCACAAGAAAACCTTTCTCTATCAACTTTGGATTAAAGATGTTTTGTATGTTTGCTGACACGTCTTCGATATCCGCGCCAATCTTTCGCACAAATCCTTCAAACTGTTTTGCATTTACTTTCGATAGCGTCCTTGCAATCGCGTAATACTTTGAAAAATCACTTTTAATTGCTGGCTCATACTCTTTCACAAAGTCGGTGAAATTAATATGTGAGCGGTAAGCGGTTAAAAGGCTTCTCGGATAATGATAGCCGTTGTGAACGCGCGCTTGATTCACATAGGAGGCGCGTGACATTATGGTCGGTTCTTTCTCGAGGACGACAATATCCTTTACCCCAAGCTCTTCATACAAAAACAAAGCAAGACGTAGTCCGTAAAAGCCACCCCCAATGATAATCGTTTTGTCTCTATCCATACCTTAAGCCGTTAGGTGTCTATATATCATCTTGCCCATCGGGATATAAGGTTCCTATACACCACCAGTATAGCGGATTAATATCGTTAGAACTGTTGTGAATAAACCAATTGGTAGCACAATGTATAGAAGTACTCTCTGTGTACGAATCTTCGTTATGACAGGTTTAGCATATAGCAACAACGGAACTGCCAACAAGAAAGTAATCGGTATAAAATATCTCCCCTGCACACCAATAATCGTTTTACTTCCAACGGGAGTCCAGCCGATGTATAGACTCGCGATAATCGCTAATACCAGAACGGCAGATACCGCGATAAATACCTGAGTGAGTCGTCGCCTTGTATGTTTTGTAAAACTAGGCAGGCCTTCATTATTCGCAAAAATAAGCGCGGCTGTTGTTAAAATCCAAACAAACACAACCCAGTCCGGAACAGGGTTTCTATCAAATATGCCCGCATACGTATGATTGATAACAATACTATTTGTACCAAAAATATTGAGGAGCATCGTTGACACGAAGCTTAAAGGATTATGTATCGCAAGGCCAATCTGCTGGTGCGAGTCAATGACCTCGGTGACATTAAAATAGCTTGGGATCGTTTCGGTAACATGCACTATAGAGACATTCCACAGTAAGCATACGACAACACTGACTAGTATAATGGTGGCCTTGATCTTATAGCCCAGGTACTGACGAGGTACCGCGAGAATAATGAGCGGCACAATAATATAGACGTTCTTTATAAGTACTATAGCCAGCGAGAGTGTCGCAATCAATACTATGGTCTTAAAACTTGCCTTGTTGTTTTCGTGGATAAGTTTCACGGCAATCGCAATCAATACGGCGATCATGCCCGTCGCAAGTGCATCTGGCGAAAGCGTACTCGCAAGGAAAATGGAGACCGGATTAAGCGCAAGGGCTAAGAATAGTTTTTTTCCAATTGGGATTATCCTTATAGCAACATAAAGCAGCGCCAACCACACAACAAGCCCAGCAAGTCGAGCTAAGTAAAACCCGCTAACAAAGCTGCCCGAAAAAAGCTTCGCTACATTTATACCAATCGACTGCGGTATGTATCCAACTGGACTATAGATGGCAGTATTATCAAATCGAACTACCTGCTTGGGGGCGTAAACTGGTGACTCGGAAAAGTAATGCACAATTAGTGAATAGTTATATACCCCTTTCTCGCCCTCGTTCAGGTGGAGGGTTTGCGTCATCTGTGTTAGATGCAACGGGAGGGTTCCGCCATACCCTTTGCTGATGCTCGAATCTAAATTCGTAACGGTTTGAGCTACGACTGGCTGAGCCCTTAGTGTCAGCTCCGAAACTTGATACGCACGATAGAAATGTTCTCGTTCGTCCCAACCTTTAAATGGGGGGGTAACGATAATGAATAATAGGCCAATAATCCCACCAATCAGCAAGAACCAGGCTGTTGGCTTCAACGCGCCCATCCGATGTTTAAAATTATGAAGGGTATCCACCGATAAACCTTTCTTTTAGGATGTATACGGCTGCAATTAACACAATGGTTATACATATGACTAGCGTTGATTTTTTTATACCTTGCTTGCCTTTGCCCATGCCAACAAATGGAATTAATAGAAGCGGCAATAATGCCAGCAAGTAACGACCTTGTATTCCGATAATAAACGCTTGAGTGTAAGGAGTCCAATATAAGTACAGTGCGGTAGAGATAAGCAATACGACAGCGAAGAATACCCCCCAAAGCGTCAGCCTGAATGCAAGTAATTGTTTTTTGGTTAGCGTTGCTAGTGTTCGTAGCTCCGCCTTGTCTTTCAAGGTCACAGCAAAGTAGATAATGAAGGCCGAAAAGATCATAAATGGAACCGGCATCGTCGCAGTTAACCACCCAAAGTTACCGAATAATCCGATAAAAATGCCGTTCGCATAATTGTCAAAGTAAGTATGGAGGAGGATAGTGACGAAATGAACAGGATGATGCAAAACAAAAGATTTTTGAAGCCCCGGTTGCACCAATGGATCAAAATTAATGACAATTGGAGATATGTGTTTATACCAAACGAGGAAACAAATTACCGTAAGGACCGACAAGCAAATTAGTGCGATAAGTGGTTTTTTACGCCTAAAATATGGGTTCAAAAAGGGAATGAGAACAATAAATAGCAATAGAGCGATATGTGCCTGTTTTATGAAAGCCAATAATAGCGTCAACGCTACGAAGATAATGAGTAGAAACACCTTTGGCCGCTGCTTTAAAAAGGCCACGTTCATTACAACGGCAATAAATAGCACTGAGACACCGATTGTCATTGCATCGGAGCTAACACTTGCCGCGCTCGCAATGGTCATCGGTAGCAATCCTACGACAACGAGAATCCACTTCCCTACCGGTATTAACTTTATCGCTAAGACGAATGCGATAAACACAAACAGTAAAGACAGGATACGGCCAAGATACAGTGCCACAAGAAGTGGTCCGTTAAAAGTTTTCACCACCACATGGGCAACCGTCGACGGCACATATGCTAGTGGGGAGTAGATAGCAGTGTTGGGAAAACCCTCAAAAACCTTCGCCCCATCATACTTATATTTCAATAGTGACAAGTAATCTAAGTGAAATCGATATCCATAATCATAGTTGTGTTCAATACCCGAGTCAGCAACAAATTTTCTAAAGGAGACGGGTATGTCGCCGCCATATACCTGATCGTCGTTAGGAACCGATGAGACTTGGCCACTTGCAATCTGGTAACTCCTATAAAAATGCATTGGCTCATCGGGATTCTGGAAAGGCGGCACTATAAAGACAAACGCCAACCCCACAAGTAGAAATAGCAAACCGAATACCCTTGTCAAAGAACCGTACTTCTTGTAAAACAATATAGACTGTTTTTTGGTCTTCTTGAGTAATCCCCTCATATTCATTACAGCTATTTAACCACATTTTCAAGTGACAGAGTGAATTAACTTATGGTAATATAGACATAGGGGTCACCACTATGAAAAGTGCAAAACAAAAAAAGAATAAACGACTTTCAAAAAAAATACTCATCGCCGCAATTATCATTGTATTGGCCATTCTTACCCTTGGTGTCTATTCTTTTGCGCTTCACCAAAATGTAATACCAAACACTCAAATAACTGATGAACAGAAGGCTGCTGATGCTATAAAGAATAATTCGGTCAATTCTCCATCTGACCAAAAAACATCTTCTTCAAGTGATCAACCGCCAGCCCCTACGCCGCAAAATGGCGGAAAAAGTGTGGTGGATGTATCAAAAACAAACCCGATTGATGGTAGTCATTTCAGTAAATCAACAGACGATAGCATAACTTTCCACTACTCAATCTCTACAAGTGTTTCAACGGGAACATGTACACTCACGCTCACTAAATCAGGGTCTGACGCTGTTGTTCGCACCGCCCAGGTATTCGCCAGCGGGCCAACAACCTCAACTTGCCAAAGCTTAGCCATACCCCTGACCGAATTAGCGTCCGGAACTTGGACAACCGACCTTGTGTTTGAGAACGACACACTTACTGGACATGCGTCGGGAAGCATTGTTGTTGAATAGGATTATTATGAATAGACTCTCAAAACTATCCTCAAAACTGTTTGGCGCAACCACGTATATTATCGCCATTGCGATAGTTGCCACCCTGTTGTCCGGTGCCACTCACACTCAAACCCATGCCATTGCGGTCACCGGATTCAACCCTGGAAGAATTATTGATAACGGCATATTTATTAATTCAACAACAATGAACCCTTCTCAGATTCAGAACTTCCTCGTTAGTAAGGTTCCGGTATGTGACACTAACGGAACACAGACATCTGAATTTGGTGGTGGAACAAGAGCTCAATGGGGTGCTGCCCACTATGGACAATCAACTTTTACGTGTCTGAGAGACTATTCAGAAGGTGGTAAAACCGCGGCACAAATTATTTACGATGCGGCTCAAACGTACCAAATTAATCCACAGGTGTTGCTTGTGTTGCTTCAAAAAGAACAAAGCCTCGTCACCGATACATGGCCACTCAACATTCAATACCAATCAGCAACCGGCTATGGCTGCCCGGATACGGCAGCATGTGACAGTCAATATTACGGACTGACAAACCAAATAAATTGGTCTGCAAAGATGTTCCGTGCAATCTTAAACAATAGTCCGACCTGGTACACCCCATATATCCTCGGAAGCAATAACATCCAGTACAACCCAAACTCAAGCTGTGGCAGTAGTGTCGTAAACATCGAGAACAGAGCCACACAGGCCCTGTACAACTACACCCCATACCAACCAAATGCCTATGCACAAAACGGTGGCACAAGCTCCGCATACCCTAACTGCGGTGCATTTGGTAACTTAAATTTCTACTACTACTTCACCCAATGGTTTGGAAGTACGATTAAACCTTCCCTTCCTGAATGCCCAACGACTGACTTTGATTGTGTGTGGGGCTTTAGAAACAACGCAACTGGACAATATTTCTATACTAGTGATTACAACGAAAGAAGTATTATTTATCAACTAAACTATGACTCTGTCGGAATAGTATTCTTTGGTCGAAAATCATCAACCGTCGGTGCAGTGCCCATATATCGGCTCCATGCAACAGATGGATCGTATCTATGGACGGCCAGTACTGCCGAAAAAGCGTCGCTTATTTCGACAGGTTCATGGACCGACGAAGGCATTGGTTTCTATCAAGACCCGATAGCTTCCAATACAGGGGCGGCAGTCCATCGTCTATATATACAAAGTGGACTGGGTATTCACATCCTGACGGCAAATCCAGCCGAAATTAGTCGTCTCGTTGCTGCTGGATACACGGATGAGGGAATTTCATTCACAACACCTACGACGTATTACCCGGAAAATCCTGCACCAACCGGATATCAACTAGTCTACCGAGTTCTTATGAAGAATGAGCACTTCTGGACAACGAGTGTCGTCGAACGAGACGCATTAATTGCAGCTGGTGGAAAATATGAAAGCGTTGCATGGCAAACCACAACGACACAAACCGTACCAGTCTACCGTCTTTACTCACCAAAAGGCGAGCACTTCTGGACGACGAGTACTGTGGAACGTGATGCAATACTTCGTTTCGGCTGGAAGCTCGAGGGCATCTCATGGTACACAAATGCAACTGGAAGTCCAACATATCGTTTCTACAATACTCATTCAGGCCAACATTTCTGGACAACTTCGGAAACAGAACGCTCAACCCTACTTACCTCATCAGATTGGGTTTCGGAAGGAATTGCCTGGTACGAATAGCATCTATGTTTCCACTCGTGCACCTTTTCATGTAAAATGGGGTAAATATGGTATTAAAAAAAGTACTCCGTAAAGCCCGAATAGGAAAAAGTGTATTAAAAGAACAAGGCATTATTGGCTTCTCAATACGATCCTTGCAATACATTGAAAAAAAGCGAAGCAAAACTGCCAAACTTTCTGACAAAAAATCTATCAACACCAGCGCGCTCTATGATGAGGTGCTATTTGCAGATCCTTCTGTTCCCGCAAACAAAGACTGGAAAGGCAATAGCGCAAAGAAGAGTCTCACATTTAACTGGCTTATGCCGCCTCCCGGAAAAGGAAGTGGTGGACATATGACTCTGTACCGCTTTATACGCTACCTAGAGCTACAGGGACACATCTGTCGTATCTATTTACATAATCCAGGTCCATACAGCACAGCCGAAGCTGTGAAAGCCATTATGGGCAATTCATTCCCTATAGTGAAGGCTGAGATGCAGTGGTTAAAACAAGACGAAGAAATGAAACCAGCCGATGGTATCTTTGCAACAAGTTGGCAAACAGCTTACACTGTGTATGCCTCAAAAGTAAAAGCAAAAAAGTTTTACTTTGTACAAGATTTTGAACCGTTCTTCTACCCAGTTGGAAGTTTTTCAGTCCTGGCCGAGAATACATACAAACTTGGACTGCGCGGTATTACTGCCGGTGGATGGTTAAAGAAGAAACTTCACGACGAATTCGGCATGACAACCGATTCGTTCTGGTTTGGGTCAGATAGCGAAGTGTATTCGTTAAAAAATAACGAAAAGCGTAAAGAGATCGTTTTTTATGCCAGACCTACAACAGACCGAAGAGCTTTCGAAATCGGTATTCTGACACTTGACCTTTTCCACCGACAACACCCCGAATACACCATTAACTTTATCGGTTGGGATGTATCAGAGTACGCAATTCCCTTCCCTTATAAAAATCTTGGAATCCTTGAGCCGGAAGAATTAAACGAGCTTTATAATCGCTGCGCTGCGTCGCTTGTTATATCACTAACAAACATGTCGCTACTCCCACTAGAGCTGTTGTCGAGTGGCTGTGTTCCCGTCGTCACTGACGGAGACAACAACCGACTTGTGTCTGATAATGGATATATTGCCTACTCATCGAACGACCCCCAGTCGCTCGCGAAAAAGCTATCAGCTATCGTTACTATGAAGGATCTCGAAAGCTACGCAAAGAAAGCTTCTGCTAGCGTCTCGGGACTTAACTGGGATGAATCAGGCGATCATTTCGTAAAGATTGTTGAAGCCTCAACAAAAGCGAGTGGAGATAAGTAGATGACCGTACAAAAAAAGTACATCACGGTCTTTGTTCCCACATACAATGGTGAACCGTATATCAAAGAGCTTATTGAGGCGGTCTTATTGCAGGATTTACCAAAAGGATACTTACTGGAATTTATTATTATTGACTCTGGATCGAAGGACAAAACAGTTGAAATCATTGCCTCAAACTACCTTGAAAAGATTGTCTTTTTAGAAATACCCAATAACGAATATGGCCACGGAAAAACACGGCAAAAAGCAACCGAGATAGCAAAAGGTGAGTATATTCTGTTCCTCTCCCAAGATGCAACGCCTCAAAGCCACCGATGGCTTATCAACATGATAGAACCATTCTTTATTAGCGATAAAATTGGTGCTGTTTTCGGACGGCAAGTACCCCGGCCTTTCTCTGTTCCAACCATTAAACGCGAGGTGGCGAGCGTATTTGGATCTCTCGGTGCACCCGATTCTATTATTATTCACCGCGAAAAGTCCTTAGTGGACGGCACCCCAATGAACCAACTGAATAGTTTTTTCTCTGATGTGAACTCGGCAGTACGCAAAGACCTTATTGAAAAAATTCCATTCCGTGATGTGAAGTATGCCGAAGACCAGGCTCTTGCAGAAGATATTCAAAATAACGGATACCTCAAAGCTTACTCACCCGCGGGGGCTGTTTGGCATTCTAACGAATATACTTCAAGGGAATATTACTATCGTAAGTTTGATGAATATCTTGGGTTACAAGAAAGTACAAAAACAGTATTAACAAAATCTCGAAAATCGTTATTTCTCGGATGGATTCGCCCTAGTTTGAATGACTTTAAGTTTGCGCGAAAAGACGGTGAATATAATCGTCGCGCTCGACTTAAGTTTATCGTTGGTATTCCGTTTTATAACTTCTCTCAGCAACTCGGTAAATACAACGCAATAAAATATCTTCACAACCCTAAGATGCGTGCAAAAATATCTTTAGAGTCACGCTCTAAAGATTAGTCTCAAGGCCAAAATCAAACCATTTTGGCAGGTTAGTGGTGTGATAGTTTATTTGCTTTACCCCAGATGGAGACACTTCAAATATATTCTTACCCTCTAACTCTGGAATGACACTAAGTAGTCGCTCCAGTCCGTGAGCAAATGTAGAGTCAACTTGCCCCGTCTCAGCTTCGAAGTCGTCAATTTTTACACTGTTGATAACCTCGGACAGTGCATCAACGCGTGCCCAGAACATTGTGCCCGCAAAGAAACCGAATTCGTCAGATGATCTAACGACGTAATCGGTTACTTCAATGCCTAATACCAACTTCGTTACTTTTTTAATATGGTGACTGGTCGGCGAGAAGTTAACGAGTAAGGAGACGTATTCGCCTACTGGACCGATCACTGCGGTATCTTTATAAGATAGCTGTTTGATAATACCATTCGTGACTTCTTTGTTCTTCGGAAGAAGGCTTTCTACAATACCATCCCTCCACACATCCCCATCAATACGGTGAGGGGACTTCTTTGAATGCAGTTTTAAAACCTGTACATATCCCATCTTTTCAATTCTCCGCATGACTTCAACAAAAGGTAGCACGTCACGTCCACAGTTGGGTGTCATCATCACCCTCGCATCGGGGAGTTGCTCTCTTATATCTTTGATAACACCCGCCTTTGTTTCGGGTACCGTGATAAATAAGTCGTAATTAATATGTGAAATATTCTCTAGCTTTTTAATAAAATACGGCAAAAGGTCTGTGTAGTATAGGTGGATAATAACCGCAGTTTTAGAAGTTGGGTTTACGGCGAAATCTGCCGTAAAATTTGTAGACGCGTATGCCTGTTTGACGTGACGCTTGTTACCTACTTTAGCCCTCAACCTATCGGGGCTAAGGTCGGCTACGTGGTTTTTCATAAGTCTCGCAAAGTGTTTTGACTTCGCGAGGACTTTTGCTAACCTATAGCTATTTGAGGTAGTGATCTCGTGGAGCTCATGCTCTTTCATTTTTAGCTTTATTTGTGTTTTGGCGTGACGCTCTTTTTCTTGCTCTAAGAGCTTGGAATATTCTTCGATTGTCTTACTCACTTCTTTGTTACTCACGAGTAAACAACCTCCTCCACCGTAAGTGGGGGATCAATAACAGCGGCCGTGTTACCTTCACGTTCGACAATAAAGTAGGCGGCCTCGTTGTACCAGTCGTAATATTCAGTTACGGAACTGTCGCAACTAGATACACTAATAGAATATGTGTCAGCTGCGAAAACATTTGGAAACTCCCAGGTCAACGTAACTTTTTCTTTTGCCTTTAAGTCGCGTGTTTTCACTTTTTCTCGAATCGTATTGCCCTCGAGAAGATTCATACCGCGCGAGTTGTAGATATTAAATCCAAAGACAGGTGCGTCGATTGCTTCATTCACGAGATAGGTACTCTTTAGAGTTACTGTATCTTTTGTGACCGTAACCTTTAGCTCCTGGCCTTTAATTTTACCAGTTCCCCAACGCTTATCATCATCTGGCTCTTTATTCGGTGTATTTGTAAGTTCGTCATTAAAAAGCTTTTGATACGCCTGCGCCACTTTTTCTACTTTTCCTTGGTGAACAATCCTTCCCTTATCGATCATGATCGCTCTGTCACAGTACTGTCGAACGGCGCCCATATCATGCGTCACGAGAATGACAGTCTTCTTCTCTTTTTTTAGTTTCATAAAGTAATCGAAACACTTTCGTTGAAATGCAGCATCTCCAACGGCAAGGACTTCATCAATCAGCAACACATCACTTTCCGCTTTAATCGCAATGGAGAAAGCGAGTCGTACCTGCATACCTGAAGAATAATTTTTAAGTTTCTGATCCATAAACTTTTCAAGTTCCGCAAAGTCGACGATGTCATCGTACATTTTTTCCATCTCTTTTTTGCTAAACCCAAGAAGAGCACCGTTAAGAAATACGTTCTCTCTCCCTGTTAATTCGGGGTTAAAGCCAACACCAAGCTCAATGAACGGAGTAAGGCTTCCGTTTATTTTTATAGCGCCCGTATCTGGTGTATATATGCCTGCGAGCATTTTAAGGAGTGTGCTTTTCCCACTTCCGTTTCGTCCAACAATACCGAAAAACTCACCGTCTTTTATTTCAAAAGACATGTCGTTAAGTACGGTCTGAACCTCATATCCCTTCTTGCCCTTAAACTTATTTACAACAAGTTGTTTAATACCGCTCGCCTGTTCATGAGGTAGCTTAAATGTCTTAGAAAGATTCTCAACAACAACAGCTGATTGGGGGTTTTTTGTGTCCATATTCTAGATGTTCTCCGCGAATCTTTTAGAGTTTCTCTTGAAATAAAGAGCTCCTCCGACAAATACAATAATAGTTATGGCTATAGGAATAATTTCGAAATAGTCGTTGTTATACAGGGTAGGAATAGTAATCGATTGTTTTGTAATAAGTACGTATCGAGCATCTTGAATAGCCTGAGCCACTGGGTTTAAAAGTAGCAACTGGGCGGCGAGGTGACTTTTTTGTACAACAATCGCAAGTGGATAAATAATTGGTGTTGCATAAAAAGCAGCCTGCATAATAATCTCCCAGATGTGACTAGTATCCCGGTATCTCACGTTAAGCGCAGAGAGAAATAACGCTAGACCCAAAGCAAATAAGTATATTTCAAGAATATATAACGGCAAGAGTGCCGCAGAAGCACCTATCTCAACGCCGTTAAATATCATAAGCACAGCAACAATAATCAAGTTCAGGGTGAGGTTGATCAATGCAGATATCGTCGTTGATAGCACAATGATGTACTTCGGGAAGTTAATCTTACGAAGTAGGTCTCCTCGCCCGACTATGGACGACATACCCTGGTTCGTTGCTTCTGCAAAGAATGTCCACAGCACGATGCCCAACAGCAGGTATACCGCATAATGTTCAATCGAGCCAAGCTTCACCAACAACCCAAAGACAACGTACATGATGGCGAAAAGGAACAAGGGCTTTAAGAGCGACCAGGCGTAACCCAAAGCAGATCCTTGGTAACGCAACTTAAAGTCAGTGATAACGAGCTCTCGTAACAAAATACGATTTCGTCTGCTAAATACATTGGAAAGTTTCATAAGTCTGCAATCAATTATATCAGATTGAGATCACAATGCGGCGCCTAGAATACCGATATATAAACATGGCATTATTCGCTCACGACCTTTTGTTATAAGATAGAAGCACTATTATGACTAGCGTCCTCATCGTCGTATTGAACTGGAATGGCATTAAAGACACCGAAAAGTGCCTTGATTCCCTCCTGAAACAGACGTACAAACATTTTAAAATTCTTGTTGTAGATAATGGTTCGGCCTCAAGTGAAGTCGAACGTCTCCGTCAAATCGAAAGCAAAAACGATATCATTTCCCTTGCCGTAAACAAATTCAACAAAGGCTTCGCGGGTGGCGTAAACACAGGCATCAAGTATGCACTAAAAAGAGACTTCGATGCCGTTGCCCTCTTTAACAACGATGCCGAAGCTGATGAAAACTGGCTTTCCGAACTCGTCAAAGGCCTGGACCAAAAAGATGCCTCAATCGCAACAGGGCTTCTGCTTCACGAAGGCGGTAAAACGATCGACAGCACTGGCGACTACTACACGACGTGGGGCATGCCATTCCCCCGTAACCGTGGCACCGAAACAGACGAGGCTTCTGAATCCGGCTACGTCTTTAGTGGCTCTGGTGGCGCAAGCCTCTACAAAACTGCATTATTCCGCGAAATCGGCCTCTTTGACGAATCCTTCTTCGCCTACTACGAAGATGTCGACGTCAGCTTCCGAACCCAACTAGCCGGCCACAAAATCTACTACACAAGTAAGGCCATCGCGTATCACAAACAGGGTGCAACCAGTGGCAAGATCCCTGGCTTTACGGTCTATCAAACATTCAAGAACATTCCCCTGCTCTACACGAAAAACGTCCCAGCGGGACTTCTATTTCCAATCGGTGTGCGCCTATTCCTCCTCTACGTCTTAATCTTTGGAAACGCAGTCAAGAACGGCGCTGGTGCCTCAGCGCTAAAAGGCTGGCTGGCTTCAATCGGCTACTTCTGGACCAAGGCAATCTGGCTTCGAAGTGGTATTCAACGAAATAAAAAGGTACCGACCAGCTATATTAATTCGATCGTCGTTCATGACCTTCCACCAGAACAGACTGGGCTTCGTAAATTCCGTAAAGCATTCACTGGCAAGGCGTAGTTTATGAAATTATTAGAATACGAAGCCAAACACGTCCTCGCAGAGTCGAGTATCCCTGTTCCTAAGGGTGCTGTCGTAGGGGATAACACAAAAGTAGACCTACCACTCGTTCTAAAATCCCAGGTGCCTACGGGTGGCCGAGGTAAGGCTGGCGGTATTTTGGTCATCGAGTCACAGACTGAACTACAACCTGGTATCGACAAGTTATTCACACTTGAAATTAAAGGCTTCACACCAAAAACGATCCTCGCCGAAGAAAAACTCTCAATTAAAAAAGAACTTTATCTTTCAATCCTGGTTGATAGGCAGTCGTCTAGTATCAAAATTATCGCGCACAAAAACGGTGGCGTTGAAGTCGAAGAAAACACAGATTTCAAATCATGGAATGCGAATGATACCGCAGACGTACTAGGTCAACAACTTGCCGAGTACTACGAACTCTCTGAACAGACCTTCGCCCTACAAGATCTTATCCAAAACCTCAAAACCTGTTTCGTAAAAAATGATGCGACCTTAATCGAAATTAACCCTTTGATTCTTACGACAGATGACCAATTAATCGCTGGTGACTGTAAAATGACACTCGATGATGTAGCCGCATTCAGACACGATTGGACCTTCGAGGAAAAACCAGCCGAAGCCAACTTTGTGACGATCGACCCGAAGGGAAACACTGCAACAATCGCAAACGGTGCTGGCCTTGCAATGGCGACCGTTGATGCGGCCTACGAAGCCGGGTTAACTCCTGCTAACTTCCTCGATATCGGTGGCGGTGCTAATGAAGTGACACTACTAAAAGCGTTCAACCGAATCGTTGAATACAAGAACCTTCAAGCAATCATTATTAATATCTTCGCCGGTATCACACGTGCCGATGAAGTCGCGAAAGCAATTGTCTCGGCTAAAAAACAAATCAAGAACTTACCCCCGCTATTTATTCGACTCGCTGGTACAAACTATGAAGCCGCTAGCGAAATTCTCACAAAAGAACATATCGTTATCATGCCAAATCTTGAATCATGTCTGCTGGCGGCAAAAGAGGTAATTCATGAGTAACATCTTCGAGGGTAAGAATGTCATCGTTCAAGGAATTACCGGCGCCCACGGGAGTTTCCAAACTAAAGCCATGCTTGCAGCGGGTACAAACATCATCGCCGGAACAACCCCAGGCAAAGCTGGCCAGAAAGTTGAGGGGGTCACGGTCTACGACTCAATCAAAGATATCCAAGCGACGAACCGGGTTGATATTACCGTCATCTTCGTTCCCGCCCCTTACGCCAAAGGCGCCATCCTCGAAGCAATTACTGCCCAAGTACCTCTTATCGTCTGTATTACCGAAGGAATTCCTGTCCATGACATGCTCGCCATAAATGAAAAGCTGAAAACCTCACACTCAACGCTGCTTGGTCCAAATTCTCCCGGTGCACTGCTGCCAGGTGTGAATAAGCTCGGTATTATTCCTGCCACAATGTCTCTCAAAGGAAGCGCTGCCATCGTGAGTCGCTCAGGAACGCTCACCTACGAAACAATGGCAGGCCTTACCGACAAAGATATCGGCCAAAAATATGTCATAGGTATCGGCGGTGACGTGATCCACGGCGTGGGGTATAAAGAGTGTCTCGAGCTCTTCGAACAAGACTCAGATGTCGAGCAAATTGTCCTTATCGGCGAAATCGGTGGTCGAGACGAAATCGATGCAGCCACCTACATCAAAGAGCACATTACCAAACCCGTCTTCGCTTACATCGCAGGTCACCACGCACCGGTCGGCGTTCAACTCGGACACGCCGGAGCCATTCTTGGATCGGACCAAGAATCCGCTGGAAACAAGACGAGTATCCTCGCCGAATCGGGAGCAAAAACGGCCAGCAGTATCACCGAACTGATCGCCTCCGTATCAAGTGCTCGTAGGTAAATAACCCCTGTACTGCTATACTAAAAACAATGAAAAAAATCAGTATTTTGATTCCCGCATACAACGAAGAAGAAGTCCTCGAAAAGCTTTTCACTCGCCTTGCGAATCTTGCAAACAAGACGAAAGACTACGACTTTGAATTTTTCTTTATCAATGACGGCAGTAAAGACGACACTCTTGATATCATCAAAGAGTATGCCGAAACTGACGAACGTATTTCCTACCTAAACCTTTCTCGTAACTTTGGCAAAGAAGTTGCTATGATCGCCGGCCTCGATAATGTCAGTGGCGATGCAACGGTGATTATTGATGCCGATCTTCAGGATCCGCCAGAACTTATCCCCGAGATGATCGATTGGTGGGAAAAGGGATATGACGACGTCTACGCACGTCGCAGCAGCCGTGGCGGTGAATCGTTCCTCAAGAAACTATCTTCGAAAATGTTCTACAAGACACTTCAATCAGTCACTCGAATTCCGATTCAAAAAGATACCGGTGACTTCCGCCTCCTTGATAAACGCGCAGTCGAAGCTTTAAAGCAAATCCGCGAAAGTCAGCGCTACACAAAAGGCTACTTTAGCTGGATTGGCTTTAAGAAGAAAGAAATTACTTACGACCGTGACCCCCGAGCTGCCGGCCAAACAAAGTGGAACTACTTTAAGCTTATCGAACTAGCCATCGAAGGCATCGTCTCATTTAGCACTGCGCCCCTCAGGATTGCGACCTTTATCGGTACGGCCGTTGCCTCTATCGCCTTTATTTACCTTGTCGTTATTGTCGTAAAGACCATCGCTTTTGGAACCGACCTTGCCGGCTACCCATCAACGATGGCGGTCATATTGTTCCTTGGTGGCGCGCAGTTATTGTCTCTCGGTATTATCGGTGAGTACGTCGGCCGAATCTTTAACGAGACAAAGAACCGTCCCCTCTACTTGATCGAAGAGCTCCACATTGGAACTCGTAAAAAATCTCGCTAGTTCTTGCTACTCAAGCGAGCGCAAAAGGTCTTCTTCTGGATGCTTGTCTTTAAAAATGACCTTGTTGTACCAAAGGAAGTTCCACACAACCGTGATAACCGTTGCGACAACCTTAGGCGCAAGGATCTTGATAATATCTTCAAGTGGACCAAAAAGACGCCATAGGAACTCGGGAATAACTCCGACAACCGGCGTTAATAGGTAGATCGCAAAGGTTTGTAGCACCCAAAGCCCAAAGAGCGTCACGACGACAAAGAGGATGAAACTCTGTGCTGTCCACTTCTTTGCCTTAAAGGTTAGTTTTGAGTTAAGAAGATAGCTTCCGATTAACGCAGCCGATGTCGCCGCGATGTTGGCGATGACGATAGATCCAGTAAGTTGCTGAATGACGACGTATAGCGCCATGTCGAAGAGGGTGTTAAAGATACCGATCATGGCAAAAACGATAACTTTTTTATCGCGTTTCTTTGGACTTTTATCACTCATCAGTACATCATATCAGGTGTTATAATGATGAACAATGACACATATCGCCATCGATGCCCGCATTATTAACTCGACAACTGGACGCTACGTCGAACGCCTTCTAACTTACCTTCAAGACGTTGACCAAAACAATGTTTACACGGTACTGGTTCGCGCAAAAGACGAGAATTATTGGAAGCCAACAAACAAAAACTTTATCGTGAAAATTGCCGATTTCGATAACTATTCTGTCGCGGAACAAATCGGATTCAAATCACTTCTCGATAAGATACGGCCCGACCTTGTTCACTTTTGTATGCCGCAGCAACCCGCCCTTTATAGGGGTAAAAAAGTAACGACATTTCACGACCTTACCCTCGTGAAAACGTACAACTCGGATAAGAACTGGCTTATGTACCACGCAAAGCAACTCGTTGGTAAATCTATCTTTAAAAAAGTGGCAAAGGATAGTAATCATATTATTACGCCGAGTAAGTTCACTAAAAATGAGCTGCTGGATTTCACCGAAGCTGAAGATGAAGACATCACGGTTATTTACGAATCTGCTGACGTTGCAAATGGTGCCTCAAAGCCGTACAAATTACCGTACAAAAAATACCTTCTCTATGTTGGCCAGCAGTCCGACTATAAAAACATCAAACGCCTTGGCGATGCCCACCAAAAACTACTCAAAACCTATCCCGACCTCGGCTTGGTGCTTGTTGGCAAAAAGAACACCAGTGCGCTGGCGAATGAAACGTATTTCAATAAACAAAATTACAAGAACATCTTCTTTACCGACTTCGTAGAGGACAACCAGTTAAACTGGCTGTATTCACACGCATCAGCCTATGTCTTCCCGTCACTTATGGAAGGGTTCGGACTACCGGGACTTGAAGCGATGGGCCACGGGACGCCTGTTATTAGCAGCAACGCAACCTGTCTCCCTGAAGTCTATGGCAAAGCAGCACACTACTTTGACCCAAACAGCACAGACGATATCGCCCGCGCTATTACCGAAGTCTTGGGTAACGAAAAACTCCGCCAAAAACTATCAGTCAGTGGCTACGAACAAATCAAAAAGTATTCGTGGAAAAAGATGGCCGAGCAAACGTTCAAGATTTACGAAAAAGTGCTTAAAGATTAAGAGCTGGCTTGAGCGATCGTAATCGCTCGTTCGTGGCCTTCGCCTTCAGAGAAGGTACGAATGTCAGAATATTCAGTCGCCACTTGGTGAACAATGCGACGGTCGGCCGGATTCAAATGTGCAACGTGTGAGTCACCAGTACGGCGAACTTCCTCAATCCACACACGCGCTTCTTTAGCGACACGTTCAGCACGTTGCTTTTTGTAGTCAGCGATATCAATATTCACACGCCAAACAGCGGCATCTTTATTACGAAGGACAGTTGAAACAATGTACTGCATGCTACGAAGCGTTTCGGCTTCACGACCAATTAAAAGGCTGTTTAGATCCGTTGAGGGGACGGAAAGTTCAATAACATCATCCTCTGTGGTTGCGGTCACTTCGACGTTAACGCCGAAAAATGACACTAGGTCTGCGAGGTACTTTTGCGCGAATTCAGTTGCTTGCTCTTTGTTCATGCTTCCTCCTTTTTAGACGACCTCGGAGTATCTTTCGCCGTGATTCGGGTTATTTTTGTTTTAGTGACGGTTGCTTCGCGAGCCTGTTTTTCGCGAGCTTTAGCAGTGGCCTTACGACCTTCTTTTTGAATTTCTTTGTCAGCGAGTTTGTCCATCTCATCAGCATCACGCTTCAAGATATAGTGCTGTTGGATTGCGGCAAAAATGTTTGATGTCGCGTAGTAAAGCGCCAATGCACCAGGAAGACCAAGCATGATGAAGAGCATGAAGAAGGGAAGTATTTTCGTCATTTTGCTCATCATAACAGCATTGAGTTCACCTTGGTCGGCAGGTTTACCTTCAGCGGCTTCAGCCATGACGTCACGGAATCGCTTTGTTGAAGTCTGTGGATTCGTTTGCTTGCTAATAAAGTACTGTGATCCAGCCGCAAGAACTGCAAGAAGGATAAGGAAAATGTTAAATCCACCAGGGCCACCGATTGCGTGTGCGGTTAGGTCAATAACGCCAAGGAGTTTCTCGTGGAAGTTTTCTGGGTGCGCAATTAACTCTTTCACCGGCTCGAGGTTCTTCATAAAGCCATAGGTAAACTTATCAATCTGATCACGGTGTGTCGTAAAGATTTGGATCACTTGGTAAAGAGCAATAAAGATAGGTAGCTGAATAAGGAGTGTCAAAATCGAACGGAACGGTTTGACGTCGTGTTTTTTATATAGCTCAAGCATTTGCATGCTCTCAAGCTGTTTATTACCTTTTGTCGCCTTCTTAATCTTGGCGAGTTCGGGCTGAAGCTTTCGCATCTGCTTTACCTGGTGAAGCTGGCGAACAACCAGTGGCCAAAGGGCAAAACGAATAAGGATTGTGAAGATAATAAGGGCAACGCCAAAGTCAGCACCAGGAATAATGCTATATAACCCAATAAGCAGGTTAAAAATTGGTTGGACAATAAGTGTCTCGAAAATGTTCATCTAAAGTAAGGCCTCACCTGGTGTAAATATGTGTATATCTGTTAAATTATATCATTTTTGAGCAGTTTTATACACATTAGCCTTCTCGAGTAGGGAGTCCAACTGATCAGAAAGCTCCGTGTAAGGAATATCCTTTAATTCTGCTGATGTTGTAATCACAACAATATCATAGACGTCGTTCAGCTGATCCATGTGCGTACGCATGTATTCATAGATACGTCGGCGAATACGGTTTCGGCCAATCGCCCTCTTGATAACCTTTTTACTGACAACGACGGAAACTCTCGGTTTCGAGCGGTGAGTGTTCTTTACCCATTTAATGGTTATGGGCTGAGATCGAACCGCCTTACCATTGGTATAGACATAGCGAAGGCTGTTGTGACCATGGAAACGAAAGGGTGAGGGGATCATATATGTATTTAAGTATAGACTATAAAAAAGCCGCATCTTTCGATTGCGGCATTTCTTATTAAACTGAGAGTCGAGCGCGACCCTTATTGCGTCGGCGCTTCAAAACCTCAATACCACTCTTAGAAGACATACGAGCACGGAATCCGTGAGTACGTGCGCGGTGGCGTGTGTGTGGTTGGTGAGTTCGTTTTGGCATATCTGAACTATTTTAGCAAAATCACCCCTATTATTCAAGTCCCTACCTCTATCTGGATTTGATTTTTCGCACGGATAGTATTTCGTATATAAAACTTATCCCCTGCTTTTCGACAGTTATCCACAGATTAACGGGGGTGGCGTGTATCTGTGTACAACTCGTACCCCTCTCCCCTGTTTTATAGTCACCTGTATTCCGTAAGTCATTTATGGTTGTGGAAAACTCTGTCTCTGGCTTATACTAAGGGGTAATAAAAGATATCAACCGTTTATTAAGTGTTTGGGGATAAATAGGAATGAATGCGTTATGGCAAAGTGTGTTGGGTGAAATCGAGCTATCGGTTTCTCATGCGACGTTTACGACATGGTATAAAAACACTGAGCTTGTCAGCCAAGACGAAGAAGAGCTCGTTATCTCGGTTCCTAATATCTTTGCGAAAAAACAATTCGAAGTTAAGTTTAACGATCAAGTAAAGAAAGTCCTCGCTAAGAATGGCGTTGAACCAAAGCGCATTACGTACACGATTATCGTTGCCGGCAAAAAGACGCGTATTAATCGTGAAACAACGCTAAATAGTTCTGATAACGCGGATAATCTCGTTTCTTCATCGTCCACCGCTTCTCCACTTGCTTTCGGCCGTCCTACTTCTGGATTATCTGTCACAGGTAACCTTAATCCTCGCTATACCTTTGATAACTTCATTGTTGGCTCAAGTAACGACCTGGCCTACACCGCCAGCCAAGCCGTTGCCGCTAACCCAGGTATGAAATATAACCCACTTTATTTCTACGGTGGTGTTGGACTAGGTAAAACTCACCTTATGCAGGCCGTTGGTAATGAGATTATTAAGAACGACCCAAATGCCAAAGTCTTATACGTCAGTTCTGAAACTTTCGTTAATGAATTCCTTGATTACATTAGATTTAAGAAAAAAGGCTTTTCAGACAAGTATCGTAATATAGATGTCCTCATTGTTGATGACATGCAATTCATTGCGAATAAGGAAAAGACCCAGGAAGAGTTCTTTCACACCTTTAACTTCCTTCACCAAAATAATAAACAAATTATTATTAGTAGTGATAAACCGCCGCGAAGTATTCCAACACTGACAGAGCGTCTTCGAAGTCGCTTCGAAATGGGAATGTCTATTGATGTGCAAATGCCAGATTTTGAGACACGTTGTGCAATCCTTAGCGCTAAAGCATCCTTGTCTGGTGTTGAACTAAATGTTGAAACGGTTGAATACCTTGCAACCAACATCAAAACGAACATTCGTGAGCTTGAAGGCGCGTTAAATCAATTACTCGCTTACGCTGAGCTTCACGGTATTGAACCTGACATTACAACAGCTGAAGGGTTACTTGGTAACGTACGTCATTCTCGGCCACAACATTTAACAAGCAAGCAGATTATTGATCGTACGTCGAAACACTTCCAGTTATCTTCTGAGGAAATGTGTAGTGAAAAGCGAGACAAACATATTGTCGTTCCTCGTCAGATCGCGATGTACCTTCTTCGATCAGAACTTCACCTTAGCTTTCCAAAGATTGCTGGTGAACTTGGTCGTAAAGATCACACAACCGCGATTCACTCAGTTGAAAAGATTGAGAAAGCTATTAAGTTAGATTTTGTCATTCGTGAACAAGTCGCATCGATTCGGGAGAAACTATATGCGTAACTATTACCCCACTTCCCTGTCATTCGTGCCAGTGGATAAGTGGATAAAAAATGTGTACAGTCTGCGAATACAGACGGGTACAAAAAGTGATGAGTTATACACAGACAGTCAACTCACTCGCCAATTCACTCACGCTCCTGTCCACAACTTACGAGTTACCCCACTATTTATACAAGTTCTAGCCACACGGTTGTCCACCTCAAAAATCAGTCAATTACATCCGTTATACAGCCACTTATACCCACAATCCACACCCCCTATTAATAAGAAGAAAAAGAGAATATTAGGAAGGAACACATAATGGAACTTACCGTCACACAAGAAAACTTCGCTCGAGCTTTGTCAGCTGTTGGACGTGTTGCAAGTAGTAAAACAGGTCTCCCTATTCTGAGTAATATTCTTCTAAGGACAGACGGTAATCGTTTACTTGTTGCAGCAACAAACCTTGAAGTCGCAACAACCCAGTACATAGGTGCAAAAATTGCAAAGCCTGGAGCACTCACTGTTCCTGCCCGTCTTATTTCTGAATTCGTCAGTTCCCTCCCGAAAGATTCTATTGATTTAAAAGTAGTGAACAATAATATTCATATTTCTTCTGGTAAGTTTAAATCAATTATTAATGGCGTTATTGCTGATGAATTTCCTGAACTACCAACCATTAATGAGCAATCATCTATTAGTTACACCATTAACACCGATGATTTCAAACAAGCAGTCAGCCAAACGATTATTACCGCAAGTTCTGACTCAACCCGTCCGGTATTAACAGGTGTGTATTGGCATTCTCACAAAGGACAACTGTATCTTGCGGCAACGGACGGCTATCGCCTCTCTGAGCGTCGCTTAGTTGAAACATCCAGTGAAGTATCAGCGATCATCCCCGTACAAACACTTCAAGAAGTTCTTCGAACGATCGTTGATGATTCAGACACCGTCGATATTCTCTTCGATGAAACACAAGTCAGGTTTCGTATTAACGAAGCAGAGATTATTAGTCGTCTTGTTGACGGAAACTTCCCTGACTACCGACAACTTATCCCCGCGAAGTCAGATATTAACGCGACGGTGATCAAACAGGAATTTGTGCGCGTGACAAAGATTGCGGGACTATTTGCCCGTGAATCCGGTGGAAGTGTCACGTTAACCGTTGATGCAGATAATAAATCAGTATCACTTCACTCTATCGCCTCTGAATATGGTGAAAACACCTCAGAACTATCAGCAGAAGTTGAAGGAAGTGGGCAGGTCACACTTAACTCTCGTTACCTCGCTGAGGCATTGTCGGTTATCGAAGGTGACACGCTTGAATTCAGTTTCACAGGTAAGCTTTCGCCTTGTATTTTGAAATCAGTAGTAAAAGACACAAATTACTACCACGTCATCATGCCTCTAAAGAGTTAAACTATGGCTATTGTGAGCAAACTTGCGGTTCAAAACGTTCGCTCACACGGACAGTATGAAGTTGATCTCGTTCCTGGCGTGACAGTAATCACAGGCCCTAATGGAAGTGGTAAAACGACACTCCTTGAATCAATCTACCTTGCGCTTCAAGGGACGTCATTTAAAGGGAATGACAGTGATATGCTTCAGTCTGACGGCCCCTGGTGGAAAATAGACCTCTTACTGGATGGACAAGATAAACGAACGGTAAAATTTGATCCGTCGAAAACAACGAGTCGAAAACAATTTGTCGTCGACGGAAAAACGACTGCACGTCTGGCTCCAAAAAATAAGTACCCGGTTGTTTTATTTGAACCAGAAGACCTCCGACTCCTTAATGGATCCCCTGCTCGTCGTCGTCAATTCATAGATCGCTTTATTGCGCAGTTAAACCCGCTGTACGGTGTGTCGCTTCGTAAATATGAACGTGCACTCAAGCAACGAAACAATCTTCTGAAACGTTTTAACACGCCGTCTGATCAATTGTTTGCATGGGACATTTCTTTGGCTGAACACGGCTCGTATATTATCGAACAACGGATCGCTTTCATTGAAAAAATTAATAGCCAGTTAAATGATGCCTACGATGAGATTGCTGATAGGCATGATGATGTATCGGTTCACTACTCCCACACGTTTGTGGGGGATATAAAACAAAAACTTCTTAACGAATTAGAAGCGCATGTCGAAAGAGATAAGATGCTCGGCAATACTTCGGTCGGGCCACACCGTCATGACGTGATGTTTGTATTCAACGACTCCCCCGCTCTGTCAATCGCATCACGCGGAGAAGTCCGAACGATTGTTCTGGCATTGAAGTTTCTGGAAGTCGATATCATTGAACAGCTATCAGGACTAAAGCCACTCATTCTACTAGATGATGTCTTTTCGGAACTTGACCTTGCTCGTCAAAAATCACTCAGTGATCGAACACGAGAACATCAGATTGTGATGACGAGCACGCACGTTTTATCGGATAGTACGCAGTATCACCACGTTGCGCTGAACTAATCAGCACCCATAATGGTGAGGCCACTATCAAACGTTCCACCGAACTTATTCGAAGGATCGGTAATGACGACTTGGGTTTCCCCGGTGTTTTTTGCGGTAATAGTAATGGGAAGAATATCGTCTGACTGCCCCAAGCGAATAGTTGTCGAGGTAACACCATCTGCTGTCGTTAATCCTTGAGGACGAACCGTAATGGTCGCATATTTATTATTTAACCGTGCAGCTGAGAATGTATTGAGCTGATCTTTGACGAAGTTAATTTGTTCATCGAGTGCACCAGCATTAATAATTGCCTCAAGCCCTAAAACAGTAACGGGTTGTGTTTCAACAGTTTGATTACCAAGATTTGGGTCGACTGTAATTTGATCGCCGGTATCTTTATCAACCGTTAGTTGTACGGCCGACTTTAAGTACGCTTCTTTTTGATCATTCTTAACCGACACCGCTTTAACGATAGCAAGAACAATAAGGATGATGATAAGAACTACTATAGCTACTGCAATAACAACTCTTCGCCTATTCATGATTAAATACTTGCCCCCTTGCTGATAATAAAGGTTGATCCACGACCCGCTTCAACTGTCTGCGGTGAATAAACGTCAGCGGCATTTCGATAAGGGTCGGCAATAATAATCTGTCCATCAGGTGTCACTCCTCGCATCACGACGACATGTCCCCCGCTTGTAAATGGTGCGGCGCCTTGCCCACCCATGTAAACGAGCTTTCCTTCCTTAACTGCCTGGATCGCAACATCAAATGGTTGTGAAGAAATATCAGTGTAGGTTATACCCCACTTCGTAGCCGCTGCTTGAAGAAGCGGTACGTGTTTTGTTCCTCCCGAGAACGCAGAGCCATTAGCCGCACCGAGGTCCGCCGTCTGAACTGGCGTTACTGTTTTGTCAGCGAGCGTTGCGACGATCATTGCAAGAGATGTCGGTCCACACCCCGCGTACTTAATAGCACCGGCATCACCGTAGATATGATCACCCCACTTTGGGTCCTTCTGTGAATAGTAGACGAAGCCACCCGCACCCGCTTGCGTACACGCTCCTGTTCCTGTTGATGTTGTCGAGCCATATTGCGTATACACGTCCGCTGCATACTTTGCACGACTGCCCGCTTCACCCGATCCATATCGTTCAAAGGTTTGCCCAAAGACTAACGCTAATGCACCCGCATCAGTCGAAGTTGACGACGTAAGAGCGGTATATGCGCCCTTCTCGGCACCTTGTAGCTCACTCCATAAGAAGTTTAACTGAACCTGTAACTCCTTACTTGGGTCAGTTGCCCCGCTGGTGTAATAAGGGTCTTTTAATAGATTAGCTTTTCGTCCACCAAGCCACTGAGCAATACCGTAGGCACCAATTGAGTTAAGTGCCTTGGGGTTAAGTCCGGACTCTTGTTTCAAGTTACCTATAATCGCAGATGCTTGAAGTGCAGTTAATCCCTTTGAGACAAAGAAGTTATATGCATTTCCAATATTATCGCCCGTCGTCGCAACAGATGTCGTACTACAACTTGTGTCATCCGGGTTATAGAACAAAATGTTATTTCCACTATAGAAAACTTGATCAACAGCAAAAGCCCTCCCCGCCGAAATACCAAACGAAGTAATTGCGAGCGCAACCATGAATAGGGAGAGAATTCGTTTCTTCATCACTTACCTACATAATCCAAGTTAGGGTCGGAGGACGGTTGGACATCGATATGAAGGTGGGTACAGAAGTCATTGAAAGTAATCACGCCTTTCGGAAGGGCTGGCGTCGTGCCACATTCACTTTGTCCAAGACTCGAATGCCCTCCTTGTACCGCAGCCGCAGCCAATACCGGAAGTATAAGATTGATCGTACTGATCGCAATCGCATCGCGTCCCCTTGTGGCAACCCCGTTGATAACCGCGATATCAATTGCGCTTCCGTTTCCTGCATAGTGACGACTCGAGGTAGACGAGGCTCCATTAGCGGTACTCTTCGTACAGTTACGGTTGATGTCGCTAATCTTGATCGGGTATTTGTCGGTGATCGTGTCGATAACGCGAAGGATATTGATATTAATTCCACACGGCAATGCGTTTGGATCGGTCTTTCCGCTGGCGATATCCTCTAGTTTTGGTTGGACATTTCCAAGGTAGGTGACTTTATTCTTTGCAACGATTTTCGCGGCCAAGGCCTTTTTATCAGTAATATCACTGCTTGTTGAGGCTGTTCCCGAGTCAGCAACGTCTGTTCCGTCCATTTCTGATTGGACACGAGTATCAAGATAATTGAGGTATTTGTTAGCATTACTGTCATCGATAATACAATCTTTTGCGCCCTGAGCATCGAACCCAGTTGTATCGGTCGTGTTATAGCCTGGTGAGTTCGTATTATCGATACATTTGCTGATGAAGTCGAGATACTGTTGAGTCGGGACCTGTGTATCGGGAGTGAGATCACCAGAAGCGATGAGCTCATCAACAACTTGGGTAGGGTCTTTATTGAGATAGCGAAGCGGAATTCCACGAACAACGTTACAGAAAGGATCGGTTGCATAGCCTGCGTCAGCAGCATCTTGATCCTGACAGACATTAACTGAATCGGTGTATTGCTGATCCGTGAGCGCACTCGACTTCGGCATAATGCTACCAAATGACGTTGAAAGAAGAGAGCCGAATGATGATATGAAGGTACTTCCGTCATTAATAGATCCGGCAATGGGGAGGATCTTTGAAACGATACTTCCCAGGAATGTATACTGATTGGTTGGGTCGAATGGACTAAGCGCGACTGCATCTGCTTGTCCGTATGATACGGCAACTTTTTGGTTCTGCGAAAGATATTCGGCTGCATCGGCTTTATTCATTAAGCCATTTCCGTTTAAGCCAGCCACAGAGTCGCTAAGTATCTTTCCACCACCTCCGGCAATAGCGTCGACAGAGGCTTCACCAGAAATATCGGCCGTACTTGTTCCGGCGATCATATCGCTGAGCAGTGCAGGAAGAAGTGATAATCCAACGCCGACAACAATTCCAACCGCGGCTTTTGCAACCTCAAGACCCACGTTGGCACCAGGGACAAAGAGTGCGGCCACGCCGGCCACTAATGAAACACCACCAACGATTGGGTTCGCAAGGACACCACAAGTATTTCGCGCAGTCTGTCGCCCACCAAGAGCCCCCTCAACGGTATTTGAGAAATTAATAAGATCACCAGTGAACCCACCCCCAGCAAGGAAGCGGTTAGATATATTCATACTCCTTGTAGAGGCGGTCGTATCTCCATACGCGGCATACTTAAACCCGAACGAGTCGGTCCCGGCTCCGCTTAAGATGTTCCCTTTTGCATCTTTAGTGACTTGGGTCAGGGTTGATCCCAAGAATGCTGCCGTAGCTGGTTTTAGTCCACCAGTCGCCTTTATTTCATCGGCCGCGTTCCAGAATACGATCGCATAACGCGCAAGCTGCACGGCACGAATCGTTTTTGCGGCGTATCCGACGGCATTTATAGCACCGTAGGCTTGACAGTAGTAGTCAACAACACCGGTAAGCTTAATAGCAGCTGCGCCAGCTTCTAGTGGTGCACCGTCGAGAAGCGCGCTTACTTTTTTGCCTGCATTTCCGCTTGTGCCGTCCTCTTGAATACCTCCGGCCGTCGCATTAAATGTGTCTGCCTTGCCTTGAGCACACTGTGCGTTACATCCCCCGTTGCCATTTTCGTCGGCTGGTTCCTCAAAATCTGCGGCCACTTTTGTTGTGATGTTTGCTTCACCATTTTTTGCAACGGAATTAAGCTTCTTCATGCGCTCTTCGTCCGTAGTACCCTCAAGGTCCGGTGGCTTCTTTGAGATACCAAGGAAGGATGCTGCTTTCGACCACGCTTTACCGGCTAATCCTGCGTACTGAGGATTGTAGGCCTTCTTTAGTGCTGCTTTAAACTCTGGATCAGCCTGCGAGAGGCTGGCAAATTTACTGGCGGTAACTGTTTCGCCTTTCCACTTATACCCTGTTGGTTTTGTTCTTGTTCCCGCATTAGGCTCAGCTGGCTCGACATCTATACCCGCATCCCTGAAGTTTTTAACCTGTGCGTCGGACATTGTTGAGAACTTACATTTAATTGTGACAACTGACCCACAAAGGCCGGTAGTTGCTCCATTAATTTTTGTACTTAGTAATTTATTTGTTCGCGCGTCCATACTCGTAAGTTGCGTGTCAAACTTCTCTACCATGATTTCCTTCATGTGGACGATTAAAAGACTTGGCGAAAGAAGCGCCGAGAAACCAAGCCCCGTTCCAAAGACGAGTCCGATAAGTGCACCAATCGCACCCTTACGTTTAAAGAAGCTTTTGGCGGTTACTTTTGACTTCTTTTGTCCTTCAGGTGACGGTTTATAAAATCCACTTGCACCATCCGCGGGAGCCTCTTCTGCGTTGCGAACAGCATCGGCTGAATCATGATTCGCTGGGTCATTTGCGAATGACTCTAGTTGATCAATACCAGCGCCAGTATATCCAGCCCCCATGCCTTCACGGTATGATTGCTCGCCAGGATTGTAAGCACTATCCTGCTCTTCTTTATTATCATTCGGCAGTGTTGTTTTAGGAGACGCCATAACTGCTACCCATTATACCCTAAACGGTAGGTGTTTGGGGTGCCTCTCTTCCCTGTTGGGAAGCTTGGGGATTAGTGGTAATAAGCTGTTGTTCTGTTTGGCTTGCCTGGATATTAATATGAACGTGACTTTGTCCCGCAAAGAACAGACCCTGTCCGATTGGGAAGTTTGCAAGACGCTTCTTCTCTTCCTCGGTCAGTTTAAAGACGTCAGACAACACGTCGACAGCACTCGAAGACTGCTTCAATAGAAGTTGCATTGAGCTGTTGGCGACAATGGCACGGCCCATTTTGCTTCCCATAAAGTCTTCAACGTCTTGAGTGATCGTCGTCAAGCCGAGGAAGTATTTACGTGCGCGCTTTGCAAGGCTAAACAAGAAGTTAGCTGAGTCGTCATATTTCATTAATTGCCACGCCTCATCAACGATGAGCATGCGTTTTTTACGCTCAGTACGAGTAATGTTCCATATGTGGCTCAGGACAATATACATAGCAACTGGGCGAAGCTCGTCCTCAAGGTCACGAATATTAAAGACGACCATTGGGTTATTAATATCGATGTTTGATTGTTGGCTAAAGATACCCGCGAATGTACCTGTGGTGTATTTACGAAGTCGTTGCGCCAGTTGCGGCCCAGTATTTCCCATATGAAGGAGTGTGTCATAAAGGTCGCTAATAACAGGTGGTGGTGAGTTATGTGTCAAAGGATCGCTGGTGATGCCAACACGGGCATAAGTATCGATCAGCGCTTGATCAAGATCAGCCTCTTCAACGGGGTTTAGTGCTGCCATTGTTGTTCCGTTAGCCGCAACCTGCGTACCACCAAGCATTAAACGGAAGAGTCCATGAAGTGTGACAAGGTTTGCACGTAAGGCGTCTTCGGCCTCATCACTATCTATGACTCGAGGGAGATCAAATGGATTAATACGCGTGGCCGAATTAAGGCTTAGGCGAACGTAACTTCCCCCGACCGCTTCAGCGAGTTTCTGATATTCATTTTCTGGGTCGATAATAATCACTTCAGTCCCAAGCATCATGCTTCGAAGTGCCTCAAGCTTCACGGTAAACGATTTACCCGCACCAGATTTTGCAAAGACAACCATATTGGCATTTTCAAGCTTGAATCGGTCAAAGATGACCAGCCCGTTATTGTGCATATTAATACCGTAGAGGATTCCGGTATTGTCGGTGAGGTCGGCGCTCGTGAATGGGAAGCTGGTACTAATTGCGCCAGTATTCATGTTTCGACGAATTTGCAGTTGATCCGACATCTGTGGAATAGTGCTATTGAGTCCCTGTTCTTGTTGAGACGATGCCACCTTACTAAAGACGAGTTGTTGTCCAAATAATGTTTCGATCTTGTTTTGTACGAAGTTTAATTCGTCCATGCTGTCTGCCCATAATGTTACATACAGACCAAAGCGGAAGAATCGCTCTGCACCAAGTTGAATCTGGTCACGGAGTTCCTCGGCGTCATTAATAGCCGCTTCGAGTGCTGGGTCACGAGTTTTACCCTTTTCGTTGTTAATTGAAGTACTCGCCTCGAGCTGCGTTACTTTTTTACGAAGATTGTTAAGGACGACTTGGCTATCAACAGGATAAACGTACATACTGACGTCCAAAACCTCATCGATGTTGATGAGCGTACTAAGCCACCCGGTGTAGATTTGTCGAGGATAGCCGTAGACATATAGTGTACGACCGTATTTTGTTCCAAGACGGAAGTAAGATGAGTGAATCTCGATACTACTTGGTGCAATCAAATCACGAAGCGTCGAAACACCCTTTAAGAAGGCTTGCTCTACTTCGGCTTGTTCGCGGGCGCGTTGCTCGGCAGCGACATCAACGGCAGTTTGTTTTGCCATTATTGCGCCACTCCTGGGGCAGGTGCACTTGCAGGACCCGCTTTCTTTGTATAAATACCTGTTGTGTTCTCGAAGTCACCGAGGGGCTGACGAACGGCTGTGTCTGGGTTGTAGAAGTTGTAATACAATTCACCTAAAGATTTTGTGTCGAGTTGGACACTTTGTACGCCGATTTGGAACATACCCGCAACAACGTTATCAACGCGGTTCTTGATCTCATCTTTTGCCTTTTGGTAGGTTGCCGTATCGATTCGAGTGACGGTATTGTTTGGCTTCGCAAAGAGTTTTCCGAAGAAGCCTTTTCCTTGGTCAAGGAGATTAGCTGCATCACCCTTCGGGAAGTACGGAACAACGATATAAAAAGATTTTTCCATGATATTTGCTTCCTGTGAGAGTGTATCAATGTAATTAATGTAGTCGTCCATCAATACGCCAAGGAGCATGTTGTCCTGTGTGCGACGAGTAGCGACGAGTTTGTCGAGGTATGGCCCAATATCAACTCGTTGTGAACGAATCAAAATTTGAACCGGGAAGTTGAGTGAGTTAAGAAAGTTCTGGTAGCTATACTCTACTCCTTCACGTTCACGCTCGCTCATAAGATCGAAATTGATTGATTTACATGCGACAACGGCACGCATAGAGCCGTCGATCATAATAACCATATTGTCGCGCACCTCAGATAACTGGAGTGTATTCTGGGTGGAATTAGGGTTTTTTGGTGCTTGTCGAGTCTGCTGAGCAGTTGTTCCCGAACCCAAATTAGCTGCCTGTTGAGCAATAGGGGCGGCCTGAATCGGAGCAACGGCAAGACGAGCCTGGGTAACAGGTGTAGGAGCCGGTACGCCAGTAGCGCTAGGCTGATTTAAAAATGGATTATTTGGTGGCATACCCTGTACTCGCCCACTCCCTTATTAGACTCTGTTATCGTAATGAGATCACTACTTCTTGCGACATATCATCTTCCTTTTGTTGAAGACGGTGTGCCTCACTCGCAAGTGTCTCGATTGATACATCAGAGTTGTTTGCAAGGTTTATTATATCAGCTGACACTGGTTTATCGCTAGTGGTTGTCGCAGTTTGTGGTGCTGGCGGTGGCACCGGCGCTGAAGCGGGCTGTGTGGTCATGTGAGACGGGTCATTCATCGGCTGAATAACACTTTGTTGAATATTGGTTGGATACGGATTAAAGATTGGTGTCGCCTCTGGTTGTATCGGTACAACGAGTGCGGGTGTCGCCACTGTGGGGGCATGCATACGATCAATCGCCTCTTGACGCATACGGTCAGCCTCTTTGCTTATCATTGTGTTAAACGTTTGTGCAACAGAGTTGTTACCGTCCAAGACGTCCTGCGCGCCTTGCGCCTCAAGAAAGATGTCATTATTAAGGACCGTACTCGGTGATGCCTGCGCACCAGTTCCGCGAATCGCCCATCCACCGGAGTCAACAATTCCCGCAAGATAACTAAATCGCTGTTCAGCATCGGCCTGTGTAATATTCTTTGAACGTTGAACCTCAACGATTTTTGGCACGGTGATCTCAATAAGCGACTCTACCCCATCCGGATCCCAAAGTCGTTTGTGTGGTTTCAGGTAGTACGAAATAATCGCAGCAAGATAAATTTCCATTGGCTGGTCTTTACGGAGTGGTAATGCAAGCGCACCAAACAGTAGGATGACTGGAAGCGGGATAATCGCGAGGCCAATAAATAATTGCGAAAGTCCCCAAGCAGCCGCCCCCGAAAGTGCGACAATAATAAGGTAGATAAATTGTCGGAAACTAAACGGTCCGATTAACTTGTCATCCGCCTCGACGTCTTGGGGAACTTTATAGGTTGCCATAGTGGTTATAGTATATCAGCTTGCCGGCGTATCGTGGAGGCTAGGTGTGTGGAACATTTAATGTAGGCGCACCAGCAGCGGGTGGCGCACCGATCAGCCCATTCAACTGAGCAACTGCTTTAGCGCTGTTATTGAGTTTACCGCTAATCTCGGCAGAGTCTCGAATACCTTGTGCTGCACGCTGTAGCGCCTCGAGGTATGAAGGATCTGGATCCGTTGGGTTCGTTGCCTTTTCTCTTGCGATTGCAATCGCAGTTGCCCGTGCGTCATCGTTCATAGTTGCAAAGGCTTCGGCTGTGTACTTACCCTCACCAATCGCAGCCTTAACTGCACTTTCTTGATCAAACTTACCTTGAGAGATTTCATCGACACGTTTGCCAGCAAGTGCCGGATCTTTGCCGGCAAGTCCATTTTGGGCCACACCGTTTGCAATACTTTGGCTGAACTTCTCGAGGTCTCTCCCCTTTGCAGAAGAAGCAATAATTTCCGCCTGTTCGCCATATGAACCAACACGCATTTGTTCTTGAATAGCGGCTCGTTGCATGACATCACCGCTCAAAACCTGATCAGGCTTGCCGTCTCGCTTGATAGTAACGGAACCCTTTGTTGCAAGGTCGTGTCTCTCTTTTCCGCTAATATTCGAGTTAACAAAGACGCCTTTCGCAGCTTCGAGCTCTTCATTTTCGGCTTTCAAACTTGCTGCGGTCGCTGACTTAATAAGTGAGTCTTGTCCAGCTATACCGGCAGGAGTAACTGATATACCCCTAGCAAGTGCACCGGCAAGACCACCCTTCGTAATTCGATTCGCAAATGACCTGCCTCGATATGCTTCTTGACCGGCTTTCTTGTAGGCTCGGCTGCGACCAAGCAAACTTCCCGTGTTTGATTCTTTGACTTTCTTGCCAAGATTTCCGTTTGCACGACTCGCGAGTTTACCTGCCATTTGTCCGAGAACGGGAATGCCATCAAGTGATTTCTTCAACAGAACCGGAACAACAAACAATGGAAGCACAAGAATGGCGGCTGCAATGACCTGTCCAAATAAGTCACCCCCACCACTGGCGGATGCCTTGTATACCTGTGCATCCGTAAGAATTTGTGAGGCAAGTTGTGATGCACCAAAGACGAGTGCGATTATTGGGAACAGTAGCAACATTGCGGTCAACATTTTCCGCCACTGGGTAAACAGCTTTTCGGTGTTTGGCAGGAGGAATGCAACAAACGCGAGTGGCGAAATAACAATCAGCAAGATAATAATTGCCTGACGTGCAACCAGTATAAACAAAATCATAATAAGAGCGATAACCGCAGCTAGTAGGATAGGGATAAGCGTTGAGAGCATTGCATACCCAGCGACACCAACGATGGTTGTTGCTATTACGGTTCCGGCAATCGTAGCGAAACCACCCTTCCCTGTATTAAATGGACTTGCCGCAAGTGTATCGAGCGAGGTTGTATTAGCAACCTTGTTCGTGATTCCATTGAATACGTCTTTTATTGAGTAACCGAGTATATTTGAGATGTCCACCGCTAATTGACTAACAAAGAACGACAGATTTACTAATATGGCGGCGATAATGAGTCTCGGCAACATCTTCTTCACTCCGTAGTTTGAGACACCAACACTTGTCAGTTGCGAGAAGATGATGATAAGGAAGATAATTACGAAAACGACGTTTGCGACAGTACGCATGATTGACCACGCAGTAAAGGTCCCATTATCTGCGCTGGTATTGAGTACCTGCGGGTCCGTCCTTAAGAAGTTGTCTGCCAGGAACCCGAACGCCCCGTCGGCAATATTCGCCATAAATGTAATAACCGGACAGATAATCCAGCCGATACCCTCGATGACACATGAGGATTTTCCGTCGGGGTTAGTATTTTGCGAACTATCAGCACCAAGAACCGCACCCTGGCCTGGCGTCGTGATATATGAACCGTACTTAGTTGCAGGATCTTTATTGGCTGCAATCATGGTGGCTGCGTCAGCAACAATTGAGTTTGCCCAGCCGTAAGTATTTTTCGCAAGACCCACGCAAGTACTGATGTCAGGCGAACCACCAGCTGGATTTTCTGCGAGCGGGATAGCCTTTGACCAGTCGGCTTTGGCTATTTTATACACCCAGTCTTCTTTACCCCAAGTCGTTCCATTAACTAGGTGGACGATTAAGTAATCTTTATTTGGACTCCATGTGGTCGAACTTCCATACGGATTTCCATTGTTATTCGTCGCAGCAGGTTGTGGAATGCCGTCGTTATTCGTATATAGCTTTTTTTCATCGGCTGTCAGGTCCGATACTTTTTTGTATGGCTTTGCGTTACACGCAGCAGGCAGCTCAATATTAACTTGTGCACGGAAGTACATAAGTCCAGGATTTTTACTGATATTTGGCGCGAGTGCGCCGTAGTTATTGTTCTTAATTGTTGTCTGGAAGTTACTTACGACTTTTGAGCTCGATGTATCGATACCATAGGTTTGGTTCCCTGTGGCTTTACAGCTTTGATCATATGAAGTTGTACCCGTGCAATTTTGCTCTTTCTGAAGCGTATAACCGACACTTTGGATAAAGTTTTCGTAATCACCTGACGAATAGCCCCAAAGAGTTAATGCGGGCCCGATCATCGTACTACATTGTTGCTGTGCATCGGTGCCATCGATGATGTACCCCGTCTGATATACGCCGGTTCCGAGCCATGATTTCGGAGTGGTAACATCTCCTGTCGCAATAAAGATATTCCACTGGTTCGTGTAGCCCACGCCACCAACAAAGCCATTTCGTGAACAGTTTGAAAGCGCCGCATAATATGAGTACGATTTAATTTGGTTAATCGGCGTCATGTTAGAGGCTGCTTTTGTGTCTTTTGGTGTACAGGTGCCAGTTGTACCTTGACCTCCTGGGCCGCTATTCACCGTGCTCCAGGTTCCGCCGGCCGCAACACACCCTGCCTGAGTGCTGTTATCAGCAAATGCATTTTGGGATGAGGCAAAAAGCCCAAATGCCGAGACAATGAGGGCGCCTATGATAACAAGATGTCGAAGTTGTCTGTTTTTCATACCCTACCTGGGGTTAATTAAACAGCAAAAACCCCCGAAAAGCTAGTGCTTATCAGGGGTTGTATATTTTGCAGGGGTATTTTATTGATTAACGCCGACGGTGATTGGAAAGATCGATGTTTCGCCGGTGATTGACTTCACTTCTTGAAGGCTAAATCGGGTATTGCCATCAACTCCTGATGTTTCACCATGAGTGGCTATAGTGAATGTGCCGTCGCTATTGGTGACACTATTAGTTACTGTTTCAACTTCATCAATAATTTGCGTATTAACACTCCAGGTATCAATTTGTGTATCCAGGCGAACTGTCGCTACCGCATCATTTGATAGCAAAGATAACATCTTGTGTTGTGTAAGGGTGTTAACAAAAATACCGTCGGGGTGTTGCTCTTTCAATGAAGAAAGTACTGCAAAAGTAAGGTCTTGTTGATTAACGATACCTTGCGGTGTCTTAGTATCTGCATTCTGGTAAAGGCTGCTACGACCAGCTTGATCGAGGCGATACTTGGTGATGCCTAGGTTATTGTCATATACAAACTTTGCAAAAGTCCGTTGATCAGCAAGTGGCATTTCGCGGAATGAATCGATGTCCATTGCATCCCATGCTTTAATTTGTGCTTTTTCTGCGGGTGAAAGTGTTTCAAAAGAGCCAAGTTCTACAACGCTTTTAGGAAGTACCTTTACGTTAACTTCACCGCCTTGTGGTGGTTTCGCCGTTTCGCTTGCGCCAGGAGTTGCAGGGGCGGTTGCGACAGCGTGGTGTTCAGAACCAGGCGTCACCGCGCTTCCAAGTTCGACAGCACCAAATACGAGTCCTGCGGTTGCGGCGGTACCACCTGCGATAAGACCAACCCTACCGAGTGTTGATTCCCATGCTTTTCGGAAAAAACCCGTTGCGTGCTCTGGAAGGACAACGTCAGGCTGTGCGCTAACTGTATCTTTCTGTTCCGTACCACCACTAATAGTAGGGGTTGTAATTTGATTGAGATTTGGACGTTCGAAATTGTTGCTTGGTTCTGACACTTTGCGTGTTCCTTTCGCGCTTGGCGACTATTGTATGTATCGACTTGGGCTCTTTCGCAACTTCAGCGCCTGTGGCACTTTGTTATCGTTAATATAGCATAAAAGTGTGAAAAAGTAAATAGCTTATGTATGCAAACTTGCAAAAAAGCAAGGAACGTCGTAATTTATAGATAGTATGAAGATAAAACAAACAGTAAAAACAGTGGTTGCAAGTTTGCTTTTGCTAATCGGCTTAGTAGCATTTACGGCCCCGACGACAGCATTTGCGGCGGCCACCACTGTTACACCGGGTAAAAATGGGTGTGAAACCGAGACCTCTATTATTAAATGTAATAACGTCGATGTGACTAAGCCGGGTGTTCAAAACACTGGACTATGGAGTCTTCTCTTAACGGCAATTAATATCCTCACTGCTGGTGTCGGTATTGCGGCGGTTGGGGGTATTGTATACGGTGCAATCCTTTACACCTCTGCGGGGGGTAGTCCTGAGCAGGTGAAAAAAGCTATGGGTATTATTACAAACGTCGTTATTGGCGTCATTGCCTATGCGGTGATGTATTCGGTACTTAACTTCCTTATCCCTGGAGGTATATTCAACTAATGAAACGTATCAAAAAAATATTTATTGCGTTCATCTTTATTGCTTTTCTTGCGGCACCTGCTTTTGCGGTTGTTACTCCGCAAACCAGCTATGCCGCATCGACTCCTGCTGACTGTGAAAAGCCGATCCTCGGTATTCAGCCTTGGTTTAAGGGACTGACAACTGTCACAAAGGGTCAATGTGGCATCATCTCACCTGACGGCACAACAATCGATTTAAAAGGATTCATTTGGCGCGTCGCCCTTAACGTCATCGGTATGGCGTTGACCGTTGTCGGTTATATCGCCTTCTTTTTCATTATCTTCGGTGGCTTCCAGTTTCTAACAGGTGGAAATAACCCAAGTCAGATTGAAAAAGCGCGAAAGACACTCTTTAACGCCATAATCGGACTGGTTATATCGATCGCCGCTGTTGCGGTGGTGAACTTAATATTCAACGTTGTAGGTCCTGTCAGCACCGTGAATGGCATAACTCTTCCGGCTCAAAGTGCGGATACGGTATTGAAGAACGGATTGAATATTGTTTACGGACTCGTCGGTGTTGTTGCGGTTATTGTCATTATCATCGGTGGTATTACGTATGCAACATCTTCTGGTGACTCGGCGAAGGTGACAAGGGGTAAGAATCTCCTTCTGTACGCTATTGTGGGTCTGGCTGTCGTGTTCTCTGCGTTTGCGCTTACCAACTATGTATTCTTGAGGTTTAAATAATGAATAAGATTAGAAACTTTGTCTTGGTCCTTGGTGTCATACTGGGCATCGGATTGCTTGCCCCTACTGGTGCACATGCGATTGATGCAATCGCTGACCAGTGTAAGGGTGTCACCGACTCTGCTGTTTGTGCAAAGCAGGGTTCAAATGCAAACGATATCATCAAAACAGTTATCAACGTCCTTCTCTTCATCGTCGGGGCTATATCGGTGGTGATGCTTATCGTCGGTGGATTGCTGTATACGACATCCGCAGGAGACTCTGCGCGGGTGACGAGGGCAAAGAATACTGTTATGTATGCCATCGTCGGTCTCGTCGTCTCATTTCTGGCGTTTGCGATCGTTAACTATGTCATAAAGGTATTTTTCAAGTAACGTTTACCCTTAACAAACCGCAGTATATCTGCTATAACAGTACCAAGAGATTCTATAAGAAAGGAATATCATCAAATGAAAATTTCAAAAAAAGCGCTCGCTAGCTTCGCAGGTTCAACTGCCCTAGCCCTCGTAGCAGTATTTGTTCCAACAAGCGGAACCGTATTTGCACAAAACGCCGCACAGGACGGTATTAACGCCGCTAACCCTGGTGGAAACGTTCCTCAGAACCTATTTACTGGTTCAAACCCACTCTTTACGACAATCGTAAACGTTCTATTGTTCGTAATCGGTGCTATTTCTGTGATCATGTTGATCATTGGTGGTATTCGTTACACAATCTCTGCTGGTGACAGTGGAAATGTAACAGCTGCAAAGAACACAATTATGTATGCGATTATCGGACTAGTTGTTGCCTTCTTGGCGTTCGCGGTTGTGAACTGGGTTCTCGGCGCACTTACAAAGTAGTTGTTTCAAAACCTTTACTATAGAATTAAAACTCCGGATATTCTCCGGAGTTTTCTTTGTCCTCTATTTCTCGGACGTAAAACAAAAACTCCCGGTTAAAGGAGTTTTTGTTAATAATCAACTAAGATTAATGAACTATTATTGAACTTGGATCTTCTTTGCTTGTTCTTGTCGGATCTTCGTAAAGGTAATCGTGAGAACGCCGTCTTTTAGGACTGCTTCTACTTCGTCTTCCTTCACGCTGACAGGCAATGCGAGTGTTCGGCTGAACTCTCCCCAGTAACATTCTTGAATGTGCCAGTTAGTCGCACCTTCATCGTCACCACTACTGAGTGTTCCGCTGATCGTCAAGATGCCGTCACTAATGCTGACATCGAGCTCCTCTTTGTTTACACCTGCAGTACGAGCTTTCACGACGAGCTTTTCGTCAGTTTCGTATACATCTACAGCTAGTTGGCCAGGAAATTCTTCTTCACTGTCATCCCAAGTGTCGTCAGTCGTAGCTGGCGCTGGTGCGTCAGATGATGAGAGATCGTCGTCGCTCAAAAAAGCGGCAGCAAGTTCATCTTCAATTAATAGGTCTTCGTTTTGTTTGCGGGCCATGATATCCTCCACTTTCTCTAGGCTAATTTGACAAATAGTCCTTCGTATTATAACGGGCACCTTCACTATAATCAACCAGATACTTATGCTAAACGTAAAAAACACAATACTCGACAGCCTTCTTGCAGTGGTCGCGCCGCACCTCTGTTCTGGCTGTGGTCAAATTGGGTCGACTTTTTGTGATAATTGTAAATATAACATCATTGACGAGCCAATTTCGGCATGTATTTTATGCGAAAAGCCAAGCTCTCAAGGGGTCTGCGCTGACCATAAAACAGCATTTAATCAAGCATGGATTGTGGGTATGCGAAGTGGCGCACTACAACGGCTCGTCGGTGGATTTAAGTTTCGGAATATGAAAGCATCTTATAAAGATCTTGCTGACCTGCTCCATAAACGGTTGCCGCAACTTCCCCACTTAACTGTATTTGTTCCCATACCTACAACGCCTGTTCATATACGAGAACGAGGCTATGATCACATGCTTCTCGTTGCAAGGGGACTTGGTCGATTGAGGCACTTACCTGTCGAGCAGTTTCTTGTACGCGATAACTTCCTTGTTCAACACCGCGCGAATCGTAAGGATAGGTTTGCGCAAGCAGCAACGGCATTTAAAGTGAAGGGTATTATTGATCCAAACAGTACGTATATCCTTCTGGATGATGTCATAACAACAGGGTCGACAATCTTGCAAGCCGCGCTGTTATTGAAGCAGGCTGGTGCGACGACTATTTGGGTGGCAGCAACTTCGCGTCAACCTCTCGACTGATCTGTGCATATCTGTTAAAATAGCCAAAGTTCTTTCATCTGGAGGGGTCGCATAGTGGTTTAGTGCACCGGTCTTGAAAACCGGAGTGGGGCAACTCACCGAGATTTCGAATCACTCCCCCTCCGCCAGATTGAATATAAAAAACGACCGTTTCTATATGAAGGGTCGTTTTTGTTTTAGAGAAATAAAGATTTACGTGTTTGTGAAGCCAGCGCCTGAGCCTGGAGCGAGGCTGTTTATGACGAAATTAATGGCCCCATACGCAAGGAATGCAACGATAAGCCCGACAATGGCATAAAGAACGGTGTTTTTTGCTGCGGTTACTGCAGTCGAGTTACCCGCCGAAATAACATAGCGAAGTCCACCAAAAATCAACATGATAACGCTGAGAGCGCCAACGATAAAAAGAAGAATATTGGTGATAGTAGTAATGACTCCACTGCCGCCAAATAGTTCTGCCGGTTGGCCGTTACCCCTTGCTGCATTCACGCCATCAAAAACAGTCAGGGCTGATGAGTCTTGGGCGATAAAGAGAGATGCGACGAATACGAGAACGGTTGCAAGCAGTAATGGAGTGAATTTTCGTAAGGTCTTCATTCCGCTTCTCCTTTTAGTATATTAAACAATTATATTTTAATTGTAGCAAATGGTCGTATCAAAATCTAGTCGTCACATCTGTTTTATGCTACAATCGTTCAAGTCGTAAGCCTGTAAAAAAGGCCTCCGATATGGAGGAGTACCCAAGTGGCTGAAGGGGATGGTTTGCTAAATCATTAGTCTGGGGAAACCTGGAGCGAGAGTTCGAATCTCTCCTCCTCCGCCAAATGAAATGAGTCCTGCTGTATCAGGGCTCT